>QJOU01000133.1 GCA_003265685.1 Piscinibacter caeni | reverse complement strand
CGACCTGGATGCCATGCAGGTCGATGCGCGAGCGGGCGCGGATGCTGCACTTGGTTGACACGAACCACTCGGGTTCACAGTAGCGCCGGACTGCCATAGGTTCGACTTTGCCGGGGACGGTTTTCCCGGAAGGAGATCCTCATGGAACAATTGTTCGTGCGCCCGCGAGCGCAGATGCGAATGCACGATGGCCCGTTGGGCGGGTACATCGATGCCTTCATCGACTCATTGGCAGCCAAAGGCTACAGCCGCGACTCGCGGCGCCGCTCGGCGTGGTTGATTGGAGACTTCAGCCGCTGGCTGGATCGACGCGACATCGCCGCCGCGGCAGCAAACCAAGACGTGGTTGATGCCTTCTTGCGCGGCCGTAAGCGTCGTCGCGCGCCGAGGGTCGAAGACCGCTCAACGCTGCTGCAGCTGCTGGCGCACCTCGCGCTGCAAGGCGTCATCTGCATTCCCTCACCTGAGCGCGCTCCAACTGCGGCTGAGCAGATCGAGGCCGAGTATGTCGACTACATGCGCCATGAGCGCAACCTGGCGCCTGCAACCATCCGCTCCAACCGGATCGAGGCAAGGAACCTGTTGACCTCCCTCTTCGCCGACGGACCTTTGACGTTCGACACCGTTGCGGCGGGCGACATCGTTGCCCATGTCAGGCGGGCAACGAAGGCGTGCCGCCCAAGCTCTGCATGTCGAGTCGTCGGTGGAGTTCGGGCGTTCTTGCGATTCGCGCTCTACCGCGGCTGGCTCGGCACCGATATGTGCTCGCACATACCTGCGCCGGCCGTTTGGTCGCAGTCATCGATCCCGCGCTCGCTCGAGGACGAACAGGTTGTGCGCACCCTCGCTCAATGCGATCGGGCTACGCCGAGTGGGTGTCGCGACTACGCGGTCATCCTCCTACTTGCGCGGCTCGGCCTGCGGGCTGGTGAGGTGGTAGCCCTACAACTGGAGGACATCGACTGGCAAGCCGGTGAGCTCAAAGTTCGCAATGGACATACCCGCGTCGACCGCCTCCCGCTTCCACATGACGCCGGCGAAGCGCTGGCGCAGTACCTGAGCGAGGCTCGGCCACGCTGTTCCTCACGGCAGGTCTTCCTCCGAGCACAGGCGCCGATGGAAGGGTTCTCCAGCGGGACCGCTGTCGCAGCGATCGTCCGCCGCGCGCTTCGGCGCGCCGGCATCGATGCGCCGAGCAAGGGAGCGCATGTGCTCCGTCATACGTTGGCCACACGACTGCTGCGCGAGGGTTCGTCGCTGCCCGAGATCGGCGAGGTGCTGCGCCACCGCCAGCAGCAGACAACGACGATCTATGCGAAGGTGGACTTCTCCTCCCTGCGAGCCATCGCCCCTTCTTGGCCCGGAGGTGTGCAATGACGCCGCTTAGGCAGTCAGCCGCCGACTATCTTGCACTCCGGCGCGCTCGGGTTCAAGCTTCGGGCGAACGAAGATGCGCTGGTCGAGTTCACTGACTTTCTCGACCGGCGCGGCGCCACGACCATCACGGCAGCTGTCGCAGTGGAATGGGCCGTGAGCAAGCCATCCACCCGTCCTGGCTTCGCCGCCGATCGGCTGCGGCGTATTCGCGGGTTCACGCGCCACCACCTGTTGTCCGATCCCGCCACGGAGGTGACGCCCGCCAACCTCCTGCCTTCCCATCGGCATCGGCGTCAACCGTACCTGTACTCGGACGATGAGCTCGCTCGGTTGATGACGTGCGCATTGAAGCTGCCTCCCGCCGACAGCCTGCGAGGCGCGACCTACCACTGCCTCCTGGGACTGCTCAGCGTCACCGGGATGCGGCTAGGTGAGGCGATCCGTCTCGAGGTCGGCGATGTAGATCTCGACCAAGGCTTGCTGACCATTCGGCAGACGAAGTTCGGCAAGTCTCGGCTGGCTCCGATTGCCGACTCAACCCGCTTAGCGCTCTTGGAGTACCGGGTGCAGCGCGATCGCTTCGCCAAGCGGTTGGCGCCGCCGCAGTTCTTCATCTCGGGTCGGCGGACGGCGCTCGACCCTGGACACATCCATCGAACCTTTTATCAGCTGCTCGACCAGGCAGAGGTGCACGCCCCGGCGGGTGTTCCGCGCCCTCGGTTGCATGACCTGCGCCACCGCTTCGCCATCCAGACCTTGCTGCGCTGGTACCGATCCGGCCAGGACGTCGAGCGCCACCTGCCGACCTTGTCAACCTTCCTGGGTCACGTGCGCATCGAGCACACCTACTGGTACCTCAGCGCGTGCCCCGAGCTGATGGGCCACGCGCTCGCCCGGCTCGAGCGTCACTGGGAGAAGCTGTCATGACGGCCGCCACTGGCAATCTTGCTGCGCTGCTGGAGGGGTTCTTCACCCGCAGACTCATGCAGCAGCGGCAGGCGAGCGCGCACACGATCGCGTCCTATCGCGACACCTTCCGGCTCTTCCTGCGGTTCGCCCAGAAGCGCCTCAAGACTGCCCCGAGCGCACTGGATCTGGAACAACTCGACGCGCCGTTGATCGCAGCGTTCCTTGCCGATCTGGAGCAAGAACGGGGCGTGGGTGCCAGAAGCCGGAACCTGCGGCACAGCGCGATTCGGTCGTTCTTTCAGTACGCCGTCTTTGAATCGCCTGGTCATGCAAGCCTGATCCAGCGCGTGCTGGCGATTCCCAGCAAGCGATGCACTCGCAAGCAGGTGTGCCATCTGACGCGCGAAGAGGTCGAAGCCTTGCTTGCGGCGCCTGATCGGTCAACGTGGTCGGGGCGACGCGACCATGTTCTGTTGCTGCTTGCGGTTCAGACGGGGCTGCGTCTGTCCGAGATGACCGGCCTTAGGACCACCGATGTCAGGCTGGGCAGTGGTGCCTATGTCCACGTGCTCGGGAAGGGGCGCAAGGAGCGTTGCACGCCGCTGGCCAAACAGACGCAGGCAGCCTTGCGCTCATGGATGGACCGCGACCTGGGACCTGAACCCGTCACTCTGTTCCCGAGTGCCAGAGGCGGCCGCCTCAGTGCCGACGGCGTCCAGTACATCGTGGCCAAGCACGTTGCCACGGCCACCAAGGTCTGCCCGTCCTTGGCGCGCAAGCGCGTGACGCCGCACGTGTTGCGCCACACCACGGCGATGGACCTCCTTCAGGCCGGAGTCGACCGGTCGGTGATCGCGATGTGGCTGGGCCACGAATCGCTGGAGACCACGCAGATCTACCTTGATGCCGATCTGACTTTGAAGGAGCACGTGCTGGACAAGGTCGCACCTCCCAATGTGAGGGCCAGACGCTATCGGCCGGATGATCAGTTGATGGCGTTCCTCAGCGGGCTATGACCAGGCGGCAGTCCGATATCCGACATCCGTCTTGCAAGTAGTGCCGGCCGTCGCCGCGTGTGCAAGCGGCGGCCGTGCCGGCGGACATCGGCGCACCGTGCCGGGTGCGCTCAGGTGGTTCGCGTCGATGATCGTTGCCGGTCTAGCCGATCTGCGCGAACGTAGGTCCCGCGCAAAGGCCACTTGGCCTCCCGCCTTCGCCAGCGATACCGCTGGCGCACGAGTTTGTGTCCGCCACCAGACTCTGTCGGCGGACGGCGGACGCTCATGGTTCCTGAACGACCTGTTGCGGCTGTTGGTGTTCGACCTGCTGGCTGCGGCAGCGGCTACCTTGGGAACACTGATGGAGAGCGCATCGACCGCTGATCCCACCAGCAGGCCAGCCGCTCAACGGCTGCGCGATGCGCTGGTCCGCCTGACCGCGGACAACACATCAGAAGCACCGACCGCTTCGGCGCTGTGCGCGATCGCCGGCGTCTCGCGCAATGCGCTGTACCGCTACCGCCCCGACATCCTTCAGGAGTTGCACAAGCTGCAGCGCCAGCGCCACCGTGATCCGGGTTCGGCCCGTCGCGCCTTGCAGCAACTACGCGACGAGTACAAAGACCTGTGCCAACAGGTGACCAACCTCGCCTCGCTCGTCGACCACTATTTCGCGGCCTGGCAAGAGGCCAGCTCCATGTTGCAGCGCCGGGAACGCGAACTCGCCGACCTGCGCAAAGGCGCCAAGCCGAAGCTGGTTTCGCTACGAGGCTGAGCGAGCAAGGGGTGACAGCGCCCGCTGTTGACATCCCAGAAATCCACCTAAAGGCCGGCCCCGCGCAGCGGGGACGCGCCCGGCATCCAACACTGCGGTGGCTGCCAAGGCGGATTGCATTTGGACGCTTGACGAGTACATGGCTGACCGCTAGGATAGTAATAAGTTACTATCCACATCAGACATGAACACGCGAACCAAGCTCCCCGCCGAGGAACGACGAGCTGCAACCGTGGACGCTGTGATCGAACTTGCCGCAGGGCATGACCCCGGCGAGATCACCACCACCGTCATCGCCAAGCACATGGGTGTCACGCAAGGTGCCCTCTTCAAGCACTTCCCCACCAAGGACGCCATCCTGGAGGCAGTGATGGCATGGGTGGCGGACCGGCTGCTGTCGCGCATCGATCATGCTGCCAAGGCCGCGCCGACCTCGAGCGCCGCGCTCGAAGCCATGTTCCTGGCCCATACCGGCTTCGTGGCCGAACACCCCGGCGTGCCCCGCATGATGTTCGGCGAGTTGCAGCGAGCCGGCTCCACGGCTCCCAAGCGCTTGGCCTCGATCTTGTTGCGCCACTACGCCGAGCGCCTGCACTACGTGCTGGAGGCCGGACGCAAGAGCGGCGAATTCGATCCCCAACTCGACGTCGACGCCGCCGCCACCCTGTTTGTCGGCACGGTCCAGGGCCTGGTGATGCAAGCCCTGATCGCCGGCGACGTTCAGCGCATCCGCCGCGACGCACCGCGCGTCTTCGCGATCTACCTGCGCGGCATCACCAAGGGTCGAGCATGAACCGAATGCCCATCAGCCGCCGGACGCTGGCCATCCTGGCGGTTCTGGTGCCGCTGGCCGCGCTGCTGGGCTACGTGGCCCTGCGCTCAGGGCCGCTGGCGCCGGTGGCCGTCACCGTGGTGAAGGTCGAGTCGCGTGCGCTGCGTCCTGCGCTGTTCGGTGTGGGCAGCGTCGAGGCGCGCCAGCTCTACCGCATCGGGCCGATCGCCCCGGGCCGGCTCAAGCGCCTGGACGTCGAGGTCGGCGATACCGTCAAGGCCGGTCAGGTGCTGGGCGAGATGGACCCGGTGGACAGCGACGACCGGCTGCGCTCGCAGGAGGCGGTGGTGAAGCGCACCGCCGCCGCCGTGGCCGACGCCGCGGCACGCCAGGCGTATGCCGACACCCAGGCCCGCCGCTACGAGCAGCTGTTCGCCGAGAAGGCGACGAGCGAGGAACTGCTGGCCGCTCGCCGGCAGGACCTGCAGCTCGCCAATGCCGCACTCGCCGCCGCAGGCGAAGACCAGACACGAGCCCTGTCCGACCTGCAGGCGCTGCGCGCGCAGCGCGGCAGCCTGCGGCTCGCGGCGCCGGCGGACGGCGTGGTCACTTCGCGCGACGTGGAGCCTGGCACCACCGTCGTCGCGGGCCAGGCCGTGGTGGAGGTGGTGGATCCGCGCTCGCTGTGGATCAACACCCGATTCGACCAGGTCAGCGCCGGCGGCTTGGTTGCCGCATTGCCGGCGCGGGTGACGCTGCGTTCGCGCCGCGGGCAGGCGCTGGAGGGCCAGGTGCTGCGCACGGAACTGCGGGCCGACGCGGTCACCGAGGAGCTGCTCGCGAAGGTCGGCTTCACCGCGGTGCCGAAGCCCTTGCCACCGATCGGCGAGCGTGCCGAGGTGACCGTCGATCTGCCGGCGCTGCCCGAGGGACCGGTGATCCCTAACGCCGCCGTGCATCGCCAGGGCCAGCAGATCGGCGTCTGGACGACCAACGGCGACAGCCCCACGTTCGTGCCGGTCGTGCTCGGTCGTGCCGACCTCGAGGGGCACGTGCAGGTGCTCGACGGCCTGAAGGCCGGTGACGCGATCGTGCTGCACAGCGAGAAGGTGCTGACGCTGCGTTCGCGCATCCATGTCGTCGACCCGATGCCGGGAGTGGCCAAGTGATCAGCCTGGCCGGACGTGACATTGCTCATGCCTGGGGCAAGTTCGTCTTCACCGGCCTGGGCCTGGGCCTGCTGCTGGGCGTGACGCTGGTGATGGCCGGCGTCTACCGCGGCATGGTCGACGACGGCAAGGCGCTGCTCGACAACAGCGGCGCCGACCTGTGGGTCGTGCAGCGCGACACCCTGGGTCCCTACGCTGAACCCTCCAGCATCCCCGACGACCAGGACCGCGCGCTGCTGGCGATGCCGGGCGTGGCCGAGGCATCCAACGTCACCTACCTGACGATGCAGGTCCGCCAGGGCGGGCAAGACGTGCGCGCGATGGTGGTGGGCATCGTGCCCGGCGAGGCCTGGGGCGCCCCGGGTTGGCCGCCCGCACTGGTCGCGGGCCGGCGCCTCACGCGTGGGCACTACGAGGCGATGGCCGACGTGGCCGCCGGCTTTGCGCTCGGCGACACGCTGCGCATCCGCCGCAACGACTACACGGTGGTGGGATTGACGCGTCGCATGGTCTCCTCCAGCGGCGACCCGATGGTCTTCATCCCGTTGAAGGACGCGCAGGAAGCGCAGTTTCTGAAGGACAACGACGCCATCGTGCAGAACCGCCGCCGCACCGCGGCCAACCCGTCGTTCAACCGGCCGGGCGTGCCGGGCCTGCAGGAATCGGTGAACGCGTCGCAGAGCAGCAGCAACGCCGTCAATGCGGTGCTCGTGCGGCTGCGCCCGGGCGCCGATGCCGACGTGGTGGCCGATTCGATCCGCCGCTGGAAGCGCCTGACCGTCTACACCCGCGCCGAGATGGAGGAGATCCTGATCGGCAAGCTGATCGCCACCTCGGCCAAGCAGATCGGCATGTTCCTGGTGATCCTGGCGGTGGTCAGCGCGGCCATCGTGGCCTTCATCATCTACACGCTGACGATGGACAAGATCCGCGAGATCGCGGTGCTCAAGCTGATCGGCACACGCAACCGCACCATCGCGTCGATGATCCTGCAGCAGGCGCTCGCGCTGGGCGTGATCGGCTTCGCGGTGGGCAAGATCAGCGCCACGTTCGCCGCGCCGCTGTTCCCCAAGTACGTGCTGCTGATGCCGCTGGACTCGGTGGCCGGCTTCGGCGCCGTGCTGGTGATCTGCGCGCTGGCGAGCGTGATCGCGATCCGCATGGCGCTGCGCGTGGACCCGGCCGAAGCCATCGGGGGATGAGATGACGGGCAACGGCATCCGCATCGAAGGCCTGCGCAAGCGCTACGGCCAGGGCGACACCGCGGTGGACGCGCTCAAGAGCGTCAACATGGAAGTGGCGCCGGGCGAGGTGGTGGGGCTGATCGGCCCGTCGGGCTCGGGCAAGAGCACGCTGCTGAAGTCGCTGGGCGCGGTGATCGACCCCACCGCCGGACGCATGACGCTGGGCGACGAGCTCATCTACGACGAGGGCTGGAAGGTCGACGACCTGCGCGCGCTGCGCCGCGACCGCATCGGCTTCGTCTTCCAGGCGCCGTACCTCATTCCGTTCCTCGACGTCACCGACAACGTCGCGTTGCTGCCGATGCTGGCGGGCATGCCCAACGCGCAGGCGCGCGAGCGCGCAATGGAACTGCTCACCGCGCTGGACGTGCAGCACCGCGCCAAAGCCATGCCCTCGCAACTGTCCGGCGGCGAGCAGCAGCGCGTGGCGATCGCCCGCGGCCTGGTCAACCACCCCCCGGTGATCCTGGCCGACGAACCCACCGCCCCGCTGGACAGCGAGCGCGCGATGGCGGTCATCCGCATCCTCAACGACATGGCGCGCCGCTACCAGACCGCCATCATCGTCGTCACCCACGACGAGAAGATCATCCCGACCTTCAAGCGGATCTATCACATCCGCGACGGTGTCACGCACGAAGAGGCCGGCGAAGGCCGCGCGATCGAGGCCTGAAGACCATGCCCCAAGCCGATACCCGACTCGTGGAGGCGATGCCCATGAACGAGAACCTGCGCCCTGCCCTGGGATCGCTGGCCGCCGCACTGCTGCTGGCCGGCTGCGCAGCGCTGCCGCCCTATCAGCCGCCGGCGGCGCCCCCGGTAGCCGGCTACACCGCCGGCACTGCGGTGGCGGCAACCGCCTGGTCCGACGTGCCGCTCGGCCAGGCGCAGCATGTCGTGGTCGGCACGATGGAGGCGCAATGGTGGCGCACGCTGGGCTCACCCGCACTCAATGCCCTGGTGGACGAGGCGTTTCGTGCCAGCCCCACGCTCGCAGCCGCCGAAGCGGTACTGGCCCAGGCGCGCGAACTGCACGCGGCACAGGCCGGATCGACGCAATGGCCGCAGGTCGATCTCGGCGTCGGCGCGCAGCGCCAGCAGATCAGCCCCAGCGCCCAGGGGCTGCCGGGCGACACGCGCGAGTTCGGCCTCTACAACGCCAGCGTCAGCGTGCGCTACCGCTTCGACTTCGGCGGCGGCACCGCGAGCAGCCTGCGTGCGCTGGCCGCACGCGCCGAGATCCGCCGGCATGAGCTGGCGGCAGCCCGCCACGCGCTGGCGGCCAATCTCGCGACCACCGCCATCACGCGCGCCCGCCTGGCCGCGCAGCTCGATGCGCAGAGCGCCATCCTGCGCACGCAGGAGGAACTGATCCGCCTGGCCCAGGTGCGCACCCGACTCGGCCAGGCGGCGCCCGACGAGGTGAGCGCGCTCACGACCCAGGCCGAGCTGACGCGCGCGGGCCTGCCGCCGCTGCACAAGTCGCTGCAGCAGACCGAGCACCTGCTGGCCGTGCTGGCCGGCCGAGCCCCCGCGCAAGGTGTCCCTGCCTTCACGCTGTCCGACTTCACGCTGCCCGAGCGGCTGCCCGTGACCGTGCCGTCGGAATGGGCGCGCCAGCGGCCGGACATCCAGGCCGCTGAAGCCGGCCTGCGGGCGGCGCATGCCGAGCTGGGTGTGGCCTATGCGCGCCAGTACCCGCGGCTCGACCTGGGCGCGAGCCTCGGCAGCCAGGCCTTGACGACGACGGCGCTGTTCGGCGGATCCGCGGCGGTGTGGAACGCCGTGGGCCAGTTGAGCCAGCCGCTGTTCAACGCCGGCCTGCCGGCCGAGCGCCGCGCTGCCCAGGCAGCGCTGGATGCCGCCGCGGCGAGCTACCAGCGCGTTGTGCTCGAAGCGCTGCGCAGCGTGGCCGATGCGCTGCGTGCGGTCGAACACGACGCCCAGGCGCTGGCGGCCCTGGCCCGCAGCGTGCAGGCCGCCGAGGAACAGCACCGCGTACTGGAGCGCCAGTACCGCGCGGGCGCCGCGAGCCCCGTGCAGCTCCTCGTCGCCGACCAGCAACTGCTGCAGGCCCGCAGCGGCCTCATCGCCGCGCAGGCGCTGCGCCTGGCCGACACCGTGGCACTGGGCGCCGCCCTCGCCGGCGAACCGGCACGCCGCGAGCTCGCCCACACGCAGGCCGTCTCCGCTGTCGACGGCCCGGCAAGGACATCGGACGTCATCGGACGCTGACGAGAGGATGACGATGAATGCCAATCCAACCATCCGCCGGCGCTGGATGCGGGCGACCTCGCTCGTGGCGGTGGCCTTCGGTCTGCTCACGCTGAAGGAAGGCGGCACGGTCCTGTTCGGCGGCCCACAGGCGCGCGCTGCCGCCGGGCAGGTCGTGCCGTTCGTGCTGTGGTTCAACTTCGCGGCGGGCTTCGCCTACGTCGCCGCCGGCGTCGGGCTGTGGATGCAGCGCCGCTGGGCACTGTGGCTGGCCGTCGTCATCGCGGCGTCGACAGCCATGACATTCGCCGCCTTCGGCGTGCATGTACTCGGCGGCGGTGCGCACGAAACGCGCACGGTGGTCGCGATGACTCTGCGCACGCTCGTGTGGGCGGCCCTCGCCGCCGTCGCCTGGAAGGCGCTGGCGCCGCGCTGGGCTTGATCGCCGAGAGGGTCGAGGAACAACAGCGATGAGGATCCACGTCCTGCAGCATGTGCCGTTCGAGCCGCCCGGCAGCATCGAGGCCTGGGCCAAGCGCACCGGGCATGCGCTTGCCGTCACGCACCCGTATCGCGGCGACCCGCTGTCGATGGTGGAGGACGCCGACCTGCTGGTCGTGCTCGGCGGGCCGATGAGCGTGCACGACGAGGCCCGGTATCCGTGGCTAGTCGACGAGAAACGCTTCATCGAGCGCACGATCGCCGCCGGAGCGCGCGTGCTCGGCATCTGCCTCGGCGCGCAGCTGATCGCCCAGGTGCTCGGCGCGCGCGTCTACGCCAACGACGAAAAGGAGATCGGCTGGTTCGCCGTCGAAACGACCGAGGCCGCACGCACCGCGGCGGTGTTCGAGGATTTTCCGCGGCGGCTCCTGGCATTTCATTGGCATGGCGAGACGTTCGACATCCCGGCCGGCGCGGTGCACGTCGCGCGCAGCGCCTCCTGTGCCCACCAGGCCTTTGCGTTCGGCGAGCGAGTGGTCGGACTGCAGTTCCACCTCGAGACCACGCCTGCCGGTGCACGGGACCTGATCGCGCACGGCATCGACGAACTCGTCGAGGGCCGCCACATCCAGCAACCTCTGGCGATGCTGGGCTACCCCGAACGGTTCGCGGCGATCAACGTCGCGATGCATGCGCTGCTCGACCGGCTCACCGGCACAGCCCGCGGTGAGACCGCGCAGGCGGGAGCAGCCGCGTGAACATCACCGTTCTCGGCGCCGCGCGCGAAGTCACCGGGTCGTGCCTGCTCGTCGAGACGCCATCCGCGCGCTTCCTGGTCGACTGCGGCATGGTCCAGGGCGGGCGCGAGGCGCCGGCACGCAACCGGCAGCCGTTCCCATTCGACCCGCGCACGCTCGACTTCGTGCTGCTGACGCATGCCCACATCGACCACAGCGGCCTGCTGCCGAAGCTGACGCGCAGCGGCTTTGCCGGCCCGATCTTCACCACCGCCGCCACCGCCGATCTGCTGGCCGTGATGCTGCCCGACAGCGCGCACATCCAGCAGGCCGACGCCGAGCGGGCAAGCCGCCGGCGCAAACCGGCCCGGCAGCCGGGCGCCGAAGTGGCGCCGCTCTACTCGATGCAGGACGCGGTGGACTGCCTGCGGCAGTTGCAGGCGGTGCGCTACGACGAGGAGATCGAGCCGCACGCCGGCGTGCGCTGCCGGTTTCGCGACGCCGGCCATATCCTCGGTTCGGCCATCGTCGAGATCTGGCTCACCGAGGGCGGCAAGACCACCAAGCTCGTGATGTCGGGCGACCTCGGCCAGCCCGGCCGGCCGATCCTGCGCGACCCGGTGACGATCGCCGAGGCCGATATCTTGTTCATCGAGTCGACCTACGGCGACCGCGCGCACAAGGACCAGGCGGCAACGCTCGACGAGCTGGCCCAGGTGGTCGACCACACGCTGAACGTCAGGCACGGCAACGTCATCGTTCCCGCCTTCGCGGTGGGGCGCACGCAGGAGGTGCTCTACCACCTGCATCGCCTGAGCCGCGAGGGTCGCCTGCGCAACCTGCACATCCACGTCGATTCGCCCATGGCCGCGGCCGCCACGCGCATCACGATGCAGCACCTGGATCTGTTCGACGAGCCGGCGCGGCGCCTGGCCGACTGGCGCGCCGCGGGTCGCAACCTGCCGCTGCTGCGCTTCACCGCCAGCGTCGAGGAATCGATGGCGCTGAATCGCATCCGCTCCGGCGCGGTCATCGTCGCGGCCAGCGGCATGTGCGACGCCGGCCGCATCAAGCATCACCTGCGCCACAACCTCGGCCGCCGGGAGTGCAGCGTGCTGATCACCGGTTTCCAGGCCCAGGGCACGCTGGGCCGAAAGCTGGTCGACGGCGCGAAGCGCGTGAGCATCTTCGGCGAGGAGATCGCAGTGCGCGCGTCGATCCACACGCTGGGCGGCTTCTCCGCCCACGCCGACCAGCCGGCGCTGCTGGCCTGGGCGGCTGCCTTCGCGCGGCCGCCGCGCCAGACCTTCGTCGTGCACGGCGAGGAATCGGCGGCGCTGGCCCTCGCCGAACGGCTGCGATCGGGCCGCGGCTGGAACGTCAGCGTCCCTGCGCGCGGCCAGGCCATCGGCTTGTGAGCGCGCCCCAGGCGCAGTCCCTCGGTTCAATCGACAAGGAGTACCACATGCAAGGCAGGAAGAACATCGCCGCGGGGTTCCTGTTCCTCGCCGCGTTCATGGCCTACGGCTTCGTGCTGATCTACCTGCGCGACTTCGCGCCGGGCAAGGAGGCCTGGATCGCCGACTACGCGGTCGGCAAGCACTTCGAGTCGCGCCTCGCGCACGTGCACGGCAACCTGTTCGCGTTCATCAACGTCGTCGTCGGCTATCTGCTGCTGCGGCTGCCGGTCGGCGAGTTCGCGGCCAAGGGCATCTCGTGGCTCACGTTGGCCGGCATGCTGATGCCGCTCGGCATCCTCGCCGAGGTGCTGTTCGGCGTGCCACCGCTGCTGGTGATCGTCGGTGGCGTGTCGATGGTCGCCGCGATGGCTTGGTTCGGCGTCGCGGCGATCGGCCTGAGGCCCATTGGCGGCGGGGCGGAGCGGTGACTGCGGCGCGCAGGGGCGACATAGACAGCGGCGCGCGCGAGACGCTGCTGCGCGCGATCGCAACCAGTCCCGCGTACCGCCTGGCACACGAGGACGCCGACTTCCTGGACAGCGACGAACTGCGGCCGGTACGGCTGCAGCTGGAGCTGCTGAAACCCGAGTCGCACCTTCGACGTCAGAACGTGAGTTCCACGGTGGTCGTCTTCGGCAGCGCGCGTCTGCTGCCCTCGGAAGATGCGCAAGCGCAAGTCGCAGCGTTGCAGGAGCGCGCCCGCACGCGGCCTATAGATCCCGCACTGCGCTCCAGCCTCGCGCGGGCAGAGAGCCAGTTGAAATACTCGCGTTACTACGACGAGGCACGGCGCTTCGCCGCCATCGTCTCCGAGCACTTCCAGCGCGAGCAACGCCGCGATTTCGTGATCGTCACCGGCGGCGGCCCGGGGATCATGGAAGCGGCCAATCGCGGCGCCCATGACGCCGGTGCGCGCAGCATCGGTCTGAACATCACGCTGCCCCACGAGCAGGCACCCAACCCGTTCGTCAGCCCCGAGCTGTCTTTCCGCTTCCGATACTTCGGCCTGCGCAAGATGCACTTCATGCTGCGCGCGAGGGCACTGGTGGCCTTTCCCGGCGGCTACGGCACGCTGGACGAGTTGTTCGAAGTCCTCACGCTGGTGCAGACAGGCAAGGTGCGCCGGCTGCCGATCGTGCTCGTGGGCGCCGGCTTCTGGCGCCGCGCGATCGACTTCGAGTTCCTGGTCGCGGAAGGCTTCATCGACGTCGAAGACGCGGCTCTGTTCTCGATCGTCGAAACCGCCGAGGAGATCGTTAACGTCCTGCACGCGTTCTACGGCGGCAAGCCGCCGGCAGCCGAGGCGATGGTGGAGTGAACATGCCCGTTGCCGGAGCGCCTACCCCGCCGATCAGAGTGCGGCCGCCTTGCGCCCCGGCGGGCAGCGCCTGGATCCTCGCCATCGGCTTGCTGGCGGCGCCGGCCCACGCCGAGCCGGCGCAGGACGCGGAGCGAACCTACGCGGGCTGCACGGCCGCCGAGGCGATCACCTTCCGCGGCGTGACGGCGCGGCTGGAGAACGACCTCTTCGTCGACACCGACCGCAACTACACCAACGGCGTCGCCTTCATGGCCGTCTCGCACGACATCGCCGGCAGCCTACGCACCGAGTGCCTGCCGGCCCCGGTGCGGCTGCACGCCGAGCTGATCAAGCGCCTGAACCCGGGCTTCTGGTCGGACGCGGCAAACCCGGCGCACACGCAAAACGTCGTCGTCAAGTTCGGCCAATCGATGTACACGCCCAACGACCCACTGCGCGCCGACCTGATCACCGACGATCGGCCGTACGCCGGCCTGCTGTACGTCGGCATGTCGTGGAACCGGCGCCGGCTCGAGCCGCAGAGCGGTACCGAGATGCTCGATACGCGCGAGATCACGCTGGGCGTCATCGGGCCCTGGTCGCTCGCCCGGCAGTCGCAGAACCTGGTGCACGATGCGATCGGCGAAGACCGCTTCCTCGGCTGGGACCATCAGCTGAAGAACGAGCCCGCGCTGCAGCTCGCGATGGACCGCAAGTTCAAGGACTATCGAGGCTCGGCTGCGATCACGCCAGGCTTCTCGGCCGACACCATCCGCTCGATCGGGCTGCGCCTGGGCAACATCGAAACCTCGGCCGCGCTGGCCATCGAAGGCCGCATCGGCTGGAACCTACCGAACGATTTCGGCAGCTACCCGATCCGGCCGGGCGCCGAGAACCGGCCGCCGTCGGCGGCGGTGGCCGGGCGGCGAACGCCCGGCGACGGTACCGCCGCCGGCGCGCCGCGCGCCGGGATCCACCTGTTCGGCACGCTGGAGGCCAAGCTGGTCGCACACGACTTCTCGCTCGACGGCAATCTGTTCCGTTCGAGCCACGAGGTTACGCGGCGGCCCTGGGTCGCGCAGGCAGCCGTCGGCTTCAGCACGCAGGGCCTGGTGGCCGGGCACGGCGTCAAGCTGGCCGCGATGCGGGTCTACCGGACGCGCGAATTCGAAGAGCAAACCTCCCGGCATGCATACGGCTCGGTCGCGCTGAGCCTGGAGTTCTGAACTGCATCAACGACCACCAACCCATCCGAGGCCCCCATGGACACCCGTACCCGAATCACCCCTGCACCTTCGACCGAGCCGGCGGCGGTTCACCCGACCGAGCTGCCGGCGGTACACCCGCTCGAGCGCGCGGCGAGCGCCTGGCTGGGGCACATCGCCGCCGACAAGCCGGAGCTGGAAGCGCACTGGGCCGGCCTCGATCGATTCGGTCACGCGATGCTGGCCAGTCTGACCAACGGCATGTCGCCGGCGTCGCTGGTGCAGGCCTCGACCGACTGGGCGCTGCATCTCGCGCTGGCGCCCGGCAAGCAAGGGCAACTGGTCGAGAAGATGGTCAGCAAGGCGCTGCGCTGGTGGCTCTACACGTATCACGCAGTGCGGCCGCAATGCGGCCACTGCATCGAGCCCCTGCCGCAGGACCGGCGCTTCGCCGACCCGGCCTGGGACGCCTGGCCGTACAACGTTCTCTACCAGGGTTTCCTGCTCACGCAGCAGTGGTGGCACGTGGCGACGACCGGCGTGCCCGGCGTCACGCCCCACCATGAGCAGATGGCGAACTTCGCCGCCCGCCAGTGGCTCGATCGCGTCGCGCCCTCGAACTTCATCGCCACCAACCCGGTCGTGCAGCGCGAGACGAGGCAGCGCGGCGGCGCCAATCTGTGGGACGGCTGGCTCAACGCGCTCGACGACTGGCGGCGCGCGGTCGAGGGTGCCCAGCCGGCCGGCGCCGAAGCCTACGAGGTCGGCCGCAACCTCGCGGTCACGCCCGGCAGGGTCGTGCTGAGGAACCGGTTGATCGAGCTGATCCAGTACGAACCGACAACGTCGCAGGTGTACGCCGAGCCGATCCTGATCGTGCCGGCCTGGATCATGAAGTACTACATCCTCGACCTGTCGGCGCACAACTCGTTGGTCAAGTACCTGGTCGACCAGGGCCACACGGTGTTCATGATCTCGTGGAAGAACCCCGACGCGAACGACCGCGACCTCGGCATGGACGACTACCTGCGGCTCGGCGTGTTCGCCGCACTCGATGCGATCGGGTCGATCCGGCCCGACGCGCCGGTGCATCTGGCCGGCTACTGCCTGGGCGGCACGCTGGCGGCGATCGCCGCGGCGGCGCTGGCGCGGCAGCAGCCGGCACGGCTGTCCAGCCTGACGCTGCTGGCGGCGCAGACCGACTTCGAGGATCCGGGCGAGATCTCCCTGTTCATCGATGACAGCCAGGTCACCTTCCTCGAGGATCTCATGAGCCTGCGCGGCACGCTCGATGCAAAGCAGATGGCAGGCGCGTTCCAGATGCTGCGCTCGAACGACCTGATCTGGTCGTACCACCTGAACAACTACCTGCTCGGCCGGCGCGCGCCGATGAACGATCTGATGGCCTGGAACGCCGATCCGACGCGCATGCCGTACCGCATGCATTCGGAGTACCTGCGCCAGCTCTTCCTCGACAACCAGCTCGCCGAGGCGCGTTACCGCGTCGACGATCGCCCGGTGGCATTGACCGACATTCGCGCGCCGATCTTCGCGGTCGGCACGCTGGCCGATCACGTGGCGCCGTGGCGGTCGGTGTACAAGATCCACCTGCTCAGCGACGCCGAGGTCACGTTCGCGCTGACCAGCGGCGGGCACAACGCCGGCATCGTCTCCGAGCCGGGCCATGCCAAGCGCAGCTTCCAGCTGCTGACGCGCCAGGCGCACGATGCGCACCTCGACCCCGACAGCTGGCTGCACACCGCGCCCCGCTTCGACGGTTCGTGGTGGCCGGCGTGGGAAAGCTGGCTGCGCAAGCGCGCGAGCAAGCGCGTGCCGCCTCCGCCGATCCGCTTGGCGGAGCTCGGCTCGCCGCCGCTTGGTGATGCGCCGGGTCGCTATGTTCTTGTCCCCTGAGGAGGCAAGGATGCCCGCATCCACGCAATCGGCACCGAACCTCGCCGCGCTGGCGAGCCTCGCCGGCAAGAAGGGGCTCGTGGTCGGCATCGCCAACGAACACAGCATCGCGTACGGCTGCGCGCGCGCGATGCGCCAGTTCGGCGCGACGCTGGCATTGACTTACCTGAATGACAAGGCGCACCCATACGTGCGGCCGCTCGCCGAGCAGCTCGAAGCCGACATCCTTCTACCCCTCGACGTGCAGCAGCCCGGCCAGATGGAGGCGACGTTTGCCGAGATCGCGCAAAGGTGGGGCAGGCTCGACTTCCTGCTGCACGCGATCGCGTATGCCCCCAAGCAGGATCTGCTTGGCCGCGTGATCGACAGCAGCCGGGACGGCTTTGCCACCGCAATGGACGTCTCGTGCCATTCGCTGATCCGCATGGCGCGGATGGCGGAGCCGCTGATGAAGGATGGCCGCGCATCGGTCACGATGAGCTACTACGGCGCACAGAAGGCGATCGAACATTACGGAATCATGGGTCCGGTCAAGGCTGCACTCGAAGCAAGCGTCCGTTACCTGGCGCTTGAACTCGGACCCAAGGGCATCCGAGTGCACGCCGTCTCGCCCGGGCCGATCAGAACCCGCGCGGCTTCCGGTATCGGCGGCTTCGACGAACTGCTGGAACGGGCAGCAGCGCAAGCGGCTAAACGCCGACTGGTCGACATCGACGACGTCGGCGTCGTCACGGCCCTGCTCGTCAGCGAGGCCGCGCGGGCGTTGACCGGCAACGTCGTCTTCGTCGACGCTGGGTATCACATCGTCGGCTAGAGGCATTGCAGTTGCGCCTCAGATCAGAACTCACTTTGCATGCCAGAGGTTGATGCCATGAACGAACTTGCCGTTGCCGATTCCGAACTCTGGATCGAGAACCACCCGCTGTCGGAGATCCGCATCGGCGCCTGCGCCGGTCTCAAGCGCACGGTCACCAAGTCCGACATCCTGCTTTTTGCGAAGGTGTCGGGCGACGTCAACCCGGCGCATGTCGATGCGGCATATGCGAAATCGTCGCAGTTCGGCGAGATCATCGCGCACGGCATGCTCGGCGGAGCGCTGATCTCCACCGTGCTCGGCACCCGATTCCCCGGGCCCGGAACGATCTACGTCGGCCAGACGCTCAAGTTCCTCAAGCCCGTGCATGTCGGCGACACGCTGACGGTGTCGGTGACGGTGACCTCGATCGACGCAGCGCGACGGCGCGTGTTCCTGGACACGCGTTGCATTGATCAGGAGGGTGCCGCGGTGATCGAAGGGCAGGCCGAAGTCCTCGCGCCGACGGAGAAACTGCGCATTCGCCGCGCCGATCTGCCGGAGGTTCTCGTCGCCGACAAGACTCTGCGCTACGAGCAACTGTTGGCCGCCGCGCGCAGGCTGGCGCCGATTCGCATGGCTGTCGTTCATCCCTGCTCGCGCGAGGCCCTCGAAAGTGCGGTCGATGCGGCGCGCCTCGGGCTCATCAAGCCGCTGCTGCTCGGCCCGGCCGCGAAGATCGGCGCCGTTGCCCGGCAGCACGGTCTGGACGTTGGCGCGACACCGGTTGTCGACGTGCCCCACAGCCACGCTGCCGCCGCCAAGGCGGTCGAGCTGGCGCGGTCGGGCGAGGTCGACGCCCTGATGAAGGGCAGCCTGCACACCGACGAGCTAATGAGTGCGGTCGTCGCGCCACAAGGAGGGCTGCGCACCGGCCGGCGCGTGAGTCATGTGTTCGTGCTCGACGTGCCGCGCTACCCGAAGCCGCTGCTCATCACCGACGCGGCGGTCAACGTCGAACCGGATCTGGAGGCGAAGGCGGACATCGTGCGCAACGCAATCGATCTGGCGCACGCGCTGGGCATTGCGCGGCCGAAGGTCGCGCTGCTGTCGGCGGTCGAGACCGTGACGCCGAAGCTGCGCTCCTCGATCGACGCGGCGGCGCTGTGCAAGATGGCCGAGCGCGGCCAGATCACCGGCGGCGTGCTCGATGGCCCCCTTGCGTTCGACAACGCCGTTTCCGAGTTCGCGGCCAAGATCAAAGGCATCGAATCCGAAGTTGCCGGTCAGGCCGACGTCCTTGTCGTGCCCGATATCGAGGCCGGCAACATGCTCGCCAAGCAGCTGGAGTACCTGGCCGATGCGCAAGCGGCCGGCATCGTCCTCGGCGCTCGCGTGCCGATCGTGCTGACAAGCCGCGCTGATTCGGCCCACTCGCGCATCGCCTCGTGCGCGGTGGCACTGCTGTTGCATCACCATCTCAGTAGAACCGCATGAACGACGCGATCCTGGCGGTCGACGCAGGTTCGTCGAGCGTGAAGTTCGGCGTGTTCGCTTTGCCGGCGGCGCGGGATGGCGAACTCGCTCGGCTCGTGCACGGGCAGATCGAAGGCATCGGCGTGGCGCCGCGCTTCTCCGCGGTCGGTGCGGGCGGCGAGACGCTCGCGCAGGACGATGTCGCCGACGTCGCAACGCAGTTCGATCACCAAGCCGCGCTGAGCCATACCCTCGATTGGCTGGTGCAGCATCTGTCGGGCCAGCGGCTCGCCGCCGTCGGCCACCGCATCGTCCACGGCGGCAGCCTGTTCGCCGAACCCGTACGCGTGACGCCGAGGGTGCTGTCACAACTGGAGGCGCTGGTATCGCTCGCGCCGCTGCACCAGCCGCACGGGATCGCCGGCATCCGTGCGCTCGCCGAGCGCCTCCCCGACGTACCGCAGATCGCGTGTTTCGACACGGCATTCCATCGAACGCAACCTGCCGTGGCACAGCTCTTCGGCTTGCCGCGCGAGCTGAGTGGGGACGGCATCCGGCGCTACGGCTTCCACGGGTTGTCGTACCAGTACATCGCGAGCCAGCTGCCAAAGTACCTGGGGACGGACAGCGACGGGCGCGTGATCGTTGCGCATCTGGGCAACGGCGCCAGCCTGTGCGCGCTGCGCGGACGCCGCAGCGTCGCCTCGACGATGGGCTTCACGGCGCTCGACGGCCTGCTGATGGGCACGCGCTGCGGCGGCCTCGATCCGGGGGTGGTGTTGTACCTGATCGAGGAGAAACACATGACGACCGTACAGGTGGCCGAACTGCTGTACGAGCGCTCGGGGCTGCTGGGTGTCTCGGGCTTGTCGTCCGACCTGCGCGTGCTGCTGGCAAGCGACAAGCCCGCTGCCGCGCAGGCGATCGATCTGTTCGTCTATCGCATCGTGCGCGAGCTGGGCTCGCTCGCCGCAGCCCTTGGCGGACTCGACGCGCTGGTGTTCACCGCCGGTATCGGCGAGAACAGCGCGCACATCCGGCAACGCGTGTGCGAGCAGCTCGGCTGGCTCGGGCTGAAGCTTGATCGTGCCGCCAACGAAGTCCATGGACCGCGAATCGGCACCGCCGATTCGCCGGTATCGGCGTGGGTCATCGCGACGAACGAGGAGCAGGTGATCGCGCGCGGCGCGCTCGATGAACTGCTGCGGGCTCGCGCAAGCCCGCCGTCGGGACACTGAACGGGCGGCCCTACAGGCGAGCGCGCCGACGAGGGCGGCCTTCGCGCGTTTGGGCCCACGACCGTCAAGACGGCCGCCAGCGTGCCGCTGTCAATGCGCTTGCGCGACACCATCCAGCGTCGACAGCCGCCCAGCGTCGACGCGACAAACGGTGGCGAGAGTTTTGATTATCCTGGGCTTGTACGTAGCCCTGGTTAGCGCTGAGCGCCGCTCACACGCGATTCCGCGTTGCGACGCCATCACCTTGGTGCCGCGCTCGGTTTCGGGCGCGGCGGCTCGATCAACGGGCCGCGCGGCATCCCCGAGGCGAGCTGCGACTGGGGACTATGAGGAGACGCTGCCGCTGCTGGCCGGCGGCCGCGAGCGTGCGATCCTCGTCGTCTATCGTTCGGGCGACCGCTCGCTGCTCGCCGCCGACGTGATGCAGCGCATGGGCTTCGTCGCCGTCGCGTCGCTGAAGACCGGCGTGCGCGGTTGGAACGACTTCGAGGAGCCGCTGGTCGACGAGGCCGGCCGTATGGTCGACGGCGACACCGCCGAGTGCCTGCTCGCGTCGCGCGCGGACCAGCGCCGGCCGCGCTAACTGGTCAGCGCCTCGTTCGTAGTAGCGCTGTACGGCCGCGCAGCCGTTCAGCGCCGGTGCAGCGCGCCTTGCAGCCGTTCGCGGCTCGGCACCGTGATCTGCCGCCCCGCGATCCCCACCAGGCCGGCCTGCGCCAGCTCGTGCAGGATGCGCGAGAAGTGCTCGGGCGTGAGGTTCAGCTGCGACGCGATCTCGGCCTTGGCCGCCGGCAGCGTCACCACGAACGCGCCCGCCTGACCCCTGCCGTGGCGCAGCAGGTAGTCGATGAAGCGTTCGCTGCCGCTGCCCAGGGCTTGCCGGTCGAGCTCGCGCACCAGGCGCTCGACGCGCTGGCTCAGGCCCGCGATCATGCGCCGTGCGAACTTCGGGTTGCGTTCGATCTCCTCGAACACTGCCGCCTTGGGCAGATGCAGCAGCAGCGCATCGCTGGCCGCCTGTGCGTCGACGACGGTCGGACGCTCTAGGAACATCACCGGCTCGCCGAAGCTCTGCCCCGGCCCGACGATGCCCGCCAGCCGCGGCCCGCGCGCCGGCGTGATCGCGATCAGTTTGATCTCGCCGTATACGACGACATACATGCCGCTGGCCGGATCGCCCTTGCGGAACAGCGTCTCGCCGCGCTTGAGCGCACGCCGCGTGGTGGCCGCCGCCAAGCGTGCCAGCGTTGCGGCGTCGAGTGCCTTGAACAAGGGCACTCCGGACAGGAAAACCTCGGGCGCGATCTCGCGGCGCGCCATGTCGCTCAGGCCGCCAACTCGATCAGCGCCGGGTCGTCCGCGTGCTCGATCACGATCGCCCGCACCCACCCTTGCCAGGCCTCGGCGAATGCACGCCGTGCCGCGGCGGGCGCCTGCGGCGCAAGGCCGTCGCGCAGCAACTCGCTCATGGTGGCGGGCCGCGCCACGGTCTGCGGCCGGTGCGACAGTTCGACCGACTGCCCGTTGTCCAGCCGTGTGAAGCGGATCTCGCCGCGCATCGGCACGCCGAAGTGCAGCAGCCCATGGCGCGCGAAGCGGCCGGCCAGACCCTTGAAGCCGCCCTCGTTGGCCGCACCGGTGACCAGCCCCGCCACGCCGGCGATGACGCCGGCCACGCCCTCGTCGATGGCCTGGCGCAACTCGACGCGGATCTCGCCGCGCCGCGGCGTCTGGCCCGGGTACAGCCGCGCCAGCGCCGCACGCGTCATCAGCCAGGCGCCGGCCACCGTCGGGCACGAGTGGCCGGCGAGCTTGACGGCGTCGACATAGCGGTAATCGATCAGCCCGCCCTCGGCCGCGCCGAGCGTCTCGGCCAGCGGGTCGGCGACCGTGATCGCCGGCACCGCATCGAAGAAGGCGGGTGTGTGCATGGCCGACATTCTCACGCTGCCGTGGGTGCGCGCGGGCCCAGCCGTTGCCGCACCACCTGGCCCACCAGCACCGCGGCCGGGTACATCACCTCTTCCTCGGTGCGCGCATGCTCGACCAGCGCCTCGGCGAAGGCGACGATCTCGGTGCGGCCGGCGCGCGCGGCGGCCTCGCGCAGCTTGTTCAAGGCCGCGACGATGGCCTGGTGCTCGGCCAGCATCTGCGGCAGCTCGGCCTCGAGCTGCTCGGTGAGCGTCAGCACCTCGGCCATCTCGGCGCTCCATTCGCCGCGCGCCAGCGGCGCGAGCAGGCCCAGCGGCGGCAGCGCGATCTGGTCTTCCTTGACGAAGTGCGGGTGCATCAGGTGCGCCAGTGTCTTGGCCGCCTCGCCGACCTCGCCGCCGGCCTGCGTGGCCTGGCGCAGCCGCTCGTGCAGGGCTTCGTGTTCGTGTTGCAGGGGTTGGGGAATCGTGAACTTCATGATGATCTCCTTGTATCTTTGGTTCAGGGGTC
>QJOU01000132.1 GCA_003265685.1 Piscinibacter caeni | reverse complement strand
CGCGGGCCAGGGCCGCGAGCGGCCCGCCGCGCCGGCCGCGGCGCTGCCGCTGCCGATGACCTCCTGAGCCCCATGGCCGAGACCGCCGCCCGCGCCGCCCTGCCCGCCGCCCGCCCGCCGTCGCGGGTGCGCCAGTACTACGTGCTGACCAAGCCGCGCGTGGTGCAGCTGATCGTCTTCTGCGCCGTGATCGGCATGCTGCTCGCCTCGCCCGGCCTGCCCGACTGGCGCCTCGCGCTGGCCGGCACCGTCGGCATCTGGCTGGTGGCCGCCGCGGCGGCGGCCTTCAACTGCCTCGTCGAGCAGCACATCGACGCGCGCATGGCACGCACCGCCTGGCGGCCCACCGCCAAGGGCGAGCTCACGCGCCCCCAGACGCTGCTGTTCTCCGCGCTGCTGTGCACGGCCGGCAGCGCCATCCTGTACTGGGGCGCCAACCCGCTGACCATGTGGCTGACCTTCGCCACCTTCGTCGGCTACGCGGTGATCTACACCGTGGTGCTCAAGCCGCTGACGCCGCAGAACATCGTGATCGGCGGCGCCTCGGGCGCGATGCCGCCGGTGCTGGGCTGGGCCGCGATGCGCGGCGAGGTCTCTCCGGAGTCGCTGATCCTGTGCCTGATCATCTTCGTCTGGACGCCGCCGCATTTCTGGGCGCTGGCGCTGTACCGCGCCGAGGACTACCGCCGCTCGGGCCTGCCGATGCTGCCGGTGACGCACGGTGCCGAGCTGACGCGGCTGCACGTCTTCCTCTACACGCTGGTGCTGTTCGCGGCCACGCTGCTGCCCTTCGTCGCGGGCATGAGCGGCTGGCCCTACCTCGTGGCCGCCCTGGTGCTGGGCGGGCTGTTCATCCGCCATGCGTGGCGGCTGTGGCGGAGCTACTCCGACCAGCAGGCGCGCAAGACCTTCCGCTTCTCGATCCTCCACCTGTCGCTGCTGTTCGCCGCGCTGCTGGTCGACCACTACCTGGGACTGCTGCTGCCGTGACCCTCAACCGCCGCCACCTCCTCCTCGCCGCGGGCGCCGCCACGCTGGCCGGCTGCGACCGTGCCGCCACGCCCGCCGACAAGCTGCAGTTCAAGGGCGTGGACATCACCGGTGCCGACTACGGCCGCACGCTGTCGCTGCCCGACCAGGACGGCAAGCTGCGCACCCTGGCCGACTTCAAGGGCAAGGTGCTGGTGATCTTCTTCGGCTACACGCAATGCCCGGACGTCTGCCCGACCACGATGGCCGAACTGGCCCAGGTGAAGAAGTCGCTCGGGCCGGAGGGAGACAAGGTGCAGGGCATCTTCGTCAGCGTCGACCCCGAGCGCGACACGCCGCAGCTGCTCAAGGCTTACATGGCCAACTTCGACCCGAGCTTCGTCGCGCTGCGCGGCACACCCGAGCAGACCGCCGCGGCAGCCAAGGAGTTCAAGGTCTTCTACGCCAAGGTGCCGGGCAAGACCGAGGGCAGCTACACCATGGACCACACGGCCGGCTCGTACCTGTTCGATGCCCAGGGCCGGCTGCGCGTGTTCGTGCGCTACAACAGCGGCGCCGAGGCGCTGACGGCGGACCTCAAGACGCTGCTGGGTGCCGCGCCCGGCTGAGGCCGGCCCCGGGCCAGCCTCACTGGGTGACTTCCAGCGCCTTGCGCATCTTCTTCATCGCGGCCGCCTCGATCTGGCGGATGCGCTCGGCGCTCACGCCGTACTCGCTGGCCAGCTCGTGCAGCGTCATGCCGCCGGAGCTGTCGTCGTTGACCTTGAGCCAGCGCTCCTCGACGATGCGGCGGCTGCGCGCGTCCAGCGCCTCGAGCGCGCGGCTGATGCCGTCGCCGGCCAGCCAGTCGCGCCCGCGCGCCTCGAGCACCCGGGTCGGCTCATGCGACTCGTCGGCGAGATAAGCGATCGGCGCGTAGCTCTCCTCGCCGTCGTCGCCGCTCTGCGGCTCGAGCGCGACGTCGCCACCGGACAGGCGCGTCTCCATCTCGAGCACGTCCTCGCGCTTGACGTTGAGCGTGCGCGCCACCGTGTCCACCTCGCCCTGCGTCAGCGTGGCGCGGTGGGTGTCCTGGTCCTCGGCCTCGCCCTTCAGGCTCTGCTTCATCGAGCGCAGGTTGAAGAACAGCTTGCGCTGGGCCTTGGTCGTGGCGACCTTGACCATGCGCCAGTTCTTCAGGATGTACTCGTGGATCTCGGCCTTGATCCAGTGCATCGCATAGCTCACCAGGCGCACGCCCTGCTCGGGGTCGAAGCGCTTGACGGCCTTCATCAGGCCGACGTTGCCTTCCTGGATCAGGTCGCCCTGCGGCAGGCCGTAGCCGAGGTACTGGCGCGAGATCGACACCACCAAGCGCAGGTGCGAGAGCACCAGCTTCCCGGCGGCCTCGAGGTCGCCGCTGGCGCGCAGCCGGCGAGCCAGCGACACCTCTTCCTCCTGGCTGAGCAGGGGCAGGCGGTTCACGGCGCTGATATAGGCGTCCAGGTTGCCCAGCGAGGGCACCAGGGCCCAGGGGTCGCGCAATGCCAGTGCAGTGGTGGGGGTCATGTTCATGGAAGCTTCAGACACGCTGAGACTCCTTTCGTTCCGCTCATATTAGCACTCGCCCCCGCCGAGTGCTGATCTGCTGGCGGCAACAGTTCTCTCCATCCGGCACAACAATCCCGGAGCGAGAGAGTGCTCACTGACTTGATGCGGTCAGCGGCGCGAGCGGCTCCGGAACCCGGTTGCGCACGGCCGGCACCGTCTGCAGGTAGCGGAAGATGGCCTCCAGGTCGGCGTCGCTGAACTGGCTGTAGGCCGGGATCGGCATCGGCGGCAGCACCGCGCGTCCACGGCCCAGGTGGCGGCCGGTGCGGATCGTCGCGACGAAGTCCTTCAGCGTCCACTTGCCCAGGCCGGTCTCGGCGTCCGGCGTCAGGTTGGCCGTGAAGCTCACGCCCCAGGGACCGGACCAGGCGGTGTTGGTCGCCGACGAGACCACCAGCCAGGGCCCCTCGGGCAGCTTCGGCGCCGGCGGCATCTGCAGGCCCTCGGGGTGGCCGGAGAGCGCGCGGCTCATGTCCGGCTCCGGCCCGTTCGGCCCGAGCTTGAACGGCGTGTGGCAGTCGTGGCAGGCGGAGGTGCTGACCAGGTACTTGCCGCGCGCGACGGTGCTGTCCTGGGCGGCCGCGGGCAGTGCCGCGGCGAGCAGGGCGGAGGCGATCAGGGAGAGGGCGGGTTTCATGGCTGCGGTTCCTTTCGCATGAGCAGCGGGTGGTTGATCCAGGAGGTGACGGCGGCGACGCCTTCGGCGTCGGCCTGGCGGGTGCCCAGCGGCGGCATCTGGCGCAGCGGGTCGCGGGTCTGCAGGCGTGCCAGCAGCAGGCTGGCGGCCGGCTGCCCGGGCACCACCAGGCGGGCGTCCGGGCCGGCGCCGGCCGGGCGCCAGCGGTCGGGGCCGTCCAGCAGCGCGGCGCGCACGCGCGCGGCGCTGCCGGCCGGGTCGGCGGCCGACTGCGCCAGCACCAGCGCGACCGGGGCGCCATGGTCGTTGTGGCAATGGCCGCAGTTGGCGTGCAGGTAACCGAAGGCGGCGCGCTCGACCGGGCTCTGCGCCGCGATGCGCGGCGGCTGCACCAGCAGCGCCGCCGGCAGGCCGCGCAACCAGCCGCGGGCGATCAGCGTGGGCAGGTCGGCATCGCCCGGGCGGGCCGGCGCGGCGTGCGGCGCGAGCGGATCCCGGTCGGGCGAGAGCTGCAGTGCGCTGGCGCCCAACACAGGCACCGGCGCGCCCTCGTGGCAGGCGGTGCAGTCCAGGCGCCCCGGCACGGTGTAGCGACCGCCGGGCGCGCCCTGCACGGCGAGCGTGACGCCGCGCTCGGGCGCGAGCCGGGCGCTGCGGCCGTCGGCCTCCCACAGGTAGCTGGCGTAGCGCCAGCGGCCGTCGGGCAGCCGCTCGATGTAACGCGTCTCGACGGGTCGGCCGGCGAAGCCGAACTCCTTCCAGAGCCTGGTGCCGGGCGGGAACTCCCAGGCGTCGGGCCGGGACGCATCGATGAAGCGGCCCTCCGGCAGGTGCAGCCAGCGGCGCTTGTCCGCGCCGTCGGTCCACAGCGGGTACTGCGGCGAGAACGGCAGCATCTCGAGGTGGCCCCAGCCGGTGTCGGCCAGGCGCTCGGGCAGGGGCTCGGGCAGCGGCGCCTCGGCCGCGCATGGCGCGGTGGCGATCAGCAGGGCGGTGGCGACCAGCAGCGGGAACATGCCCGGCAGTGTTCCGGCCGGGCCGCCGGGCCACATCGCTCCAACGGGCCATCGCCGCCGCGCCGGCGGGCCATCCCGGAGCTCAGCCGAAGCGTGTCTCGGTGCGCTCCAGCACGTCGTCCACCGCCGCCAGCAGCTCCGCGACGCTGACCGGCTTGGTCAGGTACAGGCTGGCACCGGCCTGGAGTGCGGCGTCGATCTGCGCCGCGGTCGCGTCGGCCGACACCACCACCACCGGGATGCCCTCGGTGGCCGGGTCGGCCTTGAGGCGGCGCAGCAGCTCCTCGCCGGGCAGGTCGGGCAGGTGCATGTCCAGCAGCACCAGGTCGGGCAGGCTGCGGCGGATCGCCGCCAGCGCCTGCGCACCGTCGACCGACACCTCCATCTGCACCTGCGGCCGCTGCGCCAGGATGCCGCGCATCACCTCGACGTTGGTCTCGTTGTCCTCGACGTAGTGCACGATGCGGCGGTGGTAGCCGGGCGCCGCCCGGTCCAGCCCGTCCAGGTCGGACGGCACCGTGTCGGGCTCGTGCGCGCCCGGCAGCGCGAGGATGAACGACGAGCCTTTGCCGGCCGCACTGCGCGCCCGCAGCGAGCCGCCCATCAGCTCGGCCAGGCGCTGGCTGATCACGAGGCCGATGCCGGTGCCCTCCTGGCCCGACTCCTCGCGTCCGAGCCGGTTGAAGGGCTGGAACAGGTCAGCCAGCTGCGTCTCGGTCATGCCCAGGCCGGTGTCGGTGACGGCGATCTCGACCAGCGGCCCCTCGGCCAGCCGCGTGCCGACGTGGATGCGGCCGCCGTCGCGGTTGTACTTGACCGCGTTGGACAGCAGGTTCACGAGGATCTGCTTGACCCGCGTCGGGTCGCCCAGCAGCACGCCGGTGCCGTCGGCCAGCGCGCTGCTGATCGTGATGCCGCGCCGCCGGGCGTCGGCGTCGACCATCGCGATGCTGGCGGCCAGCAGCTCGGCGAGGTTGACCGGCTCGATCAGCAGCTTGACGTTGCCCGACTCGATGCGCGAGAGGTCCAGCACCTCGTTGATCATCTCCAGCAGGTGCCAGCCGGCCTGCTGGATCTGCGCCACCCAGGGGCGCTGCTCGGGGGCGAGGGGCTGGCGCCTGTCCAGGTCGAGCAGCTGCGCGAAGCCGAGCATCGCATTCAGCGGGGTGCGCAGCTCGTGGCTCATGCGCGACAGGAAGTCGCTCTTGGCGCGGTTGGCCGCCTCGGCGCGGTC
Organism: Piscinibacter caeni; assembly: GCA_003265685.1. GTDB lineage: Bacteria > Pseudomonadota > Gammaproteobacteria > Burkholderiales > Burkholderiaceae_C > Piscinibacter > Piscinibacter caeni. The sequence continues at coordinate 17,080 of QJOU01000132.1, read as the reverse complement.
GCGCGCCTTCTCGGCCTCGAGCAGGCGCAGGTGCTCGGTGATGTCCTCGACCACGCCGACGATGCGGTGCGGCCGGCCCGTCTCGTCGCGCAGCAGCGAGACGGTGGACTGCACCCAGACGATGCGGCCGTCCTTGCGCACGTAGCGCTTGTGGCGCCGGTACATCGGCAGCTCGCCCTGCACCAGCGCACGCGACAGCGTCACGTCCTCGGCCTGGTCGTCGAGATGGGTGAACTGCGCCACCGTCATGGTCAGCAGTTCGTCGTCGCTGAAGCCGGTCAGCTCGCAGAAGCGCGGGTTGGTCTGCTTCACGTTGCCGCGCAGGTCGGTGTAGATCACGCCGATCGGCACGTTGTTCAGGATGTTGCGGAAGCGCTGCTCGCTGTCGCGCAGAGCCGCCTGGGCGCGCTCGCGCTCGTGCACCTCGGACTGCAGCGCCGCGGTGCGCTCGCGCACCGCCGCCTCGATGCGCCGGGTGCGGCCGGTCACCACGAGCAGCAGCGCGCCGAGCATCGCGGCGCCCAGCAGCCCGATCAGCGAGAACAGCCAGGCGTTGGCGCCGCGCGCCTCGGCCAGGCCGCGCGGATCGGCGGTGACGCGCACGCGCCACTGGCGGTCGGCGAACGGGAACGGCCGCTCGTAGCTGAGCAGGCCGGCCGGCACCACGCCCTCGCAACCGGGCGGCCCGGCCAGGCGGTTCAGTGTTGCGGGGCCGTCGCCGTCCATCACGCACACGTGCAGGGCCGGCGGCAGTTCGCGCGTCAGCGACTGCAGGAACGGCCCCGGCCGCAGGGTCACGAACACCGCGCCGCGCAGGCTGCGCTCGCGCGGCGCCTCGGCCGCCCGCTCGCGGAAGACCGCGCGGTAGACGACCACGCCGGTGCGGTCCTGGTCGAGCGGCACCTGGGTCAGCGCGAAGGGCGCGCTGGCCACCGCACGGTCGAGCCGGGCACTGCGTTCGATCGCCTCGCGCACCGCCGGGATCGACCAGGCATTGATGCCGAGCGCGCTCGCGTTGTTCGCGGCCGGCTCGATGTAACGCATCGCCAGCACCTCGCCCGGCGAGCCGGCGCCTTCCTCGCGGTCGAACACCCGGTAGCCGGCCTGGCCTTCGGCCCGGGCGGCCGCCTCGAAGGCGGGCAGATCGGCAAGCCGCACCCGCTCGTACCAGCCGATGGCGCTGATCGCGCCGTCGTCCAGCCAGGCGCGCGAGGCGATGCCGAACTCGTCGCGCGTCACCGTGTCGGAGGCGATGTAGGCGCCGCGCATCGCCTCCAGCGCGTGCATCGGGCCGAGCAGGCGCGAGCGCAGCACCGAGGCGACGGTGTCGGCGTTGCGCTCGAAGGCGTCGCGCAGGCGCGCCTCGTCGACCCGCGCCACCTGCCAGATGCCCAGGCCCGTCAGCAGCGTCGCCAGCGTCAGGGGCAGGCCCACCGACAGCCGGCGCGCCTGCCACTCCTCGCGCGGCTGGCCGATCAGCGTCAGGGCGATCGGCGTGGCGATCAGCGTGCCCAGCGCGTCGCCGCTGTACCAGGTGAACCAGGTGACCAGGCGGTCCTGCGCCGGCAGCGCGTCGCCCAGCGAGAGCGCAAGCGTCGCCACGCTGCTGCTGACCAGGCAGGCCGCCAGCGCGCCCAGGCCGAGCAGCACCGCGACGTCGCGCGGTTCGGTGATCGAGCGCGGCGCGCGCGCGTAGCGCCGTACCAGCGCCGCCCCGAGGCCGGCCTGCAGCGCCGCGCCGAGCGCGATCAGCGCCGGTACCGCCACCTCGGCCAGCGTGGGCGTGCCGCGCTGCGCGTTCAGCGAGGCGTTGACGATGAAGGCCCCGAGCAGCGCGCCCGGCACCGCGATGCGCCCGTAGACCAGCGCGGCCGCCAGGGCGATGCCGCTGGCCGGGTAGATCGGCGAGGCGTAGCTCGGCGGGATGGCCACCTGCAGCGCGAGCAGCCCGGCGATCGCGTAGACGCAGGCGGTGCCGGCGACGATCGCCAGCGCCCGCAGCATGTCGCGCCGGTTCAAGGCAGCTCGTGGCCGCTGCCGGCCTGCCAGAGTGCGGCCCAGGCCTGTGCGTCCAGGCGCAGCGCGAGCGCGGCCACGGCCTCCCGCAAGGCCTCGATGCGGCGGCTGCCGGCCACCGGCAGCGGGCGCGACGGCAGGCGCAGCAGCCAGGCGAAGGCCACCGTCGCGGGCGCCACGCCGTGCGCCGACGCGATCTCGTGCAGCACCGCCTGCACGCGCCGCGCTGCGTCGTGCGTGCCGGCCAGCAGCGCGCCGCCGGCCAGCGGCGACCAGACCATCGGCCGCAGGCGCAGGCGCTGCAGCTGGTCGAGCGTGCCGTCGTGCAGCGGCGCGCGCTGCAGCGGGTGCAGCTCGATCTGGTTGGTGACCAGCGGCGTGCGGCTGGCCAGCAGCTCGAACTGCGCCGGCGTGAAGTTGGAGACGCCGAAGTGGCGCACCTTGCCGTCGCGGCGCAGCCGCTCGAAGGCGAGCGCCACCTCGTCCGCGTCGAGCAGCGGGTCGGGGCGGTGGATCAGCAGCAGCTCGAGGCGGTCGGTGCGCAGCGCGCGCAGCGAGGCCTCGGCGCTGGCCACGATGTGCGCGGCCGAGGTGTCGTAGTGCTTGACGCGGTGCGCCGGCCGCGCCGGGTCGACCAGCTTGATGCCGCACTTGCCGACCAGCTGCAGCCGCTCGCGCAGGCCGGGCGCGAGCGCGAGCGCCTCGCCGAACAGCGCCTCGACGGCGTAGCCGCCGTAGATGTCGGCATGGTCGAAACTGGTCACGCCCAGCTCCGCGCACTGCTCGATCCAGCGCAGGCGCTCCTGCGGCGACCAGCGCCAGTCGGCCATGCGCCAGGCGCCGGCCACGATGGGCGAGAGCAGCGGGCCGTCGACGGACAGCGGTTCGAGGCGCATCGGTCGATGCTAGGGGGCGGGGCCGCGCCGGCGCTGCGCCTGCTCAGACATTGAAGAGGAAGTTCATCACGTCGCCGTCCTTCACCACGTACTCCTTGCCTTCGGCGCGCATCTTGCCCGCGTCCTTGGCGCCCTGCTCGCCCTTGAAGGCGATGAAGTCGTCGTAGGCGATGGTCTGGGCGCGGATGAAGCCGCGCTCGAAGTCGGTGTGGATCACGCCGGCCGCCTGCGGCGCGGTGTCGCCGGTGTGGATGGTCCAGGCCCGCACCTCCTTCACGCCGGCGGTGAAGTAGGTCTGCAGCCCGAGCAGCGTGAACGCGGCGCGGATCAGCCGGTTCAGGCCCGGCTCGGTCTGGCCCATCTCGGCCAGGAACAGCTGCTTGTCCTCGTCGCTCATGTCGGCCAGCTCCGCCTCGGTCTTGGCGCAGATCGCCACCACCGGCGCCTTCTGCGCCTCGGCATAGGCGCGCAGCTTGTCCAGCAGCGGGTTGGCCTCGAAGCCGTGCTCGTCGACGTTGCCGACGAACATCGCCGGCTTGGCGGTGATCAGGCACAGCGGCTTGAGCACGAACAGCTCCTCCTTGCTGAACGAGATGCTGCGCACCGGCTTGGCCTCGTTCAGCGCGGCCTGGCACTTCAGCAGCACGTCCACCAGGCGCTGCGCCTCCTTGTCGTTGCCGGCCTTGGCCACCTTGGTGTAGCGCGCCAGGCTCTTGTCCACCGTGGCCAGGTCGGCCAGGCACAGCTCGGTCTGGATCACCTCGATGTCGGCGATCGGGTCGACCTTGCCGGCCACGTGGATGACGTTTTCGTCCTCGAAGCAGCGCACCACGTTGACGATCGCGTCGGTCTCGCGGATGTGCGCGAGGAACTGGTTGCCCAGGCCTTCGCCCTTGCTCGCGCCGGCCACCAGGCCCGCGATGTCGACGAACTCGACGATCGCCGGCACGACGCGCTCGGGCTTGACGATCTCGGCCAGCTTCACGAGCCGCGGGTCGGGCAGCTCGACCACGCCGACGTTCGGCTCGATGGTGCAGAACGGGTAGTTCTCGGCGGCGATGCCGGCTTTCGTCAGGGCATTGAAGAGGGTCGACTTGCCGACGTTGGGCAGGCCGACGATGCCGCACTTGAGGCTCATGGGAGGGGCTTTCGGGGATACCGCAGGGGGAAAGCGGGATTCTAGGTGGCACGCCTACACTGGCCCGCGAATCCCAACGGAGCCTGCGATGAGCGAATTGCAACTGATCCGCCCGCACACCAAGGACCTCGGCGGCGGCTTCATGGTGCGGCGCAGCCTGCCCGCGGCGCAGCGCCAGGCGGTCGGCCCGTTCCTGTTCTTCGACCACTTCGGCCCGATCACCGCCGGCCCGGCCGACAACCACGACGTGCGCCCGCACCCGCACATCGGCCTGGCCACCGTGACCTACCTGTTCGAGGGCGCCCAGGTGCACCGCGACTCCACCGGCGTGGTGCAGCTTATCGAGCCCGGCGCGATCAACTGGATGACCGCGGGCCGCGGCATCGTGCACTCGGAGCGCACGCCGGCCGAGTGGCGCGGCCGCGTGCGGCGCAGCCACGGCCTGCAGCTGTGGTGCGCGCTGCCGGCCGAGCACGAGGAGGATCCGCCCTCGTTCCAGCACACCCCGGCGCAGCAGCTGCCCGAGGTGGTGCTGCCGCAGGCCGCGGTGCGGGTGCTGATCGGCTCGGCCTTCGGCGCCACCTCGCCGGTGTCGACGCTCGCGCCGACGCTCTACCTCGACATCGCGCTGGCCGCCGGCGGCAGCCTCGCGATCCCGGACGTGGCGCAGGAGCGGGCGGTCTACAGCGTCGACGCCGACATCACGCTCGGCGGCGCGCCGGTGCCGGCCGCCACGCTGGCCGTGCTGCCCCCGGGTGCGCAGCCGACGCTGCATGCCGAACGCGGCGCGCGCGTGGTGGTGATCGGCGGGCAGCCGCTCGGGCAGCGATTCATGGTCTGGAACTTCGTCTCCAGCCGCAAGGAGCGCATCCGCCAGGCGGAAGACGACTGGGAAGCGCAGCGTTTCGATCCGGTCCCCGGCGAAACCGAGTTCATTCCGCTGCCGCCGCGGCGGCCCTGAGCGGCGCGGCCGGCCGCAGCATCCAGACGTTGCCCCAGGCCGCCAGCAGCGCGCCGGCCAGGCTGATCCACTGCGGCCGGTAGCCTTCGAGCAGCAGCGACACCACCAGCGCCAGCAGCGGCGTCATCACACCGATCGTGCCGGAGGCGCCGGCGCCGAGGCGGTCGACGATGGTCAGGTAACACGCGAAGGTCAGCACCGAACCGATGATCGCCAGGTAGCCGAGCGCCAGCCACCAGGACGGCGCCGCCGGCAACACGAACGAGCGGCCCAGCAGCGCCGCACACAGCAGCGCCGAGAGCGCGCCGTAGACCATGCCCCAGCCGAGCGTGGGCCACAGCGGCAGGCCGTGCGTGCGGTTGCGGCTGGCCGCCAGCGCGCCGCCGGCCGAGAGCAGTACGGCCGCGGCCGTCCAAGCGACGCCGGCGGCGGTGCCCGCGGCAGCGGCCGCATGGCCGAACTCGGGCCAGAAGATCAGCGCCACGCCTGCCAGCCCGAGCAGCCCGCCGGCGACGAAGCGCCGTGTCAGCGGCGTGCCGAACAGCCAGCGCGAGCCCAGCCCACCCAGCAACGGCGAGGCCGAGTAGCCCACCGCGACGAGGCCGGAGACCAGCAGCGTCTCCGCGTGGTAGACCGCCACGTAGGAGATGCCGTAGAGCAGCACGCCCTGCAGCGCGAAGCGGGCATGCTCGCGTGGCCCGCAGCGCCAGGGCAGGCCGCGCAGCGCCAGCGCCGCGAGCACCACCGCGCCGGCCAGGCCGAAGCGCGCCGCCACGCCGACTTCCGGCGCGGCCGTGTCCACCTGCCAGGTGATGGCGTACCAGGTCGTGCTCCAGACGATCACGCACACCGCGAACAGCGCGGCGGTCGGCACGCGCGTCATTCGAAGCGGAAGCTCGCCTGCCCGCTCAGGCCCGTGCGCAGCGTGCACTCGAGGCCTTCGAGCACGATGGCGTTCATGCCGAAGGTGATCGCGCCGTCCAGGCGCGCGTCGACGCGGTAGGCGGCCAGCGTGTCGCCCACCGCATGGCCGGTTTCGGCGGTCGCGGGGTCGACGTCCGGGATGCTGCAGCGTGAGCAGGGCTTCACGAGCTTCAGCCGCACCGGGCCTTCCGGCGCGTCGAACCAGATCTCGTCGAGGTGGTCCTCGCCGTGCGCGTCGAGCCCGTCGAGCACGAGGTTGGGCCGGAAGCGCTCCATCGTCACCGGCGCCTGGCCGGCCGCGGCGAGCCGGCGGTTCAGCTCGGCCAGCCCGGCCGTCGAGGCCACCAGCAGCGGGAAGCCGTCGCTGAACGCATTCTCGGCCTCGAACGGGCCGGTCCAGCGCCGGCTCGACAGGCGGCGCTGCTCGGGGTCGAAGCGCACCAGGCGGAGCTTGCGGCCGAGGAAATCGCTGAACCACTGCGCCGCGAGGTTGCCCATGTCGTAGGCGGCGACCTCGTCGTCCCACACCGTCACGCGCGCCGGCGCCTCGACCGTGTCGAGCGCGATGTGCAGCGCCAGCATGCCCGGCGCGCGCAGGATCATGTCGAGCTGGCGCAGCGTCGGCTTCACCAGCGCCAGGCGTGGCAGCTCGCGCTGGCTGACGAAGCGGCCGGCCTCGTCCACCACCATCCAGGCGCGGTCGAACTCCAGCCCGGTCTCGATCAGCAGCGCCTCCTCCAGCGCGATGCCGGCGCAGGACTTGACCGGGTGCACCGCCAGGCCGGCAATGCGGACCTCGACGTCTCCTGGGATCACTTGAGAATTCCTTTCAGCAGCTTGTCCTTCAGCGCGTCCCTGGGCTTGGGCGCGGAGGCGCCGGGGGCGGCGGGCTGCACGCCCAGGCGTTCCTTCAGCTTGTCCTCGAGCTTGTTGCGCACTGCGCCGGCGGCCACCGCGGACCAGCGGATGTTCCAGTCGATCGCCTCGAACGGGCCGGTCAGGCGCACCGGCACCGTCACGCCCTTGAGCGCGGCCAGCTCGGCGCCGCCCTGGCCGGCCGAGGTGTCGGTCACGCTCACACGGGCGGTGTAGTCGATCAGGCCGCGCCCGATGTCCACCAGCCCGTCGCCGCCGACGCGCAGGTAGGGGCTCTTCAGGTCCAGGTCGTCGCTGCGCGCCACGCCGTCGGCGATGCGGAAGCTGGCGCTGAGCTCGGAGAAATCGGTCTTCTCGTCGCGGCTCGACTTCTGGCTGCGGTCGGCCATGCCGAGCGCGGCCTTGGCCTGGCGCAGGCTCTTGGCCAGGTTGATGCCCTTGACCGCGCCGTCGCGCAGCTGCAGCGCGGCGCTGCCGCCCAGCCGCGAGCGCAGCTGGCCGACCGTGGCGCCGGCGCTGGCCACGTCGAGCGTCACGCGGCCCTGGCCTTCGAGCAGTTCCTTGCCCGCCACGTCCTTCAGCAGCGCGTTGATGTTCACGCCGCTGGCCAGCGCCTTGACGGCGACGCGGTTGCCCTTGGCGTCGGCCTGCGCGCTGGCGTCCAGCGTGCCGTCCCAGGCCTGGCCCTGCAGCACCGGCACGCGCAGCAGGCCGTTGTCCAGGTTCGCCTCGACCCGCGCGTTGGCGACGTGGTACTGGCGCAGCACCAGGGTGCCGGCGCGCAGCGCGAGCTGGGCGTTCAGCGCCTTCAGGCCGGACAGGTCCACCGGCGTGTCGTCCGGCGCCGGGCCGGGATGCTCGCCGGTGGTGCCGGCCGAGGCGCCTTCGGGCAGCAGCGTGTTCAGGTCCAGCGCGTCGAACTTCGCCTGCGCCTTGACGAAGGGCACCGCGGCGTCGAGCTTCGCGTTGCCGTCCAGCGTGAAGGCGTTGCCGTTGACCTGGCCGTTCAGCGCCCACGAGGCTGCCTTCGGCCCGGCCGTGACGCGGCCGCGCACCTGGCCGTCGATCTTGCGGCCGGCGCCGCTGCCGCTGACGCGGGCGTCGAGGTTGGGCAGGGTCACCGCGTCGAAGCTGCCGGCCGGCGCGCCGGTCTTGAACGCCAGCTCCACGCTGCTGGCGCCGCCGAGCGACAGCGTGCCCTGCAGCGGGCTGCCCTTCAGGCGCTGGCCCTCGATGTCGAGTGCGGCCCAGTCCAGCGTCAGCGCCAGCGGCCCGGCGGCGCGACGCGCCTTCAGGCCGAGCTTGAGCCGGTCGACCGAGAGCGCCTGGCGCGCGGGTTCGACGCTGAAGCGGCTCATCGCCAGGGTCAGCTCGGCGGCAGCGAGCCCGGGCAGGTCGCCGCGCCAGGCGAGGTCGATGTCGGCCAGGCGCAGCGCGCCGCCCGCCTGCGGCGCGACGCGCAGGCGCCCGACTAGCGTGCCCTTCAGCGCGGGCTGGCGGAAGTCCAGCCGCGCGTCCAGCGTCACCGGGGTGTCGAGGCCCGGCGTCAGCCGGCCGGTGCTCAGTTCGACCAGGTGCAGCGTGCCGTCGAGCTTGGCGGGGTCATCCTGCACGGTGGCGCGCACGTCCTTCAGCACGATGCCGCTGATGTCGAAGGCGAGCGGCGCACGCGCGGCGGCCGAGGCCGGCGGTGCCGCGGGCGCCGGGCCGGCCGGTGCGCCGCCGGCCAGGTCGTCGGTGTTGCGCCGGCCCTGGGCGTCGCGCTTGAGCACGACCTGCACGCCGCTCGCCTCGACCCGGTCGACCTGCAGCCGGCCCTGCAGCAGCGGCAGCAGCGCCACCGACAGCGCGGCCTGCTCGACGCTGGCGAAGCGCTCGCTGCGCCCGGCCTCGCTGAGGCTGACGCGGCTGGCCCGCAGGGCCAGGCGCGGGAACACCGACAGCTCGAGCGGCCCGTCGATCGCCAGCGTGCGGTTGCGGTTCGCCTTCATCCAGTCGATCGCCACGCCCTTGTAGCGATTCGCATCGAAGGTGGCGACCAGCAGCAGCGCGCCGGCCACCAGCACCAGCAGCACGGCGGCCAGGCCGATCAGGCTGCGGCGGATCCAGGGCGGCATGGGTCGATCGGAGGCAGGGGAGCGCGATTGTGCACGGGGCACGGGGGCATGCCCCGCTCCCTACAATGAAAGCCCATGAAACAGGTGGACGTGCTGGTACGCGGCTCGGGCATCGTCGGGCAGTGCCTGGCGCTGGCGCTGTCGCGCGCCGGGCTGCAGGTGGCGCTGCAGGGCGAGCCGGCGCGCGCCGACACGCCCGAGGACGTGCGCGCCTATGCGCTGAACGCTGGCTCGGTGGCGCTGCTGCGCTCGCTCAAGGTGTGGGACGGCCTGCCCGCGCGCGCCGCCACGCCCGTGTACGACATGCACGTCGAGGGTGATGCCGCCGCCGGCGCGGCGCCCGGCGCGATCGAGTTCTCGGCCTTCGAGCAGCGTGTCGGCGAACTGGCCTGGATCGTCGATGCGCCGGTGCTGGAGCGCGAGCTGGGCGCGGCGCTGCGCTTGGCCCCGCACGTCGAGACCCTGCCGCCCGACGATCCCACGCCCGTGCGCGCCGCGCTGACGGCGCTGTGCGAGGGCAAGGCCTCGGCCACACGTGCCGCGCTCGGCGTGGCCTTCGAGCGCCACGACTACGGCCACAGCGCGATCGCGGCGCGCCTGGTGGCGAGCCAGCCGCACCACGGCACCGCGCGGCAGTGGTTCCGCTCGCCCGACGTGCTGGCGCTGCTGCCCTTCGACACGCCCGAGCCGGGGCGCTCGTACGCGCTGGTCTGGTCGCTGCCGCGCGAGCGGGCGCAGGCGCTGGCGGCGCTCGACGAGGCGGCCTTCGCGGCCGAGCTGGCGCAGGCCACGGGCGGCGCGGCCGGCACGCTGACGCCGGCCTCGCCACGCGCCACCTGGCCGCTCTCGATCGCCCGGGCGCAGGCCTGGTGCGGGCCGGGCTGGGTGCTGCTGGGCGACGCCGCGCACGTGGTGCATCCGCTGGCCGGGCAGGGCCTGAACCTCGGCCTGGCCGACGTGGCCGCGCTGGCACGGGTGATCGCCGCGCGCGAGCCCTGGCGCGCGCTCGGCGACGAGAAGCTGCTGCGCCGCTACGTGCGCGAGCGCGCCGCGCCGACCTGGGCGATGGGCACGCTGACCGACGGCTTGCTGCGGCTTTTTGCCGAAACGTCGCCCGCCGTCAGGGAACTGCGCAACCGCGGTTTGACTCTGGTGAACCGGCTCCCTCCCCTGAAGCGCTGGCTCACCGCCCAGGCGCTCGATGCCTGAAAGGCCCGTCATGCGCACCCCGATCCGGATCCTCCTGCTGGCCGCCGCCTGGTGCGTGGCCGGCGCTGCCTGGGCGCAGGACAGCGCGGCGATCCGCAAGACCATCGCCGAGCGGCTGCCCAACTTCCCGAAGATCGACGAAATCAGCAAGACGCCGATCCCCGGGCTCTACGAGATCCGCGTCGGCGCCGACATCTACTACTCCGACGAGAAGGGCAACTACCTGATCGACGGCCACCTGGTCGACACCGCAAGCCGTACCAACCTGACCCAGGCGCGCATCGACAAGCTGACCGCGATCGACCCGGCCACGCTGCCGGTGAAGGACGCGATCGTGTGGAAGCAGGGCACCGGCGCGCGCAAGCTGGTGGTGTTCGCCGACCCGAACTGCGGCTACTGCAAGCGCTTCGAGCGCGACCTGAACGACATCAAGGACGTCACGGTCTACACCTACCTCTACCCGATCCTGGGCGGCGACTCGCCCGAGAAGGCGAAGAACATCTGGTGCGCCAAGGACCGCACCGCCGCCTGGCGCGACTGGATGCTCAACGGCACCGCGCCGCCACGCGCGATGGGCCAGTGCGATGCCTCGGCGCTGGAGCGCAATGCCGAGCTGGGCCAGAAGCACAAGATCAACGGCACGCCGGCGCTGGTGTTCGAGGACGGCAAGCGGGTCGGCGGGGCGATGAACGCCGCCGCGCTCGAGAAGCAGTTCGTCGCCAGCCGCACCGCCAAGCCCTGATGCTGCCGCAGCGGCTGCTGGCGCACCTCGACGGCGGCCAGCCCTGGCCGGACGACGCGTCGCGGCCCGCCGACCTGGCGGCCGCCTACCGCGACGCACTGGCCGTGCGCGCATTGCGCGAGGCACGCGGCGAGCGGCCGGTGGGCTTCAAGATCGGCTTCACCAACCGCACGATCTGGCAACGCTACGGCGTGTTCGCGCCCATCTGGGGCACGGTGTGGGACAGCACCTTGCGCCACTGCCCCGACGGCCAGGCCACGCTCGCGCTCGAGCGCCTCTGCCAGCCGCGCCTGGAGCCGGAGCTGGTGTTCGGCCTGCGCGCCACGCCGCCGGCCGAGCCGACGCTCGAGCAGCTGTTCGAGGCGCTCGACTGGCTCGCGACCGGGTTCGAGGTGGTGCAGTCGCATGCGCCGGGCTGGCGCTTCGGCGCGCCCGAGACGGTGGCTGACGGCGGCCTGCATGGCCGGCTGTTCGTCGGCCCGACCCAGCCGGTGCGTGCCTGGGCGGACCACGGTGCGGCGCTCGACGAGCGGCTCGCGGCCAGCCGCGTGCAGCTGTCGCGCGACGGGGTGCCCATCGAGCAGGGGCAGGGCCGGCACGTGCTCGACGGCCCGCTGCACGCGCTGCTGCATTTCGTGCACGAGCTGCAGCGCTGCCCGGGCGCGCCCGCGCTGCGGCCCGGCGACGTGGTGACCACCGGCACCTGGACCGACGCCTGGCCGCTCGCGCCGGGGCAGACCTGGCTGGCGGCCTTCGACGCGCCGCTCGCGTCGTTCACGCTGCGGGTGGGCTGAGCTCAGCCCGCGGTGATGGCGCGCCGCAGCGCGGCCAGCGGTGCGTCTTCGCGCAGCCGGGTGCCGTCCACGCCGAGCCGGGCCCACAGCGTGTCGAGGTCGACCGGCCGCGGCGTGTTCTTCATCTGCGCGTACAGCTCGCTCAGCGTGGCCTGGCCGGTGGCGGCCTCGGCGGCCTCGAGCACGCGCCGGATGTCCCAGGCCACCGCGTAGCTGCCGCCGGCCGCCAGCAGTCCCTGCAGCGCCTGCTGCAGCCCGCCGGCGGCGCCGCGCTCGCGCAGCCGCACGTCGGCCAGCAGGCAGAACAAGGTGCCGCCCCAGTAGGTGCGGGCCCAGGTGACGGTGTCGTCGAGCCCGCCTTCGCCCGGCCGCGGCTGGCCCTGCGGCAGCTGCTGCGCCAGTTCGATCCACAGCCGGCGCGGCGCGATCAGCCCGGCCCGTGCCCGCGCCACGCCTTCGACATAGGTGGCGATGCCCTCGTGCAGCCAGTTGTGCGCGATCGCCAGGCGCGGCACCGCGAGGTGCACCATCTCGTGCGCGGCGACCCAGTCGTCGCGCAGGCGCGCCGGCTCGGTGTCGGGCGCGAGGGCGAGCTGCAGCCGCAGCGGCGGGCCGGGACGGGCGCGGCCATGGCGCACGCCGCTGCCCTCGGCCGCCGCGACCTCGATCTCCACCGCCGGCACCGGGAAGCGGCCGAAGTAGCCGGCCACGGCCTGAGCGGCCCCGGCGATCCAGCCCGGCACCGCGGCGCGCACGGCGCCCGGGAGCTCGCTGTCGACGGCCAGCGTGAGCCGGCCGCCGCCGATCTCCAGCGGCGCCGTGTCGGCCCGCACCGGAGCCGCCAGCGCCAGGCCCGCCAGCAGCGCGCTGCGACGCCTCACGCGTACCTCAGCTCGCCCGTCTTGCCGCCGAACACGCGGTAGGCGAACACCGTGTAGGCGGCGATCGCCGGCACCGAGATGCAGGTGCCGATCAGGATCACCTTCAGCGCGGCCGGGCTGCTGGCGGCCTGCCAGATCGTCAGCCGGTCGATCACCACGTAGGGGTAGAGGCTGTAGGCCAGGCCGAGGAAACCGAGCACGAACACCACGATCAGCAGCACGAAGGGCAGGGCGCACAGCGGCCCGAGCACCGCCTTCGAGCCCAGCACCGCGCGCACGGCGAGCAGCGCCAGCCCGGTCATCAGCGGGATGGCCGACAGCGCGATGATCTCCGGCAGCACGAACCAGCGTTCGCGCACCGTCGCGCTGATCCAGGGCGTGGCCATCGAGATCAGCAGCAGGCCGCCGACCATCGGCCACCAGGCCAGACGCGCCCAGTCGACCGCACGCCGCTGCAGCTCGCCCTCGGTCTTCATGACCAGCCAGCAGGCGCCCAGCAACACGTAGGCCATCGGCAGCGCGAGCGCGATCGCGGCGGCGAAGAGCGGGTAGTTCCAGCCGGTGCCGAAGCCGCTGACGTAGCGCCCGAGCATCCAGCCCTGCGCCAGCGACGCGAGCATCGAGCCGGCGAAGAAGGCGCGGTCCCACAGCGGCTTGTGCAGCGCCTTGGCCTTGACGCGGAAGTCGAACGCCACGCCGCGCAGGATCAGCCCGACCAGCATCAGCGTGACCGGCAGGTACAGCTCGGTCAGCACCAGGCCGTGCGCCTTCGGGAAGGCGACCAGCAGGATGCCGATGCCCAGCACCAGCCAGGTCTCGTTGGCGTCCCAGAACGGGCCGATCGAGGCGACCATCACGTCCTTCTGCTCGGGCGTGGCGCGGTGCATCAGCATGCCCACGCCGAGGTCGTAGCCGTCGCTGATCACGTACACCAGCATCGAGAGGCCCATCAGGGCCATGAAGATGACCGGCAGGGCTTCGTCGAACGACATGAGGTTCATCTGAAGCTCCGGCTCACCACCGGCGCGGTGATCGCGCCCACCGGCGTGGCGGCGAGTTCCTCCTCGTCCACGCGCAGCACCTGCTCGGGCTTCTCGGCCATGTACTTCAGCACGCCGATGTAGGCGACGATCAGCGCGAGATAGACCGTGACGTACAGCGTGAGCGTCAGCGCGATCATCGGCGCGGGCACGTTCGAGGCCACGTCCGCGGTGCGCAGCAGGCCGAACACCATGAAGGGCTGGCGGCCGATCTCGGTGACGTACCAGCCGGCCACCGTGGCCACCCAGCCGGAGAAGGTCATGCCCGCGAGCACCCACAGCAGCCGGCGCGGCAGCGCCTCGGGCCGCCACTGCGCACGGCGCGCCAGCCACCAGCCGGCCCAGGCCGTCGCGAGCATCAGCACGCCCATGCCGACCATCGTGCGGAAGGCCCAGAACACCGGCAGCACCGGCGGGTGCGCGCCCTGGAACTCGTTCAGGCCCTTGATCTCGCCGTCGGGGTCGTGCGTCAGGATCAGGCTGGCCCCGCGCGGGATGCCGATCTCGAAGTGGTTGGTCCGCGCCTTGTCGTCGGGGATGGCGAACAGCAGCAGCGGCGCGCCGCGTTCGGTCTCCCACACGCCTTCCATCGCGGCGATCTTCTGCGGCTGGTGCTTCAGCGTGTTCAGGCCGTGCAGGTCGCCCACGACGATCTGCAGCGGGATCAGCAGCGCGGCCAGCGTCAGGCCCACGCGCAGGGTGCGCGGCGCGGCCAGCGACGAGGCGCCGCGCAGGATCTGCCAGGCCGACAGCCCGGCCATCAGGAAGGCGCAGGTCAGCGCCGAGGCCAGCAGCATGTGCGCGAAGCGGTACGGGAACGACGGGTTGAACACCACCTCGACCCAGCTGCGCACGTGGAACTCGCCGTCGATGATCTCGTGGCCGGCGGGTGTCTGCAGCCAGGAGTTCAGCGCCAGGATCCAGAACGCCGACAGCGTGGTGCCGAAGGCGACGAAGAAGCTCGCCAGCAGGTGCACCCGCTCGCTCACCTTGCCGTGGCCGAACAGCATGATGCCGAGGAAGCCGGCCTCGAGGAAAAACGCGGTCAGCACCTCGTAGCCGAGCAGCGGCCCGGCCACGTTGCCGGCGCGTTCCATGAAGCCGGGCCAGTTGGTGCCGAACTGGAAGCTCATCGTCACGCCGCTGACCACGCCGAGCGCGAACGACAGCGCGAACACCTTGGTCCAGAAGCGGTACGCGTTCAGCCAGGCCTGCTTGCCCTGAGGCTCCACGCTCTTCAGGTAGCGCCAGCGGAAGAACAGCAGCAGCCAGCCGAGCGCGATCGTGATGGTGGGAAAGAGGATGTGGAAGGTGATGTTGGCGGCGAACTGCATGCGCGCCAGGATCAGGGCGTCCATGGACGTCTCCGGCGGGTGATGGACCGGTGCCCGACGGCGCGCCAGCGCGCCGCAAGCGCCACATCTTCGCCATTTCCCGAAGACCGGGTGGTGCCCGGGGGTGAAGGACAATCCCGCCCATGCCGACCGCCACGCTGACCCCGACCCCCGTCCCCACGCCCGGCCCGGCCCCGCTGCCCGGGCCGAACGCGGCCGCGCTGCGCCTGGGCTATGCCGGGCTGATCCCGTTCGTCGCCGGGGCGCTGCTGACCTGGCTGGTGCGGCCCGATGCACACCCCTACGTGACGCTGGCGCTGTCGGCCTACGCGGCGGTGATCGTGTCCTTCCTGGGCGGCATCCACTGGGGCTTCGCGATGCGCCGCGCCGACGCGCCGGCCGCGCTGCTGTGGTGGGGCGTGACACCCTCGCTGCTGGCCTGGGTGGCGGTGATGATGCCGCCCTACGCCGGGCTGGTGCTGCACGGGGTGGCGCTGGTGGCCTGCTACCTGGTCGACCGGCGTGTCTACCCGGCGCAGGGTGCGGCGGCGTGGCTGACGTTGCGCTTCCGGCTCTCGGCGGTGGCGGCGCTCGCCTGCTTCCTCGGCGCGGCGGGGGCCTGATGGTCAACTACCGCCTCGATGTCGCCGACGCGAACGCGCACCTGTTCGAGGTCACGCTGACGCTGCCGCGCCCCGAGGCGCAGCAGCAGGTGAGCCTGCCGGTGTGGATTCCCGGCAGCTACCTGGTGCGCGAGTTCGCGCGCCACCTGTCGGGCCTGCGCGCCACCCAGGGCGGGCACGAGCGCGCCGTGACGCAGCTCGACAAGGCCACGTGGGAGGTGGCCTGCGAGGGCGGCACCACGCTGACGCTGCGCTGGCGCGTCTACGCCTTCGACACCTCGGTGCGTGCCGCCTTCCTCGACGCGAACCGCGGCTTCTTCAACGGCACCAGCGTGTTCCTGCGCGTGCACGGGCGCGAGAGCGAGCCGCACCGGCTGCAGATCGGCCGCCTGCCGCGCGGCTGGGAGATCGCCACCGCGCTGCCGGCGGCGCCGGGCGGCGGCTTCGTCGCGGCGGACTACGACGAGCTGGTCGATCACCCGGTCGAGCTGGGCCGTTTCTGGCGCGGCGAGTTCACGGCGCACGAGGTGCCGCACGAGTTCGTCGTGGCCGGTGCGCTGCCCGATTTCGACGGCGAGCGGCTGCTCGCCGACACGCAGCGCCTCTGCGAGGCGCAGATCGCCTTCTGGCACGGCGGGCGCAGCCGCGGCCGGGCGCCGCGTGCGCCCTTCGAGCGCTACGTGTTCCTGCTCAACACCGCGGAAGACGGCCACGGTGGCCTGGAGCACCGCGCCAGCACCGCGCTGCTGGCGGCGCGCCGCAACCTGCCCGCGCGCGGCAGCGCCGAGACGAGCGACCACTACGTCGAACTGCTCGGGCTGATCAGCCACGAGTACTTCCACACCTGGAACGTCAAGCGCCTGCGGCCGGCGGAGTTCGCACGCTACGACTACACGCGCGAGAACTACACCGGGCTGCTGTGGTTCTTCGAGGGCTTCACCTCCTACTACGACGACCTGTTCCTGCGCCGCTGCGGCCTGATCGACCCCGCGCGCTACCTGCGCCTGCTGGGCCGCACCGTCACCGCGGTGCAGGCCAGCCCCGGGCGGCAGGTGCAGAGCGTCGCGCAGGCCAGCTTCGACGCCTGGGTCAAGTACTACCGCAGCGACGAGAACACGCCCAACGCGACCATCAGCTACTACGCCAAGGGCGCGCTGGTGGCGCTGGCGCTGGACCTGAGCCTGCGCCGCGACGGCGCTTCGCTCGACGCGGTGCTGCGCCGGCTGTGGGACGGCAGCGGGGGCGGGCCGATCGGCGAGGCCGACGTGGCCGCCGCGCTGGAGGCGGTGGGCGGCCGCTCGTACGCGCGCGAGCTGGCCGACTGGGTGCACGGCACCGGCGAGCTGCCGCTGCAGGAGCTGCTCGCGGCGGCGGGCGTGGCCTGGCAGACGCAGGCGCCGTCGCTGGCGCAGCGCCTCGGGCTGCGCGTCAGCGAGTCGGCGCTGGGCGGCGTCAAGGCCACGCACGTGCTGCGCGGCGGCGCGGCCGAGGCCGCAGGCATCGCCGCCGGCGACGAGCTGCTGGCGCTC
>QJOU01000131.1 GCA_003265685.1 Piscinibacter caeni | reverse complement strand
CGCCGCCCACCCCCGCGCCGACCCCGCCGGCGCCCAGCCCATCCCCGCCGCCGCCGGCGCCGGCGCCGGTGGCGGCCCGCTCGCCGGCCGAGGCGCTGGCGCAGTGGCTGGCGGGGCGCGATCCGGCCTGGCGGGTGGACCTGAAGCCGCCCGCGGCGCCGCTGGTGGCCGGCAAGGACACGCCGCGGCTGGCGCTGAGCAGCAGCCAGCCCGGCCAGCTCTACCTGATCGGCCACCGCGAGGGCAGCGGCCAGCTGGTGCTGTGGCATCCCGCCCCCGGCGGCGCCGCGCGGGTCGAGTCGCGGCTCGAGCTGCGTCCGGCGATCTGGACGGCGCGCCCCCCCGAGCCGGGCCGCTGGAGCCTGATCGCGCTGGTGAGCGCGGCGCCGCAGGACCTGGCGGCTGCCGGATGGACGGCGCGCGACGGCGTGCTGGTGCGCGAGTTCGAGGGCCCGGCCCCGGCCGGCGGCGACTGCCTGGCCGCCATCACGCCCTGCAACGGCCGCTTCGGCGCGCAGGCGATCGACGTCGAGATCCGCCCCGCACCGGCGCCGGCTACAAAGCCGCCCGCGCCGGCGCCGGCCGCGGCGGTCGCGCGCCCGGCCGCACCCGCCGGCAACGCGGCCGAGTGCGCCCGCCTGATCCAGCAGATGTCGCTGGGCGACACCAGTGCCGCCCTGACGGACCGCTTCAAGGCCCTGGGCTGTCGTTAGGCGTCGGCGCAGCGGGGCCCCGCTTATGCCGGGAAACCCTGCGACGCGTACCGCCAACATTGGGGGTGTTCGAGGGGGGGTGCGCGACTACCATGACCGGCCTCAAGGACAGCGGATCCGGGTCGTCGTATGGGGAATCTCTCGAACCTGAAGGCCGCCCGCGCAGCGGGGGCTCGCCGCCTCCTGGCCCTGGCGGGTGTCGGCGCCGCGGCGGCGCTGCTCGCCAGCTGCGGCGGCGGCACCGGCAGCGACCGCGACAGCGGGCCGAACAAGACCTACCTGCGCGTGCAGGCCAGCGACGCCGAGGCGGACGCGCTGCAGTACCAGTGGCGCGTGACCTCGGGCCGGATCGAGAACCGCAACGCCAACGAGACGGTCTGGACCCTGCCCGACGGGCCGGGCCTGCACTTCGCCTACGTCACCGTGTCCGACGGGCGCGGCGGCTACGTCGAGCAGCAGTACGCGGTGTCCACCGATGCGCTCGGCACGGCGGTCCCGGCGCGCCCGCCGGTGGCCCACGCGGCCCCCGCGGTGACCGATTTCGACGGCAGCGCCGCGCGCCTGCGGTTCATCAGCGGCGACGCGGCCGGCAACCAGACCCGCTTCGTGCCGCCGGGCGGCGGCACCCCCGTGGCGCGGCAGGTGTACCAGCCCGACGTGGTGGTGCAGGTGGTCGACGAGGCCGGCGGCAGCACCGTGTTCAGCGGCCTGAGCGACCTGACCGGCGAGGTCAGCCTGCCCAAGTTGCGCGCCGGCGACACCTACCGGATCCGCTGCGCCACGTCGCAGGACGCGGCCCTTTCCGACTGCGGCACCCTGGTGGGCGGCACCGAGGCCGGTGTGCGGCGCGTGGTGCCGACGCTGACCCCGGCGCGCAACCTGCGCCTGTTCGGCCATGTGGGCCTCGAGGACGGCGGCGTCTGCGGCACGCAGAACGACTACTTCGCGCTGCAGCGCGCGGCCACCGTGCAGCTGCTGCAGGCCGACGGCAGCGCCTTGAGTGGCGTGCAGCGTGTCAACCGCTTCGGCGACTACGCGCTCGACGCCGCCGTGCCGGTGCAGGCGAGCCTGAAGCTGCGCGTCGAGTGCGAAGGTTATGCCGCCACGCTCGACGTGCCGGCGCCCGGGGCCGCCGGCTACAGCGCGGCGCAGCCGGTGGAGCTGTCGCACCTCGTGCCGAACAGCAGGCCGCGCATCGACAAGATGGTCGCCACCGGGCCCGACGGCAACGTGCGCGGCCGCATGATCGTGCCGCTGCCGGACGTGCAGTCCAACGGCCTGCCGGGCGCCGACCAGTTCCTCGCCTTCAAGGGCAAGGACACCCCGCTGTCGGCCTGCATGTACTACCGCGCCATCGGCGCGGTGGGCGACTGCGACGCGCAGGGCAACATGATCGACCCGATCTCGCTGGACGACTGGGAGCGCCAGCACAAGTTCAAGCCCTACGACGAGGGCAACCGCGAGGTCTCGGCCAAGTACATCAACCAGATGGACCTGAACCTGGTGCGCTTCATGCGCGCCACGCGCACGGCGCCGGACAATATCGCCTTCGTGGTCTGCAACCACCCGGGCCCGGAGCACGGCACGCAGGCCGAGGTCGACGACGCGATCGCCAAGGGGCTGAACGGCGAGCGCGAAGTGGCCTGCGTGGCGATGGAATGGTCCACCACGCCGGGCGTCAACGGCGGCCGGCCGTTCACCAAGTTCCTGACCTTCGCGCCCGACGGCTCGCTGCTGCCCTCGGTCAACCTCGACGGCCGCGGCGAGAAGTACATGCCCGGCACCTGCGTGGCCTGCCACGGCGGCTCGCAGTACAACGGCAAGTTCCCGGAGAAGGGCAACCCCTCGCCGTACCTCGGCTCGGGCTTCCTGGCCTTCGACACCGGCAACTACCTCTTCTCGTCCGACCCGAAGCTCAGCGAGGAGCGCCAGAGCAAGGCCATCCACGACCTGAACCAGCTCGTGCTGGCCACCGAGGCGGGCGCCGACACGCCGACCAGCCGGCTGATCCAGGGCTGGTACGCCGGCGGCGGCACGACGCTCGACAAGGCCTACGTCGCGCCGGCCTGGGCTGCCGCCGAAGCGCAGACCCCCGGCGCGACGCGCTTCTACCGCGAGGTGGTCGGCGCTTCCTGCCGCACCTGCCACGTATCGATGGGCGCGCGCTTCGACTGGGATTCGATCGTGCTCAACCCGACCCGCGCGGCCGCGCATGTCTGCGGCGGCACGGCGGACCTGTACAGCAACGCCTCGATGCCCAACGCGCTGGTCTCGCGCGACCGCGTGGCCGAGCGCGTGACGGCCGACCCGGCGCTGGCGACGCTGATGACCACCTTCCTCGGCTGCAGCGCGCCGCTGCCCGACCCGGCCTACCCGAAACGCTGAGCACGCCGCAGAGCGCGCACGACCGAAGGACACCTTCACCATGATCCCGAGCACTCCCCGCCGTCGTTGGCCACCGACCCTGCTGCTGGCCGCCTGGCTGGCCGGCTGCACCAGCACCGGCACGACCCCGGTCGTCCAGGCCCCGGCCGCCGCCCCCGCGGCGCGGGTCGCCGCGGCGGCCCCGGCTGCGCCGGCAGTGCCGGCCGCCGCGGCCCCGGCCGCACCGGCGGCGCCCGCGCGCGAGTTCGTCGCGCCGGCGCCGGTCAGGTTCGAGGACTCGATCGCGCGTGCCGGCGACCAGCTGTTCGCGCAGGCGCGCGCGCAGCTCGGCGCCGAGGTGCGTGCGGTGGTGGTCGACCCGCTGATCGACGCCAACACCGGCGCGCAGACCGTCAGCACGGTGCGCATGGGCGAGCAGCTCGAGTCGACCATCAAGACGCGCTACCAGCCCTGGCAGGTCAAGCCGCTGACGCGCCAGGCGCTGGCCGACAAGCCGCTCCTGCTGATCGGCACGCTGACGCCGGTGAACGTGGAGCGCGCCATCGACACCCGGCCAGACGCCTTCCGCGTCTGGCTGACGCTGATCGACCTGCGCACCGGCAAGGTGGTGGCCAAACAGCTCGACCGCGCCACCGTCGACTCGGTCAACCCCGAGCCGCTCAAGTACTACGCCGACAGCCCGACCTGGCACAAGGACAAGACCGTGCAGGGCTACATCAACTCCTGCCAGATCAACACCATGCCCGGCGACCCGGCCGACCCGGAGTACCTGGCGCGCCTGCCGGCCGCCGCGGTGGTCAACGAGGCCATCATGGCCTACGGCGAAGGCAAGATCCCGGTGGCCAACAAGCTCTACCGCGAGGCCTCGGTGCTGGCCGATCCGGGCGACCTGCGCGTGCTCAACGGCCTGTACCTGACGAGCTGGCAGCTCGGCCAGAAGGACGAGGCCAAGCAGGCCTTCGGCAAGCTGGTCGAGTCGGGCCTGGAGCTGAAGCGGCTGCCGGTGAAGCTGCTGTTCCAGCCCGGCAAGACCACGTTCAACCAGATCGGCGACCTGCCGCAGCAGTACCAGCTCTGGCTCGAGTCGCTGGCCCAGCAGACCGGCAGGGCCGACGCCTGCGTGCGCATCGTCGGCCACACCAGCCGCACCGGCAGCGCGAGCGTCAACGAGCGGCTCTCGCGCCAGCGCGCCGAGGCGGTGCAGCGCCTGCTCGAGCGCAACAACCGCGCGCTCACCACGCGCCTGACGGCCACCGGCGTCGGCTCGCGCGAGGCGCTGGTCGGCCTGGGCACCGACGACCAGCGCGATGCGCTCGACCGGCGGGTGGAGTTCCGCGTGGTCGACTGCGTCTGAGCGCCTGCCGTGCCGCGCCCGGTCGGGAGGAATGCCGGGCGACACCGAACGAGTGAACTGGAGGGGGAGCCCGTGCTGATCACCCGAGCAATGGCCGCCGTGCGGCGCCTCGTGCTGGCCGCGCCGCTGGTGCTGCTGGCCAGCCTGTCGGCGCCGACGCAGGCCCAGACCGCCCCGCAGTGGGACACCTGGAAGAACAACGGCTGCAACGGTTGCCACTCGGTGCCGCCGAGCGTGGCCGCGACGACGGACGAAGAGCAGTTCGACACCACCCTGGGCCTGGGCGAGACCTGGATGTCCACGTCCTCGGTGTTCGACGTCACGCCCTTGCTGACCCGGGTGCATGCCGCCGGCACGTTCTACGGTGCCGGCGCCGAGGCCATGCAGAACCTGAACGCCACCGACGGGCTGGCGGTCTACCGCTACTTCAGGCAGCTGCGCGACGGCGAAGCCACCGCCGCAACGGCGACGCTGGCCTCGAAGGTCGGTGTCGCCACCTCGGCCTCGTTCTCGTTCACGCTCGGCAACTACCGCAAGGTGGCCACGGCCTACACGCTGAGCCTGGGCGGTTCGGCGCCGGGCGACTACGCCATCACCGGCCACAGCGCCAGCGGCACCAACTGCAGCACCGGCACGCTGCCGGCAGCGGACAACGTGACCGGTGTGGCGGCCTGCACGATCAACGTCACCGTGTCGTTCACGCCGGGCGGCGGCGGCTCGCGCAACGCCACCTTGCTGGCCACGCTGGCCAGTCCGGGCGTTGCGATCACCGGCGCCACGCTGACCGGCACCGGCCAGACGCCGTCGTTCTCGATCACGCCGGCCAGCCGCAGCGTCGAGGCCAAGCGCAACACCACCGTCTCGACCAGCTACACGATCACCAACGCCGGCGATGCGGTGCTCGACCTGACCGGCATCACCCTGCCCTCGCCGCGCTTCAGCTTCGGTGCGGCCAACACCTGCAGCACCGCCGGCAGCGCCAACGTCGCTGCCAACGGCGGCACCTGCACCCTGGCGATCGACTTCACGCCGATCGACACCAGCACGACGAGCGGCCAGATCACGATCACGCACGATGCCATCGGCGGCACCGGCACGGTGGGCATCACCGGCATCGGTACCCAGGCGACGATGACGACGAGCAGCAACGTCGTGGCGCTGGGCAACTCGCAGGTGGGTGTGCCGAAGGTGGCCGGCCCGGTGACGGTGTCCAACGTCGCCGCCAACACCAGTGCCACGCTGGTCTTCACGGTCGATCCGGCCTCCGCCGCCGCGCTCAGCGGCGCGAACAAGGACGACTTCTCGGTGCAGAGCACCTGCAGCACGGGCACGCCGCTGGCGGCCGGGGCGTCGTGCTCCGTTACCGTCACCTTCACGCCCGGCAGCACCGGCCCCAAGGTCGCCCAGCTGACCCTGAGCTCGGACGCCACCAACCCGGCCGTGGCGATCGACCTCTCCGGCACCGGCGTGGCGCTGCCGGAGCCCGTCGTGACCTTCCCGACGCTCGCCTTCCCCGACACGGTGATCGGCGAGACCGGTGCGCAGACGCGCCAGCTGACCATCTCCAACAGCCGCACGCGCGACATCACCTACAGCGTCGCCGAGACCGACGACTTCAAGATCGACGCCGAGAGCTGCCCGACGCGCACCGTGCCGGGCGACAGCGGCGGCGGCGCGGGCAGCTGCACCGTCACCTGGCGCTTCCAGCCCGTGCTCGGCAGCGGCGAGGGCAACCGCCAGGCGACCCTCACCGTCGCCTTCGCCGGCACCGGCGGCGACCTGGCGCCCGGCGATGCCAGCGGCCAGCTGAGCGGCCGCGCGCTGCTGCCGATCAGCCTGTCGGCCGGCACGGTCACCGCCACGGCGGTGGTCGGCACGCCGACCACCTCGTCGGTGATCGTGACCAACCGCAGCGCCAGCGCGGTGACGCTCAGCGCGCTGGCCTTCAGCGGCGCGCAGGCGTCCGACTACTCGCTGGTGGCCGGTGCTGGGCGCTGCAGCGCCGGCGCCGTGCTGGCCGCGGGCAGCAACTGCACGCTGGAGATCCGCTTCGACCCGCCGGCCGCCGGTTCGCGCAATGCCGTGCTGACGCTGACGCACGGCGCGCCGGGCAGCCCGCAGACCGTCACGATCACCGGCACGGCGACGCCGGCGCCGCAGGGGCGCATCGCACTGAGTGCGCTGTCGCTGAGCTTCCCCGACACGCAGCTCGGCGCCACGGCGCCGCAGACGATCACGGTGCGCAACACCGGCAACCTGGCGCTGAACTTCAGCGCGTTCACGCTGTCCGGCGCGGCGGCCGCTGAGTTCCAGCGTGCCGGCACCTGCAGCGTCGGCACGGCGCTGGCCATCAACGCGCAGTGCAGCGTGATCGTGAGGTTCGCGCCCACGGTGCTGGGCGCACGCAGCGCCTCGCTGACGATCCAGTCCGACGCCAGCAACGGCCCGGCCACCATCGCCCTGTCCGGCACTGGCGTGCCGGTGCCGGCCCCACAGGTCAGCCTGAACCCGGCGAGCGTCGACTTCGGCACCCAGACGATCGGCGGCATCTTCCCGGCGCGCACGGTGCGTCTGGACAACACGGGCACGGCCGACCTGGTGACCAGCGCGATCACGGTGCAGGGAAGCGCCTTCAGCGTCGACGCGTCGGCCTGCCCGGGCACGATCGCCGCAGGCGCCGGCTGCGACCTGGCGGTGGCGTTCGCGCCCACCACCGCCGGCACCGACCTCACCGGCACCCTGCAGGTCACCAGCAACGCGGCCGGCTCGCCGCACGGCGTGGCGCTGCGCGGCCGCGGCAGCCTCGCGGCGGTGCCGGTGCTGGTGTGGCAGCCGGCGGTGAGCACGCTGGACTTCGGCGAGGTGGCCACCGGCACGGTCTCGGCGGCGCAGTCGGCCACCCTGCTGAACCAGGGGCCGGGCGGCGTCACGCTCACGCTGCTGAATGCCGTGGGCGCCGGCGCGGCCTCGTTCTCGGTGGCCGGCGGCACCTGCCAGGCCGGCCAGACGCTGTTCGAGGGCCAGAGCTGCCGGGTCGACGTGAGCTTCGCACCGGCCAGCGCCGGCGCACGCTCGGCGACGGTGCAGGTCGCCTCCAGCGGCAGCGCCCCGCCGGCGCTGGGCTTGCGCGGCACCGGGCTCGGCGGGCCGGCGCCGACGCTGACGCTGTCGCTGGACACGCTCGCCTTCGACGCCACGCGCGTCGGCGACGAGTCGCTGCCGGGCGAACTGACGCTGCGCAGCACTGGCTCGGGCGCGCTGCGCATCACCGGGATGGCGATCAGCGGGCCGTTCCGCGTGGCGCCGAAGTCCTGCCCCGGCGTGCCGTTCACCCTGCCGGCCGGCGGCGAATGCACGCTCTCGGTCAGCTTCCTGCCCGACGGCGAGGGCGCGCGCACCGGCACGCTGCGCATCGATGCCGACGCCGACCCGGCCAGCGTCGAGGTGGCGCTCAGCGGCCGCGGCGAGGCGAAGGCCGACCTGTCCTCCGGCGGCGGCTGCTCGCTCGCGAGCGGCGACACGCTGGTCGACCCGACGCTGTGGACGCTGGTGCTGCTCGCCGCGGCCGTGCTGCTGGCGCGCCGCCGCGCGCGGCGCGGGCGGTGAACGTGGCGGCGCTCGCCCTGCGGCGGCCGCCGGTCGCGCGGCCCGGCGCTTGGCATGCCGCGGCCGCGCTGGCGGTGGCCGCGCTGGCCGCGCTGGCCTGGGTCGACGGCGCGACCGGCGTGCGGCTGGCCGTGCTGCTGGGGGTGGCGCCGCTGGCCGAGGAAGCCGTGCTGCGCGCCGGCCTGCACGAGGCGCTGCTGCGCCGCGCCGCCGCGCCGGTGCGGGCCAACCTGGCCTGCGCGCTGCTGTTCGGCCTGCTGCACGCCCTCGCGCGCGGCAGTTCGGCGGCGTTGCTGGTGGTGTTGCCGGCCCTGCTCGTCGGCGCGCTCTACCAGCGCACCCGCCGGCTGCGCGATGCCGTGCTGCTGCACGCGTTCTTCAACGCCCTCTGGCTGGCCGCCGCCGTGGCGGACCTGCTGCCCCGAGTCCTGCGCTAGGAAGCACCGATGAACCACTCGAAGAAGATCCTGCGCCGTGCCGCCGTGGCCGCGCTGCTCGGCGGCGCCGCGATGGCGGCGCACGCGCAGGCCGACTACTCGGTCTACGGGGTGTTCGACTTCTCCTACGGCCGCTTCGAGCCGAGCGGGCAGTTACGCACGCACCGCTTCAACAGCAACTCGATGACCGCGAGCTTCGCCGGCGTCAACGCCAAGTACGGCTTCGACGGCGGCTGGACGCCGGGCATCACGCTCGAGTCCTTCATCCGCTTCCAGGACTTCAAGGGTGGGCGCAACGACGACGACCCGAACCTGTCGCGCAATGCCTTCTTCTCGGTCGGCAGCAACTACGGCACGGTGCGCGTCGGCCGGCTGCAGACCTTCCTGTTCGACGCCACCACGCGCTTCAACGCGCTGGGCAACTCGGTGGCGTTCTCGCCGGCGGTGCGCCATGTGTTCGCCAGCGGCGCGCTGGAGGGCGTGCAAGGCGACTTCTACTGGGACCGCGCCGTCAGCTACCAGACCCCGCCGGGCCTGGTGGAGGGCGTCTCGTTCAACGTGATGTACTCGCAAGGCGAGACCGACCGGCGCGGCGATCTCAGCGGCGCCAGCCTGGTGGTTTCGCGCGGGCTGCTGTCGGTCTCGCTGGCGGCCCAGCGCGTCTCGGTCGTCGACCCGGTCGAGGATCCGGTCAAGGAAACCACGGTGCAGCTCGGCGCGACCTACAACTTCGGCTGGGCGCGTGTGTTCGCGCAGTACACCCAGACCGACGACACCGGCCTCGACGTGGACAGCAAGATCGCCGCGGCCGGCCTGATCGCCCCGCTCGGCCCGGGCAACCTGCACCTGCAGGTCGCGCACACCACCGCCAAGGGCCCGGCGGTCGACCGACGCCATACCAGCGTCAGCGCGGCCTACCTCTACCCGTACGACAGCGTGACCGACCTCTACGCCGTCGGCATGGACGACCGGGTGCGCGGGCAGACGCGCGGCGCCTCGGTGGCGGCGGGCGTGCGCTGGCGCTTCTAGCGCGTCGGCTCGGATTGAGGGCTGTCAAGAACGGCCGGCTGGCCTGTGCGAGACTCGTACACCACGAGAACCCCGCACGGAGACCGCATGAAGATCCTGATCGCAGCCGACGGCAGCCCTTACACCAAGCGCATGCTGGCCTACCTGGCCGCGCACGACGAATGGCTCGGCGCGCAGCATGCGTACACGGTGGTCAACGTCGTGCCGCCGGTGCCGGCTCGGGCCGCCGCGGTGATCGACCGCGAGACGCTGAAGAGCTACTACGCCGACACCAGCGAGGCGGTGTTCAAGCCCATCCGGACCTTCTTCAAGAAGCAGGGCCTGGAGGCCGAGTACGTCGGCAAGGTCGGCCACGCGGCCGAGGTGATCACCAAGATGGCCGACCAGGGCTTCGACCTGCTCGTGATGGGCTCGCACGGCCACGGATCGATCGGCAGCCTGGTGCTGGGCTCGGTGTCGAACAAGGTGCTGGCCGGTTGCCGCACGCCGGTGCTGCTGATCCGCTGAGTCGCCGAGCGGCGCCCGGCCCCCTCAGCCGCGGGTGCGCAGACCGTCGAAGCAGGTCGACAGCAGCAGCTCGATGATGCGTTCGTCGCTGTACTGGCCGCCGAGCTTGAGCAGGCCGAGCACCGGATCGCAGGCGCGCGCGAACAGCGTATAGAGCACCACCTCGCCAGGCAGCGCCGGGTCAATCTCGCCGCGCTGCTGGGCCGCCGTGATCCAGGCACCGAGCCGGTCACTGACTTCCATCAGCCGGTCGAGGTAGACCTTGTTGGTCACCAGCGCGGCGCGCAGGCTCGAGTTCTGCGCCGGCAGCGAGGGCATTTCGCCGGCCAGCTGCACCTGCATGGTCCAGCGCGCCACGGCCTTGAGCTGGTCGAGCGGGCTGGCCTGCACGTCGCTGCGCAAGCCGTCGAGGAACTGCAGCGCGCGATCGAGCACGCGGATCATGGCCGCGGCTGCCAGCTCCTCCTTCGACGTGAAGTGCTTGTACAGGCTCGCCTTGGCGATGCCCACATCGGCGGCGACTTCGTCGACCGTCATCAGGTCGAAGCCCTTTTCCGCCAGGAGCCGGTTCACGGACGCGACGATCGCCTCTTCGCGTGCCTGAAGCACCTGTTGACGGAAGGACAGCTTGGCCATGCCGGCATTGTACGCGTGCCCGTCCAGAATCGGACCCAATAGTGCGGTTCATTTCCACCTGGTCCTGAAAAAGACCATATAGGACACACATAGAACTGATCAGTATAGATTCCGGCCTGCCGGTTTTGACCGGCGTCAGGGCGGCCGCAATCCGCCTCCCCCACATCGACCGGAGCAGTACCCATGATCGACTGGTTCAAGAGGATGGCGGCCATGTCCGCCCTGGCCTTCCTGGCCGCCTGTGGCGGCGGCGACGACGACCCGCCGCCCGGCACCCTGGCGCAGGAGGCCACCGAGGCCGGCTTCAGCGCGCTCGTGGCGGCGGCCGACAAGGCCGGGCTGGTGCCGGCACTGGCCGACTCGTCGGCCACGCTGACCGTGTTCGCGCCCACCGATGCCGCGTTCACGTCGCTGGCCACGACGCTCGGCTTCGCCAGCGCCGAGGCGATGGTGACCGCGCTCGATGGGCCGACCCTGGCCAAGATCCTCCAGTACCACGTGCTGCCCGCGCGCAAGAGTGCGGCCGACCTGGTGGCCGGCAGCGGCACCGAGGCGACCCTCTACACCTACGACGGCGCGGCCACGACCCTGGCGCTCGACACCACGGCCGGCGTCAAGCTGACCGACGAGGTGTTGACGCAGGCCACCGTGACCACCGCCGACGTGCCCGCCAGCAACGGCGTGATCCACGTGATCGACAAGGTGCTGGTGCCGCCGGGTGTGCTGAACGTGGTGCAGATGGCCCAGCTCAATCCGGCCTTCAGCACCCTGGTGGGGGCGGTGGTCGATGCGGACCTGGCCGGTACGCTGTCCGACGCGACCGCCACCTACACCGTGTTCGCGCCGACCGACGCGGCCTTCGAGGCCATCGCCTCGACGGTGGCGTCGCTGACGACGCAGCAGCTGACCGACGTGCTGCTCTACCACGTGCTCGACAGCCAGGTGCTGGCGGCCGACATCCCGTTCGGCACGCCGGTGGCCACGGTGCTCGGTCAGAACATCACGATCGACGCCGGCACGCCGCCGACGATCACCGATACGACCGACACGCCGGCCGGCATCGTCGCGACCGACGTGCGCGCCAGCAACGGCGTGATCCACGTGATCGACAAGGTGCTGATCCCGACGCTCTGAGCGCGTCGGCAGCGGCGGTCCGGCTCAGCGTGGCCGGCTGCCCTGCGCGTGCGGCGCGGGGCTGTCGGCCGAGCCGGGCTTCGCGCCGTCGCCGTCTGCGGGACGCGGGGCCATGCTCGCATCCAGACCGAAAGCCGTGCCCATGTCGGCATAGTCCGTGTCGGGCTCCGGTTCCGCCGCGCTGAAGCCCAGCGAGGCCCACCACGGTCTGGTCGTCGGTTTGTTCATCTCCCACCCCCTGCGCTCGCGATAGCGGCGCCACCATGATCGCAGTGTGCGCAGCGCACCGGTGCGCGAAGGCTCGAACAAGAGCACCGCAACCGTGCAATTTGTGACCCGATATGTCTGCGCCGCACGTGCGGCGACCGCCGGCTGTCAGTCGCGCGCCACGCCGGCCCGGCCCGAGGCGACGGCGAAACGCGCCTGGCTGTGCAGCTGCGCCTGCGGCGCGACGGGGTGCGGCGTGGCGCGGAAGTCCGCCAGCGCGCCGCTCGGCGTCAGTTCGAGCAGCACGTAGCCGCGCTCGTCGCTGCGCGCATGGGCGATGTCCGGGTTGGACGCGCGGATCATCGCCATCAGCGAATCCGATAGCCCCCGGCTCGTCACTGAACTGCAGACGAACTCGCTCGCCACCACCGGCGAGGCCGGTTCGTTCGGCCGCACCCGCAGGTCTGCCGCCACGTGGCGGTGCACGTCGCCACCGAGGCACAGCACGTCCTGCAGCTTGCGCTGGGCGATGGCGCCGAGCAGCCGTTCGCGCGCGGCGGGATAACCGTCCCAGCCGTCGCTGTAGACACGCCGGCCGATCGGCGTGTCCACCGCGCTGCTGCTGATCTGCGTGCCCTGGGCCAGGATCTTCCACTGGGCGCCGCCTGCCCCCAGCCCGGTCTCGAGCCAGCGCTCCTGGGCGGCGCCGAACAGGCTGCGCCCGGGCGCCGCGAGCTCCGGGCATCCCGCGGCCGACAGCACGCGTCCGCCGGCGCGGCCTTCCGGGTTGCAGGCCTGCGGGCTGCGGAACTGCCGGCCGTCCAGCAGCCAGAACTCGGCCAGCCGGCCCCACGCGATGCGGTCGTGCAGCCGGTACGGCCCGGCGTCGGCCGGCAGCACCGGCGCCACCGGCAGGTGCTCGAAGTAGGCCTTGTAGGCCGCACTGCGCCGGCGCAGGAAGGCCGCCGGATCGAGCATGCCGTTGCCCAGATCGCCGGCATAGTCGTTCTCGACCTCGTGGTCGTCCCAGATCAGCAGCCAGGGATGGGCCGCGTGCGCCGCGCGCAGGTCGGGGTCGAGCTTGTAGGTGGCGTGGCGGGCCCGGTAGGCATCCAGCGTGATCGGCTCGGGGCCTTCGTGCGAACGCACCCGCTCGCGCGGCCGGCTGGTCTCGTAGATGTAGTCGCCGACGAACAGCACCAGGTCCAGCTCGCGGGCGGCGATCTCGCGGTGCGCCGCATACCAGCCCTGCTCGTAGTGCTGGCAGGAGGCCAGCGCGAGGCGCAGCCGCTCGACCGGCGCGTCCGCGGCGGGCGCTGTGCGGGTACGGCCGACCGGGCTGGCCGCCCCGCCGGCGAAGAAGCGGTAGAAGTAGGTGCGCCCGCTCGCCAGGCCATCGACAGGCACGTGCACGCTGTGGGCATGCGCCGGCAGCGCGGTGATGCTGCCCTGCCGGCGCCCGGTGGCGAAGCGCTCGTCCTCGGCCAGTTCCCAGCGCACCGCCACGGGCAGCGGCGGCAGGCCGCCGCCGGGTTCGTGCGGCCGGGGCGCCAGGCGCGTCCACAGCAGCACCGAATCGGGCCGCGGCAGGCCGCTGGCGACGCCGAGCGTGAACGGATCGTCGACGAGGTGCGGCGCCTCGCCGTTGCCTTGCGCCTCGGCACGCGGCGCGAACAGCGTCGCCAGCGCCAGTGCGGCAGCCCGGCGGGAGAGCAGGTCGAGCAGCTGGCGGCGGTGCATCGGCGCGGGCATTGTGCCCGCCCCGGCCCGCACGCCGGGGCCGGCTCAGGGGGCGCTGACGACGCGGTGGCCGTTCGCCTTGAACGCGGCGATCGCCTTCTTCAGGTCGGTGTATTCGCTGCAGGGCAGCAGGCAGGCCTTGTCCAGCGCCGCCAGGCGCTGCTCGGCGCGCGGCAGGTCACCGGTCATCAGGTACAGCTCGCCGGAGTACTCGAGCGCGCCGCGGTGCTGCGGGTCGATGCGCAGCGCGGCGTCGTAGTAGCGCTCGGCGGCCGCGTAGTCGGGCGTCCTGGCCTTGCGGTGGCTGTAGCCCATCAGGTTGTTCCAGTCGGCGCTGCCGCTGTCGCCGACACGCTTGAGCTCCTCGATCGCGGCGACCCACTTGTTCTCGGCGATCAGCGCGCGGGCAGCGGACAGCTTGTCGGCCGCGGCCGGGTCGTAGGTGTTCGTGTCGGCGGCATGCGCCTGGGCGGCGCAGGCGATGGCGACGCAGGCCAGCAGGCGGGAAGCGGAACGGGGCATGGCGGGTCCTCTCGGTGGTGGGCTGGCCCCGACATCGAGGCCATGACCCGACATACGCACACGCCCGGCGCCGCGGACGCAGCGCGGCGTGCTCACCAGAGCTTGACGCAGTTGCCCGTCAGCACGAACTCGGCGGACGGCGCGCTCCCGGGCGCGGCCGGCGCCGGCTCGAAGCTGACCGCCAGGCGCGGCACGCCGAAGAACAGCTTCTCGGAGCTGTCGGCCAGCGTGACCCGCGCCGAGCCGCTGGCCGGCACGACGCCGACCGGGAACGGCGCGCCCTCCCTGGGCAAGGCCCACAGCTGCGCCACGCGGCCGGCGGGCACCGCGACCGGCTGCAGCATCTTCACCGTCAGCGTGCGGCCGTGGCGGCGCGAGCTGGCCAGCACGGTCGGCTTGCCCGAGGCATCGGTCAGCAGGCCGACGTAGCTTGCCGGCAGGCCGTCGCTCGCCGGCTCCATGCCGATCAGTCCGGGTTGCGCGCGCAGCAGCAGCACGCACAGCAGCACCCCCGCCAGCGCACCACCCCAGGTGCGGCCGGACAGCAGCGCTGCGAGCCAGCCGCGGCGTGCCGGCGCCGCGGCCGCGGCGGCCGGGAACAGGCGCTGCTCGAGCCCCTGCCAGACCTGCTCGCGCGGCTCCAGCGGGGGCAGGCTGGCGGCCAGCGGGCCGAGGCGCTCCTGCCAGGTGCCCAGGGCCATGCGCGCCGCCGGGCTGCCCTGCAGCAGCCGCTCGAAGCGGCGCCGCGCACCGCCCTGCAGCGTGCCGAGCGCGTGCTCGCGCGCCAGCCGGTCCAGCAGCTCGGGGCGCAGGTAGTTCATGCGGCCGCCACGCCGGCCGCCTCGAGGCAGCCCTTGAGCTTGTCGAGCCCGCGCCGCACCCAGGCCTTGACGGTGCCCAGCGGCGCGCCGATCGACTCGGCGATCTCGGTGTGCACCATGCCGCGGTAATAGGCCAGCGCGAGCGCCTGGCGCTGCTGCGCGCTGAGCGCGGCCATGCAGGCGTCGATCTTCAGCTTGTGCAGGCTCTCGTCGAGCAGGCGCAGCGGCTGCTGCGACTCGTCGGCGGCGATCTGCATCGCCTCGTCGTCGAGCTCGACGGTGCTGCTGCGCTCGGTCTTGCCCGAGCGCAGCGCATCGATCGCCTTGTTGCGGACGATGTTGATCAGCCAGGTCATCGGGCTGGCCACCGACGCATTGAAGCTTCCGGCGTTGTGCCACACGTTGATGAACGCCTCCTGCAGGGTCTCTTCCGCGCGTTCGCGCTGGTTCAAGATACGGAACGCGACCGACAGCAGATGCCCCGAGGTGGCGCGATAGACCTGCTCGAAGGCGACCCGGTCGCGCAATGCGACACGCGCGAGCCAGCGGGCGAGGTCCTCGTTGGTGGTGGCAGCCATGGGCGAGCGCGAGTGTAGTGGCACTCGATACAATCCGCGCCCCTTTCGCGAGACCGCCGCCGCATGTACTGCGCCATCGACTTCGGGACCTCGAATTCCGCCGTGGCCGTGCCCGACAGCACTGCAGGCATGCGGCTGGTCGAGCTCGAGCCGGGATACACCACCATGCCCACGGCGGTGTTCTATTTCGTCGAGGGCCCGGAGCACGACGGCCCGCCGCGCGCCTTCGGCCGCGCCGCGGTGGCGGCCTATGTCGACGGGCTGGACGGCCGGCTGATGCGCTCGATGAAGAGCATCCTCGGCAGCAGCCTGGTCGAGCAGACCACCGACGTCGGCGGCGGCCGCGGCGTGCGCTACCTCGACATCGTGGCCGGCTACCTGCGCCACCTGAAGCGCTGCGCCGAGGCCGCCCGCGGCGCGCCGGTCGAGCGGGTGGTGCTGGGCCGCCCGGTGTTCTTCGTCGACGACGAGCCGGCGCGCGACGCCCAGGCGCAGGCCGCGCTGGAGCGCGCGGCGCGCGCGGTGGGTTTCCGCGACGTGCACTTCCAGTACGAACCGATCGCCGCCGCGTTCGACTACGAGCGCGGCGTCGAGCGCGAGCAACGCGTGCTGGTGGCCGACATCGGCGGCGGCACCTCGGACTTCTCGCTGGTGCGGGTCGGCCCGGCGCGCGCGGTGCGGCTCGAGCGCAAGGACGACATCCTCGCCAACCACGGCGTGCACGTGGCCGGCACCGACTTCGACCGCCGCATCGAGCTGGCGGCGATCCTGCCCGCGTTCGGCTACGGCGCGTTCGGCCCGAGCGTGGCCGGCGCGCCCGCGCGCGAGGTGCCCAGCGCGGTCTACTTCGACCTCGCCACCTGGCACCTGATCAACACCGTCTACAGCCCGCAGCGCGTGGCCGAGCTGCGCAACATGCGCGGCTTCTATGCCGACACGCGCCAGCACGACCGGCTGATGACGGTGCTGACCGAGCGCCTCGGCCACGAACTCGCGGCACGTGCCGAGGCCGCCAAGATCGCGGTGGCCGAGGGCGGCACGACGCGCATCGACCTGTCGCACGTCGAGCGCGGCCTGGCGGTCGAGCTCGACGAGGCGCAGGCGCTCGACGCGCTCGAGGCGGACGTGGCGCGCATCGTCGGCGCGGCGCAGGAGACGGCGCGCCAGGCCGGCGTGGCACCGGAGGCGATCGACGCGCTCTACTTCACCGGCGGCTCGACCGGCCTGCGTGTGCTGGCGCAGCGCATCGCGGCGGCCTTCCCGGCCGCGCAGGTGGTGCGCGGCGACCGTTTCGCCAGCGTCGCCACCGGCCTGGGCGTGTTCGCGCAGCGCTGGTACGGCCGCGCCTGATCAGGCCGGGAAACGCAGCTCGACGGCCAGGCCGCCGAGGCGCTCCGAGCGGGCCGTCGTGATGCTCGCGCCGTGCACCTCGGCGATGCGGCGCACGATCGACCAGCCCAGCCCCGAGCCGCTCGCGCCGCTGCCCAGCACGCGGAAGAAGCGCTCGCCCAGGCGCACGCGCTCGGCCTCGGTCAGGCCCGGCCCGCTGTCCTCGACGCGCAGGCGCATGCCGCCGGCCGCCGGCTCGACCCGCACCTGCACCCGCGCGCCGTCCGGGCTGTAGCGCAGCGCGTTGTCGGCCAGGTTGCGCAGCAGCGCGGCCAGCAGCGGCGCGCTGCCCGGCAGCGGGCAGTGGTCCGGCGCGTCCAGCTCGAGCTGCTGGCCACGCGCCAGTGCGGCCGGGGCGAGCGTGGCCAGCACCTCGCGCGCGATCAGTGCCAGGTCGGCCCGGCCGCTCGGCGCGTTGCCGTCGGCCTCCAGGCGCGACAGGGTCAGCAGCTGCTCGACCAGGTGCGCGGCGCGGTCACAGCCGGCCAGCGTCGCCCGCAGCGCATGGCTGCGCGTCGCCTCGTCGCCGGCGGCGCCCAGCGCCACCTGGGCCTGGGCGCGGATCGCCGCGATCGGCGTGCGCAGCTCGTGCGCGGCGTCGGCGGTGAAGCGCCGCTCGGCGGCGAGCAGGGCGCCGACGCGCTCGAACAGGCGGTTGAGTTCGCCAACCAGCGGCGCCAACTCGGCCGGCGCGCCCTCGGCCGCGAGCGGCTGCAGGGCTTGCGGCTCGCGCTGTGCGATTGCCGTGCCGAGTGCGCGCAGCGGCGCCAGGCCGCGCCGCACCGCCCACCACGACAGCAGCGCCAGCAGCGGCAGCGCCAGCAGCATCGGCCCGAGCAGGCCGCTCAACAGGCCGCGCAGGATGGAGCCGCGCGAATCCAGGCGCTCCCCCACGTACACGGTCACGTCGCGTTCGGCGCCACGCGCCGCGAAGATGCGCCAGCGCCGGCCGTCCAGCTCGAGCGTCTCGAAACCCTTGCTGTGGCGCGCCATCGGTTCGCGCGGCGCGTTGGCCGAGCGCATCGCCAGGCGCCCCTCGTGCCACACCTGGAAGGCGACCTTGCTCGCGTAGCGGTGCAGCTGCGGCGCGTCGACGAGGTGGTCGTCGTCGTCCTCCAGTTCGCCGGCCTGCTGCGCCACCAGCAGCGCGGCGGCCTGCGCCAGGTGGCTGTCGAGCAGCTCGTCGAGTTCGTCCTCCGCATCGCGCCAGATCAGCAGCGCCGAGACCAGCCAGACGGCAGCCACGGCAGCGATCACCAGCGCCAGCAGGCGGCCCTGGATCGAGCCAGGCCGCCTCACGCCGGCGCCTTCGAGATCGCGTAGCCGATGCCGCGCACGGTCTGGATCAGCGTGGGCTTGAGCTTGCGGCGCAGGTGGTGCACGTGCACCTCGACCGCGTTGCTCTCGACTTCCTGGCCCCAGCCGTAGATGCACTGCTCGAGCTGCTCCCGCGAGAGCACCCGGCCGTCGGCGCGCAGCAGCGCCTCCAGCACGTCGAACTCGCGCGCCGACAGCGCCACCTCGGCGCCGTCGCAGCGCACGCGGCGCTGCGCCGGGTCGAGCTCCACGCCCTGCGCGGCGAGCTGCTCCTGCACCGGCCCGCTGGCGCGCCGCACCAGCGCGCGCAGGCGGGCCGCCAGCTCGTGCAGGTCGACCGGCTTGACGACGTAGTCGTCGGCGCCGAGGTCCAGCCCGCGGATGCGCTCGGGCACCGCGTCGCGTGCGGTCAGCACCAGCACCGGGATGCGCGCGCCGGCCGCGCGCACGGCCTGCAGCACGTCGAGGCCGTCCTTGCGCGGCAGGCCGAGGTCCAGCACCGCCGCGGCGTGTTCGCCGGCGCGCAGCTCGTGCTCGGCGGCCGCGCCATCGCGCACCCAGTCGACCTGGAAGCCGAGCTGGCGCAGCCCGGCCCGCAGGCCATCGCCCAGCAGCGGGTCGTCTTCGGCGAGCAGGATGCGCATCGGCGGTTCAGTCCTCGTCGTGGTGGCGGTCTCGCTGCATCAGGCGGGCGCTCGACTCGCCGGCGCCGGCCGCCAGGTCCGCCGCCGGGGCCGTCTGCCACTGCAGCCACCAGAAGCCCAGCACGGCCGCCAGCAGCAGCGCCGCGAGCGCGCCCCAGCGGCGCTGGATGCCCTCGCCGGCCGGCACCGGCTTGCGGCCGGTCAGCATCGAGCGCACCAGGTTCTCGCGGTGCACCAGGCTGCCGACCAGCACCCCCAGCAGGTGCACCACCACCATCGCCATCAGCAGGTTGGCGGCGACCTCGTGCACCTCTTCGAGCCACTCGCCGCCGAGTTCACTGTAGGTGGCCCAGCCGCTTGCGGCCGTGACGGCGATCAAGCCGAGCAGCGCGACGATCGCCAGCGCACCGGCCGGGTTGTGGCCGGCATGGTGCTCGGGCCGCGCCGACACCAGCGAACGCAGGTAGCGCCAGGCCGACTGCGGGCCGCGCACGAAACTCGCGAAGCGGGCGTGGCGCGTGCCGACCACGCCCCACAGCAGGCGGAAGGCCACCAGCCCCGCCATCGTGTAGCCCAGCGTCACGTGCAGCAGCCGCCAGTGCTCGCTTTCGGCGGTCAGCCAGGCGCCGGCGAAGCAGGCCGCGAGCAGCCAGTGGAACAGGCGCACCGGCAGGTCCCACACCAGCACGCCGCGATCCGGGTCATTCGTGGTCATGGTCGCTCCTCAGCGCGGGATGCGCACCGCGTGTTCGTTGAAGTCGCCCTGCGCCGCGCCCTCGTGGCAGGCGCTGCAGTTGGCCGCGCTCTTGATGGCCGGCCGCTTCCAGGCCGCGGCGGGCACCTCGTCGTGTTCGCGCACGAACCAGCGCGTGAGGGTGATGCGGTCCTCGGGCGGGGCGCTGCGCAGCCGCGTGGACGCGTTCGCCGCCAGCCAGGTCGAGAGCGCGCGCTGCGTCGGCGCGTCCAGCGAGGCGTCGGTGCCGTAGTGGCGCGGCAGGTTGTCCATCAGGCGCTGCCAGGACTCGTTGGGCAGCAGGCGCGGCGGGAAGGGCGCGTGGCAGCTGCCGCATTCCTGCACGTAGGCGGCCGGCATCGGCTGGTAGCGGTGGCCGCCGTCGTCGTCCGCGAAGGCGGGCAGGGCCAGGGTGGCCAGCAGCAGGCAGGCGTGTCTGATCTTCATGGGGGCTCCTCAGGGCTTGAGCGTCATCAGCCAGGCCAGCACGTCGGCCTTCTCGCCGGCGCTGCAGGCGCGGCCGAGCACGTCGTTGCAGTTGCGGCGGAACCACTTCTCGGTCTTGGCCGGGTCGCTGAAGCGCGCCGGGTTGAAGGCCGGGGCGAGCGGCTCGATGGTCTTGCCGGTGCTGGCGTGCTTGCCGGCCTGGGTCGGCACGGCGCCGTGGCACGACGAGCAGCTCCAGTCCTGGCCGCCCTTGGTGGTGAAGAACTGCCGGCCGCGCTCCGGCTGGGCGGCAGTGCCGGCGGCCGAGACATAGCCGGCCAGCTGGTCGGCCGGGGTGGCGGCCTGCGCCGCGCTCAGCGCGGCACCGCAGAGAAAGATCGCGAGGGATCGACGCATGGCAACTCCTTTCGAGCTGCCATGGTCCCGGCGCGGGTTTAAGGAAGTCTTAGCGGGTCACCGCGTCAGGCCAGCACCGCGGCCATCGCGTTGGCGGTGGCCTCGACGTTGGCGCGGTTCAGCCCGGCCACGCAGATGCGGCCCGAGCGCACCAGGTACACGGCGAACTCCTCGCGCAGCCGGTCCACCTGCGCCGGGCTCAGGCCGGTGTAGCTGAACATGCCGCGCTGGGTGAGGAAGTAGTCGAAGTTGCGCCCCGGCACCTTGGCGCTGAGCACGCGGTGCAGCGCCTGGCGCATCGCCAGGATGCGCTCGCGCATCGCGCCGAGCTCGGCCTCCCAGGTGCGCCGCAGCTCGCCGTCGGTGAGGATGGTCGCGACGATCTGGCCGCCGTGGATCGGCGGGCTCGAGTAGTTGCGCCGCACCGTGAACTTGAGCTGCCCGAGCACCCGCTCGGCCTGCTGCGCGTCCGGGCAGACCACGCTGAGCGCGCCGCAGCGCTCGCCGTACACGCTCATGCTCTTGGAGAACGAGTTGGCGACGAAGAAGCTCAGCCCGGCCGAGGCCAGCGCGCGCACCGCGTAGGCGTCCTCGGCGATGCCGTCGCCGAAGCCCTGGTAGGCCAGGTCGAGGTAGGGGATCACGCCGCGTTCGCGCAGCAGCGGGATCAGCTCGTCCCACTGCGCGCGGGTCAGGTCCACGCCGGTCGGGTTGTGGCAGCAGGCGTGCAGCAGCACGATGCTCTTCGCCGGCAGCGTGCGCAGCGTGGCGAGCATCTCGGCGAAGCGCACGCCGCCGGTGGCCGCGTCGTAGTACGGGTAGGTCTGCACCGCGATGCCGGCGCCCTCGAACATCGAGCGGTGGTTGTCCCAGGTCGGGTCGCTGACCCACACGCCGCTGGCGGGGAACCAGCGCTTGATGAAGTCCGCCCCGACCTTCAGCCCGCCCGAGCTGCCCACCGCCTGGATGGTGGCGATGCGCCCGCCCGTCACCGCCTCGTGATCGGGGCCGAACAGCAGGCCCTGCACCGCGGCGCGGAAGTTGGCCGCGCCCTCGATCGGCAGGTAGGGCTTGGGCCCGCCGCGCGCCACCACCTTGGCCTCGGCCTTCTGCACCGACTCGAGCACCGGGATGCGCCCGGCGTCGTCGAAGTAGATGCCGATGCTGAGGTTGATCTTGTTCGGCCGCGGGTCCTTCTGGAAATCCTCGTTCAGGCTGAGGATCGGGTCGCCGGCAAAGGGTTCGACGTGTTCAAACATGCGTTCTCGATCAAGCGGCCAGGGCCGCCTCGATGTCCTTCTTCAGGGATTCGGGGGTGTCGTTGGGGGCGTAGCGCTTGAGCACCCGGCCGTCCTTGCCGACCAGGAACTTGGTGAAGTTCCACTTGATCGCCTCGGTGCCGAGCACGCCCGGCGCGGCGGACTTGAGCCAGGCCCACAGCGGATGGGCGTTCGCGCCGTTGACGTCGACCTTGGCCATCATCGGGAAGCTGACGCCGTAGTTGAGCTGGCAGAAGCTGGCGATCTGCTCGTTGCCGTCCGGATCCTGCCCGCCGAACTGGTTGCACGGGAAGCCGACGACCACCAGGCCGCGCCCGCGGTACTCGTTCCACAGCGCCTCGAGCCCGGCGAACTGCGGCGTGAAGCCGCACTGGCTGGCGGTGTTGACGATCAGCAGCACCTTGCCGCGCTGC
Source organism: Piscinibacter caeni (assembly GCA_003265685.1). GTDB lineage: Bacteria > Pseudomonadota > Gammaproteobacteria > Burkholderiales > Burkholderiaceae_C > Piscinibacter > Piscinibacter caeni. The sequence continues at coordinate 633 of QJOU01000131.1, read as the reverse complement.
GTGGCGAAATGCGCCGGCTTGCCTTCGATCGACAGCGCCTCGAAATCATGCACGGAGGTCTCGGCCATGGGGGCTCCCGATGGGGTGGTGCGCGATGGTATCGCCTGCGCGTGAGGAATCACCGTGCGGATCCGGCAATCCCGATCTCGTGGTCCTTGACGGGGCGCGGGCCGGCCGCGGACCATCGACCGACATGTCCGTCCCCGAATTCGCCGACCGCTACAGCGTGGCCCTCGAAGGTTTCTCCGCCTTCGAGCGCGAGTCGCTGGCCAGCTTCTTCCGGCTGGCGGCGCAGCGCAGCCCGGCCTACGAGCGGGTGGACGAAGCCGGGCTGGCGGATTTCCTGGTCGTCGACGCCGACAGGCCGGCTGCCGTCGAGGCGGTGGCGCATGGCCGGCGCGAGCGCGACACCGTCTTCATCGGCGCCGGGGCACCTACCGGCGCGCTGGCCTGCCTGCATCGGCCGGTCGACCCGCTGGCGATCGTGCGCGAGCTCGACCGCCTGCTCGAGATGCGCCTGGCCGTGCCCGACGCCCCGCCCGACGCCGACAGCGGGTTGATGCCGCTGCGCTTCGACGAGCCGGCCGCGGCCGCCCCGGCGCCCCCCGCGCCGCGCCGGCAGGCCGCCGTCGC
>KZ836141.1 GCA_003265685.1 Piscinibacter caeni | reverse complement strand
CACCACCGCGTCGGCGGGAAGGTACTCGCCGCCGGCGAGCTCGACGCCGGCGATGCGGCCGCGGGCCAGGTGCAGGCGCTGCACGTCGGCACCGCAGCGCAGCGTCGCGCCGCGCCGCGCCAATGCCCGCTCCAGGCGCAGCGCGATGCCGCGCATGCCGCCCTCGACGCGCCAGACGCCGGCGCGCTCCACGTGCGCCACCAGCATCAGCGTGGCCGGGCAGGCGTAGGGCGAGGCGCCGCAGTAGGTGGCGTAGCGGCCGAACAGCTGGCGCAGCCGCGCGTCGCGGAAATGCGCGCCGAGCGAGGACCACAGCGTCGCGAAGGGCGAGATGCGCAGCAGCCCGGGCAGCCCGCGCCAGCCGCCGCGCAGCAGCAGCGAGATCGGGTTCGGCCGGCCGGCGCGCAGGAACGGGCCCTCCAGCGCCGCGTAGACCGCCTGGGCGCGCGCGGAGAATTCGCGGTAGCCGCGTGCCTCGGCCGCGCCGGCGAAGCGGCCGATCGCGTCGGCGCTGCGCTCGAGGTCGGCATGCAGGTCGAGCACGCTGCCGTCGGCCCAGGCGTGGCGCGCCAGCAGCGGCAGCGGCGCGAGCGGCAGGCCCTCGGCCTCGCCGAGCGCCTCGAACAGCTCGTCGAACACCCAGCGCATCGTGAACACCGTCGGGCCGGCGTCGCCCCGGCCCGCGCCGGTGCCGGCCTCGCGCAGCTTGCCGCCGGCCTGCGCAGCCCGCTCCAGCACGGTCACCGCCGCGCCGTGCTGGGCGAGTTCGGCCGCCGCCACCAGGCCGCCGACACCCGCGCCCACCACGACCACCCGGGGGGCAGTGGAACCGTTGTGTTGACTGGACACTGGCATGTGTCTATTCTAATTGACACTTGCGGCCGGCCGTGTGGGCCGCCGCGGCCACGGGAGGGCGTGATGGGTGCGATGCCACGGATCGAGCGGGCCCTGGATGCGGCGCTGCAGTCGGCCGATGCCGCCGGCGCGCCGCCGAAGCTGGCCGCGGCGATGCGGCACGCGGTGTTCCCCGGCGGGGCACGCATCCGGCCGCAGCTGCTGCTGGCCGTGGCGCGCGCCTGCGGCGACGACGATCCGCTGCTGGCCGACGGTGCGGCCGCCGCGGTCGAGCTGCTGCACTGCGCCTCGCTGGTGCACGACGACCTGCCTTGCTTCGACGATGCGCTGACGCGCCGCGGCCATCCCTCGGTGCACTGCGCCTACGGCGAGCGCATCGCGGTGCTGACCGGCGATGCGCTGATCGTGCTGGCGTTCCAGCACCTCGGCGCCTGCGCGGCGAGCTCGCCGCAGCGCCTGCCGCGCCTGCTGGCCACGCTCGCGGCCGGTGTCGGCATGCCCTGGGGCATCGCCGCCGGCCAGGCCTGGGAATGCGAGTCGCGCACCGTGCTGCGCGACTACCAGCGTGCCAAGACCGGCGCCCTGTTTGCCGCCGCCACCGCGGCCGGGGCCGAGGCCGCCGGCGAGGACGCCGGGCGCTGGCGCGGGCTCGGCGAATGGCTGGGCGAGGCCTACCAGGTGGCCGACGACATCCGCGACGTGCTGGCCGACCCGCTGCAGCTCGGCAAGCCGGTCGGGCGCGACGTGGCGCTGGGCCGGCCGAGCGCGGCGCGCGAGCAGGGGTTGGGCGGCGCGCTCGGCCGCTTCGACACGCTGGTGCAGCAGGCCGTCGAAGCCGTGCCGGCCTGCCGCGGCGCCGAAGGGCTGCGCATGCTGGTGCGCGCCGAGGCGCAGCGCCTCGTGCCGCGGCCGATGCGGGCCGAGCTCGCGGCGGCGTGAGATGAACCCCCCCCGGAGCGCCTGCGGCGCTCCCCCCCAGNCGGCGGCGTGAGATGAACCCCCCCCGGAGCGCCTGCGGCGCTCCCCCCCAGGGGGGCGCCGCTGGCGGACCGGCGGAGCCGGATCCGCGGCGGCCGCTTGATGGGGCAGGGTGGATCGATCGGTGGCGCGCCTGGCGCGATCGTCGGCTTTGCGATCCGCGCTTCCGGTCCTGGGCGGAGCGCTTTGCGCTGACACGGCCGATCGCGCGGCGGCGTGCGGCGCAGCTGTTCGACCTGGTCGCGGGCTTCGTCTATTCGCAGGTGCTGGCGGCCTGCGTGCGGCTCGGGCTGTTCGAGTTGCTGGCCGCGGGGCCGCTGACGCTCGAGCGCATCGCGGCCCGCGTGTCGCTGCCGCTGGAGGGCGCCCGGCGCCTGCTCGATGCTGCGGTGGCGGTGCGGCTGCTCGAGCGGCGCGGCGGCGAGCGCTACGGCCTCGGGCCTCTGGGCGCTCCGCTGGTCGACAACCCGGGCCTCGTCGCGATGATCGAGCACCATGCGGCGCTGTACCGCGACCTGGCCGACCCGCTGGCCCTGCTGCGCGGCGGGCGCGCCGAGGGAGCGCTCGCACAGTACTGGCCGTATGCGACCGCGGCCGAGCGGCGCGGGCTCGACGCCGCGCCGCTGGCGCGCTACTCGGGCCTGATGTCGGCCTCGCTGCCGCTGGTGGCCGAGCAGGTGCTCGACGCCTATCCGGTGGCGCGCCACCGCTGCCTGCTCGACATCGGCGGCGGGGAGGGCGGCTTCCTGTGCGCCGCGGCGCGGCGCGCGCCCCGGCTGCGCCTGATGCTGGCCGACCTGCCCGGCGTCGCCGCGCGCGCGGCGGAGCGCCTTGCGCACGAGGGGCTGGCCGGGCGCGCCGTGGTGTTCGGGCTCGACTTCCACGCCGACGCGCTGCCGCGCGGGGCGGACCTGGTGTCGCTGGTGCGCGTGGTGCACGACCATGACGACACCCCCGTCCAGGCGCTGTTGCGCGCCGCCCACGCGGCGCTGGAGCCCGGCGGCACGCTGTTGCTGGCCGAGCCGATGGCCGGCACCGGCGGCGCCCAGGCCATGGGCGATGCCTACTTCGGCCTCTACCTGCTGGCGATGGGTTCGGGGCGCCCGCGCCGCGCCGACGAACTCGCGGCCCTGCTGCAGGCCGCCGGTTTCGAGGCGGTGCGCCGGCTGCCCACGCGCATGCCGCTGCAGTGCGGCCTCCTGGTCGCACGCAAGCCGGGGCACCCGTCAGGTGTAAACATCGCTTGACACATTGTCGTGTCTGCGTACGATGACACAAACGGTGCGGGTGCTTGGTGCCCCGTTCCGGACCGGAGGCTGATCATGGACACCACCGCCGTCGTGCTGGAACAGCCGGAGCAACTCCGGCTGGCGTGCCTGGCGCTGGACGCCGCGAAGGACGACGACGTCGTCGTCGCGGTCGACTGGAGCGGCATCAGCACCGGCACCGAGCGCCTGCTGTGGAGCGGCCGCATGCCGGCGTTCCCGGGCATGGGCTACCCGCTGGTGCCGGGCTACGAGTCGGTCGGCCACGTCGTCGCCGCCGGGCCGGCCTCGGCGCATGCGGTGGGCACGCCGGTGTTCGTGCCGGGCGCACGCTGCTTCGGCGAGGTGCGCGGCCTGTTCGGCGGCGCCGCCTCGCGCCTGGTGGTGCCCGGCAGCCGCGTCGTCGAGCTCGACGGCGGCCTGGGCGAGCGCGGCGTGCTGCTGGCGCTGGCCGCCACGGCCTACCACGCGGTGGCCGGCGGCGGCAAGCGTGCCGACATCCATCCGCCCGACCTGATCGTCGGCCACGGCGTGCTCGGCCGCCTGCTCGCGCGCATGACGGTGGTGGCCGGCTACCCGCCGCCCACCGTCTGGGAACGCGAGGCCTCGCGGCGCGACGGTGCGCTCGACTACCCGGTGATCGATCCGGACGAGGACCCGAAGCGCAACTACCGCGCGATCTACGACGTGAGCGGCGATGCCTCGGTGCTCGACACGCTGATCGCGCGCCTGGCGCCCGGCGGCGAGATCGTGCTGGCCGGCTTCTACAGCCAGCCGCTGCACTTCAACTTCGCCCCTGCCTTCATGCGCGAGGCGCAAATCCGCTGCGCGGCCGAATGGCAGCGCGCCGACCTGCTGGCGGTGCGCGAACTGGCCGAAACCGGCCAGCTCTCGCTCGACGGCCTCATCACGCACCGCGAGACCGCCACCGCGGCCGCCTCGGCGTACCGCACCGCCTTCGGCGACCTGCAGTGCCTGAAGATGGTGCTCGACTGGAGAACGCTGCAATGAACGCCCCCACGTCTCCGGTCATCTTCATGAGGGACGAAAGGCTCAAGGCTGAAGCGGCCATCGAACCCGAGACCGTCTCGACCGCGCCGGTCACCAAGGCCACGCAGATCATCGCGATCTACGGCAAGGGCGGCATCGGCAAGAGCTTCACGCTCGCCAACCTCAGCTACATGATGGCGCAGCAGGGCAAGAAGGTGCTGCTGATCGGCTGCGACCCGAAGAGCGACACCACCTCGCTGCTGTTCGGCGGCAAGGCCTGCCCGACGATCATCGAGACCAGCTCGAAGAAAAAGCTCGCCGGCGAGGCGGTCGCCATCGGCGACGTCTGCTTCAAGCGCGACGGCGTATTCGCGATGGAACTCGGCGGCCCCGAGGTCGGCCGCGGCTGCGGCGGGCGCGGCATCATCCACGGCTTCGAGACGCTCGAGAAGCTCGGCTTCCACGACTGGGGCTTCGACTACGTGCTGCTCGATTTCCTGGGCGACGTGGTCTGCGGCGGCTTCGGCCTGCCGATCGCGCGCGACATGTGCCAGAAGGTCATCGTCGTCGGCAGCAACGACCTGCAGTCGCTGTACGTGGCCAACAACGTCTGCAACGCGGTCGAGTACTTCCGCAAGCTCGGCGGCAACGTCGGCGTGGCCGGCATGGTGATCAACAAGGACGACGGCACCGGCGAGGCCCAGGCCTTCGCCGCGAACGCCGGCATCCCGGTGCTGGCGGCCATCCCCGCCCACGAGGACATCCGCCGCAAGAGCGCCAGCTACGAGATCATCGGCCGCCCGGGCACGCCCTGGGCGCCGCTGTTCGAGGAACTCGCGCGCAACGTGGCCGAGGCGCCGCCGCTGCGCCCGAAGCCGCAGACGCAGGACGAGCTGCTGGGTCTGTTCTCCAGCGACACGGTGGGGCGCAATGTCGTGCTCCAGCCCGCGAGCCTCGCGGACATGGTCGGCAGCGAGCAGGTGATCAAGCCCACGCTCGAAGTCATCTACGACGCCGCCTAGGCGAACGACGATGAGCTGCCACGCCACCACCGAACTCCAGCAGGCTGCCACCGCCGCCGGCAAGGGCGAGGTGCTGCAGCGCTACGCGGCGGACTACCCCAAGGGCCCGCACGACCAGCCGCAAAGCATGTGCCCGGCCTTCGGCTCGCTGCGCGTGGGGCTGCGCATGCGCCGCACCGCGACCATCCTGTCCGGCTCGGCCTGCTGCGTCTACGGGCTCACCTTCACCTCGCACTTCTACGGCGCGCGCCGCAGCGTCGGCTACGTGCCGTTCAACAGCGAGACGCTCGTCACCGGCAAGCTGTTCGAGGACATCCGCGACGCGGTCTACGCGCGCGCGAAGCCGGCCGAGGTCGACGCGGTGGTGATCATCAACCTGTGCGTGCCCACGGCCAGCGGCGTGCCGCTGCAGCTGCTGCCGAAGGTGATCGACGGCGTGCGCATCATCGGCATCGACGTGCCGGGTTTCGGCGTGCCGACGCACGCCGAGGCCAAAGACGTGCTGGCCGGCGCGATGCTGAAGTACGCACGCGGCGAGGCCGAGCAGGGCCCGGTGGCGGCGCCGCGTGGTGGCGTCAGCACGAAGCCGACGATCACGCTGCTGGGCGAGATGTTCCCGGCCGACCCGGTGGGCATCGGCATGATGCTCGAGCCGATGGGCCTGGCCGCCGGCCCGGTGGTGCCCACACGCGAATGGCGCGAGCTGTATGCGGCGCTGGACTGCGCCGCGGTCGCCGCGATCCACCCGTTCTACACCGCCAGCGTGCGCGAGTTCGAGGCGGCCGGCCGCAGGGTGCTCGGCTCGGCGCCGGTCGGCCACGACGGCACCGAAGCCTGGCTGCAGGCGGTCGGCGAGGCGACCAACGTGGCGCAGGCGCAGATCGACGCGGCCAAGAACCGCTTCCTGCCCGCGATCCGCGGCGCGCTGGCCGGCAAGCCGGTCCAGGGCCGCATCACACTCTCCGGCTACGAAGGTTCAGAGCTGCTCGTCGCGCGCCTGCTGGTCGAGAGCGGCGCGGACCTGCGCTACTGCGGCACCGCCTGCCCGCGCACCCCCTGGAGCGAGGCCGACCGGCAGTGGCTCGAGGCGCATGGCGTGATGGTCCAGTACCGCGCCTCGCTCGAGCAGGACCTGGCCGCGATGCGCGAATTCCAGCCTGACCTCGTGGTCGGCACCACGCCGGTGGTGCAGGCCGCCAAGCAGGCCTCGATCCCGGCGCTGTACTTCACCAACCTGATCTCCGCGCGGCCGCTGATGGGCCCGGCGGGGGCGGGCTCGCTGGCGCAGGTGGTCAACACCGCGATCGCCAACAAGGGCCGCTTCGACGCGATGAGCGAGTTCTTCGGCGAGACCGGCCTGGGCGACCGTGCTGGTGTGTGGGAAGGCACGCCCGAGCTGCACCCCGAGTTCCGCGCCGACACGCGCCGCCAGGTCATCAAGATCCAGAAGCGGCTCAAGGCGGAGCAGATGCTATGAGCTTCGTCATCGACCACGATCGCGCGGGCGGCTACTGGGGCGCGGTGTACGTCTTCACCGCGATCAAGGGCCTGCAGGTCATCATCGACGGCCCGGTGGGCTGCGAGAACCTGCCGGTCACGAGCGTGCTGCACTACACCGACGCGCTGCCGCCGCACGAGCTGCCGATCGTCGTCACGGGCCTGGCGGAAGAGCAGCTCGGCCGCGAAGGCACGGAAGGCAACCTGCGCCGCGCGCATGCGACGCTCGACCCCGACCTGCCCAGCGTCGTCGTCACCGGTTCGATCGCCGAGATGATCGGCGGCGGCGTCACGCCCGAAGGCACGACGATCCAGCGCTTCCTGCCGCGCACCATCGACGAGGACCAGTGGCAGAGCGCCAACCGCGCGCTGCTGTGGCTGTGGCACCAGTACGGCCTGCGCAAGGTGCCCGAGCGCGTGCGCAAGGAGGGCGAAAAGCCCCGCGTCAACATCATCGGCCCCGCCTACGGCATGTTCAACGGCCCGAGCGACCTGGCCGAGATCCGCCGCCTGGTCCAGGGCATCGGCTGCGAGGTGAACCTGGTGTTCCCGCTCGGCAGCCACCTCGCCGAGGTGTCGCGCCTCGTGGAGGCCGACGTCAACATCTGCCTGTACCGCGAGTACGGCCGGCTGCTGTGCGAGGCGCTCGAGCGGCCCTACCTGCAGGCGCCGATCGGGCTGCACAGCACGACGGCCTTCCTGCGCAAGCTCGGCGAGCTGACCGGGCTCGACCCGGAACCGTTCATCGAGCGCGAGAAGCACACCACGATCAAGCCGATCTGGGACCTGTGGCGCTCGGTCACGCAGGATTTCTTCGGCACCGCCAGCTTCGCGGTGGTGGCCAACGAGACCTACACGCGCGGGCTGCGCCACTTCCTGGAAGACGAGCTCGGGCTGCCGTGCCGCTTCGCCGTGCCGCGTATCGCCGGCGCGAAGACCGACAACGCCGCCGTGCGCACGCTGGTGCACGAGCAGACCCCGCTGGTGCTGTTCGGCAGCTACAACGAACGCATGTACCTGGCCGAGGCGGGCGGGAAGATGGGCCTGAAGCCGAGCTTCATCCCGGCCTCGTTCCCCGGCGCGATCATCCGCCGCGCCACCGGCACGCCCTTCATGGGCTACGCCGGCGCCACCTACGTGGTGCAGGAGGTGTGCAACGCGCTGTTCGACGCGCTGTTCCACATCCTGCCGCTGGCCGCGGACCTCGACCGCGTCGATCCGACGCCGGCGCGCACGCATGTCGAGCTGCCCTGGGACGACGCCGCGAGCGCGCTGCTCGAGCGGCTGCTCGAGGCCCAGCCGGTGCTGGTGCGCATCTCCGCGGCCAAGCGCCTGCGCGACCGCGCCGAGCGCGCGGCGCGCCGGGCCGGCGAGGCGCGCGTGAGCGTCGAACGACTGGCGCGTGTCCACGAGGGCACGCCCGAGGAGGAGCCCGCATGAGCCGGTTCTTCCCCACCCCCTGCCCGCGGCGGCCTCTCGCCGCGGTGGTCCCTGCCGCGCGGGAGATGCGCGGTGACCACGGCCGCAAGGCCGAGTTGAAGGAGCCAACCCATGGCTGACAAGAGAGAGGGCTCGCTGTCCGGATTGACGGAGAACGAGGCGAAGGAGTTCCACGGTGTTTTCATGAGCAGTTTCATCGGCTTCACCGTGGTCGCCATCGTCGCGCACATCCTGGTCTGGGCCTGGCGTCCCTGGCTGTAACCCCCGGAGGGTAAGGACATGCCTCATCACATCGCCCGAGAGGCGGCGGCTCAGGTCCTGAAGAGCGAATCCAAGACGTTCTTCACGATCTTCGTCGTCGCGTTCACCTTCTTCCTCGCGATCGCTCTGGTCGCGCAGCTGCTCACGTGGCAGTGGCGCAACTGGCTGCCGGGCGCCGAGGGCGGGAAGTCGCTCGTGGGCGGCGTGAAGTCGGCGGTCTACACCTTCATGTCGCACCTTACCTAGGAGAGAGCAAACATGTGGAGAATCTGGCTGCTGTTCGACCCGCGCCGCGCGCTGGTCGCACTGTTCACCTTCCTCTTCGTGCTGGCGCTGCTGATTCATTTCATGCTGCTCAGCACGGCACGGTTCAACTGGCTCGACGGCGGCAAGAACGCCCAGGCCGCAGCTGCCGCCACGCCGGCGGCCGCACCGAAGTAGCGGGAAACAACCACCGCTCGCACGACGGGCGAGCGCGGGGGAATTCCCGCGCGCCCGCCCGTCCCGAATACAGAGTCGCTGCGCATCGACGCGGCGCGTGAGGGGCTACCATGTCCATGCTGAGTTTCGAACGCAAGTACCGGGTACGCGGCGGCACGCTGATCGGCGGGGACCTGTTCGACTTCTGGGTGGGGCCGTTCTATGTCGGCTTCTTCGGGGTCACGACGGCGTTCTTCTCGCTGCTGGGCACCCTTCTGATCATCTGGTCCGCCTCGCAGGGGCCGACCTGGAACCTCTGGCAGATCTCGATCGCCCCGCCGGACCTGAAATACGGCCTCGGCCTGGCGCCGCTGATGGAAGGCGGCATCTGGCAGATCGTCACCATCTGCGCGGTCGGCGCCTTCGTCTCGTGGGCGCTGCGCGAGGTGGAGATCTGCCGCAAGCTCGGCATGGGCTACCACGTGCCCTTCGCCTTCGCCTTCGCGATCCTGGCCTACGTGACGCTGGTGGTGTTCCGCCCGCTGCTGCTGGGCGCCTGGGGGCACGGCTTCCCGTACGGGATCATGAGCCACCTCGACTGGGTGTCGAACACCGGCTACCAGTACCTGCACTTCCACTACAACCCGGCGCACATGCTCGGGGTGAGCTTCTTCTTCGCCACCTGCTTCGCGCTGGCGCTGCACGGCTCGCTGATCCTGTCGTGCACCAACCCGGCCAAGGGTGAGCCGGTCAAGCAGGCCGAGCACGAGAACACCTTCTTCCGCGATGCGATCGGCTACTCGATCGGCGCGCTGGGCATCCACCGGCTGGGCCTGTTCCTCGCGCTCTCGGCGGTGTTCTGGAGCGCGGTCTGCATCATCATCAGCGGGCCGTTCTGGACACGCGGCTGGCCCGAGTGGTGGAACTGGTGGCTCAACCTTCCCGTGTGGAAGTAGCACCCCATCAAGGAGAGCCAAATGGCCGAATACCAGAACATCTTCACCCGGGTGCAGACGGTCTACACGCCGCACCACGGCGTGCCGCTGACGGTCAACGCGCAGGAGCGCGGCGAGCCGGGTGGCCTATGGCACCTGCTGGGCCGCTTCGGCGACGCGCAGATCGGCCCGATCTACCTCGGCGGGCTGGGTATCGCCTCGCTGATCTTCGGCTTCCTCGCCATCGAGATCATCGGCCTGAACATGTGGGCCTCGGTCGGCTGGGATCCGGTGCAGTTCGTGCGCCAGCTGCCCTGGCTGGCGCTCGAGCCGCCGTCGCCCGAGTACGGCTTGAAGCTGCCGCCGCTGAACCACGGGGGCTGGTGGCTGCTGGCGGGCTTCTGCCTGACCACCTCGATCCTGCTGTGGTGGGCGCGCATGTACCGCCGCGCCCGCGCACTGGGCATGGGCACGCACGTGGCCTGGGCCTTCGCCGCGGCGATCTGGCTCTACCTGGTGCTCGGCTTCATCCGCCCGCTGCTGATGGGCAGCTGGAGCGAGGCGGTGCCGTTCGGCATCTTCCCGCACCTGGACTGGACGGCCGCGTTCTCGCTGCGCTACGGCAACCTGTTCTACAACCCGTTCCACATGCTGTCGATCGCCTTCCTGTACGGCTCGGCGCTGCTGTTCGCGATGCACGGCGCCACCGTGCTGGCGGTCAGCCGATTCGGCGGCGAGCGCGAGCTGGAGCAGATCACCGACCGCGGCACCGCCAGCGAACGCGCGGCGCTGTTCTGGCGCTGGACGATGGGCTTCAACGCGACGATGGAGTCGATCCACCGCTGGGCGTGGTGGTTCGCGGTGCTGTGCCCGCTGTGCGGCGGCATCGGCATCCTGCTGACTGGCACGGTGGTCGACAACTGGTACCTGTGGGCGGTCAAGCACGGCGTCGCGCCGTCCTATCCGGCGGTGTTCCCGCCCGTCGCCGACCCGGCGCTGCTGCAAGGAGTGAAGCCATGAGACGCCTCGCCACACTGCTGGTCGCCGCCGCGGCGCTGCTCGCGGGCTGCGAGCGTCCGCCGGTCACGATGGTGCAGCACGGCTACCGCGGCACCGGCATGGACCAGGTCTACAACCCGCGCACGCTGGCCACGCAGGCGGCCTTGAACACCGCGCCGGAGGCCACGCCGCCGGTGCCGGCCGACGGGCCCAAGGCCTCCGAGGTGTTCAAGAACGTCAAGGTGCTGGGCGACCTGAGCGCCGGGCAGTTCACGCGGCTGATGGTGGCCATCACGCAATGGGTCGCGCCGCCGGAGCAGGGCTGCAACTACTGCCACAACCCGAACGACCTGGCCGACGACAGCGTCTACGCCAAGGTGGTGGCGCGGCGCATGATCCAGATGACGCAGCACATCAACGCGGACTGGAAGCCGCACGTGGCCGAGACCGGCGTCACCTGCTACACCTGCCACCGCGGCAAGCCGGTGCCGGCGCAGGTGTGGTTCCAGCCGGCCCCGGCGAAGAAGGGCTCGGACTTCGCCGGCAACCGTGCCGGGCAGAACGCCGCGGCCATGAGCGTGGCCTACGCCTCGCTGCCGAACGACCCGTTCTCGCCCTACCTGCTCGGCGACGCGCCGATCCGGGTCAACGGCACGCAGGCACTGCCGGCGGGCCAGCGCAGCTCGATCGCGGCGACCGAGGGCACCTACGGCCTGATGATGCACATGTCCCAGGGCCTGGGCGTCAACTGCACCTATTGCCACAACACGCAGAACTTCGGCAACTGGAACGAGAGCACGCCGCAGCGCGTGACGGCGTGGCACGGCATCCGCATGGTGCGCGACCTGAACAACGCGTACCTCGTGCCGCTGAAGGACACCTACCCGAAGACGCGCCTCGGCGCGGCGGGCGATGCGCCCAAGGCCAATTGCGCCACCTGCCACCAGGGCGCCTACAAGCCGCTGTATGGCGCGGCGATGGCCAAGGACTATCCGGAGTTGCAGGGTGGCGTGAAGGTCGCGCTGGCCCCGTCCGACGGCCTGCCACCGACCGAAGGCTCGCCCACCGGTGCGATCCTGTACTTCGCGGTCGGCTCGGCCGATCTGGCCGGCGATGCCGTGCCCGGCATGGCGCAGCTGGTGGCCTCGCTGAAGGCGAACGCGCAGGCCCAGGCGGTCATCTCCGGCTTCCACTCGGCCTCGGGTGACCCGGCGGCCAACGAGGACCTGGCCAAGCGCCGGGCCTTCGCGGTGCGCGACGCGCTGAAGGCCGCGGGCATCGACGAGGCGCGTGTGGTGCTCGAGAAGCCGCAGGTCACCGCCGGCAACGTCGCCGGCGAGGACCCGAAGGCGCGCCGCGTCGAGATCGCGATGAAGTGACCGGGTGATGTGATCAGACGGCCGGTGGTCGATGCGGGGAGGTGTCCAGGGCCCGCTGGACGAACGCATCGACCATCCGGTTGCACGCATTCTCGAACAGCCCGCCCGCCGCGCGCGTGAGCCAGGGGCTGTCGAACTCGAAGTCCAGCGCGAAGGCCACGCTGCACGCGTCGGCGCCGATCGGCTGCAGGTTCCACGTGCCCTCGAAGCGGCGGAACGGGCCACGCTCCAGGTGGATCGTCATGTGGTGCGGGCGGCGCTTCGGGTTGCGCGTGCGCAGCTCGAAGGCCACGCCGCCGAAGCGCATCCGCAGGTCGGCACTCACCAGCTCGTCGCTGCGGCTGACGATGCTCGCCCCGGTGCACCAGGGCAGGAACCGGGGGTAGTGCTCGGCGGCCTCGATCAGGTCGAACAGCAGCTCGGCCGGGCGGTCCACCAGCGCGCTGCGGCGCACCTGCATCTCGGCACGCTCACAGCGGGCTGACGCGGCCTTCCGCCACCAGCGGGCGGTAGAGCGCGTCGTCGGCCGCGACACGGTCGCGCACGGCCTGCGGCGTCGACGGGGTGATCTCGAAGCCGGCCTGCGCGGCGCGCGCGCGCACCTCGGGGCTGTCCAGCGCGGCCAGCAGGTCGCGCTGCAGCCGCTCGAGCAGCGGCGCCGGCGTCGCCGCCGGGGCGACCAGCGCGGCCCAGGGATGCATTTCCACCGGCGGGCCGCCGGCCTCGACCAGCGTCGGGATGTCCGGGTTGTCGCGCAGCCGCTCGCGTGCCGCCACCGCGAGCGGGCGCAGCTTGCCGGCCTGGTAGAGCCCGGCCACGGTGTTGACGCCGAAGGCCGTGACGTCCACCTCGCCGGCCACCAGCGCGCCCATCAGCGAGCCGGCATCCTTGAAGGGCACGTGCAGCAGGCGCAGGTCCGCGGCGCGCGCCAGGGTCTCCACCGCGACGTGGCTGGCGTGGCCGTGGCCCAGCGTCGCGTAGCTGACGCGCCCCGGCGCCCGGCGCGCCGCTGCGAGCAGTTCGCCCAGGTTGCCGTAGCGGCCCTTGCCGCCGGTCCACAGCACGAAGGTGGCGCGGAACAGCAGGCTCAGCGGCGCGATGTCGCGCACCGGGTGGTAGGGCAGGCTGGCGTGCAGCAGCGGGTTGACCGCCAGGGTCGCGGTGTCGGCGAGGAACAGCGTGTGGCCGTCCGGCGCCACGCTGCGCAGTTCGGAGAAGGCGACGATGCCCGAGGCGCCCGGCTTGTTGTCCACCAGCACCGGCTGCGACCAGGCACGCGACAGGGTCTCGGCGACGCTGCGCGCCACCACGTCGGGCCCGACACCGACCGAGTAGGGCACGACGATGCGCACCGCGTGCGCCGGGAAGGCGGATGCGCGCATCGGGCGCGCCAGCGGCGCGGCGGCGAGGGCGGCCAGGGCCGCGAGCAGGGGGCGTCTCGCGAGCCTCATGAGACCATCCTCCCGAGCAGCGCGCCCAGCGAGAGCAGCGCCGCGAACCACAGCTCGAGCTGGAAGGTGCGGAACAGCACCTCGTTGAAGGCCGTGCCGCGCGGGCCATGCGCGAAATCGTGGCGCAACCGCAGCGCCGCCGGCAGCAGGGCCAGCGGGAGCAGCAGCCCGGCGCTGAGCCCCAACCAGGCCATCAGCGGCAGCAGCGCGAACGGCCCGAGCAGCAGCAGCGTGTACAGGCCCAGCGAGGCCCGTTCGCCGAAGTGCACGGCAAAGGTGCAGCGGCCGACCAGCCGATCGTGGGCGATGTCGCGGTGGTTGTTGACCGCCAGCGCCGAGGCGGCGAGCGAGCCGATCGCCAGCGCGGCGACCAGCGTCACCGCGCCGACGCTGCCGGTCAGCACCCAGTCGGTGCCGAGCACCGCGACCAGGCCGAAGAACACGAACACCGTCAGCTCGCCGAAGGGCGTGTAGGCGATCGGCCGCGGCCCGCCCATGTAGGCCAGCGCGGCGAGCAGCGAGGCCACGCCGATCGCCAGCACCGGCCAGCCGCGCCAGGCCACCAGCGCCACGCCGATCGCCGTGGCCAGCAGGGCCGCCAGCACGATGCCGGCGCGCACGTGACGCACGCTCAGCCAGCCGTTGGCGGTGGCACGCGGCAGGCCGGTGCGCGTGCCGCTGCTGTCGCCGCCGCGCACCGTGTAGCCGACGTCGTTCTGCATGTTCGTCACCACCTGCATCAGCAAGGCGGCGGCCAGCACCAGCGCGGCGGCCACCCAGTCGAGCTGGCCGCCGCGCGCGAAGCCGAGCGTCGCGCCGACCAGCACCGGGCTGATCGCCACCGGCAGGCTGCGCGGCCGCACCGCCACGGCCCAGGCCGCGAGCGAACCGCTGCGCACCGGGGCCTGGCCATCCTCTCTGGCGCGATCCATGAGTGTCATGGGCGAATTCTGGAATCGGCCCGTGGGGGGTGGTTGCGCTGCGTCAAGTCGAACCCCCCGTAGCCGGCCGAAGTGTCATGGACAGTGGACATGTGAAGTGTCGTGTGTCATTGACTGCGCGCAATGGCACGACGCCGCGACGCGCCTATGGTTTCCCCCGACCGGCTCGCAGTCAGGGCCGGGGAGGAGCGCAGGATGGAGACCTTCCTCGCCTGCGGATGCCGGGAACAAGACGACCCTGCGGCACCGTTTGTCGCACGCGATGGAGATACGCCGTCCGGTGCGCCGCTGGCGCCCGTGGCGGCCGACGGGCGGGCCCTGGCGGCGCTGGCGGCCCTGGCCGCCCGGCCCACCGAGGCGCTGGCGCTGGCCATGCACGCACCGTTCTGCCACGTGCGCTGCCTGTGCTGCGCGCGCTCGGTGCTGGCGGCCCAGCCCGGCGCGGTGATCGCCGACCATGTCGACGGCCTGGCCGAGGAGATCGCGCTGCTGGCGCGGCAGGTCGGCGGCACGCGCGAGGTGCTCGCCTGGCACCTCGGCGGCGGCACCGCCGACCAGCTGAGCCAGGCCCAGCTCGCGCAGCTCATGCAGGCCGTGCAGGACTGCTGGACGCTGCCGGCCGAGGCCGAACTCTCGCTCGACGCCGACCCGCGCCAGCTCGGCGAGACCGGCCTGCTCGGCTGGCGGGCGCTCGGCTTCCGCGAACTGCGCCTGCGTGTGTTCGACCTCGATGCCCAGGTGCAGCAGGCGATCGGCCGGCACCACTCGACCGCGCCGGTGCAATGCGGCATCGACGCCGAGAGCCTGCCCGACGCCGGGGCCTGTGCCGGGCTGGCCGAGTTGGCGGGCTGCGTGCTCGGCAACGAGCCCGATCCGGCGCGCTGGCGTGCCGCGGTGCGTGCCGGCCGCCTGCCGGTGGTTGAATTCCGGAGGCACTGAATGCGCGTGCTGATCGTGACCGCCGCGCTGCTGGGCGCCCTGACGGCGCCCGGCACCCCGGCCCAGGGGGCGGCGGATGCCGCCTCGGCGCCGCCGACCCATCGCCCGCTGCGCGACAACCGCCCGGCCGCCGGGCCGCAACCGGCGCCGCCGGAGAAGTTCGCCGGCATCGCCGGCGCGCCGGCCTACACGGTGGTGCCGCGCAAGCCGGCGCTGGCGCTGTTTCCGTGCAGCCAGTGCCACAAGCTGCTGCCGCTGAACCCGCAACCGCGCCAGCTCGATGCGGCGCCGCACAACGCCGCGCTCAAGCATGGCGGCGGGCGCTTCTGGTGCCTGGATTGCCACACCGCGAAGGACCGCGACCAGCTGCACGCGATCGACGGCACGCCGGTCGACTTCGACCAGTCCGACCGCCTGTGCGGCCAGTGCCACGGCACGCGCCAGCGCGACTGGGCCTTCGGCGGGCATGGCAAGCGCGTCGCCCGCTGGCAGGGCGAACGCCGCATCTACGCCTGCACGCACTGCCACGACCCGCACCAGCCGCAGCTGGCGCCGCGTGCGCCGGCGCCGCCGCCGCCGGTGCGCGCCGGCCTGCAGCCCACCCCGACCGTGCATTCGACCCCGACCAAGCCCTGGCAGCGCCAGGAAGGACAGCCCCATGAGTGACCCGAAGCGCGAAGACGGTTTCGACCGCTACCGCCGCCGCTTCCTGGCCGGCGTGGCCTCCGCAGGCGCCGGTGCCGGCGTGGCCGCGGCCGGCGCGGCCGCCTCGGCCGCCACCGAGGGCGCCTGGGGCGGCGCGACGCTGCGCGACATGCTCGGCAGCTTCTTCCAGGACCACTACCAGCGCATGACGCGCGCGACGAGATCGCCGCGGCGCTCGAGCGCATCGAGCGCCGCGCGAATCGGCAGCACGGCGTGGACATCCGCTGCACCGACACGCCGGCGCAGCCCGGCGTGGTGTTCGGCTACGCGCTGAACATCTCCAAGTGCCAGGGTTACCGCGACTGCGTCGACGCCTGCGTGAAGGAGAACAACCTCGGGCGCGACTCGCAGGTGCAGTACATCCGCGTGCTGCAGATGGACCGCGGCACGCGCGACCTGGAGCACTCGGAGCACTACCACGACCCGAAGGAGGTGCCGGTCGAGGGCAAGTACTACCTGCCGGTGGCCTGCATGCAGTGCGACAACCCACCCTGCGTCAAGGCCTGCCCGACGCAGGCCACGTGGAAGGAGCCCGACGGCATCGTCGTGGTCGACTACGACTGGTGCATCGGCTGCCGCTACTGCATGACGGCCTGCCCCTACTGGGCGCGCCACTTCAACTGGACCGAGCCGAAGATCCCGGCCGACCAGATCAACCCGGACACCAACTACCTCGGCAACCGCCCGCGGCCCAAGGGCGTGGTCGAGAAATGCCACTGGTGCACGCAGCGCACCCGCCAGGGCCGCCAGCCGGCCTGCCAGGAGGCCTGCCCGACCGGCGCACGCATCTTCGGCAACCTGCTCGACCCCAACAGCGAGATCCGCTGGGTGCTGGCGAACAAGCAGGTGTTCCGCCTCAAGGAGGAACTCGGCACCGAGCCGAAGTTCTGGTACTTCACCGACGACCTCGCGAGCACACGATGAACGCGATCCGATTCGTTCTCGCCGGCGTGCGCGAGATGGCGCGCGGCAGCGCCGCCTACCGGCGCTGGGTCGGCATGCTGCTGCTGCTGATCGGCGCCGGCGTGGTGGCCTATGTCGGCCAGCTGCAGCAGGGCCTCGTCGTCACCGGCATGAGCGACCAGGTGTCCTGGGGCTTCTACATCGCCAACTTCGCCTTCCTCGTCGGCATCGCCGCTGCGGCGGTGCTGCTGGTGATCCCGGCTTACCTGTTCCACCGCCAGGACGTCAAGGCGGTCGTGCTGCTCGGCGAAGGCCTGGCGGTGGCCGCGGTGGTGTGCGCGATGCTGTTCGTGACGGTGGACATCGGCCGGCCCGAGCGTGTGTGGCACATGTTCCCGGTGCTCGGGCGCTTCAACTGGCCGGCCTCGCTGCTGGCCTGGGACGTGGTGGTGCTGTCGGGCTACCTGCTGCTGAACCTCGGGCTGCCGCTGTACGTGCACTGGTGCCACTGGAACGGCCGCCAGCCGGAGCTGCGGCGCTACTTCCCGGTGGTGCTGCTGGCGATGGCCTGGGCGATCTCGATCCACACCGTCACGGCCTTCCTGTTCTCGGCCAACGCCGGCCGGCCGCTGTGGCACAGCGCGCTGCTCGGCCCGCGTTTCATCGCCTCGGCCTTCGCCTCCGGCCCGGCGCTGATCATCCTCGTGCTGCAGCTGATCCGGCGCGTCACCGACTATCCCGTCGCGCAGAGCGTGATCGACACGCTCTCGCTGGTGATGACGGTGGCGCAGCAGATCAGCCTGTTCTTCGTGGCCGCCGAGCTGTTCACCGACTTCTACAACGAGACCAGCCACGCCGGCTCGATCCGCTACCTGTTCTTCGGGCTGGGCGGCGTGGCGTCGCTGAAGCCCTGGATCTGGGCCGCGCTGGTGATGAACCTGGCGGCGGTGACGATCCTGTCGATCCACCGCCTGCGCACGTCGATGCCGACGCTGACGCTGGCCTGCGTGCTGGTGTTCGCCGGCATCTGGATCGAGAAGGGCATGGGCCTGGTGGTGCCCGGCTTCATCCCGACGCCGCTGGGCGAGGTGTTCGAGTATTCGCCCACGCTGCGCGAGCTGCTGGTCGCGCTGGGCATCTGGGCCATCGGCGCGCTGGTGTTCACGCTGCTGGCCAAGGCCAGCATCGCGATCGAGCTGGGGCGGGTGCGGGCGGCCGGCGCGGCAGCGCCGGGCTGAACGGGCTCAGGGTGTCTTCAGCACCCAGGCGATCAGCGCGTTCAGGTCGGCGTCGCTGATCTTCGCGGCCGGCGTGGGCGCCATCGGCAGCGCGCCCCAGACGCCCTTGCTGCCCTCGCGCACGCGCTTGGCGAGCAGGGCCGGTGCGTCGGCCTGGCCCTTGTACTTGGCGGCGATGTCGTGCCAGCTCGGGCCGATGCCCTTCTTCGCCGCGGCGTGGCAGGTGGTGCAGCCGCCCTGGGTGGACAGCTTCTCGCTGCCGAGCGCCGGCGTGGCGGCGAGCAGGGCAGACACGACGAGGGGGGCGAGGGCGGTGCGCAGGGCCATGACTTCTCCCGTGAGTGGCACGAGACGACTCTAGCCGCGCGCCGCCCGGGGCGCTTGCGCGGCGTCAAGCCGCCTCGACCTCGAACTCGCCGACGAACACCCGCTCCTTCGGCTCGGCCAGCCGCAGCGTGATGCGCTGGTCGCGCTGGCGCGGCGTGCCGAAGCCGGTGGACAGCCACAGCGAGATCGTCGTCGCGCTCGAGACGACCTGCTGCGTGTGGCCGTAGAACTGCGCCTCCACGCGGTAGCGCCCGGGACGGGCGCGCCGCAGCGAGAACTCCTCCGGGCCGTAGCCGCCGGTGGCGTCGCGCGACATGCGGCCGCCCTGGTGCGTCAGTGGCCGCGCGTAGTGGGCCGCATCGCCGTTCGGGTCGGTGACCCACAGGTCGATGTCGGTGTTGTCGCTGTCCCAGGCGAGCACGACGCGCAGGTCCAGCGGCAGGTTGCGCAGCAGGCGGCGGTCGATGCGCGAGGTGTCCACGCGCGCGCCGGCCGCGGCGGCGATGGCGTTCAGCTCGGCCAGCGCGATCAGCTCGATCTCCGGGAAACGCGGCCAGGGCTGCTGGGCCACCTCGTGCAGCGCGTCGATCGCGGCCTGGGCCTGGCCGTCGGCGGCCAGCGCGAGGCCCAGGTCGCGGTGGCTCTGCGGTTCGTGCGGCGCCAGCTCGCGCACCCGCTGCAGCAGCGGGATCGCCAGCCGCGCCTGCCCGGCCTGCAGCAGGCGCTGCGCGAGGATGCGCAGCACGTGGCGGTTCTCCAGTTCCATCTCGGCCAGGTTGGACAGCACGCGCAGCGCGAGATCATGCTGGCCGCGCTCGAACAGCAGCTGCGCGGCGTCGAGGAAAAACGCGGTGCTGCGCAGCTGCCCGGGGCGCTCGTCGAGGTAGACGCGGTAGAGCTGCTCGGGCCGCGCCGCGCGCAGCCGGCGCGCCCAGGCGGCGTTGGGCACGGCCGGCTGCAGGCGGATCACGGTGCGCTCGGCCGCCTCCGTCGGCCCGGCGGCGGACTTGGCCTGCCGCGCCGGTGCCGCGGCCGCGCCGGCGGCCAGGGCGTGCGACTCGCGCATCAGCGGGGCCATCGAGCGCAGCGGCGCGGGCGCGGCCGGCGGCTGGCCCGGGGCGGTGTCGTGCAGTTCGAGCTGCGCCTGGTCGTCGTCGCGCGGCGCGCGCTTCGGCCGGTCCTGCGGGAACTCGCGTTCCCACCAGCGCTGCTTGGCCGCGAAGGCGCGCACCACCTGCTCGAGCTGCGCGCTGCGGCTGGCCGCGCGGCGCTGCTGGGCCTGCGCGCGCAAGGCGGCAACGGCCTGGGCCAGTTCGGGCGGCGCGGGGATGTCGTGGCGCACGTAGTCCTCCGGCCGGTCGAGGATCAGCAGCGAGGTCTCCGGGCCGACGATCGAGAAGGCCTGCGACAGGCGCCGGATCTCGGCCCGGTTCAGCGCCGCGTCGGCCTGCAGCGCGGCGATCTGCAGGCGCGCCCAGGCGAGCGGGGCGAGGGCGCCGTCGCCGGCGACGAACGGCAGCTCGAGGTCCTCGCGTGCGCCGTCCGGGTGTTCGAGGGCGATGCGCAGGCGGCCCTGCGCCTCGCTCAGCTCGCCTGCCACGGTGAGCCAGCCGTCGTCGGGCCAGGGCGACTCGGCCACCAGGCGCGTGGCCGCGTTGCTGCTCAGGCGCAGCAGCCGCGTGCTGCGCTCGAGCAGGCGGGTGCGGGCCTCCTCGGGGCGCAGCGCGAGCAGGTCGAGGTGGCGGCCACCGCTGCGTTCGGCCAGGCCGCGCAGCCGCGCCGGGTCGCTGCGCAGCGCGGCGGTCACGGTGAACACCGGCACCGGCGGCGCAGGCATCTCCGCGCCGCCGTAGTTGGCCAGGCCGTCGGAGAACAGCAGCCATTCGCCGACGCCGGGCAGCGCGGGCAGGGCGCCGAAGTGGGTGGCGCCGTCGTACACCGTCGCCTCGAGGGCCCGGCGCAGGCCGTCCCAGCGGCCGCCGCTGACGCGCAAGCGCTGCACCGGCTCGGCCGCATCGCGCAGCAGCACCAGGCGCACGTCGATGTCGACGGCGGCGGCGAAGTAGGCGTCCAGCAGCGCGAACTCGCGGCCGTGGTCGCGCTCGGCGCCCGAGCCGGAGGCGTCCCAGACCACCGCCACGCTCTTGGGCAGCGCGCGCGGCCGGCGCTGCACCGCCACCGGCAGGTGCGCGACGACATAGGCGCGCCCGTCGCGTCGCCCGCTGGCCACGGCCGGCTCACGTGGCGTGTCGAGCTCCAGTTCCAGCAGCGGCAGCGCCGCCACGTCCTGCAGCGACCAGTCGAACGCGTGGCCGTTGCCGCGCCGCTCGAAGCCGGGCAGCGGCAGGCCGCGGGCGCTGGCGCGCGGTGCCGCGCCGGCACCCTCGACGCGCAGCGAGACGGCGAGCTGCTCGAGCCGCTCGCCGAAGTCCAGCGGCAGCCGCCAGTGCAGGCTGCCGCCGCGCGGCTCGAGCGCCTGGGCATGGCGGATCACGACCCGCTTGCGGCCCTGCGCCGGCAGCGGGTAGACGCGCAGCTTGTGGTTGCCGCCCTGCGTGGCCGAGAGCAGCGCCGGGTCGATGCGGGTGCGCGTCACGTCCTCGAACACCTGCTCGCCGCGTGCCTTGTCCACCGGCACCGCCTCGCGCAGCGCGCCGTCGATCTCCATCGCCATGCCCACCACCGCCTGGCCCTCGAGCAGCGGGAACTCCAGCTCGCCCTCGAGCACCCGCGGGTTCGGGTTGTGGAACTCGAACTCGATGCGCGTGAGTGCCATGCGGGCGGCGATCTCGGTGTCGATGCGGACGCTGCGCAGCCGCACCGGCTGCTCGGCGCCCTGCACGCGCAGCCGCGGCGGGCGCGGAAGGAGCGGTGTCGGGTCGTTGGCCCGGTCGTTGGCGGATTGCGCGGCCAGCGGCCCGCTCAGGCCGAGCAGGGCGGCGCCGGCACCGGCGTGCAGCATCGAACGGCGGCTCAGGTTCATCGTCAGGGCTCCCGGAAGGTGGTCGGACCGGCCCGCTGCCGGTCGCTGAGCCCTGATACGGCCGGCGTGCCCGACCGGGGTGAACCGGTCCGGTCAGTCCAGCGCGCGCAGGCCGCGCTGCGCCAGCACCGCACCGGCGGCCAGCCCGGCGGCGATGCCCGCAAAGGCCGCTTCCTCGCCCCAGGCCGCGGCGACGAAGCCGAGGTACAGCGGCGTCGGCAGGCGGATCAGCCCGGCCACCAGCGAGGCGCTGCCGAGCGCGGCCGAGGCGCGCTCGGGGTCGCGGGCCAGCAGCGCGAAGCAGCAGGGCACCACGCAGGCCGTGCCGAAGCCCACCAGCGCGAAGCCGAGCACCCCCGCCATGAAGCCCGGCACGCCGGCCACCAGCGCGTAGCCGGCCACGCCGATCAGCAGCGAGCCGGTGATCACGCGGCGGTCGCCGAAGGCGTGGCGCAGCCGGTCGCCCACCAGCCGCGTGAGCGCCTGGCAGCCGGCGAAGAAGGCCGCGCCGGCGCCGGCAAAGGCCGCCAGCTCGCGCGCCTGGCGCTCCAGGAAGGTGGCCGACCACATCTGCGCCGCGATCTCGGCGCCGATGCACAGCCCCAGCAGCAGCCCGATCAGCCCGACGCCGCGCCCGCGCTCGACGCGCCGCGGACGGGCCGCGGCCGTCAGCGGCGCCGGCTCGGGCGCCGGGGGCAGCCGCACCAGCCACCAGACCACCGGCGCGAACACGGCCCACACCGGCAGCACCAGCCACAACGGCCCGGCCTGCGTGGCCACCAGGCTGCCGCCGAAGGCGCCGAGCGCAAACGCGAGCGAGGCCGCGGCATGCATCGACAGCAGAATCGGCCGGCCGAGCCGGCGTTCGATCGCCGTGCCCTCGGTGTTCATCGCCAGGTCGAGCAGGCCGCCGCTCGCGCCGGTGCCGATCAGCGCCAGCGTCAGCATGAGCGGCGAGCCGGCCGCATACAGCAGCGGGAAGGCGAGCGCGACCAGCCCGAGCGCCGCCAGCACCAGCCGGCGCGGCGCGATGCGGCGCGCCAGCTGGCCGCCGGCGGCCATCGCACCGATGTAGGCCGCGGTGTGCAGCGTCAGCGCGATGCCGAGCTGCCGCCCGTCGCTGCCCGACTGGCGCAGCAGCACCGGGATGGCGCCGGCCCACAGCCCGATCGGCAGCGCGAAGGCGAAGAAGACCGCGGTGATCGCGGCGCGTGCCTCCGGCATCAGAAGCCGAATTCGAAGCGCTGGCCGCGGAACTCCAGGATCAGCGAGCGCTGGCGGATCTGGCGCAGCGTCAGCTCCGGGTTCACCGGCTCGTTCTCGCGCAGCAGCTGGCCGTTCAGGATCACGAAGCGGCTGGCCGCGTTGGCCGACCAGGTCGAGCCGCCGACGTTCAGCGGCGGGATCTGCCGGCGCAGCTCCTCGGGCAGCTCGCGCAGCGCCGGAATGCGCGGCTCGGCGGCGGGTGCGCTGGCGGCCGCGCGGGGCGCCGCGGGCTCGGCCTTCGCGGCCGGCGCACGC
>QJOU01000128.1 GCA_003265685.1 Piscinibacter caeni | reverse complement strand
CCGGCCTGAGCAGCCGCGAGCTGGAGGTGCTGGCGCGCCTGGCCGCCGGCGACAGCAACAAGCTGATCGCACGCGCCTTCGACCTCAGCCCGCACACCGTCAAGCGCCACGTCGCCAACGTGCTGGACAAGCTCGCGGTGAGCTCGCGCGGCCAGGCCGCGGCCTGGTACCGCGCCAACGTCTGACAGGCCGTGACATGAAACGCCTCCTCCAGGCCCCCAACCTCGCGCTGGCCACGCTGTGGGCCGACATGCTCACGCATGCCGGCATCGAGGCCAGCGTGCAGCGCGCCTACGCCAGCAGCATCGCCGGCGAGTTGCCGCCCGACCAGGCGCTGCCCGAGGTCTGGATCGGCGACGACACGCTGCTCGAGCGCGCCCGCGTGCTGCTCGCCGAATTGCGCCACCCGCCGGTGCGGCACTGGCGCTGCCCCGGCTGCGGCGAGGCGATCGACGGCCCGTTCGAGCAGTGCTGGAACTGCGGCACGGCGATGCCCGCCGCATGAAGACGGCCCTGACCCCGCGCATCGCGCTGCTGCTGGTGCTGCCGCCGCTGCTGTGGGCCGGCAACGCGGTGGTCGGCCGCGCGCTGGTGGGCAGCGTGCCGCCGCTGGCGCTCAACGCGCTGCGCTGGTGGCTCGCGCTGGCGCTGCTCGCGCCGCTGGCCTGGCGGCTGTGGCACACCCGCGCCGCGATCGGCGCGCGCTGGGCGCACCTGGCGCTGCTCGGGCTGGTAGGCGTGGGCAGCTACAACGCGCTGCAGTACCTGGCGGTGCAGACCAGCACGCCGCTGAACGTGACGCTGATCGCCGCCAGCGGCCCGCTGTTCATGATGCTGGTGGGCGCGCTGCTGCACGGCGAGCGCCCGCAGGCGCGCCAGTTCGCCGGTGCGGCGCTCTCGCTGGCCGGCGTGGCGCTGGTGCTGGCACGTGGCAGCGCGCAGGTGCTGCGCGAACTGCACCTGGTGCCCGGCGACCTGTACATGCTGGTGGCCACCGCCTCCTGGGCGGTCTACAGCTGGATGCTGGCGCGCCCGCCCGCCTCGATGCGCGGCGACGCGCGGCCGCACTGGAACTGGGCCGAGTTCCTCGGCGTGCAGATGCTGTTCGGCAGCCTGTGGGCCACGCTCGGGGCCGCCGGCGAGGCGCTGCTGGACCCGGCGCCGATCCGCTGGTCGGCCGGCGTGGTGGCGGCGCTGCTGTACGTGGCGATCGGCCCGTCGCTGATCGCCTACCGCTGCTGGGGCATCGGCGTGGCGACGGTCGGGCCGGCGCTGGCGGCCTTCTTCACCAACCTGACGCCGCTGTTCGCCGCGCTGCTGTCGGCCGCGCTGCTGGGCGAGTGGCCGGCCTGGTACCACGGCGCGGCCTTCGTGCTGATCGCCGCGGGCATCGCGGTCTCGTCGCTGCCGCGGCGTTGAGAACCTGTGAACCAATCCAACGCACCCGCGAGCGGCCCCGCAAAGGGCCGAATCAAGGCGCCGGGCGACGCCCAGGCTGGCCGCCTGCGCGAGCCCGGCAACGCCGAGTCGGCCCTTTGCGGGGCCGCTCCCTTCGGGCTGGGGTCGGGAAAGGCGCTGCGCCGCGTTGCGCCGCTGGCCCAGACGGCCAGTCTGGGCTGCGCGCCGCGCCTTGCGCAGCGCCTTTCTCGACCCCAGCGCGGGTGCGCTGGATTGGTTCACAGGTTCTGAGCGTCAGAACGTGCCGGGGTAGCCGCCGCCGTCCAGCAGGATGTTCTGCCCGGTCAGGTACGACGCGTGCGCGCTGCACAGGAAGGCGCAGAACGCGCCGAACTCGGCCGGCGTGCCGAGCCGGTGCGCCGGGATGCCCGCGAGCCGCTTCTCCAGCACCGCCTCGATGCTCTGGCCGGTCTTGGCGGCGGTGGCCTGCGTGGTGGCCTTCACGCGGTCGGTGTCGAACCAGCCGGGCAGCAGGTTGTTGATCGTGACGTTGGCCCCGGCCAGGCGGCGCTGCCGCGCCAGCCCGGCGACGAAGCCGGTCAGCCCGCTGCGCGCACCGTTCGACAGGCCCAGCGTGTCGATCGGCGCCTTCACCGCGCCCGAGGTGATGTTGACCACGCGGCCGAAGCCGCGCCCGGCCATCGCGTCGACCGTCGCCTTCATCAGCTCGATCGGCGTCAGCATGTTGGCCTCCACGGCCTTGAGCCACTCGTCGCGGCCCCAGTCGCGGAAGTCGCCCGGCGGCGGGCCGCCGGCGTTGTTGACCAGGATGTCGACCTGCGGGCAGGCCGCCAGCGCCGCGCTGCGGCCCTCGGGCGTGGTGATGTCGCCGGCCACCGCGCGCACCTCGACGCCCGGGTGGGCCGCGCGGATCTGCGCCGCGGTGGCCTCGAGCGCCTCGGCGCCGCGCGCGGTGATCACCAGGTTCACGCCCTCGCCGGCCAGCGCCACGGCGCAGCCCTTGCCCAGCCCCTTGCTGGCGGCGCACACCAGCGCCCAGCGTCCCGCGATGCCCAGATCCATGTGTGGTCTCCGATGAAGTTCAGCGCCAGCGCGCCAGCAGCCAGATGCCGGCCAGCACGAGCGCGGTGCCGGCCGCCACCCAGGCGGTGAAGGGTTCGCCGAGGATCAGCACGCCCATCAGGATGGTGGACATCGGGCCGATCATCCCGGTCTGCGCGGCCAGCGTCGAGCCGATGCGCTCGATCGCCATCATCACCATCAGCACCGGCGCGAAGGTGCAGGCGGTGGCGTTCAGCAGCGAGAGCCAGATCACCGGGTGGGCCACCTCGGTGGCGGCCGACAGCGGGCGCAGCAGCAGGAACTGCGCGATGCACAGCACGCAGGCCACGCTGGTGGCCAGGCCGGTGAGGCGCAGCGAGCCGAGGCGCTTGACCTCCTCGCCGCTGTAGACCAGGTAGACCGCATAGCTGAGCGCGCTGCCGAACACCAGCGCCGCGCCGAGCGTGACGTCGGGGCCCTCGAGCGTCAACTCGTGGCCGAACACCAGCAGCACGCCGGCATAGCTGACCGCCAGCGCGAGCAGCTGGCGCGCGCCGACGCGCCGCTTGAACAGCACCCAGCCGAGCAGCAGCACCAGCGTCGGGTTGAGGTAGAGCACCAGGCGCTCGAAGCTGGCGCTGACGTAGGCCAGGCCGGCGAAGTCGAGGAAGCTCGCCAGGTAGTAGCCGGTGAAGCCCAGGCCGAGCACCGCGAGCCAGTCGCGCCGCGCGAGCGGCGGCTTGCCGCGCCCGGCCCACCACGCCAGCGCCAGGAACAGCGGCAGCGCGAACAGCATGCGGAACATGATCAGCGTCACCGCGTCGACGCCGTGCCGGTAGGCGAGCTTGACGATGATGGCCTTGCCGGAGAAGGCCACCGCGCCGAGGCTGGCGAGCAGCAGGCCGGGCAGCGGCGCGGCGGTGCGCGGCACGGCCGCGGCGGTGGGTGAATGCATGGCCGCCTCGATTCTATGGAGGCGCGCCGCGGTGCGCTGCGCAGTACGATGCGCTCCCCGTCAGGCGGAGGGATGCCATGCTCGACGACAGGCAGCGCCAGTGGCTCAAGCGCGTGTTCGACATCGGGTCCGCGCTGCCCGCCGAAAGTGGCGACGGCGCCGACGACACGGTGAAGAAGCGGGTTCTCGCGCGCCTCGACCAGCTCGGCCCGGCGCTGCAGGAAATCGAGGCCGGCATCGCCGAGGGTCGCTTCAAGGGTGCCGGCACGCCGGTCAAGGCCGCGATGCGCGGCTACGGCGAGGTGCGCGAGAAACTGCGCGAAGCACGCGACAAGCACAAGTGGGAGCGGGCCGAACTGCTGCTGCCGCGGCTGGAGGCGGCGCTCAAGCTGCTCGGTACCGAATCCGGTGAGCGCCGCGGCCTCGACGACCGCGAGCGCAGCTTCGCGGCCCGCAAGCGCTACCTGAGCGAGTTCCCGCCGGTCTGGCCGCGCATCCAGGACTACTACAGTCGCAACGGCAACCAGCCCTTCGCCGGCGCGCAGGCCGCCCCCTGGGCCGAGTTCGTGCGCGCCAACAATGCCCGGCACGCGGCGGCCATGCAGCGGCAGTTCGACGTCGCCTGGGACGAGCTCGAGAACCAGAAGGCCGCGATGGCCCGGCTCGATCCGCCGCCCGGCAAGCTCGACCAGGCGCGCCAGCGCCTGGTCGAGCTGCGCCGGGAATGCGACGCGATCGGCGCCGGCATCGACGCGGGCGAGTACCCGGGCCTGGACCAGGCGGCGGCCACGTTCGGCAAGGACAGCAAGCTCGGCCTGACCCGGCTGGATGCGCTCATCCAGGTCGACGATCCCGACCAGGCGCTGGAGGAAGTGCGGCGGATCGAACGGACCCTCGCCGATTTCCGCAAGGCGGCCAGCGCGGCACTGGTCACGCAGGCGCAGGCCAGCGGCGGCAAGGCCCAGGCGCGTGCCCAGGCCTGCCTGGCGCGCGACCCGCAGCTGCTGCGCACGCTGATGGAGCGCCCCAATGGGGCGGCCGCGCTCGACGCGATGGTGAAGTCGCTCAAGGGCAAGGCGGAGGACGCGCAGGCCAAGGCCTTCGTCGAGGCGGCCATCCTGGCGCGCTACGACATGACCGCGCTCTCCGGCGACCTGACCACCAAGGCGCTGCCGCGTCTGTATGCCGTGCTGGGCGAGGTGCCGGAGCGGCACACGCGGCAGAACCCGAAGCTGCAGCGCATCGTGCGCAACCGCCAGCCGGGCACCTCCACCTACGACGCCAGCGAGAGCAAGCTGACGCTGAACGTCGGCAAGACGGGCAGCTCGACGCACGAGCTGGACCAGGACAAGGACGTCGACCGCGAGGCCCGGCTGAAGCACACCGAGGTCAACACCTTCAACCACACGACGCTGCACGAGCTCGGCCATTCGATCGACGATGCCGACAAGTTCATGGACCAGCATGGCGGCCAGGACGCCTACGGCGGCTGGCAGCTGCACGGCGTCGACGAGATCGCCGAGATCGCCGGCACCGCGCAGGGCTTCTTCAGGACGTACCAGAGCGAGCGCCTGTCGCACGAGTTCCTGCACGGGCTGCTCAAGTGCACGCTGAGCGGCCGGCCGTGGAAGAACCCGCCGCCCGACCCGGTGCGCGACCTCGGCCCGCTGGACCGCTGCGTGACCCAGCGGCCCGACGCGGCGGCCCTGCGTCAGGCCCCGGTCGTGCTGCAGGCCCAGACCGACCGCGACCTGCTGCTGCAGGATCCCGACGGCTGGGATGTCGAGCTGGCCGGCGCGCTGCGCGAGGACCTGCGCAAGTCCGTGCCGCAGCTCGACCCGAACGTGAAGTGGCTGTGCGAGATCATCGACCTGATCCTGCTGCGCAAGATGTCAGCCGACGCCGCCGTACGCGACCTGCTCGCCCAGCTGGTGGTGGTGCCGGCCGCCGACGTCGACTTCGACGCGATGGCGGGCCACGCGGCGGTGACCTGGTGCCGCTTCGCCTGCAGCGACCCGGAGAACCTCTGGAAGCACTACGCCGAGAAGCCGCCCGGCTACCTGATCGACGGCCGCTTCTACGCCCGGGTCGACAACAACTGGCGCAGCTACCGCGCGGCCGCACGCAGCAAGGGCGTCAGCCAGTACCAGTTCAAGGCCCCGGCCGAATGGTTCGCCGAGCTGTACGCCGCGTACCAGATGAAGAAGCTGCCGGACAGCCACCCGGATGCCAAGTGGCTGGCTCAGCAGTACCCCCGCCGCGCCGGCTGATCGAACCGCCCCCCCGGAGGCCGCATGTCCGTCTTCAAGCCCGTCGCCTGCGACTGCCCGGCCTGCGGCAGCGCGATCCGGATCGACGCCTGCGACAGCGTCAACGGCGTGCGCCGGCCCGACCTGCGCCAGGAGATCCTCGACGACCGCTTCCAGCGCTGCCGTTGCAGCGCCTGCCGCAGCGAGTTCCGCGTCCAGCCGGCCTTCACCTACCTCGACGTCGAGCGCGGCCAGTGGCTGCTGGTGCGACCGGCCGGCGACCTGGCCGACTGGCAAGGCTTCGAGGCCCAGGCCCGCACGATCCACGCCGAGGCCTTCGGCGCGGACGCGGACCCGGCGGCACAGGCGATCGGCGCGCGCCTCGCGGTGCGGGTCACCTTCGGCTGGCCGGCCGTGCGCGAGAAGCTGCTGTGCGCGGCGCACGGCGTCGACGACGTGCTGCTGGAGCTGCTCAAGCTCGCGCTGCTGCGCCAGCTCGGTGACCTGCCGCTGTCCGACGCGGTCGAGCTGCGCCTGGTCGGCGCCGACACGCGCGCGCTGCACCTGGCCTGGCTGCAGGCCGCGGACGGCGCGCTGGCCGAGCAGCTCGACGTGCCGCGCGACCTGCTCGACGAGCTGGCCGCCGAGCGCGCGGACTGGCAAGCCCTGGATGCCGAGCTGGCGGCAGCGGCCTACGTGGACCTGCAGCGCTTCCTGGTCGAGCCGGCCTGAGCGGGGACGCGCGGGCGCGCACAGGCGCGCGGAGGGGGCCTCCTACAATGCGCCGCCCTGCCCCGCCCCGCCTGCGCCATGTCCGACCGCCTCGCCGTGCTGCCCCAGTACCTGCTGCCCAAGGGCGCGCTGACGCGCCTGGCCGGCCGCGTGGCGCGCGCCCAGGCCGGTGGCTGGACGACCGCGGTGATCCGCCGCTTCGTGGCCCGCTACAGCGTGGACATGGCCGAGGCCGCCGACCCGGACATCACGCACTACACGAGCTTCAACGAGTTCTTCACCCGGGCGCTGAAGCCGGGCGCGCGGCCGCTCGCCGACACGCCCTGGGTGTGCCCGGTGGACGGCGCGATCAGCCAGTGCGGCCCGATCGTGCGCGACCGACTGCTGCAGGCCAAGGGGCACGACTACAGCACCACCGCGCTGGTCGGCGGCGATGCGGCACTCGCCGCGCGCTTCGACGACGGCGCCTTCGCCACGCTCTACCTCAGCCCGCGCGACTACCACCGCATCCACATGCCCTGCGACGGCGTGCTGACACGCATGATCCATGTGCCGGGCGCGCTGTTCTCGGTGAACCCGACCACCGCGCGCGGCGTGCCGGGCCTGTTCGCGCGCAACGAGCGCGTGGTGTGCGTGTTCGACTCGCCGCACGGGCCCTTCGTGCTGGTGCTGGTGGGCGCCACCATCGT
Organism: Piscinibacter caeni; assembly: GCA_003265685.1. GTDB lineage: Bacteria > Pseudomonadota > Gammaproteobacteria > Burkholderiales > Burkholderiaceae_C > Piscinibacter > Piscinibacter caeni. The sequence continues at coordinate 16,827 of QJOU01000128.1, read as the reverse complement.
CGGCAGCATGGCCACCGTGTGGCACGGTGTCGTCAACCCGCCGCGCCCCGGCACGCTGCGCGAATGGGCCTACGCGCCGGGCCAGGTGAGCCTGAAGCGCGGCGCGGAGATGGGCCGCTTCCTGCTCGGCTCCACCGTGGTGCTGCTGTTCCCCAGGGACACGCTGCGCTTCATGCCGGGCTGGGCGGCGGGCCAGGCGATCCGCATGGGCGAGGCGATGGCGCAGGCGGCCTGAGCGACGCCGCCGCGCGCTTGCGCTGCCTCAGCAGGAACCGGCCGGCGCCGACGTAGATTGGCCCATGGCGCCGATCCGTTCGTACGCGCAGGGGGGCTCGGCTGGCCGCCGGTGGATTGCGCCGGGCCTGCTCGTGGTGCTGTCCGCCTGCGGCACGACGCCGCTGCCACCGCCACCGGATGTGCCGCCGCTGTTCCGGCGCATCGAGGCGCGGGTCGGTGCGGTCTACGCCGACGCGGCACGCGCGGCGGTGCTGCAGGATCCGCTGGTGCGCATCGAAGTCGGCCAGGCCAGCGTCGCTCGCTTCCGGCAGGCCTTCGCCGCCATGTTCGCGCAGGTGGTGGAACTGCCCGAGTCACCGTCCTGGCGCGCGGCCGGCACCGCGCTGGACGGGGTGATCGAACTGCAGCGCGTCGACGCCCGCATGGTGCCGGGCAACGACGCCTCCGGCCTGCTCGCCAGGCTGGTGCAGGCGCAGGACATGGCCCGGCCCGACGTGGTCGACATCAGCTACACGGTCTGCCTGTACGCGCCGGACGGCGCCGTGGTCCGCTGCTGGTCCGCGTCGGCGACGGACAGCCACCAGCGCGGGCCGTTCGACTGCCTGGACATGGGCCCCTGCATCGCGCGCCAGACCGAGGCGGTGATGCGCGGGGCGATCGCACGCTTCATGGTCGACGCCGAGAACGATCCGGCGCTCGCGTCCTGGGCGGCGCGCATCGCGCGGCGGGCACCGGCGCCATGAGGCCGGCGGCGCACCGGCTCGCCGGCGTGGCCCTGGCCGGGCTGCTGGCCGGGATGGCGGCGCAGGCCCCGGCGCAGGCCGAGGTGCCGATCGCGGTGGGCATGGTCGAATGGCCGGCCGACGCGGCCGACGCCGCCCGCGGGCGCGCGCTCGAGGATTGCCTGGTCACGCGCCTGCAGGTCGCCGCGCCCGAGCTTCGCATCACGCGGCAGCAGGTGATCCGCGACGCCCTCTTCCCGCTGCTAGAACCGGCGGCCCAGCCGGCCGACGAGCCGGCCTTCGCGGCGCTGCTCGGGCGCGCGGACGTGCAGGCGCGGCTCGCCCACGCCGGACCGCGATTCCTGATCGCGTTCAGCGGCGCCACGCGCGTCGCGCAGGCCCGCGGTTCGGTGCTGTGCAGCGCCGGCTGCATCGGCTTCAGCTGGCAGGGCGAGAGCACCGCGATCGACGCGGCGATCTGGTCACTCGCCGACGGCCATGCCGTCGGGCGTGAAGGCGCGCGGATCGAGGGCAACGCGCTGACGCCGGCGCTGCTGTTCGTCGTGCCGATCGCGGCGAATACGCAGGCCCAGGCCTGCCGCGAACTCGGCGCCCGGCTGGCCGAGGCACTCCGCCAGCTGGCCGCGGCGCCCGCTGGCCCCGCGCGCTGACGGCGGCAGCCTCAGAACGCCGCGGCCAAGCCGTCGCGTCGCGGGTCGCTGGCGGCGACGTAGCCCTCCACCGCCGGGTCGCCCAGGCGCCAGATGAACTGGCCGGCGCCGAAGTCCTGGTAGCTGTCCTGGAAGTTCTCGACCTCGTGGCCCAGGTCGCGCAGGCCCTGCACCGTGGCCGCCGGCATGTCGGGCTCGACGTTGATCGAGCGGCCCTGGTTGAAGCGCCAGCGCGGCGCGTCGCAGGCGGCCTGCGGCTGCTGGCCGAAGGCGAGCATGCGCACCAGCGTCTGCAGGTGGCCCTGCGGCTGCATGTTGCCGCCCATCACGCCGAAGCTCATCTGCGGCGCGCCGTCCTTGGTCAGGAAGGCCGGGATGATGGTGTGGAAGGGCCGCTTGCCCGGCGCGACGAGGTTCGGGCTCTTCGCATCGAGCGAGAAGCCGTGGCCGCGGTTCTGCAGCGACAGGCCGTACTCGGGCACCACCACGCCGGAGCCGAAGCCCATGTAGTTGCTCTGGATGAACGAGACCATGCGGCCCTGCTCGTCCGCGGCGGTGAGGTAGATGGTGCCGCCCTTGACCGGGTTGCCGGCGCCGAAGTCCTGCGCGCGCTTCGAGTCGATCAGTTTTGCGCGCTGCGCGAGGTAACCCGCATCGAGCATCTGCGCCGGCGTGACCTCCATGCTGGCCGGGTCCGACACATAGCGGTAGACGTCCGCGAACGCGAGCTTCATCGCCTCGATCTGCAGGTGCTGCGCGGCGGTGGAGTCGGGCGCGAGGCCGTGCAGGTCGAAGTGCCTCAGGATGCCCAGCGCGATCAGCGCCGCGATGCCCTGCCCGTTGGGCGGGATCTCGTGCAGGCGGTGGCCGAGGTAATCCTGCCCGATCGGCTCGACCCAGCGCGGCGCGTAGGCCGCGAAGTCGCTCGCGCGCATGCCACCGCCGTGCGCGCGGGCATGCGCTTCCGCCGCGGCCGCGATCTCGCCGCGATAGAAGGCCTCGCCGCGGCTCTGCGCGATCAGCCGCAGCGAGCGCGCCGCGCCCGGCAGGCGGAACAGCTCGCCGACCTGCGGTGCGCGGCCGTGCGGCATGAACACCTCGGCAAACCCCGGCTGCTGCGTGATCTCCGGCAGCTCGGCCGCCCAGCCCCACTTCTGCTGCACGACCACCGGCACCGCATAACCGCGCTCGGCGATCTGGATGGCCGGCTGCAGCAGGTCCTCGAAGGGCAGCTTGCCGAACTTCGCCGACAGCGCGGCCCAGGCGGACACGGCGCCGGGCACGGTGACGCTGTCCCAGCCGCGCTTGGGCGGGGCCTTCGCGTCGGCGCCGTGCCTGGCGCGGAAGTACTCGGGTGTCCAGGCCGCCGGCGCGGTGCCGCTGGCGTTCAGGCCGTGCAACTGCGTGCCGTCCCAGACGATCGCGAAGGCGTCCGAGCCCAGCCCGTTGCTGCAGGGCTCGACGATGGTCATTGCGGCGGCCGCGGCGATCGCGGCGTCGATCGCGTTGCCACCCTGCGCCAGCATGCGCAGGCCGGCCTGTGCCGCCAGCGGGTGCGAGGTCGAGACGATGTTGCGCCCGAACACGGGCAGGCGCCGGCTGGCGTAGCCGGTGGTCCAGTCGAACGAGGTACGGCTCACTTGAAGCTCCTGGAGTCACGGAATGCGGCGCGCTGGGCCACGTGGTGCAGGCGGCGCACGCCCAGCCACACGCCCAGCGCGATGATCGGAATGGCCACGGCGACGGCCACGTCGGGCGAGAGGTTCAGGCCGGCCGACTTGGCGCCCTTGGCGAGGTAGCCGACCAGGCCCGCGCCGTAGTAGGTGACAGCCGCCACCGACAGGCCCTCGACCGCGCTCTGCAGCATCAGCTGGGCCTTCTGGCGCCGGTTCATCGCGTCCAGCAGCGCCTGGCTGCTCTGCTGCTGCTCGATCTCGACACGCGTGCGCAGCAGGTTCGAGACACGCGAGATACGCTCGGACAGCGCCTGCTGGCGCCGCGCCGCCCAGGCGCAGGTCTGCATCGCCGGCAGCAGGCGGCGGTCCATGAACTCCTGCACCGTCTGCAGGTTGTGCACGCGCTGCTCGCGCAGCTCGTCGATGCGCCGCTGCACCAGTTCGAAGTAGGCGCTGCTCGCGGAGAAGCGCGCATGCGTGCGCGCGTACAGGCCCTCGACCTCGGCGGCCAGCTGCGTCAGCCGGCGCAGCAGCTCGGGCTCGTCCTCGGGCCGCGCGCTGCGGATGCGCTCGGCCACGTCAGCCAGGTCGCGCTCGGCCGAGACCAGCGCGGCGCCGACCTCGCGCGCCACCGGAAGGCCGAGCAGCGCCATCATGCGGTAGGTCTCGATCTCGAGCAGGCGCTGCACCAGGCGGCCGAGGCGGCGCGGCGTCATGTCGCCGGCCACGACGATCCAGCGCGCGAAGCCTTCGCCGTCGAGCCGGAAGTCGGTATAGATATCGGCCGAGCCGTCCATCGCGCGCGCACCCACCAGGCTGTCTTCGTTGAGCATCTGCCGCACCAGCGGCGGCACCTGGTCGCGCGGCGTGATCGCCGGCTTCACCAGCACGTGCAGGCCGACCATCCATTGCCCGGGGATCGCCAGCAGCCATTCACGCGGCACCTCGGCGAGCGGGCCGTGGGCGAAATCCTCCGGCACCGCGGGCAGCTGCTTCCAGAAGGTGCAGGTGTGGAACTCGCCGTGTTTCTCCCAGCGCAGGCGCGCTCCGCCGAGGTCGGTGCTGAGGTGGCTGGTGGCGGCCTCGGGCACCGGCAGCTGGCGCGTGCGCAGCAGCGCCGCCAGGTGCTCGCGCGGCGCGCCGGCCTCGCCGCCCACGTGCGCGACGTGCGACAGCAGCAGCGGCGCGCTCATGCGCTCGTACGGGCGAGCGTGGACCTCGTGGTGCAGCGCGTCGCGCTGCGGGTGGATGGACTGCATTCACTTCCTCCCGGAGCCCGGATTATTCCGCGACCTCGCCCAGGTAGCGCTGCACCTTCGGCGGCTCGGCGCCGCGGTGGAAGGCGAGGCGCCGGTCGCGCAGGCCGACGTCGGCGGCGGTGAAGCGCTCCTGGCGGCGCAGATGCTCGACCCAGGTCTCGTCGAGGAAGTACTCGATGTAGCGCCCGGGCACGGCGGCGTCGCGGAACAGGCCCCAGGAGAGCACGCCCTGGCGCAGCCGCGCCTGGCGCGTCTCCTGCATCACGGCGTGGAAGTCGGCCGTCTGCGCCGGGTCGATCAGGTACTCCACCGTCACCATCACCGGGCCGGCGTCGGGGTCCGGCTCGGCAACCGGATCGGGCACCGCGCTGGCCGGACGGGCGGGCGAGAGGTCCTCGTCCGCACCGTGGCCCACGGTGAGGCGGCGCGTCAGCAGCAGCAGCGTCGGGCCGAACACCGCCGCGGCGACGATGGCCCAGGGCACGCCGGTGAAGCTCGCCACCTGGCCCCACAGCGCCGCGCCGGCCGCGCTGCCGCCCATCAGCGCCATCTGGTAGACCGACATGCCGCGCGCGCGCACCCAGTTCGGCAGCGCCATCTGCGCGGCCAGGGTCAGTGAGTTGGCGGTGGAGATCCAGGCCATGCCGGCCAGCGCCATGGCCGGCACGCTCAGCCACAGCGTGGGCGACCAGGCCACCGTGCAGGAGGCCAGCGCGTGGGCCAGCGTGCCCCAGCGCACGAAGGTGTCGCGCCCGATCCCCACGCGCAGGCGCGGCAGGTACAGCGCCGCGGCGATGGCGCCGCTGCCCATCGAGGCCAGCAGCAGCGTGAAGGTGCCGGCGCCGCCGCCCAGGCCGCGCGCCACCAGCGGCAGCAGCGCGGTGACCGCGGTGGACTGCAGGAAGAACAGGAACACCCGCACCAGCACCGCACGCATGCGCGGCGACTGCATCACGTGCTGCAGGCCCACGCGCATCGCGCCGACGAAGCGCTCGCCCGGCAGCGCGCTGGCGCGCCGCTGCGAGCGCCAGCGCAGGATCAGCACGCAGGCCACGATGGCCAGCACCGCGTTGAGCGCGAACACCGCGGCGCTGCCGGCCGCGGCCAGCAGCATGCCGGCGGCCACCGGGCCGATCACGCGCGACATGTTCATCGCCACGCCGTTGAGCGCCAGCGCGGCCGGCAACTCGTGGCGCGGCACGATCTCCGGCACGATGGCCGCGAACACCGGCCAGCGCAGCGCCAGGCCGATGCCGTTGGCGAAGGTCAGCGCCAGCAGCAGCGGCGCGGACAGCAGGTCCGCCAGCGAGCACAGGCACAGCACCACCGCGACGCTGGCCACCCACAGCTGCGTGGCGGCGAAGTACCGGCGGCGATCGAGGATGTCGGCCAGCGCGCCGCTGGGCAGGCCGAGCACGAACACCGGCAGCGTCGAGGCGGCCTGCACCAGCGCGACCATCACCGTGCTGTCGGTCAGGCTGGTCATCAGCCAGGCCGCGGCGACATCGTTCATCCACATCGTCACGTTGGCGGCCAGCCAGGCGGTCCACAGCATGCGGAACACCGGGCCCTTCAGCGGTGCCAGGGACGAGGGCGGCGCGGCGGTGGTCATCGCGGGGCGAGCATAGGCCGGAAACGGCGGACCCCGCCGAGGCGGGGTCCGCTGCGAGGTCGTCGGGGGTCAGTCCGCCTTGCAGGCCGCGCCCTCAGTCGGCGTCCTGGAAGGCCTCCTGGCGCTTGCTCTTGATCGACGGCAGCATCACCACCACGATCATCGCGGTGGCGGCCAGCAGCAGGCCGGCCGACAGCGGGCGCGTCACGAAGGTGCCCCAGTCGCCGCGCGAGAGCAGCAGCGCACGGCGCAGGTTCTCCTCCATCATCGGCCCGAGGATGAAGCCCAGCAGCAGCGGCGCCGGCTCGCAGTGCAGCTTGTAGAAGAGGTAGCCCACCACCGCGAAGCCGGCGCCCATGTAGACGTCGAACGCATTGTTGTTCAGCGTGTACAGGCCGATGCAGCAGAACGTCATGATGGCCGGGAACAAGAAGCGGTAGGGCACCGTCAGCAGCTTGATCCAGATGCCGATCAGCGGCAGGTTCAGCACCACCAGCATCAGGTTGCCGACCCACATCGAGGCGATCAGGCCCCAGAACAGCTGCGGGTTGCTGGTCATCACCTGCGGGCCGGGCTGGATGCCCTTGATCGTCATCGCGCCGACCATCAGCGCCATCACCGCGTTGGGCGGGATGCCCAGCGTCAGCATCGGGATGAACGAGGTCTGCGCGCCGGCGTTGTTGGCCGACTCGGGGCCCGCGACGCCGCGGATGTCGCCCTTGCCGAACTTGCCGTTGCTGCCCGCCATCTTCTTCTCGACCGTGTAGGCCGCGAACGACGCCAGTAGCGCACCGCCGCCGGGCAGCACGCCGAGGATGGAGCCGAGGCTGGTGCCGCGCAGCACGGCGGGCCAGGCGTCCTTGAAGTCCTGCTTGGTCGGCCACAGGCCCTTCACGTCCTTGGTGAACACCTCGCGGTGCTCGGCCGGGCGGCCCAGGTTGGCAATGATCTCGCCGAAGCCGAACACGCCCATCGCGATGGCGACGAAGCCGATGCCGTCGGTGAGCTCCGGGATGTCGAAGCTGTAGCGCGGCGTGCCGGAGATGACGTCGGTGTTGATCTGGCCGAGCAGCAGGCCGAGGATGATCATCGCGACCGCCTTGACCAGCGAACCCGAGGCCAGCACCACGGCACCGATCAGGCCCAGCACCATCAGCGAGAAGTACTCGGCCGGGCCGAACTTGAAGGCCAGTTCGGTGAGCGGCGGCGCGAACGCGGCGATGATCACCGTTCCCACGCAGCCGGCGAAGAACGAGCCCAGGCCCGCTGCCGCGAGCGCGGCGCCAGCGCGGCCCTGGCGCGCCATCTGGTAGCCGTCGATCGCCGTCACCACCGAGCTCGACTCGCCCGGCACGTTGATCAGGATCGCGGTGGTCGAGCCACCGTACTGCGCGCCGTAGTAGATGCCGGCCAGCATGATCAGTGCCGGCGTCGCGTCGAGCGCGTAGATCGAGGGCAGCAGCATCGCGATGGTCGCGACCGGCCCGAGGCCCGGCAGCACGCCGATCAGCGTGCCGAGGATGCAGCCGCCGAAGGCGTAGAGCAGGTTCTGGAAAGTGAAGGCGACGCCGAAGCCGAGCGCCAGGTTCTGCAGCAGGTCCATGGTCAAGTCCTCAGCCGGCGATGAAGCTGGGCCACAGCGGGATGGTGAGGCTCAGGCCCTTGATGAAGATGAGCCAGCTGCCGACGGTCAGGACCACGGCGTTGATCAGGGCGTCCTTCCAGTGGAACTCGTCTCCGGCCCAGGCCGAGACGACAACCAGGATCGGGATCGCCGCGATCATGCCCAGGTGCGGCAGCGCCCAGCCGAACACCGCGACCGACGCGACGATCGTGATCAGCGGCTTCCACGCGAACGCACCGACGGGTTCGCCGTCGCCGGTCTCGATGGTCAGGGCCTTGAACAGCACCAGGCCGCCGAGCACGGCCATCAGCAGGCCGAGACCAAAGGGGAAGTAGCCCGGGCCCGGGCGGGCCGACTGGCCGAAGCTGTAGTTGGTCGCGCCCCAGGCGAAACCCAGACCAATGGCGACGAACATCAGGCCCGACCAGAAGTCGCGCTGACTCTTGATCTTCACGGGGTGTCTCCTCCGGGGATGGCGTTGTTGGCCGGGATTCTAGGCAGCCCTACCCCCGTAACCCGTGTGGTTTACACGTACCTTGCGCTCACTCCCATTTCGGGGTGCAGGCGAGCACCTCGTCGAGCGTGGTGACGCCCTCGGCCACCTTCATCGCGCCGGCCACGCGCAGCGGGCGCAGGCCGTCGTGCAGCGACTGGCGGCGCAGCTTGGGCGTGTCGGTGGTCGGCGAGATGCAGTCGCGCGCCGCGTCGCCGATGGTCATCAACTCGTACAGCCCGGCGCGGCCGCGGTAGCCGGTCATGCGGCATTCGAGGCAGCCCACCGGCTTGTACGGCCGCACGCCGCCGGACAGGCGCCAGGGCTTGACGAACTCCTGCAGCGCCTCGCGCGTGAGCGCCTCGTCGGGCTGCTTGCAGGCGGTGCACAGCGTGCGCACCAGGCGCTGCGCGAGCACGCCGATCACCGTGGCACTGATCAGGTAGGGCGGCACGCCCAGGTCCTCGAGGCGCGTGATCGCGGAGACCGAGTCGTTGGTGTGCAGCGTGCTGAAGACGAGGTGGCCGGTCAGCGCGGCCTGGATCGCCATCTCGGCGGTCTCGAGATCACGGATCTCGCCGACCATGATGATGTCCGGGTCCTGCCGCATCAGCGCACGCAGGCCGTCGGCGAAGCCGAGTTCGATGTTGGCCTGCACCTGCGTCTGGTTGAACGAGGGCTGGATCATCTCGATCGGGTCCTCGATGGTGCAGACGTTCACCTCGTCGGTGGCGAGGCGCCGCAACGTGGAGTAGAGCGTCGTCGTCTTGCCCGAGCCGGTCGGTCCGGTGACGAGGATGATGCCGTGCGGCCGCGCGACGAGTTCCTCCCAGCGCTTGCCGTCGTGGCTGCCGAAGCCCAGCGCCTCGAGCGGCTTGACCGTGGTGTCGGGATCGAAGATGCGCATCACCATCTTCTCGCCGAAGGCGGTCGGAATGGTCGCCAGGCGCATCTCCACCTCGTCGCCCGACGGGTTGCGGGTCTTGATGCGGCCGTCCAGCGGGCGGCGGCGCTCGACCACGTCCATGCGGCCGAGCAGCTTGACGCGCGCGATCATCGCGTTCATCACGCCCGGCGGCACCTGGTAGACGTTGTGCATCACGCCGTCGATGCGGAAGCGGATCACCGAGCGCTCGCGGCGCGGCTCGAGGTGGATGTCGCTGGCGCGCTGGTCGAAGGCGTACTGCCACAGCCAGTCGACCACCTGCACCACGCCCTGATCGTTGGCGTCGAGCTGGCGGTTGCTCTTGCCGAGCTCGACGAGCTGCTCGAAGCTGGCCAGCGTGCTGGTCTCGCCGGTCTTGATGGCCGCGCGCACCGAACGCGAGAGCGAGTAGAACTCGGTGGTGTACTTCTGCAGTTCGGGCGGGCTGACCACCACCAGCTTGATCGGCTTGCCGACATGCGCCTCGATCTCCGGTACCCAGCCGATGTCGCAGGGTTCGCAGGTGGCGACGGTCACGTCGCGGATGCCCACGTTCAGCGGCAGCGCGCGGCGCCGCTCGGCATAGCTGATCGACATCACCTCGGCGACGCGGCCGACGTCGACCTTCAGCGGGTCGATGCGCAGGTAGGGCAGCCCGACGCGGCCGGCCAGCCATTCGGTCCAGGCCTCGACGTCGAGCACCTTGCCGCGGGCCGGATCGTTCGCCTTCGCCAGGCCCAGGCCGGCGATGCGCACCAGCGGGTGCAGCCGGCTGTCGGCGCCGTGGAAGCGCTTCTCGGTGTCGCGCGCGTCGGCCTCGCCGATCAGGCCGTCGCGGCGCGCCCACTTGACCAGCGTGCGCCAGTCCAGCGGGCCGGCGTGCGGGGTCTCGAGCGGGAGGTCGGATGGTTTCATGGCGGAGAGCCCGGGAGCGCGCGGATCATGCGCAGCCATTTTCGCGCCGGCAACCCGAGGCGCGTGTCGATCTGTTGCGCCCGGGCCTGCAGTTCGTCACGTTCGGGCAGCGTGCCGGAGCGGATCGCCGCCACGATGGTGTTGCCCTCGCGCGTGGGCCGCAGCGCGAACACCGTGCCGCCCTCGAAGGCCGCGGCGATACGCTGCACGCTGCGCCCGAAGCGTGCATCGCGGCCGAACAGGTTCACCGTCATCACGCCGGTGTCGGCCAGCACACGCGCACAGGCGCGGTAGAACGCGTCGCTGTCGAGCACCGGGCCGGCGGCCTCGTGGTCGTAGAGGTCCACGCACAGCACGTCGACCGAGCCGGGCTCGGCGGCATCGAGCCACTGCTGCGCGTCCTGCTGCACGACCGCCAGGCGCGCTCCGTCGTCGGGCAGGCGGAAGAAGGCGCGGCAGGCGGCGATCACCTGCGGGTTCAACTCGACGGCCGTGCAGCGCATCTTCATCACCCCGTGGCAGAAGCGCGTGATGGCCCCGGCCCCGAGGCCCAGCTGCACCGCATGGCCACGGGTCAGTTCGGCGGGCGGGCGCAGCAGCGTCCAGACCATCATGCGCTGCACGTACTCGAGCTCGATCTTCGCCGGCGTGCGCAGCCGCATCGCCCCCTGCACCCAGGGCGTGCCCAGGTGCAGGTAGCGCACGCCGTCGTGTTCCGACACGGTGGCCGGGGCCAGCTCGGGGGTCTTCGTCATGCCACTCCGCAGGACACGAAGGCCGCTCGCCACGCGGCGAGCTTGCGCTCGAAGCTCCAGCTCGCATTGGCCGGGCTGGTGGACGGCAGGCGCAGCACCGGCACGCCGAGCGTGCGGGTGAGCGCCATCGCGCGCGCCGACTCGCCGCCGTTGTGGGCGATGGCCACCAGCCCCGGCGCGCGCCGGCGCAGGCTGGCGAGGTCGTTGTGCTCGGCCTCCTCGATCGCGCTGTCCAGGCTGCCCTCGCGACGGCAGCGGGCATACACGTCCCAGATGCCGAGGCCGCGCCGCTTCACCTCGGCCAGGCGCTGCGAGTACGGCAGCGCGCGCAGGTCGATGCCCCACAGCGCCGACAGGAGGGGCCAGAACTGGTTGCGCGGGTGGGCGTAGTACTGGCCGGCCGCGAGCGAGGCCACGCTCGGAAAGCTGCCGAGCACGACCAGCTTCGTGCCTCGGCCGATCACCGGCGCCAGGCCCTGCAGCGTCTCAGGCATGGGCGAGGCCCGGCAGGGCGGCGCGGGCGTTGGCGCCGGTCGCCTCGGCCAGCTCGGCCGGCGTCATGCCGCGCAGCGCGGCCAGCGCGGCGGCGATGCGCGGCAGTTCGGCCGGTTCGTTGCGCGAGCTTTCGCCGGCGGCGCGCTGCGCCGCGGTGCGGTAGAGCCAGTGCGGCGGGATGTCGGGCGCATCGGTCTCGAGCACGATGGCCGCCAGCGGCACCCCGGCGGCATGGGCGCGGATCTGCAGCGCCCGCTCGAAGGTCAGCGCGCCGCCGAAGCCGAGCTTCAGCCCGAGCCCGACGAAGGCCTCGGCCTGCTGCCGGCTGCCGTTGAACGCGTGGGCGATGCCGCCGGCCACCGGCAGCCGGCGCAGCTCGCGCAGCAGCGCGTCGGCCGAGCGCCGCACGTGCAGGATCACCGGCAGCTCGAAGCGCCGCGCCAGTCGCAGCTGCTCGACGTACAGGCGCTGTTGCAGCGCATGGTCCGGATCCGGGACGAAATGATCCAGCCCGATCTCGCCCACGGCCACCAGGCGCGGGTCGCCGCGCCGCGCGGCAAGCTCGGCCTCCAGCCGGGCCAGGCCGTCCGCACCGGCACGCACCACGTACAGCGGGTGGATGCCCAGCGCGTAGGCAAAGCCGTGCGCATGCGCCAGCTCGCGCACCGCGGCGAAGTTGTCCGGCTCGACCGCCGGCAGCACCATCTGGGCCACGCCGGCCTGCCGGGCACGCGCGACCACCGCATCGCGGTCCGGCGTGAACTCCGGCGCATCGAGATGGCAATGGGTGTCGATCCACATGGCATGGATGATGCCTCGGTTGTGACAGGTCTCCCGCGCCGTGCTAACTTAGGCGCGCATCCCGGAGCCGTGAATGAAGAAGGCACCGCTTTACAGCCGCTCGCGCCGCCCCGGCCCGGGCCCGGCCGCGCCCACCGCGGCAACCGCGGCCATGGATCGGGCGGCGCCCGCCACCTCCGCCGCGCCCGGGCGCCGGCAGCGTGCGCTGCAGGCGCTGCGCCGCCACGAGCGGCGGCTCTGGTGGCTCGGCCTGCTGCTGGTGCTGGCGCTGGCCTGGGCCTGGCGCGCGGGCCCGGCCGGCAAACCGGCGCTGACGATCGAGCAGATCGACCACCTGATGCGCAAGTCGATCGCCGAGAAGCCGCTCGATTCCGCCGCGGCGCGCGCCTACGAGAAGGTGATTCCCTCGGTCGTGCGGGTGGTCGGCTACGCCAAGGACGAGGACGAGACGCCCGACCCCGCCAAGGCGGCGCGCGAAGGCAAGGACACCACCCCCCGCCCCGAGGCCGGCCCGCGCAAGGAGGCGGCGCGCCCGAAGGAGCCGGAGATGAAGGAGCGCGGCGTCGGCACCGGCGTCGTGATCATCGACAACGGCACCATCCTCACCAACCTGCACGTGGTGCTGGGCGCCGAGCAGGTCAAGGTGACGTTCATGGACGGCCTCGAGACCGAGGCGCGCCTGGTCAGCGTGATGCCCGAGCACGACCTGGCCGTGCTGCAGTCGCGCAAGATCCCGGACGACCTGGCCGCCGCCACCATGCGCGGCACCGCCGACCTGCGCCCGGGCGACCGGGTGATGGCGGTGGGCTTCCCGTTCGGCGTCGGGCCCTCGGCCTCCGAGGGCGTCGTCTCCGGGCTCAAGCGCGAGTTCCGTTCGCCCGAGGGCGACCGGCTGCTGACCAACCTGATCCAGTTCGACGCAGCGGCCAACCCGGGCAACTCCGGCGGCCCGCTGATCACGATGGAAGGCGAGGTGGTCGGCATCGTCACCGCGATCCTCAACCCGACCAAGCAGCGTGTGTTCGTCGGCATCGGCTTCGCCGTGCCGATCGAGAACGCCGCCGCCGGTGCCGGCATGCCGCCGTTCTAAGGAGCCCGATGGACAACGCCCCGAATGCCGAAGCCTCCACGCTGATGGAGCGCATCCTCTACGAGGTCAAGCGCGTCGTCGTCGGGCAGGACCACTTCCTCGAGCGCGTGATGGTCGCGCTGCTGGCCAACGGCCACCTGCTGGTCGAGGGCGTGCCGGGACTGGCCAAGACGCTGACGGTCAAGACGCTGGCGCAGACCCTGCGGGGCACCTTCAAGCGCATCCAGTTCACGCCCGACCTGGTGCCGGCCGACCTGGTCGGCACGCGCATCTACAGCCCCAAGACCGGCGAGTTCGACACCTCGCTCGGCCCGGTGTTCACGCACCTGCTGCTGGCCGACGAGATCAACCGCGCGCCGGCCAAGGTGCAGAGCGCGCTGCTCGAGGTGATGCAGGAGCGCCAGGTCACGATCGCCGGCACCACCCACAAGGTGCCCGAGCCCTTCCTCGTGATGGCCACGCAGAACCCGATCGAGACCGAGGGCACCTACCCGCTGCCGGAGGCGCAGGTCGACCGCTTCATGATGAAGGTGCTGGTCGACTACCCCAGCGAGGAGGAGGAGTTCGTGATCGCCCAGCGCGTCACCGGCGCGCCGGTGGCGGTGCAGGCGGTCGCCAGCATGGGCCAGCTGGTCGAGCTGCAGCAGGAGTGCCGCAAGGTCTATGTCGACCCGTCGCTCGCGCAGTACGCCGTCAAGCTGGTCAGCGCGACGCGGCGGCCCGACAAGTACGAGCTCGCCGAGCTGGCCAAGTACCTCACCTTCGGCGCCAGCCCGCGCGCCACCATCGGGCTGATCGAAGGTGCCCGGGCGCTCGCCTTCATGCGCGGCCGCAGCTACGCGCTGCCCGAGGACATGACCGGGCTGGTGGGCGACGTGCTGCGGCATCGCCTGGTGCTCAGCTACGAGGCGCTGGCCGACGGGCTGAACGCCGACCAGGTGATCGCCAAGGTGATGAAGAAGATCCCGGTGCCCGACAAGCCGCTGGCCGTTCCCCATGGACCAGGCGCCGCCAAGGGCTGAAGCCGCCGACGGCAACGCCGAGGCGCTGCTGCGGCGCCTCGAGTGGACGGTGATCCGTCGCCTCGACGGCCTGCTGCAGGGCGACTACCGCACGCTGTGGCGCGGCGCCGGGCTGGACCTGGCCGACCTGCGCGAGTACCAGCACGGCGACGACGTGCGCCACATCGACTGGAACGTCACCGCGCGGCTGCAGGTGCCGCATGTGCGCCAGTACACCGAAGACCGCGAGATGGCGGCCTGGTTCCTGCTGGACCTGAGCGCCAGCATCGACTTCGGCTCCGACGTGCGTGCCAAGCGCGGCGTGGCGCGCGAGTTCACCGCCGTGCTGGCGCGGCTGCTGACGCGCCATGGCAACCGGGTCGGCGCGCTGCTGTACGGCACCGAGGTCGACACCGTGATCCCGGCACGCGCCGGCCGCACCCACGTGCTGCACCTGCTGCAGCGCATGGCGCAGCGCCCCGCGCAGTCGGCCCCCGGCGCGACGCAGCTGCGCGAGCTGCTGCTGGCCGCGCAGCGCATCGTCAAGCGGCGCAGCACGCTGTTCGTGGTGTCGGACTTCATCAGCCCGCCGGGCTGGGAGCAGGCGCTCGCCGAGCTGGCGCGCCGCCACGAGGTGACCGCGGTGCGGCTGTACGACCCGCTCGAGATGGAGCTGCCCGATATCGGCCTGGTCACGATGCACGACGCCGAGACTGGCGAGCAGTTGCTCGTCGACACCCATGACCCGGGTTTCCGGGCCCGCTTCGCCGCCGCCGCGCAGGCGCGCGAGACGGCCTTGCTCGAGACCCTGGGGCGTGCCGGCGTCGACACGCTCGAGCTCGCCACCGACGACGACCTGCTGGACGCGATCCTGCGCTTCGCCGACCTGCGCCGACAGCGCAGCCGCCTGGCCGCCGGCGGCGGCGTACCGTCGCACCTGACGCAACTGAGAGTGTGAGAGGCTGCCGCGCGATGAAGAACCAGCTGCCGTTCAACTTCATCTGGCCCGAGATGCTGTGGCTGCTGCTGGCGCTGCCGCTGCTCGTGCTGCTCTACGTCTGGCTGATGCACCGGCGCAAGAAGGTGGCGCTGCGCTACGCCAGCCTGGCGCTGGTGAAGCAGGCGATGGGCCGCAGCACCGCCTGGCGCCGCCACGTGCCGCCGGCGCTGATGCTGCTGGCGCTGGCCGCGCTGCTGCTGGCGGTGGCGCGGCCGACCGCGGTGATCAGCCTGCCGTCGCAGCAGGAGACCATCGTGCTGGCGATGGATGTCTCCGGCAGCATGCGCGCCGCCGACGTGCAGCCGAACCGGCTGGTGGCTTCGCAGGAGGCGGCCAAGGCCTTCGTCGCCGAGCTGCCGCGCAGCGTGCGCGTGGCGGTGGTGCAGTTCGCCGGCACCGCGGCGGTGGTGCAGCCGCCCACCCACAGCCGCGAGGACGTCTACGCCGCGATCGACCGCTTCCAGCTGCAGCGCGGCACGGCCACCGGCAGCGGCATCGTGCTCTCGCTCGCGACGCTGTTCCCGGACGCCGGCATCGACCTGTCGCAGATCACCGGCCAGCGCGCGATGCCGCCCGGGCCGAACGACAAGCCGCGCCCCGAGTTCACGCCGGTCGAGCCCGGCTCCTACGGATCGGCGGCGATCATCATGCTGACCGACGGCCAGCGCACCACCGGGCCCGATCCGCTCGAGGCGGCCAAGATGGCGGCCGACCGCGGCGTGCGGGTCTACACCGTGGGCATCGGCACCAAGGAAGGCGAGACCATCGGCTTCGAGGGCTGGTCGATGCGCGTGCGGCTGGACGAGGATGCGCTCAAGGCAGTGGCGCAGATGACCCGCGCCGACTACTTCTACGCCGGCACGGCCGAGGACCTGAAGAAGGTCTACCAGGGCCTGTCCACGCGCCTGGTGGTCGAGCGCAAGGAGACCGAGATCAGCGGCCTGGCCGCCGCGCTCGGCGCGCTGCTGGTGGTGCTGTCGGCCGCGCTGTCGGTGGCCTGGTTCGGGCGCGTGGCCTGATCGGGCCGCGACCGAGCCTCACTGCAGGCGCACCGCATCGTCGAACTGCCAGCTGCGGCGGATCTCGATCACGTCGAAGTCGCGTGACAGGCCGGGCGGAAACGGCGGATAGGGCCGCTGCGCCTCGACGATGCGGCGGATGCCTTCGTCGACCGCGGGCACGCCGCTGGAGACGTCGAAGCTCATCGACTCGACCGAGCCGTCGCTGCGGATCGACACCCGCACCAGCGCCGGGCGGTGCGGCTGCTGCGCCAGCTCGCGCACCGTCTCGACGGGTGTGTTGAACTGGATCTTGCGGGCCCAGGCCTCGGCGTACTCGACGAGCTCGCGGTTCGGGTCCGAGCGCCCCCACAGCCGGACCCGGCGCGCTGTGCTCAACGACAGCGGCAGCGGACTGGGCGCACGGCTGGCCGCCGTCGCCGCATCGCGCCTGGCGGCCTCCTCGTCGAGCTGGCGGCCGATGGCGCGCAGCACCGCTTCGCGCCGCGCGGCCTCTTCCTGGCGCGCGGCTTCCTGGCGTGCGGCTTCCTGG
>KZ836140.1 GCA_003265685.1 Piscinibacter caeni | reverse complement strand
GCCGGCGCGCCGGCCGGACCGCGGCTGCTCGCCGGGGCCGCGCTGGCCGGAGCGCTCACGCTCGCCGCACAGCTCGGGCACCTCCTGCCGCTGGCTGCGCCGGACGCGCCGCACCACGCCGGCGGCGTGGTGGCCGTGCTGGGCATGGCCGCGATGTACCTGTGCCTGGTCGTGCTGCAGAGCCGCCCGCAGGCGCTGGCCACCTGGCGCCGCTGGAGCTACGCGGGCTTCTACGTCGACGAGTTCTACACCCGCGTCGCGCTGCGCCTGTGGCCGGCGCGCTGGACCCCCGCCGACAGCGGCCGCCCGCACGACCTCGCCGGCAGGCTGCCGGTGCTCGCCGCCGAGTGACCGGCGCCGTGGAGACGACGATGACCCTGGACACCACGCTCGACCGCCCCACCGCCGGCCCTGCCCACGACGCGGCCCGGCACGCCCGCATCGACGCCGCCTGCGCCCAGGCCTGCCGCGCCATCGNCCCACGACGCGGCCCGGCACGCCCGCATCGACGCCGCCTGCGCCCAGGCCTGCCGCGCCATCGCGCCGGCCTGGCCGCTCGACCGCGCGATCGCCGTCAACCCGCACTGGTCGCGCATCGACCGCCCGGTGCGCGAGGTGGCCGCCCGCATGGCGGTGCTGGCCGACATGCGCGTGTTCCCGTCGCGCGGTGCGATCAAGCAGGCCTGGGACGCAGGCCGCATCAACGCGGCCGACCTGCACGAGGCGCTGGCGCGCCTGCCGGCCCGCCCGGCGCTGACGCCG
This sequence comes from Piscinibacter caeni, assembly GCA_003265685.1. Taxonomy (GTDB): domain Bacteria; phylum Pseudomonadota; class Gammaproteobacteria; order Burkholderiales; family Burkholderiaceae_C; genus Piscinibacter; species Piscinibacter caeni. The sequence goes on along the minus strand of KZ836140.1, from coordinate 23,190 downwards.
GCGGCCTGCCTCGAGGCGCTGCGCCAGCCCGCCAAGCTGCCGCACCTGCCGCTGCTGATCGACGTGCTCGACGACGACCCGGCGCGCCACACGCGACTGTCGTGGCGCCAGGCGATCACGCACCAGGTCAGCCAGACCTGCGCGGCGTACTTCGACGACCAGCAGGCCGACTGGCAGCCCGAGCGCGCCGAGGGGCTGTACGCCTTCTGGCGCGACACGCTGACGCACGACCATGGGATCAGCGTGCTGATGGGCCTGCCCGGGCTGCCGCGGCGGCTCGGCGCGCTGCCGGCCACGCGCCAGGACGCCGAGCGCTGGGTGCTGCAGCGCCTCGGCCTGCCCGAGGCGGTGTGGGCCGACTACCTCGAGGCCGTGCTGCTCACGGTGCAGGGCTGGGCCTCCTGGTGCGCCTACCTCGGCTGGCAGGTCGGACTCGAGGGCCGCAGCGACCCGCACCTGCGCGACCTGCTCGCGATCCGGCTCGCCTGGGGCGCGATCCTGCTGGAGTGCAAGGACGACGACGCCTCGGCCCGCGCCTTCGCGGCGCTGCGCGCGCAGTGGCGCCACGCGCCGGCGCTGCTGCGCCAGGCCGAGGAGACGCTGCGCGTCGACGAGGCCTGGCAACTGGCCCTCGAGGCCGCCTACCAGCGCGTGTTGGCACAGCGGCTCGCGATGGCCGCCCCGCCGCTGGCCTGGCCGGAGGCGGCACCGGCGGTCGAGGTGCAGGCGGCGTTCTGCATCGACGTGCGCAGCGAGCCGCTGCGCCGCTCGCTCGAGGCGGTGTGGCCCGGCATCCAGACGATCGGCTTCGCCGGCTTCTTCGGCCTGCCGGTCGCCTACACGCCGCTGGGTACGCCGGCCCGCCGGCCGCAGCTGCCCGGGCTGCTGGCACCGGCGATGGAGGTGACCGACCGGCTCGTGCCCGCGGGGCACGCCGGCGGCGGTGCCGACGCCGCGCTCGAGGAGCAGGCCCGGCACGCGCGCCAGCGCCGCTTCGCCGCCGTGGACGCCTGGCTCGCGGGCAGCCGCTGGCCGAGCGCCGCGTTCTCCTACGTGGAGGCGGCCGGCCTGGGTTACCTCGGCAAGCTGGGGCAGTGGCTGCGGCCGGGCGCCGGCCCCCGCACGCGCGACGACCAGGCCGGGCTGCCGGCGCGCTACCGGCCGCTGTGCCGGCCCGCGCTCGGCGGCCTGGACACCGAGGCGCGCGTCGGCCTGGCCGCGCGCGTGCTGCACGCGATGGGGCTGGACCACGCCCTCGCGCCGCTGGTGCTGCTGGTCGGCCACGGCAGCCAGAGCGCCAACAACGCCCAGGCCGCGGCACTCGACTGCGGCGCCTGCTGCGGCCAGACCGGTGAGGTGAACGCGCGCGCACTGGCGCAGCTGCTCAATGACCCGGCGGTGCGCACGGGCCTGGCGGCGCGCGGCATCGTGGTGCCGGCCACGACGGTGTTTGTCGCCGCGCTGCACAACACCACCACCGACGAGCTCGAGGGCTTCGACCTCGACCTGCTGCCCGACGCCGCCCGCGCCGGCTGGGAACGGCTGCAGACGGTGTTCGCGCAGGCCGGCGACCAGGTGCGCCGCGAGCGCGCCGCACGGCTCGGGCTCGATCCGCGCGCCGGCCACGCGGCGCTGCTCGAGACGCTGCGGCGGCGCGCCAACGACGGTGCGCAGACGCGACCCGAGTGGGGTCTGGCCGGCAACGCCTGCTTCCTGATCGCGCCGCGGCAGCGCAGCCGCGGGCTGGTGCTCGACGGCCGCGCCTTCCTGCACGACTACGACGCCGCGCACGACGGCGACGGCAGCGTGCTCGAGCTGCTGATGACCGCGCCGATGCTGGTGACGCACTGGATCAACTGGCAGTACCACGCGTCGACCTGCGAGCCGGAGCGGCTGGGCAGCGGCAACAAGCTGCTGCACAACGTCGTCGGCGGGCACCTCGGCGTGTTCGAGGGCAACGGCGGCGACCTGCGCATCGGCCTGTCGCGCCAGTCGCTGCACGACGGCGAGCGCTGGGTCCACGAGCCGCTGCGGCTGACCGTCGTGATCGACGCCCCCGCGGCGCGCATCGAGGCCATCGTCGTCCGGCACGCCGTGCTCCGCCAGCTGGTCGACAACGGCTGGCTGCACCTGTGGCGCTTCGGCGAGAACGGGTTGCTGCGTTACGCGCAAGGGGAGTGGCAGATGCTGCCGTCTGCGGCGGGATGAGCGCGCTGCCCGACGCGGGGGCAGCGCCTTCCTTCACGCCTTCTGCGCGGCCGGGTCGCGCGCCAGCAGCATGCTGCGAAAGATCTGCGCCGCCGTCGACAGCCGCTTGCGCGTGCGGTGCACCACGTACCACTGGCGCACGATCGGGAAGCCCTCGACCGGCAGCACGACCAGGCAGCCGGCGGCGAGCTCGAGCTCGATCGTCTGCATCGACACCATGCCCAGGCCGAGGCCGGCGCGCACCGCCTGCTTCAGCGCCTCGTTCGTGCCGAGCTCGCAGCCCGGCCGCACCTCGAGCCCGTGCAGCGCGAAATGGCGCTCCAGCGCGGCACGCGTGCCCGAGCCCGGCTCGCGCACCACCAGCGTCTCGCGCGCCAGCCGCGCCAGCGGCACCGGCCCGCGCCCGACCAGCGGATGGCCGGGCGGCGCGATCACCACCAGCGGGTTGTCCATGAAATGCTGGGCGACGATGTCCGGGCTGTCCGGCGGCCGGCCGGTGATCGCCAGGTCGGCGGCGCTGGCGGCCAGCGCGGCCAGCACCACCTCGCGGTTGGCGACCTGCAGGCTGATGCGCACGCCCGGGTGGCGGCGGGTGAACTCGGCGATCAGGCCGGGCAGGAAGTAGTTCGCCGTTGAGACCACCGCGAGGCGCAGCAGCCCGCGCTCGAGGCCGCGGAACTGGTCCATCGCCGCGCCGAGGTCGGCCATGCGCATCGCGATGTCGCGCGCATGCTCGCGCAATTCGGTGCCGGCCTGCGTGAGCAGCAGCCGCTTGCCGACCTGCTCGACCAGCGCCACGCCGACCAGCGACTCGAGCTGCTTCATCTGCATCGACACGGCCGGCTGCGTCAGGTGCAGCTCGGCAGCGGCGCGCGAGATCGAGCCGTGGCGTGCCACCGCCTCGAAGATGCGCAGCTGGCGCAGCGTGACATGCATCGCCGCGCCGCCGGAGGACGCCGGCCGGGCGGGCGGCGGTACGGCTGTCGCCACGCCGGCTCAGCCCAGCGTCGCCTGCGCGGACAGCGCGAGCGCGCCGTCCGGGCCGTGCGCGACGAGCGTGACCGTGTCGCCGTCCAGAGTGGCGGCCAGGCGCACCGGCCCGCCGTCGAACAGCGGCGCGAGGCCGCGGAACGAGAAGCCGGTGATCGGCCGCGGCGTCGCCTCGCGCGCCAGCTGCAGCAGCAGCGTGGCCGTCAGCGGACCGTGCACCACCAGGCCGGGATAACCCTCGACGCCAGTGGCGTAGTCGCGGTCGTAGTGGATGCGGTGCGCGTTGAAGGTCAGCGCCGAGAAGCGGAACAGCAGCCGCGTGTCGGGCTGCAGCAGGCGCACGCGGCTGCCCGGCGGCAGCGCCGGCAGCTCGGCCGGCACCGGCGCCGGCACGCGCGCGCCGGGCACGCGGTAGACGATGTCCTGCTCCTCCTCGAGGCACAGCTCGCCGCCTTGCTCGAAGCGGTACGCCACGGTGACGAAGGCCAGCGCGCCGCTCTTGCCGGACTTCTGCACGACGTCGCGCACGCTGCCCAGACGCACCGCCGGCACGCCGACGACGAGCGGCCGATGCACCGTCATGCGCGCGCCGGCGAACATGCGCCGCGGCAGCGGGATCGGCGGCAGGAAGCCGCCGCGCTGCGGATGGCCGTCGGCGTCCAGCGCGGACTGCGGCGCACTCGGCAGGAAGTGGAACCAGTGCCACGGCAGCGGCAGCGGCATGCCGTCGACGATCGGCGGGCCCGGCTCGCCGAGCGTGGCCTGCGCAGCCTGCGCCTGCGTGAAGGGAAGCGGGTCGTGTACCGACTCGGTCCGCCCGATCCAGGCGCGAAGGTCTGCATCCATCAGTACTTCCTATGGTTGCTTCAGAAAGTCTTAGCAATCGCGCGGGATTACACCCGGCACGGTACGGCGGGCGCAACCCTAATCTGGATTGGCCTCATTTGCAGGAACGACATGCCCGCTCAACCCGAACACCGAACCCCGGCCACGCCCCTGCCGCTGGCCGGCCTGCGCGTGGTCGACGTCGGCAACTTCCTGGCCGGTCCGTTCGCCGCCACCGTGCTCGCCGAGTTCGGCGCCGAGGTGATCAAGGTCGAGCACCCCGACGGCGGCGACCCGATGCGCCGCTTCGGCACCGCGACCGAGCGACCCGACGCCACGCTCGCCTGGCTCAGCGAGAGCCGCAACAAGCGCTCGGTGACGATCGACCTGCTGCAGCCCGAGGGCGTCGAGCTGTTCCTGCGCCTGCTCGAGAAGAGCGACGTGCTGGTCGAGAACTTCCGCCCCGGCACCTTCGAGGGCTGGGGCCTCACGTGGGAGGCGATCAGCGCGCGCAACCCGAAGCTCGTGATGCTGCGCGTCACCGGCTACGGCCAGACCGGTCCGTACCGCCGCCGCCACGGCTTCGCGCACATCGCGCAGGCCTTCGGCGGGCTGAACTACCTGGCCGGCTTCCCGGGCGAGACGCCGGTGCTGCCGGGCACGGTGCCGCTGGGCGACTACATCGCGAGTCTCTTCGGCGCGATCGGCGTGATGGTCGCGCTGCGCCACGCCGCGCGCACCGGCCGCGGCCAGGTGATCGACGTCGGCATCTACGAGGCCGTGTTCCGCGTGCTCGAGGAGATCGCCGCCAGCTACGGGCTGCACGGCACGGTGCGCGAGCGCGAGGGCTCGGGCAGCTTCGTCGCCTGCCCGCACGGCCACTTCAAGAGCGCCAATGACAAGTGGATCGCGATCGCCTGCACCACCGACAAGATGTTCGAGCGGCTCGCGCAGGCGATGGGCCAGCCCGAGCTCGCCGCACCCGACAAGTGGGGCCCGCAGCGCAAGCGCCTGGCCGCGCGCGACGAGGTGAACCGCGTCGTGACCGCCTGGGTCGGCTCGCTCGACCGCAAGGAGGTGCTGGAGCGATGCCTCGAGGCCGAGGTGCCGGCCGGCAAGGTGAACTCGATCGCCGACATCTTCGCCGACGAGCATTTCACCGCGCGCGGCAACCTGGCGCGCATGCCGGCCTACGGCCTGGGCGAGGTGGTGGTGCCCAACGTGATCCCGCGGCTCTCGGCCACGCCGGGGCGCATCACCAACCTCGGCCCGACGCTGGGCAACGCCACCGCCGAGGTGCTGCAGGGCCTGCTCGGCCTGCAGCCCGAGGACCTGCAGCGCCTGCGCGAGCAGCACGTCGTCTGAGCACGAGGAGCCGCCGATGAGCCCCGCCCCCGCCTTCGCCCCCGCCGCCCCGCTGCCGCTGGCCGGCGTGCGCGTGATCGACATGGCCACCGTGATCGCCGCACCGTTCTGCGCCACGCTGCTGGGCGAGTTCGGCGCCGACGTGATCAAGCTCGAGCACCCGGACGGCGGCGATGCGCTGCGCCGCTTCGGCACGCCATCGGCACGCGGCGACACCCTGACCTGGCTGAGCGAAGGCCGCAACAAGCGCTCGATCACGCTCGAGCTGCGCTCGCCCGAGGGCGCCGAGGTGTTCAAGAAGCTGGTCGCCGAGGCCGACGTGGTGTGCGAGAACTTCCGCACCGGCACGCTCGAGAAATGGGGCCTGGGCTGGGACGTGCTGAAGCAGATCAACCCGCGCCTCGTGATGCTGCGCGTCACCGGCTACGGCCAGACCGGCCCGTATGCCGACCGGCCCGGCTTCGCACGCGTGGCGCATGCGGTGGGCGGCATCGCCTATCTCGCCGGCATGCCCAAGGGCACGCCGGTGACGCCGGGTTCGACCACGCTGGGCGACTACATGACCGGCCTGTACGGCTGCCTCGGCGTGCTGATGGCGCTGAAGCACCGCGACGCCACCGGCGAGGGCCAGTACATCGACGCGGCGCTGTACGAGTCGGTATTCCGCAGCACCGAGGAACTGGCGCCGGCCTACGCGATGTACGGCATCGTGCGCGAGCGCGCCGGCTCGTCGCACAACGACTTCGCCGTGCCGCACGGCCACTTCGCGACCAAGGACGGCAAGTGGGTCGCACTCTCCTGCGCGACGGACATGCTGTTCGCGCGGCTGTGCAAGGCGATGGGCCGGCCCGAGCTCGCGACGCCCAGCACCTACGGCGAGCAGCGCACGCGGCTCGCGCACCGCCACGAGGTCAACGAGATCGTGCGCGACTGGTGCATGAGCCTGAACCGCGAGGATCTGCTCGCGCGCTGCTACGCCACCGACACGCCGGCCGGGCCGCTGAACAACATCGCCGACATCTTCGGCGACCGCCAGTTCCACGCCCGCCGCAACCTGGTGGTGATGGACGCGCCCGACACTGGCGAGCAGGTCATCGTGCCGGCGCCGGTGCCGCGCCTGTCGGAGACGCCGGGCACGATCCGCTCGCTCGGCCCGAAGCTCGGCGAGCACACCGACGAGATCCTGCGCGAGATCATCGGGCTGGACGACGACGCGATCGCGGCACTGCGCGCGAAGAAGGCGATCGCATGACGGGCATTTTGAGTGGCCTGCGCGTGATCGAGGGCTCGGCCTTCGTCGCCGCGCCGCTGGGCGGCATGACGCTGGCGCAGCTCGGGGCGGACGTAATCCGCTTCGACCCGATCGGCGGCGGGCTCGACCACGCGCGCTGGCCGGTCACCGCGCGCGGCGCCTCGCTGTTCTGGGCCGGGCTGAACAAGGGCAAGCGCTCGATCGCAGTGGACATCCGCCAGGCGCGCGGCCAGGAGCTGCTGACCGCGCTGATCACCGCGCCAGGCCCGGACGCGGGGCTCTTCAACACCAACTTCCCGGCGCGCGGCTGGCTCGCCTACGAGTCGCTCGCCAGGCACCGCGCCGACCTGATCATGGTGAACCTGACCGGCCGGCGCGACGGCGGCTCGGAGGTCGACTACACCGTCAACCCGCAGATCGGCCTGCCCGCGCTCACCGGCCCGGCCGACCGCGACGAGCCGGTGAACCATGTCTTCCCGGCCTGGGACGCGATCGCCGGGCACCAGATCGTGATCGCGCTGCTGGCCGCGCTGCGCCACCGCGACCGCAGCGGCGAAGGCCAGCTCGTGACCCTGGCGCTGAAGGACGTGGGCCTGGCGATGCTCGGCCACCTCGGCATGGTGGCCGAGGCGCAGGTCAACGGCGTCGAGCGGCCGCGCTACGGCAACCACCTGTACGGCGCCTTCGGCTGCGACTTCGCCACGAAGGACGGCCGGCGTGTGATGGTGGTCGGCCTGACCGACCAGCAGTGGAGCACGCTGGTCAAGGCCACCGGAGCGGCCGACGCGGTGGCGGCGCTCGCCGCGCGGCGCGACCTCGACCTCGCGCAGGAGGGCAACCGCTTCCGCGCCCGCGACGACCTCGCCGCGCTGTTCGCACCCTGGTTCGCCGCGCGCACGCTGGCCGAGGTGCGCGCGGCCTTCGAGGCGCACCGCGTCACCTGGGGCCCGTACCGCAGCGTCGTGCAGGCGCTCGCGGAAGACCCCGACCTCTCCACCGACAACCCGCTGTTCAGCCTGCTCGACCAGCCCGGCGTCGGCCCGCACCTCGCGCCGACGGTGCCGCTGGGCTTCGCTCGCGGCGGCCGGCTGCCGGCGCAGCGCGCGCCGCGGCTGGGCGAACACACCGACGAGATCCTGCTCGAGCTGCTGCGCCTGCCCTCGCACGAGGTCGGCGAGCTGCACGACGCCGGCATCGTGGCCGGCCCGCGCGACTGATCCCTCCACTTCGACGACCCGACGTCCATGAAGCTGCCGAACAATTTCTACAAGCCGCTCGCGATCGGCGCGCCGGCCCCGTTCCGCGAACTGCCGGTGCGGCCCGAGCGCGTGGTGCACTTCTTCCCGCCGCACATCGACAAGATCCGCACCCGCCTGCCCGAGACGGCGCAGCAGGTCGACGTGCTGTGCGGCAACCTCGAGGACGCGATCCCCGTCGACTCGAAGGAGGCCGCACGGCGCGGCTTCATCGAGGGCGTGCGCGCCGGCGGGCTGGGCGACACGGCCGTGTGGGTGCGCGTCAACTGCCTGAACAGCCCCTGGATCCTCGACGACCTGTCGGAGATCGTGGCCGGCTGCGGCGACCGGCTCGACGCGGTGATGATCCCCAAGGTCGAAGGCCCGTGGGACATCCACTTCGTCGACCAGTACCTCGCGCAGCTCGAGGCGCGCAACGGCATCAGGAAGCCGATCCTGATCCACGCGCTGCTCGAGACCGCCGAGGGCGTGAAGAACGTCGAGCAGATCGCCACCGCCAGCCCGCGCATGCACGGCTTCAGCCTCGGCCCGGCCGATCTGGCCGCCTCGCGCGGCATGAAGACCACGCGCGTCGGCGGCGGCCACCCGTTCTACGGTGTGCTGGCCGACCCGGTGGAGGGCGAGCCGAACCGCGTCTTCGCGCAGCAGGACCTGTGGCACTACACGCTGGCCAAGATGGTGGACGCCTGCGCGGCGAGCGGCCTGCGCGCCTTCTACGGCCCGTTCGGCGACCTGAAGGACGAGGCCGGCTGCGAGGCCCAGTTCCGCAACGCCTTCATCATGGGCTGCACCGGCGCCTGGTCGCTGGCGCCGAACCAGATCGCGATCGCCAAGCGGGTGTTCAGCCCGGACGTGAAGGAGGTGCTGTTCGCCAAGCGCATCCTCGAGGCGATGCCCGACGGCACCGGCGTCGCGATGATCGACGGCAAGATGCAGGACGACGCCACCTGGAAGCAGGCCAAGGTGATCGTCGACCTGGCCAAGCTGGTCGCGAGGAAGGACCCGGCGCTCGCCGCGGCCTACGGGCTGTAGGGGTCGCCATGACGACGAAGACGCGTCCCGGCAACTTCTTCGAGGATTTCCGCCTCGGCCAGCACCTCGTGCATGCGCCGCCGCGCACCGTCACCGAAGGCGACATCGCGGTCTACATGGCGCTGTTCGGGCCGCGCTTCGCGCTCCATTCGTCGGACCCGTTCGCGCAGTCGCTCGGGCTGCCGCGCGCGCCGGTGGACTCGATGCTCGCCTTCCACCTGGTGTTCGGCCGCACCGTGGCCGACGTGTCGCTCAACGCGATCGCCAACCTCGGCTACGCCGGCGGGCGCTTCGGCGTGCCGGTCTACCCCGGCGACACGCTGACCGCCGATTCCAAGGTGATCGGCCTGAAGCCCAACAAGGACGGCAAGACCGGCGTGGTCTACGTGCACTCGACCGGGCTGAACCAGCGCGGCGAGACGGTGCTCGACTACCGCCGCTGGGTGATGGTGAGGAAGCGCGATGCCGACGCGCCCAACCCCGAGGCGCACGTGCCCGAGCTGCCCGCCGCGGTGCCGGCCACCGAGCTGCACTGCCCGTTCAGCGTGCCGGCGGGCTGCTACGACGCGGCGCGCGCCGGCAGCGAGTTCCTGTGGGACGACTACCAGCCCGGCGAGCGCATCGACCATGTCGACGGCATGACGATCGAGGACGCCGAGCACATGCTCGCGACGCGGCTGTACCAGAACACCGCCAAGGTGCACTTCAACCTGCACGTGGAGCGCGAGGGCCGCTTCGGCAAGCGCATCGTCTACGGCGGCCACGTGATCAGCCTGGCGCGCGCGCTGTCGTTCAACGGCCTGGGCAACGCCCTGCTGGTGGCCGCGATCCACGGCGGGCGCCACACCGCGCCGTGTTTCGGCGGCGACACCGTCTACGCCTGGAGCGAGGTGCTCGCCAAGGATCCGCTGCCCGGCCGCGACGACGTCGGCGCGCTGCGCGTGCGCACCGTCGCGACCAAGGACCGCGCCTGCGCCGATTTCCCCGGTCACGACGCCTCGGCCCCGGCCGACCCGGCCGTCGTGCTCGACCTCGACTACTCCGTGCTGATGCCGCGCCGGATCTGAAAGGCCCGCCACGATGTCCGACCCGTCGACGCTCCCCGCCATGCCCGTGCCCGTGGCGCACGTGAACCCCGTGCGCGACCGCGCCGAGTGGACGCGCCAGCGCGCCGCCGCGCTGGCCGACCCCGGCGCCTTCCACGGCGCGATCGCCAAGCGCCAGATCCACTGGTACGTGGCGGCCGAGGACGCCTGGCTGAGCTGGGACGAGGCCGCCGGCCGCTGGACCGGCTGGCAGGCCCGCAGCGCGGCGCCGGTGAACGCCGCGCTGCCCGAATCCTTCGAGCCCTGGCAGCGCGCCTTCGACGACAGCGACCCGCCGCACTGGCGCTGGTTCAGCGGCGGCCGCACCAACGCCTGCTTCAACGAAGTCGACCGCCATGTGCTGGCCGGCCACGGCAGCGAGACCGCATTCTTCTTCGAGGGCGATCGTTGGGACATGTCGCGCGACGGGGGCCGCGGGGCCCCGGTCGACACGTATGCGATCAGCCGCAAGCAGCTGCTGCTCGAAAGCGCCAAGTGCGCGCTCGCGCTGCAGGCGATGGGCCTCGCGGCCGGCGACCGCATCGCGCTGAACCTGCCCAACATCCCGGCGCAGCTGTACTGGACCGAGGGCGCCAAGCGCATCGGCGTGGTCTACACGCCGGTGTTCGGCGGCTTCTCGGACAAGACGCTCTCCGACCGCATCCACGATGCCGGCGCGCGGGTCGTCATCACCGCCGACGGCGGCTTCCGCAACGCGCAGATCGTGCCGTTCAAGACGGCTTACACCGATCCGGCGCTGGACGACTACGTGCCCGTCGGCACGGTGCGCACCTCGATCGCGCAGCGCCTGGCCACGCTCGGCCTGGCCGAGGCAGACGCGGCGCAGGTGCTGGCCACGGTCGACGAGACGCTCGCCGGCGAGGTGACCGTGCAGCGCAGCGACGCGATGCGCGGCGTGGGCCGCGCGCTGCGCGTGCTCGGCCGCGCGGGACGGCTCAACGCCGCCGACGCGGCGCGCGTGCGCACCGCGGTGGCCGAGGCGCTGGTGAAGACACCGCCGCGGGTCGAGGCCGTGGTCGTGGTGCGCCACACCGCGCAGGCCGACCTGGTGTGGCGCCCCGAGCGCGACCGCTGGAGCCACGAGCTGACCGATGCGGCCGGCGCCACGCTGCTCGAAGCGGCGCGCCGCGCCGGCTTCGCGGTGGCCGACGAGGCCGCGCTGCTCGCGCTGCCCGATGCCGACTTCGTGCGCGCCGTCTGGGCCGCCTGCCCGCCGCTCGCGCTGGACGCGGAGTTCCCGCTGTTCTTCATCTACACCTCCGGCTCGACCGGCAAGCCCAAGGGCGTGGTGCACGTGCACGGTGGCTACACCGCGGGCGTCGCGCACACGATGAAGATCGCCTTCGACGCGCGGCCCGGCGACGTGGTCTACGTCGTCGCCGACCCGGGCTGGATCACCGGCCAGAGCTACATGCTCAGCGCGACGATGACGACGCGCTGCACCGGCATCCTCGGCGAGGGCGCGCCGACCTTCCCGCACGCGGGGCGTTACGCCTCGATGATCGAGCGCTACCGGGTGCGTGTCTTCAAGGCCGGCGTGACCTTCCTGAAGACCATCATGGCCGACCCGCAGAACACACGCGACGTGCAGCAGTACGACATGAGCACGCTGCGCGTGGCGACCTTCTGCGCCGAGCCCACCAGCCCGGCGGTGCAGCAGTTCGGCATGCAGCTGATGACGCCGCAGTACATCAACAGCTACTGGGCCACCGAGCACGGCGGCATGGTCTGGACGCACTTCTACGGCAATGCCGACTTCCCCCTGCGCGGCGACGCCCACACCTACCCGCTGCCCTGGATCGCCGGCGACGTGTGGGTCGAGGACGCCTCGGTCGACGGCAGCGCCTCCACGCCGCGCCCGCGCGATGCGGCGCAGGGCGGCGTGGCCTGGCGCCCGGCGGCGGTGGAGGAGAAGGGCGAGATCGTCATCGCCGCGCCCTACCCCTACCTCGCGCGCACGGTGTGGGGCGATGCGGAGCACTTCCGCGTCGAGCGCGGCGAGGGTGGTCCGCGTGTCGCGCCCGGCTGGCGCGGCGACGCCAAGCGCTGGGTCTCGACCTACTGGGCGCGCTGGCGCGGCACCTGGGCCTACACCCAGGGCGACTTCGCGGTGCGCTACGCCGACGGCAGCTTCAGCCTGCACGGCCGCAGCGACGACGTGATCAACGTCAGCGGCCACCGCATGGGCACCGAGGAGATCGAGGGCGCGATCCTGCGCCACAAGAGCCTCGATCCGGACAGCCCGGTCGGCAACGTGATCGTGGTCGGCGCGCCGCACCGCGAGAAGGGGCTGACGCCGCTGGCCTTCGTCAAGCCGGCCGCCGGCCGCAAGCTGACGCAGGACGACAAGCGCCGCCTGACCGAGCTGGTGCGCTCCGAGAAGGGTGCGGTCGCGGTGCCGAGCGACTTCATCGAGGTGACGCAGTTCCCCGAGACCCGAAGCGGCAAGTACATGCGCCGCATGGTGCGCGCACTCGTCGAGGACCAGCACGTCGGCGACGCCTCGACGCTGAAGAACCCCGAGTCGATCGGCGAGCTCCAGCGCGTGATCGAGGACTGGAAGCGCCGCCAGCAGCTCGCCGACGAGCAGCAGATGTTCGAGCGCTACCGCTACTTCACCGTGCAGTACAACGAGGTCGGCGACAAGCGCGTCGCGACCGTCACGGTGACCAACCCGCCGGTCAACGCGCTGAACGAGCGCGCGCTCGACGAGCTGACGGTGGTGGTCGAGCACCTCGCGCGGCGCGACGACGTGGCCGCGGTGGTGTTCACCGGCCAGGGCACGGCGAGCTTCGTCGCCGGTGCCGACATCCGCCAGATGCTGGAGGACGTGCACAACCTCGAGGAGGCGCGCGCGCTGCCGAACAACGCGCACCTCGCGTTCCGCAAGATCGAGCGCATGAACAAGCCCTGCATCGCGGCGATCCAGGGCGTGGCGCTGGGCGGCGGCATGGAGTTCGCGCTCGCCTGCCACTGGCGCGTGGCCGAGCCCGGCGCGCGCTTCGGCCAGCCGGAGATCCGGCTGCGCCTGCTGCCCGGCTACGGCGGCACGCAGCGCCTGCCGCGCCTGCTCGCCAGCCGGCGCGGCAGCGACGGGCTACGCGACGCGCTCGACCTGATCCTCGGCGGGCGCAGCGTCTCCGGCCGCGAGGCGCTCTCGCTGGGCGTGGTCGACGAGCTCGCCGGCCCGGCCGACGACGCGCTTTCCGCCGCCCATGCCCGCGTGCGCGAGTTCCTCGCCGCGCGCGGCGACAGTGCGCTCGGCCGCGCGCACCTGGAGCGCCACGACGACCTGGCGCGCTGGAACCAGCCCGCGCCGCAGTCGCTCGACGCGGCGCTGGCCGATCCGCACCTGCAGCGCATCCACGCGCAGCTGCAATGGGCCGGCCGCGCCGGCGCGCGCGACCGCGCGCTGCAGGCCATCCGCACCGGCTGGACGCAGGGCCTGGACGCCGGCCTCGCCACCGAGGCCGAGCTGTTCGCGCAGGCCATCGTCGACCCGGAGGGCGGCAAGACCGGCATCGCGCAGTTCATGGAAAAGCGCAGCCCGGCGCTGCCGATCCGCCGCGACGGCGTGCGCATCGTGTCCGAGCTGGGCGACTGGGTCGACGCGCAGCTCGCCGCCGGCGCGCTGCTGCGGCGCGGCGCGCCGTTCTTCCCCGGCATCACGCCGCTGCCGCGCTGGCAGTTCGCCTTCGGCGTGCCGCGCGACCCGGTCACCGGCGAGCCGCGCTTCGGACCGCCGACGAAGAGCGAGGTCGAGCTGATCGTGCCGGTCGAGGCGCCGGAGCCGAACGAGGCGCTGGTCTACGTGCTCGCCTCGGAGGTCAACTTCAACGACATCTGGGCGCTCACCGGCATCCCGGTCTCGCCCTTCGACAACCACGAGGAGGACGTGCAGGTCACCGGCTCCGGCGGCGTCGCGCTGGTCGCCGCGCTGGGCAGCGAGGCGCGCCGCGAGGGCCGGCTGAAGGTGGGCGACCTGGTCGCGGTGTACTCCGGCCAGTCCGAGCTGCTCAGCCCGCTGGCCGCGCGCGACCCGATGTACGCCGGCTTCTCGATCCAGGGCTACGAGACGCGCACCGGCAGCCACGCGCAGTTCCTGATCACGCAGGCCCCGCAGCTGCACCCGCTGCCGCAGGACCTGACACTGGAGCAGGCGGGCTCCTACATCCTGAACCTCGGCACCATCGTGCGCGCGCTGTTCACCACGCTGAAGATCGCCCCGGGCCGCGCGCTGTTCGTCGAGGGCGCGGCCACCGGCACCGGTCTCGAGGCGCTGAAGGCGGCGACGAAGAGCGGCTGCGCCGTCACCGGCGGCGTGTCGAGCGCGGCGCGCGCGGCCTTCATCAAGACGCAGGGCGCGGTGGGCGCGCTCGACCGCACCGACGCGCGCTTCAAGGAGCTCTACACCCCGGTGCCCGAGCACGACCCGGCCGGCTGGGCCGCCGCCGGCGCGCCGCTGCTCGAGGCCTTCCGCGCGCAGAACGGTGGGCGGCTGGCGGACTACGCGGTGTCGCACGCCGGCGAGACGGCCTTCCCGCGCTCGTTCCAGCTGCTCGCCGATGGCGGCGCGCTGGCGTTCTACGGCGCGTCCTCGGGCTACCACCTGACCTTCGTCGGCAAGCCCGGCGCGGCCGCGCCCGAGGCGATGCTGCAGCGCGCCGGCGCGCGGCCCGGCGAGGCGGTGCTGCTCTACTACGGTGTCGAGGGCGACGCCCTGCTGGACGCCGCCGGCCTGGAGATGATCGAGGCGGTGCGCGCGGTCGGCGCGCGCACGGTGGTGGCTACGCGCACCGACGCGCAGCGCGAGTTCGTGCAGTCGCTCGGCTTCGAGGACGCGGTGGCCGGCGTGGTGTCGATCGAGGACCTGCGGCGCCGCCACGGCGAGCTGTTCGACTGGCCAGCCACGATGCCGCGCCTGGCGGACGCGAAGCGCGACATCGAGACCTTCCGCGCCGGCGTGCGCGACTTCCAGGACCGCACGCTCAAGCCCTTCGGCAACGCGGTCGGCGCGCTGCTGCGCAGCCCGGACAACCCGCGCGGCGCGCCCGACCTGATCCTCGAGCGCGCCGGACACGACGCGCTGGGCGTCAGCACCTCGCTGGTCAAGCCCTTCACCGGGCGCGTGGTCTACGCGGAGGACATGGGCGGGCGCCGCTACGCGTTCTACGCGCCGCAGGTGTGGACGCGCCAGCGCCGCATCCTGATGCCGACCGCCTCGATCCTCGGCACCCACCTGTGCAACGCCTACGAGGTGACGCGCATGAACGACATGGTCGCCGCCGGCCTGCTGGAAGTGACCGACCCGACCGTCGTGTCCTGGCAGGAGCTGCCCACCGCCCACCAGGCGATGTGGGACAACAAGCACCAGGGCGCCAACTACCTCGTCAACCACGCGCTGCCGGGGCCGGGGCTGCGTGGCCGCGACGCGCTGTTCGAGGCCTGGGCCGCCGGCGAACGCGCCTGAACCGACGCACGACACACACCATCACGGGAGACCTGCATGAGCCTCATCCCCGCACCGCAAGGGCGCCTTTCCGGCAAGGTGGCGCTGATCACGGGCGCCGCCGGCAACCTGGGCAGCGAGATCGTCCGCCACTACCTGCGCCAGGGGGCCACCGTCGTGCTCTCGGGCCGCACGCAGGCCCGGCTCGACGCCGCCCGCGAGGCCGCGCTGAAGGACACCGGCGCCGCGCCCGAGCAGGCCGACACCGTGGTGATGGACGGTGCCGACGCGCAGAGCATGCGCACCGGCGTGGCCGCGGTGATCGGCCGGCACGGCCGCATCGACATCCTGGTCAACAACGCCGGCTCGGCCGGCCCGCGCCAGCCGATCGAGAAGGTGCCGCTGACGCCGGAGGAGCTCGAGGCGCAGCGCGCCGAGGGCAGCGCCGACACCGAGACGCTGGCGCAGGCCACGCGCAACATCCTCGGCGTCACCTGGAACCTGGTGCGCGCCGCGGCGCCGCACCTGAAGCCGGGCGCGAGCGTGATCAACGTCTCCACCATCTTCAGCCGCACCCACTACTACGGCCGCACCGCCTACGTGGTGCCGAAGGCGGCGCTGAACGCGCTGTCGAGGAAGGTGGCCGAGGAACTGGGCGAGCGCGGCGTGCGGGTGAACATGATCTTCCCCGGGCCGATCCGCAGCGAGCGCATCCGCAGCGTGTTCGCGACCATGGACAAGCTCAAGGGCGCCGAGCCGGGCGCGACCGCCAGCGAGTTCTTCGGCCTGATGACGCTGGCGCGTCCGTTCGACGGCACGCCGCAGCGCGACTTCCCGGTGCCGGCCGACGTGGCCGCCACCTGCGTGTTCCTCGGCAGCGACGACTCGGCCGCCTTCAGCGCGCACGAGTTCGAGGTGACGCACGGCATGAAGGTGCCGGCCGAGAGCCGCAGCACCTGGATGAGCCGGCCGACGCTGCGCACCGTCGACGCGAACGGCCAGACCGTGCTGATCGCGGCCGGCGAGCAGCTCGACGATGCGCTGGGCCTCGCGAAGCTGCAGCTCGACGTCGGCGCGCACGTGATCCTCGGCCTGGCGCGCGAATCGGCCTGCGTCGAGGCGCGCGAGCGCCTGGCCGGGCTGCCGCGCGCCGAGCGGGTCGACGTGCGGCTGTTCGACCGCTCCGAGCCGGCCACGATGGACGCCGCGCTGGCCACCGATCTGCACGGCCCGATCACCGGCGCGATCGTGCTGCCGGCGTTCGCCCCGGACCGCTTCCGCGGCCCGCTGTCCAGCGCCAGCGACGAGGACATGGAGGCCTTCGTCGACCAGGAACTCGGCGGCACGATCGCGGTGGCGCGCAAGCTCAGCCGCTACTGGCGCGAGCGGAACGACCTGCTCGGCGAGCCGCGCTTCGTGTTCGTCACCAACGGCTGCGACGGCGGCACCAACAGCTGGGCCAACCTGCTGCGCGCCGCGGTCGAGCAGCTGATCCGCGTCTGGCGCGACGAGAGCGAGGTCGACGTCAAGCTCGGCCGGCGCCGCTTCCACGAGTGGGGCAACCAGGTCATCCGCTACGAGAACGCCGAGGGCGAGAACCTGCCCTTCACCGCCGGCCACGTGGCGCGCCTGCTGTTCAAGGAGCAGCGCATCCGCCAGATCAACCTGTACCTGCCCGAAAGCATCGCCGAGGCGAGCGGCGCGCGGCGCGCGACCGTCGGCTTCACCGAGAACCTGGCCGGCCTGCACATCGGCAAGGTGGCGCTGATCACCGGCGGCTCGGCCGGCATCGGCGGCGGCGTCGCGCGGCTGCTGGCGCTGGGCGGCGCACGCGTGATGCTGACTGCGCGCCGGCAGTCCGAGCTGGAGGCGGTGCGCAGCAAGCTGATCGCCGAGCTCGAGGACATCGGCTACTCCGGCGCCGAGCGGCGCGTGCGGATCCTCGCCAACACCGACGTCGGCGAGCTGGCGACGCTGCGCCCGGCGGTCGACGCCACGCTGGCCGCCTTCGGCCGCATCGACTACCTGATCAACAACGCCGGCGTGTCGGGCGCCGAGCAGATGGCCGTCGACATGCCGGTGGGCGCGTGGACGCGCACGCTGGACGCCAACCTCGTCTCCAACTACCTGCTGATGCACGAGGTGCTGCCGCTGATGAAGAAGCAGGGCAGCGGCTACATCCTGAACGTGTCGAGCTACTTCGGCGGCGAGAAGTACCTCGCGGTCGCCTACCCGAACCGCAGCGACTACGCGGTCAGCAAGTCCGGCCAGCGCGCCATCGTCGAGACGATGGCGCGCTTCCTCGGCCCCGAGGTGCAGATCAACGCGATCGCGCCCGGGCCGGTGGAAGGCGAGCGCCTGAAGGGCACCGGCTCGCGGCCGGGCCTGTTCGAGCGCCGCGGCCGGCTGATCCTCGAGAACAAGCGGCTCAACGCGGTGCATGCCGCGGTGGTCAAGGGCCTGCGGCGCGGCCTGCGGGTGGAGAAGCTGCTCGAGCGGCTCGCCGCCAACGACGTGCCGGCGCTGGCGATGGACGGCGACGCGCCGCGCGAGCTGCGCGAGCTGGCGATCGCCTGCCACGCCGAGCGCGCCGACGACTGCGCCTGGGGCGCCTACCTCGTCAGCGCGGGCATCGCCGAGCAGCTGGTCGCGCGGCTGCGCCTGGGCGGCGTGTTCCTCGACAGCCCGGACTGGCAGGCCCGGCCCGACGGCGGCTGGCTGCGCCGCGTGCCGCCGGCCGAGCTGCCCTTCGCGCCGCCGGCCGCGGTGCAGGAGGAGGCGAAGAAGGTGCGCAAGGGCGTGCTCTCGCTGCTGCACCTGGGCAAGATGCCGACCGAGACCGAGGTCGCGCTCGCGACGGTCTACTTCCTGGCCGACCGCGCCGTCAGCGGCGAGACCTTCATGCCCTCGGGCGGCCTGAGCCTGGAGCGCTCGATCACCGAGCGCGAGCTGTTCGGCAGCGCCAAGCGCGAGCGGCTGGACATGATGCGCGGCCGCACCGTGTGGCTGATCGGCGAGCACCTGGTCGAGTACCTCGCCGAGGCGGCACGCCAGCTCGTCACCGAGTGCCAGGTCGGCCGCGTGGTGCTGCTGGCGCGCACCGCCGCCGGGGCCGACGCGATCTGCTCGGCGCTGCGCGACGTGCCGCCCGACCTGCTGCACACCGTGATCACCGGCGACGACATCGAGGCCGGCATCGACCAGGCGCTGGCCCGGCACGGCTACCCGACGACCATCGTCAACACGCCGTTCGTGCCGCTGCCGGACAAGCTGTTCCCGCCGGCCGGCGCGCCGGACGCGCCGACGCTGACACCCGACGAGTTCCGCCAGATGGTGCAGGACAACCTGACGCACCACTTCCGCGTGGCGCGCAAGGCCAGCCTGATCGACGGCACGCAGCTGGTGCTGGTGTCGCCCGACGTACCGGTGGGCAGCGACAGGAGCGGCGCCGGCTTCGCGCTGGCGAACTTCGTGAAGACCACGCTGCACGCCTTCACCGCCACGCTGGCGGTGGAGAACGAGCGCCTGGTGCACGACGTACCGGTCAACCAGATCAACCTGACGCGCCGCGCGCGCAGCGAGGAGCCGCGCAACCAGGCCGAGCACCAGGAGGAGGTCAAGCGCTTCGGCCGCGCGGTGCTGCTGGCCGGCGCGCCGCTGCCCGACGCGGAGGATTCGCGCTACCGCGCGCGCATCTACCGCGGGATGGCGATCACGGTCTGAAAGGAACCCTCCCCGGCAGCGCCGGCCTGCGGGAGCGGGCGCTCCTGCCGCGCCTCGAACCACTGCGGCACCGCGTCGGCCGGCATCGGCCGGGCGATGCGGTAGCCCTGCAGCAGGTCGCAGCCGAGCCGCACCAGGGCGTCGCGCTGCTCGTCGGTCTCCACGCCTTCGGCCACCACCTCCATGCGCAGCGCATGCGCCAGCCGCACCACGGCCTCGAGCACCGCATGGGCGTCGGCACTGCCGGCCAGGTCGACCACGAAGCTGCGGTCGATCTTGATCTGGCGCGCCGGGATGTTGCGCAGGTGGGCCAGGCTGGAGTAGCCGGTGCCGAAGTCGTCGATCGACAGGCACACGCCGAGCGCGGCGATCTGGTCGAGCACGCTGCGCTCGGCATGCATGTTCTCCATCATCGCCGTCTCGGTGATCTCGCACACCAGCTGCGACGGGTGCAGCTGATGCCGCTCGAGCGCGGTGCGGATGCGCGCCGGCAGGTCGGCCTGGCGCAGCTGGTAGGGCGACAGGTTGATCGCCACGCGGCAGCGCAGGCCCTGGGCGTGCCAGCGCGCGAGCTGCGCGCAGGCCTGGTCGATCACCCAGGCGCCGATCGCGCCGATCAGCCCGAAGCGCTCGGCCAGCGGCACGAACACCGCCGGGCTGACGATGCCGCGCTCGGGGTGGCGCCAGCGCAGCAGCGCCTCCAGCCCCCGCACCTGGCCATGACGCGCATCCACCTTGGGCTGGTAGTACAGCATCAGCTCGCCGCGCTCGACGGCCCCGCGCAGCGCCTGCTGCAGCAGCACCTGCTCGGCCGCGTCGCCGCCCATGCCAGGCTCGTACAGCGCGCAGGTGCCGCCGCCGGCGCGCTTGGCCGCGTACATCGCGGCGTCGGCGCAGGCGAGCAGGCGCTGCCCGCCGTCGTCGTGGTCCGGGTAGACCGCCACGCCGATCGAGCAGGACAGCGCGACCTCCTGCCCGGCGATCCGCAGCGGCCGGCGCAGGCTGTCGATCAGACGTTGCGCCAGCGACAGCGCGGCGGCAGCGGCGTCGCGCGACTCGATCATCGCGACGAACTCGTCGCCGCCCAGGCGCGCCAGGGTGTCGCTGTCGCGCACCGTGGCGAGCAGCCGCCGCCCGACCTCGCGCAGCACCTCGTCGCCGGCCTCGTGCCCGAAGGAATCGTTGATCGGCTTGAAGCCGTCCAGGTCGACGAACAGCACCGCCAGGCGTTCGGCCGGGCCGCCGTTGGGCGGCCCGCCCTGGCTCGTGCCGCGGGCGATGCGCGCCACCGCGTGCTGCAGCCGGTCGTTGAACAGGGCCCGGTTCGGCAGGCCGGTCAGCGGGTCCTCGAAGGCACGCCGCAGCAACGCGTCGTTGGCCTCGCGCAGGTCGACGTTGGCGCGCTGCAGCGAATGCGCCAGCTGTGCCTCGCGCGCGCTGCCCAGCGCGTCGATGATGGACAGCAGCAGTGCGCCGCCGAGCAGCAGCAGCGCCGCGCCGGCGACGATCGCCGCCAGCGGCTGGCCGGACAGGCCGTCGGTGCTCAGGCACAGCGCCCCGGCGGGGATCTGCGCGGCGGCCATCGCGGTGAAGTGCATGCCGCCGATCGCGCCGCCCATCACCAGCGCCGCCAGCGCCTGCAGCTGCAGCCGGCGCACGCCGCGATGGCGCCGCAGCGCGAACAGGATGCCCAGCGCCGCGGCCGAGGCGCCCCAGGCGATCGCCACCGACAGCAGCACTATGGCGGGCCGCCAGACGATGCCCGGCGCGATCTCCAGCGCGGCCATGCCGAGGTAGTGCATCACGCAGATGGCCACCGCCATGCTGGTGCTGCCGCCGCCCAGGGCCACCGGGCCGAGCCGGTCGCGGGTGGCCAGGCCGAGCGCCACCGCCGCGGCACCCACCGCGGCGGCCCAGCTCAGCAGCGTGGGGCCGGCGCGGTAGCCGAGCGGCATGCCGGCGTCGAAGCCCAGCATGCCGACGAAGTGCATGGCCCAGACGCCGGTGCCCATCGCCAGCGAGCCGCCGGCCCACCACCGCCGGCGGGCCCCCGGCGCGGCGGTGTGCACGCGGCGCGCCAGGTCGAGCGTGACGTACGAGGCGAACGCCGCGACCAGGAAGGCCACGCCGACCAGCAGCGGGTCGTGCCGGGTGTCGAGAAACAAAGCGGGCGCCACCGTTCACCTATCGGCACCGGCGGCGCCGACTTGATGGCCGGCGTGCGTCAGCGCTCGTCCAGCCCGACCAGCCCCTCGCGCACTGCCCAGCGCACCAGCGCGGGCACGTCGGACAGGCCCAGCTTGGCCATCAGCCGGCTGCGGTAGGTGTCCACCGTCTTGGGCGAGAGGTGCAGCTGCGCGCCGATCCCGGCGCTGGAGGCGCCGCGGCACACCATCACGGCGATCTGCCGCTCGCGCGGCGACAGCGCCGCCGGGCCGGCGTCGGCCTGCGAGCGGCCGAGCCGGACCATCTCGGCCTCGGCGGGCGCGAGGTAGCGGCGGCCGGCCAGCACCGTGTCGATCGCCCGGCGCAGTTCATCGCGCGAGGAGCCCTTGCGCACGTAGCCCGCCGCGCCGAGGTCCATGGCCTGGGCCAGGTCGCGCGGCACCTCCGACATCGACACCACCAGCACCGGCACGCCGAGTCGGCGGCGCTGCAGCTCGGTCAGCACCTCCAGGCCGGAGCGCGCACCGAGGTTCAGGTCCAGCAGCACCACGTTGGGGGCCAGGCGCTGGATGTCGGCCACCGCAGCGGTCGGCGCGGCGGCCTCGCCGACGATCACGTGGCCGTCGACCTCCAGCACGGCCCGCAGCATGTCGCGCAGCAGCTGGTGGTCGTCGACGAGGTAGATGCGTGCCATGGTGCCGGTGGATGGCGCACATTGTGGCGCCACTGCCGGCCCGCGGTCACGGCCGGCGTGCCGGCGCCGTGCCGGGCTCAGGCGGCGCTGCGCGCGGCCTGGGTGCGGAAGATGCGGACCGCCTCGGACACCACTTCCGACTGCTGGCTCAGCGAGCTGGCCGCGGCGGCGAGTTCCTCGACCATGGCGGCGTTCTGCTGGGTCAGCGCGTCGAGGTTGGCCACCGCGGCATTCACCTGCACCACCCCGGTGGACTGCTGCTCCGAGGCGGAGCTGATCTCGGCCACCAGCTGCTGCACCCGCTGCACGGCCTGCAGCGTCTGCTGCACCGTCGCACCCGTGTCGCCCACCAGTCGCGAACCGGCCTCGACCTTGCCGATCGCGTCCTCGATCAGGGTCTTGATCTCGCGCGCCGCGCCGCTGGTGCGCTGGGCCAGCGCGCGCACCTCGCCGGCCACCACCGCGAAGCCTCGGCCGGCCTCACCGGCCCGCGCCGCCTCGACCGCCGCGTTCAGCGCCAGGATGTTGGTCTGGAACGAGATGGCGTCGATCGTGCCGATGATCTCGCCGATTCGCTGCGAGGCCTCGCGGATGCCGTCCATGCGCTGCACCGCGTCGTTGGCCGCGCTGCCGCCGCGCTGCGCCACCTGCGCCGCCTGGTCGGCCAGCGTGGAGGCGGCGCGGGCCGAGTCGGCGTTCTGGCGGATCGTCGCGGTGATCTGCTCCAGCGAGGCCGCGGTCTGCTGCAGGTTGCTCGCCTGCGCCTCGGTCCGGCTGGACAGGTCGTGGTTGCCGGAAGCGATCTCGCGCGAGGCGTTGTCGATGTTGTCCACCTCGCGGCGCACGTCGCCGACGATGGCCTGCAGGTTGACGTTGAGCTGCGTGATGCCGCGCGCCAGGCGGCCGAACTCGTCGAGCCGGTCGCTCGCCAGGCTCTGGGTCAGGTCGCCCGCGGCCATGCGGTTCACCGTGTCGGTGGCGCGCACCAGCGGCTGCAGCGCCAGGCGGCGCAGCCAGACGACCGAGGCCGCCGCGATCGCCGCCACCGCGGCCCAGGCGAGCGGCCCGCCCAGCAGCGTGCCGGCGGCGCCGGATCCCAGCCCGGTGACGGCCGCCGCGGCGGC
>QJOU01000125.1 GCA_003265685.1 Piscinibacter caeni | reverse complement strand
GGCCGGCCGGCCACGGCCAGCACGGCGCGGCCGCCGGCGGCGCGGTGGGCGGCCAGCGGCTCGGGCGCGGTGGCGTACAGCATCACGCTGCCGTCGCAGTAGCGCGCCAGCGCCGCGATGCGCTCGTCGTCGGCGTTCAGCACGCCCGTGCCATCGGCCAGCACCACGTCCATCTGGGTGCGCAGCACGCGCGGCAGGTCGTCGGCCTCGCGGATGTCGTGGCGCTCCAGGGTCTCGGCGCCGTCCAGGTCGGTCACCACGCCGATGTGGCAGCGGTCGTAGACGAGGCCCTGGTCGAGGATGGTGGCCGGGCCGTTCTCGAACACCGCGGTGTCGACCTCGCGGTTCAGCAGCAACCGCTCGGCCAGCGCGCCGTCGCGCGCGTCGCGCGACTCGACCTGGCGCGCGCCGAGGAACAGCCCGTCGCGGCAGGCCAGCCCGACATGGCGGCCCGAGAGCTGCAGCAGCCAGGCCACCAGCCGCGCCACGCGGTGCGTGGCGCCGCCGCCGGCGATGCCGACCAGCGGGATGCGGCCGTCGTCGCCGGGCGGGAAGAGGTGGTCGACGATCGCCTTGCCGACCGGGCGCGGCGCGCCGATCGCCGGCTTCAGGTGGGCCAGCAGGCCGGGCCCGGCGTTGACCTCCACCACCGCCGCCTGCTGGCCGGCCAGCGGCTGGCCGATGTGCTGGGCGACCAGGTCGACACCGGCGATGTCCAGGCCCACGGTGCGGGCGGCCAGCGAGGCGATGCGCGCGAAATCCGGATGGAGCTCGTCGGTGCAGTCCACCGCCACGTTGCCGTTGCGCTGGATCAGCACGCGGCGCCCGGCGGCCGGCACGTCGTCAGCCGCCAGTCCCTGGCGCTGCAGGTCGACGACGATGGCGCCATCGCCGCGCACGTCGATCTTGCCCAGCGGGTGGTCCTCGGTGTCGCCGCGGCGCGGGTCCTTGTTGAGCTGCTGCTCGACCAGCTGGGCCACGCTCTGGCGGCCGTCACCGGTGACCCAGGCCGCCTCGCCGCGCGCCGCCGCCACCACCTGGCCGGCCACGACCAGCAAGCGGTGCTCGTCGCCCGGGATGTAGCGCTCGACGATCACCTCGTTGCCGTGTTTCTCGGCCAGCGCCCAGGCGGCCTCGATCTGCTCGCGCGCGCTCAGGTCCAGCGTGACGCCGCGGCCGTGGTTGCCGTCGCTCGGCTTGACGGCCACCGGCAGGCCGATCGACTCGGCGGCCTCCCAGGCCTCGGCGGCACTGGCGGCGATGCGGCCCTCGGGCACCGGCACGCCGACGGCGGCGATCAGGCGCTTGGTCAGGTCCTTGTCGCGTGCGATGCCCTCGGCGATGGCGCTGGTGCGGTCGGTCTCGGCGGTCCAGATACGGTGCTGGCGCCGGCCGTGGCCGAGCTGCACCAGGTTGCCGTCGTTCAGGCGCAGGTGCGGGATGCGCCGCTCGGTGGCCGAGGCGACGATGTGCGCCGTGCTCGGGCCGAGGTAGGCGCGGTCGATCGCGTCGCGCACCGCCTGCACGGCGGCCGGCACGTCGGCCGCGCGGGCGTTGATCACGTCCATCAGCACCCGGTGGCCGCGCTCCAGCGCACAGCGTGCCACCGCCTCGTCGCGGGCGCGGAACACCATGCGGTAGACGCCGGGCTTCGAGGTGCTGCGCGTCTGGCCGAAGCCGGTGGGCATGCCGGCCAGGTTGAGCAGCTCGATCACCACGTGCTCCAGCACATGGCCCATCCAGGTGCCCTCGCGCAGGCGCTGCAGGAAGCCGCCGCGCTCGCCCACGCCGCAGTGGTGCTCCTCCAGCGCCGGCAGCACGCCGACCAGGCGGTCGACGAAACCGGGCAGCTTGTCGGAGGGATGCTCCTCCAGCGCGCCCAGGTCGAGCCAGACCTCCAGCGCGGAGCGGTAGGTCCAGAGGTTGGGGCCGCGCAGGTAGGTCACGCGCAGCAGGCGGATGTCGTCGAACGTGCTCATCGATCCTCGGGCGGCCTCGCGGCCGGTCGGCGGGCGGAGGTGCGGATTATTCGCGCCCCGCGGTCGGCTGGCGGCCGGGCGTTCGCGTTACGCGACAATCGCGCGCTCCCGCTCCTGCAACCCATGCCCTCAACCGCTCCCTCTCCCGCACTTACCGTGGCGGTCTCCGCGCCACTCGAGCCCGGAGAGAACGCGCTGGCCACCCTGGACGTTGACCTGGATGCCCGGGATCGTTTCGGCACCGGCCAGCTGCTGCTGACCGAGCGCCGCCTGCTGGCGCGCGCGCCCGGCGGCGCGGACTGGAATGCCTGGGCGCTGGACGGCCCGCTGACGCTGCAGCACACCGACCACGGCGGCGTCGGCCAGCTGTCGCTGCACGACGCCGGCGCCCGCCTGGCGGTGTGGCGCTACACGCTCGGCGCCGACCCGGCTGCGCTCAAGCTGCTGTCGGCCTTCGAGCGCCAGCGCCGGCGCCTGCTGCACGGCCCCGGCGAGGACGACGAGCTGCCCGAGGCCGAGGAGGCCGACTTCGCCGCCGAGTCGCCGACGCCGCCGTCGACCTGGGTGCTGCTGCGCCTGTCGCGCTTCGCCGGGCCGTACCGCTGGCAGCTGCTGCTGGGCTTCGTGCTGACGCTGGCGGCCACCGCCGCCTCGCTGGTGCCGCCCTACCTGACCATCCCGCTGATGGACGAGGTGCTGATCCCGTTCCAGAACGGGAAACAGATCGACACCAAGGTTGTCTGGCTGTTGCTTTCCGGGCTGCTCGGCGCCGCACTGGTGGCCTGGGCGCTGGGCTGGTGGCGCACCTGGCTGCTGGCCATCGTCAGCGAGCGCATCGGCGCCGACCTGCGCACCGCCACCTTCGACCACCTGCTGCGCCTGAGCCTGGACTACTTCGGCAGCAAGCGCACCGGCGACCTGATGTCGCGAATCGGCAGCGAGTCCGACCGCATCTGCGTCTTCCTCTCGCTGCACGCGCTCGATTTCGCCACCGACGTGCTGATGATCGGCATGACGGCGGCGATCCTGTTCAGCATCAACCCGTCGCTGGCGCTGGTGACGCTGCTGCCGCTGCCCTTCATCGCCTGGATGATCCACCTGGTGCGCGACCGGCTGCGCACCGGCTTCGAGAAGATCGACCGCGTCTGGGGCGAGGTCACCAGCGTGCTGGCCGACACCATCCCGGGTATCCGCGTGGTCAAGGCCTTCGCGCAGGAGCAGCGCGAGGCCGAGCGCTTCCGCCGCGCGAACCGGCACAACCTCGAGGTGAACGACCGGCTCAACAAGACCTGGAGCCTGTTCTCGCCCACCGTCTCGCTGCTGACCGAGATCGGCCTGCTGGTGGTGTGGGCCTTCGGCATCTGGCTGGTCAGCCGCAACCAGATCACGGTCGGCGTGCTGACCGCGTTCATCGCCTACATCGGGCGCTTCTACGGCCGGCTCGACTCGATGAGCCGGATCGTCTCGGTGACGCAGAAGGCCGCCGCCGGCGCCAAGCGCATCTTCGACATCCTCGACCATGTGTCCAACGTCCCCGAGCCGGCCCAGCCGGTGAAGCTCGAGCGGCTCGAGGGCGCGCTCTCGCTACAGGGCGTGGGCTTCCGCTACGGCAGCCGCGCGGTGATCCGCGGGCTGGACCTGGACATCCAGCCCGGCGAGATGATCGGCCTGGTCGGCCACAGCGGCTCGGGCAAGAGCACGCTCGTGAACCTGATCTGCCGCTTCTACGACGTGACCGACGGCGCGATCAAGGTCGACGGCGTGGACCTGCGCCGCTTCGGCGTGGCCGACTTCCGGCGCCACATCGGACTGGTGCTGCAGGAGCCCTTCCTGTTCTACGGCACGGTGGCCGAGAACATCGCCTACGGCAAGCCGGACGCGACCCGCGCCGAGATCGTCGCCGCGGCACGCGCCGCGCACGCGCACGAATTCATCCTGCGCCTGCCGCACGGCTACGACTCGATGGTGGGCGAGCGCGGCCAGGGCCTCTCGGGCGGCGAGCGGCAGCGCATCTCGATCGCGCGCGCGCTGCTGATCGACCCGCGCATCCTGATCCTCGACGAGGCCACCTCGTCGGTAGACACCGAGACCGAGAAGGAGATCCAGAACGCGCTCGACAACCTCGTGCAGGGCCGCACGACGATCGCGATCGCGCACCGCCTCTCGACGCTGCGCCGCGCCGACCGGCTGGTGGTGATGGACCGCGGCCGTGTCGTCGAGGTCGGCACGCACGACGAGCTGCTCGCCCGCCAGGGCGCCTACTGGCGGCTCTACGAGGCGCAGGCGCGCCAGGTCGACGAGGGCGACGACGAGCGCGAGGCGCGCGTCGCGCCGCCGGCCGCGCCGGCGGCGCACCCGGCGGGAGTGGCCTGAACATGGCGGCGCTCGATCCCCTGCCGTTCACGCTGCAGCGCGATGCGCATGGCCGCCTGGTGCTGCGCACCGCCGACGGCAGCGAGCACGTGGGCGTGGTCCCGGTGCGCGCCTTCCCGCTCTCGGCGCCCGAGGGCGCGCTCTCGCTGGTCGGCGCGGACGGGCGCGAACGCCTGTGGATCGAGCAGCCGGCCCGGCTGCCGGCCGAGGCCCGCAGCGTGATCGAGGAGGAGCTCGCCCGGCGCGAGTTCGCCCCGGTGATCGAGCAGCTGCTCGAGGTCTCGACCTTCTCGACCCCGAGCACCTGGACCGTGCGCACCGACCGCGGCACGACCACGCTGGTGCTCAAGGGCGAGGAGGACATCCGCCGCCTCGGCGGCAGCGCGCTGCTGGTGACCGACAGCCACGGCATCGGCTACCGCATCGCCGACGCCCGCGTGCTGGACCGGCGCTCGCGGCGCCTGCTCGAACGTTTCCTCTAGGGTCGCAGCGGCAGCACCTGCGGGTTGATCGGCGTCGGCGGCGTGCCGCCGGTCAGCGCGGCGATCAGGTTGTCGACCGCCAGGTCGGCCATCGCGCGGCGCGTGGCGACGGTGGCGCTGGCGATGTGCGGGGTCAGCACGATGTTGGGCACGGTCAGCAGGTCGGGGTGCACCTTGGGCTCGCCCTCGAACACGTCGAGCGCGGCGGCGGCGATGCGGCGCGCGCGCAGCGCGGCGGCCAGCGCCGCGTCATCGACCACGCCGCCGCGCGCCACGTTGGTCAGCGTCGCACTCGGCTTCATCAGCGCGAGCTCGGCGGCGCCCACCGCATGGTGGCTGGCCGCCGAGTACGGCACCACGATCACCAGGTGGTCGGCCTCGCGCAGCAGCTGCTCCTTGCTCACGTAGCGCGCCCCGAGCGGCGCCTCGAGTTCGGGCGCGAGCCGGCTGCGGTTGTGGTAGGCCACCTTCATGCCGAAGCCGAGCGCGCCGCGCCGCGCGATCGCCTGGCCGATGCGCCCCATGCCGAGGATGCCGAGCGTCGCGCCGTGCACGTCGCTGCCGATGAACATGTCGTAGGACCACTTGGTCCATTCGCCGCGGCGCAGGAAATGTTCGCTCTCGGCGAGCCGTCGCGCCGCCGCCATCATCAGCGCGAAGCCGAAGTCGGCGGTGGTCTCGGTCAGCACGTCCGGCGTGTTGGTGGCCAGCACGCCGCGCGCGTTGCAGGCGTCGACGTCGATGTTGTTGTAGCCCACCGCCATGTTGCAGACGGCGCGCAGCTGCGGATTCGCGTCCAGCACCTCGGCGTCGATGCGCTCGCTGCCGGTGATGAAGGCGCCGGCCTTGCCGGCCAGCTTCGCGGCCAGCTCGGCCTTGCTGAAGATGCGGTCCTCGGGGTTGTCCTCGACGTCGAAGTGCACGCGCAGGCGGTCGACGATGTCGCCGAACACGGCGCGGGCGACGAGGACGGCAGGTCGGGTCATGTCTTGCCTTTCAGCGGAACCAGATGAAGGTCATCACGACGAACAGCGGGATCAGGATCGCGCCTGACCACGCCATGTAGCCGAAGAAGCTCGGCATGCGGATGCCGCGGTCCTCGGCGATCGCCTTGACCATGAAGTTCGGCGCGTTGCCGATGTAGGTGTTGGCGCCCATGAACACCGAGCCGGCGGAGATGGCGGCCAGCGTCGAGGCGAGCGTGGTCATCAGCAGCTGCGGGTCGCCGCCGGCGAGGTTGAAGAACACCAGGTAGGTCGGCGCGTTGTCGAGGAAGGAGCTGAGCGAGCCGCTGAACCAGAAGTAGGCCCAGGGCAGCGGCTGGCCGTCGGCGCCGGTCACCGCGCGCGTCACCGCCGAGAAGGCGCCGGCCTCGCCGGCCTTGAGCATCGCCAGCACCGGCACCATGGTCACGAAGATGCCGATGAACAGCTTGGCCACCTCCTGCATCGGCGCCCAGGAGAACTGGTTGGCCTCGCGCACCGCCTTGGGCGTGATCGCCAGCGAGACGAAGGTGACGGCGAGCAGCCCGGCGTCACGCAGCAGCGCCTGCAGTTCGACCGGGGTGCCGGCCACGTCGTAGGCGATGCCCGGCTTCCAGGTGCCGCTCATCAGCACCAAGCCGACCACCGCGGCCAGCGGCAGGAGGTTGATCGCGCCGTCGACGCCGAAGCGCGGCGTGTCCGGCGTCGGGTCCTGCGGCAGCACGCCCTCCTTGCGGTACCAGTAGGTGTCGATCGCGTAGAACAGCACGAGCAGCGTGCCGACCAGGAACAGCGTCTCCGGGAAGATGTGCTGCACGGTCCAGAAGAAGCTCACGCCCTTGAGGAAGCCGAGGAACAGCGGCGGGTCTCCCAGCGGCGTGAGCGAGCCGCCGGCATTGCTGACGATGAAGATGAAGAACACGATCACGTGCACGACTTGCTTGCGGTTGTCATTGGCGCGGATCAGCGGGCGGATCAGCAGCATCGACGCACCGGTGGTGCCCATCAGGCTCGCCAGCACCGCGCCGACGGCCATCAGCGCGGTGTTCAGCGCCGGGCTGCCGTGCAGGTTGCCACGCACGTAGATGCCGCCCGCGGCGGTGAACAGCGCCGTCAGCAGGATGATGAAGGGCAGGTACTCGGCCACCAGCGTGTGCACCAGCGCGGCGCCGGCGGCGCCCGGGCCGGCCAGCGCCGCGTAGGGCAGCATGAAGGCGAGCGCCCAGCCGAGTGCGATCTTGCCGTAGTGGTGGTGCCAGACCCTGGCCGCCAGCAGCGGCATCAGCGCGATCGACAGCAGCATGCCGGCGAACGGGATGCCCCACCAGGCCGCCAGCGCCGCGCCGTCGACCTCCGCGGCCAGCGCACCGCGGCTGGCCAGCAGCAGCGCCGCGAACGCCGCTCCGCGCGCGGCCCTCATTCGTGGAACCTCGTGAAGCCGGCCACCGGCTCGCGCTCGGTGACGAGGCCGTTCTCCACCGCCGCCGGGTCGGCGTGGCCGAGCGACATGCCGCACACCACCATCTCGGTGGCCGCGATGCCGAGCTGCTGCTCGATGATGCGGTGGAACTGGGTGAACGCGGCCTGCGGGCAGGTGTCGAGCCCGCGGGCCCGCGCGGCGACCATGATGTTCTGCAGGAACATGCCGTAGTCGAGCCAGCTGCCCTGCTGCATGATGCGGTCGATCGTGAAGATCAGGCCGACCGGCGCGTCGAAGAAGGCGTAGTTGCGGCCGTGCTGCGCGTGCATGCGCGCCTTGTCGGTCTTGGCGATGCCGAGCAGGCCGTACAGGTCCCAGCCGACCTTGCGGCGCCGGTCGATGTAGGGCGGCACCCAGTCGGTCGGGTAGTAGGCGTACTCCTCGCGGTGCGTGGCGCGCTCGGCCGGGTCGTCGTAGGCGGCGCGGATGCGGCGCGAGAGCTCGTCCTTGGCCGCGCCGGTCAGCACGTGCACCTTCCAGGGCTGCGTGTTGGTGCCCGAGGGCGCGCGCGCGGCCACCTGCAGGATCGCCTCGATCGTCGCGCGCGGCACCGGCGTGGGCAGGAAGGCGCGGATCGAGCGCCGCGAGGTGATGGCGGCGTCCACGGCCTCGGCCGCGGCGGGAAGGTCGGTCATGGGGAGGCGCTCAGGGGTTGCAGGGCCGCGCGCAGCGCGTGGGGAAGGTCCACCGGCCGGTGCGTGGCGCGGTCGACGTAGACATGCACGAAATGCCCGCCGGCCGCGCTGAGCGGCTGGCCTTGCGCGAACAGGCCGACCTCGTAGCGCACGCTGCTGCGGCCCAGGTGCGCCACGCGCAGCCCGGCCTCGACCGGCTGCGGGAAGGCGAGCGGCGCGAAGTAGTTGCAGCGCGTCTCGATGACCAGCCCGATCACGTCGCCGGCGTGGATGTCCAGCGCGCCGGCCTCGATCAGGTAGCCATTGACCGCGGTGTCGAACCAGCTGTAGTAGACGACGTTGTTGACGTGGCCGTAGGCGTCGTTGTCCATCCAGCGCGTGGTGATCGTGCTGAAGCGGCGGTAGGCGCTGCGCGGCTCAGGCTGCGGTCGGTGCGACATGGCGCGCATTGTTCCATTGCCATTGCCGCCAGCTCGCCAGGGCTTCCTCCAGCGTGCGCTGCTGGACGTCCACCGTCACCGCGATGTCGTGCCCGTAGCCGCCGGCCATGCTGACGGCCACCGGGATGCCGCGCTCGCGGCAGGCAGCGAACACGCGCCGGTCGCGCTCCGCCAGGCCGGCGCTGCTGATCTTCAGGCGGCCGAGCCGGTCGCCCTCGTGCGGATCGGCCCCGGCGAGGTAGAACACCAGGCCCGGCGGCTGGCCGGCGTGGCGGCGCCACAGCTCGGCCAGCGCCGCGTCGAGCGCGTCGAGGTAGGGCACGTCGGTACAGCCGTCGGGCAGTTCCACGTCCAGGTCGCTGGTCTCCTTGCGGAACGGGAAGTTCTTCGCCCCGTGCAGCGAGAGCGTGAAGACGGTCGGGTCGTCGCGGAAGATCGCCGCCGTGCCGTTGCCCTGGTGCACGTCCAGGTCGATCACCGCCACGCGCAGGCCAGGCGTGCCGCGCGGGCTGCGGCGGTGCCACTCGGCCTGCATCAGCCGCGCCGCGACCGCGGCATCGTTGAAGACGCAGTAGCCGCCGCCCTTGTCGGCGCCGGCATGGTGGGTGCCGCCGGCCAGGTTGGCCGCCAGGCCTTCGGCCAGCGCGGCGCGGGCGGCCCCGATGGTGGCGCCGACCGAGCGGCGCGAGCGCTCGACCATGCGCTCGCTCCAGGGAAAGCCGATCTCGCGCTGGGCCGCCGCGCTCAGGCTGCCCTGCACGACCGCGGCGATGTAGCCGGGCTCGTGCGCCAGCGCGAGTTCGCCGTCGCTGGCGGGCGCGGCCTCGCACAACCGGAAGCCCGGCTGGGATTCGATGCGCTCGCGCAACAGCCGGTACTTGGGCATCGGGAAACGATGCCCGCTCGGCAGCGGCAGCACGAAATGGTCCGAATAGAAGGCTTGCATGGGGCGGCGGCCGCGATTCTGCCGGCAACCCGCCCGCCACGCGGCCGGATGCAGTTTGACGGGCGTATGACGCACCGCAGCAAAAAGTGCTTGAACTCGGTGCGTGAGGCGATATACTTGCGCCATGCTGCAGTGCAACATAAGTGCTGCGTATCTGCCCCACCCTTGATCCGGAGACCCTCATGTCCTTTCTGACCGCCGAACAAGTGATCGCTGCCAACAAGGCCAACGTCGAAACCCTGTTTGGCCTGACCAACAAGGCCTTCGAAGGCATCGAGAAGCTGGTCGAGCTGAACCTGCAGGTCGCCAAGACCGCGCTGGCCGAAGCGGCCGACACCACCCGGGCCGCCTTGTCGGTCAAGGACGCGCAAGAGCTGTTCACGCTGCAGGCCGGCCTGCTGCAACCGGCCGCCGAGAAGGCCGCTGCCTACAGCCGCCACCTGTACGACATCGCTGCCGCGACCAACGCCGAAGTGACCAAGGTCGCCGAGGAAACCGCGAACGACTCGCAGAAGAAGTTCATGGCCGCCTTCGACTCGGCCGTCAAGAACGCCCCGGCGGGCACCGAGAACGCCGTCGCGCTGGTGAAGTCGGCCGTCGCGGCCGCCAACAACGCCTACGAGTCGGTCCAGAAGGCCGCCAAGCAGGCCGCCGACGTGGCCGAAGCCAACTTCCAGGCCGTCACGACCACCGCCGTCAAGGCGACCCAGGCCGCCGGCAAGACCAAGCGCGCCGCCTGAACACCGCGCCGGAGGGTTCCGGAATCGCGCCGTCACAAAGAAGCGGCCCGGCTCTTGAACTTGCCGCGGAGTTCCTGATCTATGGAGGGCTGCGGGCGTGCCCGCGGCCTCCCTGAAAGGTTGTCTCCTCGGTACCTCCCGGTACCTTTCCGGCCCGATGGCTTGCCATCGGGCCGTTTTCTTTGGGCGCCAGTGGGGTCAGTGGGTCTTGGCGGCCACCTTGCCGCGCAGCTCGGCGAGCTGCGTCAGGGCCGCCTCGCGCCCGGCGGCGATGGTGCGTCGGCGGCCGGCGAAGTCCGCCCCCGAAACCCCGGCCAGCTTCGGCCTCAGCACCACGTCCGCCTCGCGCAGCTCGAACTGGT
Organism: Piscinibacter caeni; assembly: GCA_003265685.1. GTDB lineage: Bacteria > Pseudomonadota > Gammaproteobacteria > Burkholderiales > Burkholderiaceae_C > Piscinibacter > Piscinibacter caeni. The sequence continues at coordinate 14,717 of QJOU01000125.1, read as the reverse complement.
TGATGCTGCGCCCCATGATCGCGAAGGTCTGCAGCAGCAGGCGCACCGGGTCGCCGGTGGCCGCGCCGTCGGGCACCGCCGAGATGTCGACGGCGATCACCAGCTCCGCGCCCATCTGGCGCGCAAAGCGCACCGGCACCGGCGAGACCAGCCCGCCGTCGACGTATTCCCGCGCGCCGATCTTCACCGGCTGGAACACCGCCGGCACGGCGCTCGAGGCGCGCACCGCCATGCCGGGGTCGCCGCGCTGGAACAGGATCGGCGCGCCGCTGTCCAGGTCGGTGGCGACGATGCCCAGCGGCACCGGCAGCTGCTCGATCAGCCGGCCGCCCGTGTGCTCGCGCACGAAGCGCGCGAGTGCCTCGCCACGGATCAGCCCGCGGCCGGGGAAGCTCCAGTCGGTGATGGCCGACTCGTCCATCGCATCGGCCAGCCGGCCGAGCTCGGCGCCGCTGCGGCCGGCGGCGTAGAGCGCGGCCACCAGGCTGCCGGCGGAGGTGCCGACGACCAGATCCGGCCGGATGCCGCTCTCCTCCAGCGCCTGGATCACGCCGATGTGGGCGAAGCCGCGCGCCGCCCCGCCGCCCAGCGCCAGGCCGATCTTCGGCGGCTTGGGTGGTGCCGGCGGCGCCGGGGCGGCTGCCGAGGCGGCCGGCGCAGGCACCGGCACGGCCGTGGGCGCCGTCTGGCAGCCCGCCAGCAGCAGCCCGACCCATCCCAGGCCGCCGCCCAGCAGTTGACGTCTGTCAAACGCCATATTCTCCCCAACGATAAGCAAACAAGAAAGTTGTTGTTCTCATATATATAGGAGCCCCCTACAGTCCGGGCCACGGTCGCATTCGAGCGGCTGCGGACACTGCTTCATGGACTGGATCGCCATTCTCAGCGGCTTCGGGGTCGGTGCCATCGTCGGGATGACCGGCGTGGGCGGCGGCTCACTGATGACGCCCCTGCTGCTGTCGGTGTTCAAGCTGAACCCGGCGGTGGCGATCGGCACCGACCTGTGGTTCGCCGCCATCACCAAGTCGGCCGGTTCCGCCTCGCACCACCTGGCCGGCCACGTGAACTGGCGCATCACCGGGCTGCTGCTGGCCGGCTCGATCCCCGCCTCGGCCGCCACCATCGCGCTGATGCACACCACCGGCCTCACCAAGGGCTGGGCCAGCACGCTGACCTTCTCGCTCGGCATCGCGCTGCTGCTGACGGCCGTGGTGGTGGCCTACAAGCAGGCCTGGCATGCCGTCGGCCTGCGCCTGGAGCGCTGGATCCCGGATGCGCGCAAGACCTGGCTGACCGTGCTGTGCGGCCTGATCCTGGGTGTGCTGGTCTCGCTCAGCTCGATCGGCGCCGGCGCGATCGGCGCCACGCTGATCATGCTGATCTACCCGCGCCTGGAATCGCACCGGGTGGTCGGCACCGACATCGCCCACGCCGTGCCGCTGACGCTGGTGGCGGGCGTCGGCCACGCGACGCTCGGCCACGTCGACTGGGCCCTGCTGCTGTGGCTGCTGATCGGCTCGGTGCCGGGCATCTGGCTCGGTGCGCAGCTGACCCGCAAGATGCCCGAGAAGCTGGTGCGCGCGCTGCTGTGCACCGCGCTCGTCACCGCCGGCCTCAAGGTCATTCACTGAAGACGATGTACCAGTACACCGAGTTCGACCGCCAGTTCGTGCACGCCCGCGCGGCGCAGTTCCGCGACCAGCTCGAGCGCAACCTCGCCGGCAAGCTGGGCGACGACGAGTTCCGACCGCTGCGCCTGCAGAACGGCTGGTACATCCAGCGCCACGCCCCGATGGCCCGCATCGCCGTGCCCTACGGCGAGCTGGCCGCGCGCCAGCTGCGCGTGCTGGCCCGCATCGCGCGCGACTACGACCGCGGCTACGCCCACTTCACGACGCGCCAGAACTGCCAGTTCAACTGGATCCCGCTGGCCCGGAGCGCGGACGTGATGGACGCGCTGGCCGCCGTCGACATGCACGGCATCCAGACCAGCGGCAACTGCATCCGCAACATCACCAGCGATGCGCTGGCCGGCATCGCGCCCGACGAGATCGTCGACCCGCGGCCGTACTGCGAGATCCTGCGCCAGTGGAGCACGCTGCATCCGGAGTTCGCCTTCCTGCCGCGCAAGTTCAAGATCGCCGTCAGCGGCGCACGCGAGGACCGCGCCGCGATCGCCTGGCACGACATCGGCCTGCAGCTCGTGAAGAACGCGGCCGGCGAGGTGGGTTTCAAGGTGCTGGTGGGCGGCGGCATGGGCCGCACGCCGGTGATTGGCGCACTGGCCAGCGAGTTCGTGCCCTGGCAGCAGATCCTGCTGTTCATCGAGGCCATCGTGCGCGTCTACAACCGCTACGGCCGGCGCGACAACCTCTACAAGGCGCGCATCAAGATCCTCGTCAAGGCCGAGGGCCAGAAGTTCTTCGATGCGGTGACCGAGGAGTTCGCGCACATCCTGAAGGACGACGTGGACGGCGCCGCCCACACCATCCCGCAGGCCGAACTCGAGCGCGTGCAAGCCAGCTTCGTGCTGCCCGAGGGTATCGATGCCGGGGGGGCGACGGGCGCTGCGCCGGCCGAGACCGCGCCCGGCTTCCGCCGCTGGCTCGAGCGCAACGTGCACGCGCACAAGCTGCCGGGCTACCGCGCCGTGACGCTCTCGCTCAAGCGTGTGGGCCAGGCGCCCGGCGACGTGACGGCCGAGCAGATGGAGGCCGCCGCCGACCTGGCCGAGCGCTTCAGCCATGCCGAGCTGCGCGTCACGCACGACCAGAACCTGCTGCTGCCCTGGGTGCGCGAGGCCGACCTGGCCGCGCTGTGGAAGGCCGCCAAGGCGGCCGGCTTCGCGAGCCCGAACATCGGCCTGTTCACCGACATGATCGCCTGCCCGGGCGGGGACTTCTGCGCGCTGGCCAACGCGCGCTCGATCCCGATCGCCGCCGAGATCACCGAGCGCTTCGCCGATCTGGACGAGCTCTGCGACATCGGTGACATCGACCTGCACATCAGCGGCTGCATCAACTCCTGCGGCCACCACCACAGCGGACACATCGGCATCCTCGGCGTCGACAAGGACGGCAAGGAGTGGTACCAGCTCTCGCTCGGCGGGTCGGACGGTTCCACGCTCTCCGGCCCGGCCGTGCCGGGCAAGGTGATCGGCCCGTCGTTCGCTGCCGACGAGGTGGCCGACGCGGTGGAGACCGTGATCGAGACCTACAAGCGCCAGCGCACGCCCGGCGAGCGCTTCATCGACACCGTGCGCCGCGTCGGCATCGAGCCCTTCAAGGGCCCTGCCAACGCCGTGCGGCGCAGCACCGCGCAGGCCGCCTGAGCCGCCACACCCCATGAAGTTCATCGACCCGTACAAGAATCCCTGGCATGCGCTGGGTGGCGAGGACGGCCCCCCGGTCAGCATCAACCCCGATCCCTACCTGCTGCTCGACCTGACGCAGTGGCACGCGGTGCGTGCCTCGTGGCCGGCCGGCGTGCCGGTGGGCCTGAAGCTCGCCAACGACCAGGACGTGGAAGACGTGGCCGCGGACCTGCCGCGCTTCGCGCTGATCGCGCTGCACTTCCCGAAGTGGGTGGACGGCCGCGCCTACAGCCAGGCGCGCCTGCTGCGCTCGCGCTACCGCTTCAAGGGCGAGGTGCGCGCCACTGGCGAGGTGCTGGCCGACATGCTGCCGCTGCTGCAGCGCACCGGCTTCGACGCCGTCGTGCTGCGCGCCGACCAGTCGGTGGAGCACGCCGAGCGGGCGCTCGCGTTTTTCCCCGGCCACTACCAGGGCGACACGGGCGACAACCGGCCGCTGTTCGCCCAGCCCGCCGGCACCGCCGAGCGGCTCGCGCGCAAGGCGCAGGAATTCGTCAACGCGGGGGCCTCGATATGACGGCGATCGCGCTCTACGCGCGCAAGAAGGACGGCTTCGACGAGCGTGTCGCGCACGCCGTCGCGGTGCTGCAGAGCGCGGCCACCGAGCACGGCGGCCGCATCGTGCAGGCGACCAGCCTGGGCGCCGAGGACATGGTGATCACCGACCTGATCGCGCGCCACGCGATCGGCATCGACATCGCCACGCTGCAGACCGGCCAGCTGCACCCGCAGACGCTCGCGCTGCTGCCGCGCATCCGCGAGCGCTACGGCCTCGAGGTGCAGGCCTACGAGCCGGCGGCCGAGGCGGTGATCCAGTTCGTCAGGACGAACGGCGAGCGGGCGATGTACCAGAGCATCGAACTGCGCAAGGCCTGCTGCGCGCTGCGCAAGCTCGAGCCGCTGGCGCGCCTGCTGGCCGGCCGGACGGCCTGGGTCACCGGGCTGCGCCGCGAGCAGAGCGACACGCGGGCGGAAGTGCCCTTCTCCGAACCGGATGACAAGGGCCGCATCAAGTTCAACCCGCTGGCCGACTGGTCCTGGGCCGACGTGTGGCACTACATCGCCACCCACGACGTGCCCTACAACCCCCTGCACGACGAGTTCATGCCGAGCATCGGCTGCGCGCCGTGCACGCGGGCGATCGCCGTCGGCGAGCCCTTCCGCGCCGGCCGCTGGTGGTGGGAGGACGAGAAGGCCAAGGAATGCGGGCTGCACGTCAAGGACGATGTGCCGCAGCAGCCCGCCGTGACGATGCTGGGAGCCCCACGATGAATGCACCCCTGTCGGTCGAGCAGCTGCTGCCCGAGCTCGACCACACCCACCTCGACTGGCTGGAGGAAGAAGCGATCTTCATCCTGCGCGAGACGGTCGCCGCCTTCGAGCGCCCGGCGCTGCTGTTCTCCGGCGGCAAGGACTCCTGCGTCGTGCTGCGCCTGGCCGAGAAGGCGTTCAAGAGCCGTCAGGCCGACGGCAGCTACAAGGGCAGGCTGCCTTTCCCGCTGCTGCACGTCGACACCGGCCACAACTTCCCGGAAGTGATCGAGTTCCGCGACCGGCGCGTGGCCGAGATGGGCGACCGGCTCGTCGTCGGCCACCTGGAGGACTCGATCAAGCGCGGCACGGTGCGCCTGGCGCACCCGCTCGAATCGCGCAACGGCCACCAGACCGTGACCCTGCTCGAGGCCATCGAGGAGCACCGCTTCGACGTGCTGCTCGGCGGTGCGCGGCGCGACGAGGAGAAGGCCCGCGCCAAGGAGCGCATCTTCAGCCACCGCGACAGCTTCGGGCAGTGGCAGCCCAAGGAACAGCGCCCGGAGCTGTGGACGCTGTTCAACACGCGCATCCGGCCCGGCGAGCACATGCGTGCCTTCCCGATCAGCAACTGGACCGAGCTCGACGTCTGGCTCTACATCGCGCGCGAGGCCATCCCGCTGCCCGAGCTCTACTACGCGCACGACCGCCAGGTGATCCGGCGCAAGGGCCTGCTGGTGCCGCTGACCGAGGTGACGCCGCCCGAGGCCGGCGAGACCGTCGAGACCGCCCAGGTGCGCTTCCGCACCGTCGGCGACATGACCTGCACCTGCCCGGTGGAAAGCCCGGCGGCCAACGCCACCGAGGTGGTGGCCGAGACGCTGAAGGTCACGATCAGCGAGCGCGGCGCGACGCGCATGGACGACCGCACGTCGGATGCCTCGATGGAGCGACGCAAGAAGGAAGGGTATTTCTGAGATGCACACCGCCCCGCCCATCAAGGACCACCGCGCGCTGCGCTTCCTGACCGCCGGCAGCGTCGACGACGGCAAGAGCACCCTGATCGGCCGGCTGCTGTTCGACAGCCGCGCGATCCTCGCCGACCAGCTCGACACGCTCGAGAAGAAGGCCGCCGGCGCGCCGATCGACCTGTCGCTGCTCACCGACGGCCTCGAGGCCGAGCGCGAACAGGGCATCACGATTGACGTGGCCTACCGCTACTTCGCGACGCGCCAGCGCAAGTTCATCATCGCCGACGCCCCAGGCCACGAGCAGTACACGCGCAACATGGTCACCGCCGCCGCGGGCAGCGATGCGGCCGTGGTGCTGGTGGACATCACCAAGCTCGACACCACGCAGTCGCCCGTGCCGCTGCTGGCGCAGACGCGCCGCCACGCGCTGCTGGCGCAGCTGCTGCGCGTGCCGAGCATCGTGTTCGCGGTCAACAAGCTCGATGCCGTCGACAACCCCGGCACCGCCTACGCCGCGGTGCGCGAGGCGCTGCTCGGCTTCGCCGAGGCCGCGGGCATCCGCGTGGCCGGCGTGATCCCGGTCTCGGCGCTGCGCGGCGACAACGTCACCACGCCGCTGGAGACGGACTGGTACGACGGCCCCTCGCTGCTCGAGCTGCTCGAGAGCCTGCCCACCAGCCAGGAGCGCAAGGACGGTGACCTGCTCGTGCCGGTGCAGTACGTGGCCCGCGAGGGCGAAGGCACCGGCAACCAGCCGCGCACGCTGTGGGGCCGCGTGGCGCACGGCCGCGTGAAGGCGGGTGACTCGGTGCAGCTGTTCCCGAGCGGCCAGACCGCCACCGTGGCCGAGGTGCGCCTGGCCGGCGCGGTGGTCGACGTGGTCGAGGCCGGTCAGTCCGCCGGCATCGTGCTGGACCGCCAGGTCGACGTCTCGCGCGGCGACTGGATCGCGACGCCGTCCACCGTGCACCCGTCGCAGCGCTTCTCCGCCACGCTCGCCTGGCTGGACACCGAGCCGGCCGTGGTGGGCCGCAAGTACTGGGTGCGCCACGGCAACCGCTGGGTGCAGGCGCGCATCACCGCCATCGAGAGCCGGCTCGACATCCACACGCTGGAGGCGACCGACGCGCGCGAGCTGGCCGTCAACGACATCGGCCACGTGATCGTCGAGACGCAGCAGCCGCTGCCGGTGGAGAGCTACGAGACCAACCGCGTCGGCGGCGCGCTGATCGTCGTCGACCCGGCCAGCAACCGCACCAGCGGGGCCCTGCTGGTGAAGGCCGCGCAATGACCGGGCGGGTGATCTTCATCGGCGCCGGTCCCGGCGCGGCCGACCTGATCACCCTGCGCGGCGCGCGCTGCCTGGCCCAGGCCGACGTGGTGCTGCACGACGCGCTGACCGACCCGGCCCTGCGCGAGCTTGCGCCGCAGGCGCGCTGGATCCACGTCGGCAAGCGCGGCTTCTGCGATTCCACCGGTCAGGCCGCGATCAATGCGCTGCTGGTGAAGCACGCGCGCGCGAACGCGCTGGTCGTGCGCCTGAAGGGCGGCGATCCGAGCGTGTTCGGCCGGCTCGAGGAAGAGCTCGAGGCGCTGGCGGGCGCCGGCATCGCGGCCGAGGTGGTGCCCGGCGTCACGGCGGCCCTGGCCGCAGCCGCCGACACGCAACGGCCGCTGACCCGCCGCGGCAGCGGCCGCAGCGTGGCGCTGTCCACGGCGATGACGCGCGAGGGGGCCTTGCGGGCCGGGCGCAGCGCCGACACCGAGGTGTTCTACATGGCCGGCAAGCAGCTCGCGGCCCTCGCCCGCCGCCTGCCGGCCGCCGGCTGGAGCGTCGACACGCCGGTCAGCGTGGTGTCCCGCGCCGGCTGGCCCGACGTGCTGCACAGCACGCACCGCGTGGCCGATCTCGCCGCGGCGAGCCTGCTGCACGCCGGCCGGCCGACCGTCGTCACGGTCGGCGCGGGGGCCCGGGCCGTGTCCCCGCAACGCCACGGCATTGATGTTCCACAAGGGCTTCCGGACCCGGTAGAAACCCGAGCCGCATAAAATCGCGGGCTCGATCGCCTTCCGCGGCGCCCACCACCTCACGCACCCGACCATGACCCACGTCGTCCTCGAAGCCTGCATCCGCTGCAAGTACACCGATTGCGTGGACGTCTGTCCGGTCGACTGCTTCCGCGAAGGCCCGAACTTCCTCTCCATCGACCCGGACGAGTGCATCGACTGCGCCGTCTGCATCCCCGAGTGCCCGGTGAACGCCATCGTCCCGGAGGAGGACGTGCCGGGCAACCAGCAGCACATGATCAAGCTGAACGCGGAGCTCGCCAAGAAGTGGCCGAGCATCACCAAGCGCAAGGGCGCGCTGCCCGACGCGGACGAGTGGAAGGACCGCACCGGCAAGCTCGACCAACTGATCAAGTAAACCGACGCGCGGCGTCCGCCGCCGCAGCCATCATGGAACCCAAGTTCAACGACGAAGTCGCCCGCACCGCGGGTGCGCACGAGGGCCCGATCGAGACCGACGCGGTGATCGTCGGCGCCGGCCCGGTCGGCCTGTTCCAGGTCTTCGAGCTGGGGCTGCTGGAGATCAAGGCCCACATCATCGACTCGCTCGCCTACCCCGGCGGCCAGTGCATCGAGCTCTACCCCGACAAGCCGATCTACGACATCCCGGCCGTGCCCGTGTGCACCGGCAAGGAACTGACCGACAACCTGCTCAAGCAGATCGAGCCCTTCGGCGCCACCTTCCACCTCGGCCAGGAGGTGACCGTGGTGCAGAAGCAGGACGACGGCCGCTTCTACGTCGAGACGAGCAAGGGGACGCGCTTCCTGAGCAAGACCATTTTCATCGCCGGCGGCGTGGGCAGCTTCCAGCCGCGCACGCTGAAGGTCGACGGCATCGAGGCCTACGACGACCGCCAGGTCTTCTACCGCGTCAAGAACCCGGCGCAGTTCGCCGGCAAGAACCTCGTCATCGTCGGCGGCGGCGACTCGGCGCTCGACTGGACGCTGAACTTCGTGCAGGACGGCCCGAACAAGGCCGAGAGCGTGATCCTGATCCACCGCCGCGACGGCTTCCGCGCCGCGCCGGCGAGCGTGGCGAAGATGCGCGAGCTGTGCGAGGCCTACGAGATGCAGTTCATCGTCGGCCAGGTCACCGGCATCGAGGAGCGCGACGGCCGCATGACGGGCGTGAAGGTCACCGGCGGCGATGGCGTCACGCGCGTGGTGCCGATGGACATGCTGCTGGTCTTCTTCGGCCTCAGCCCCAAGCTCGGCCCGATCGCCGAGTGGGGGCTGAACATCGAGCGCAAGCAGCTCGTCGTCGACACCGAGAAGTTCGAGACCAGCACGCCGGGCATCTTCGCAGTCGGCGACGTGAACACCTACCCGGGCAAGAAGAAGCTGATCCTGTCGGGCTTCCACGAGGCGGCGCTCGCGGCCTTCGCGGCGGCGCCCTACATCTTCCCGGACAAGCGCATCCACCTGCAGTACACCACCACCAGCCCGAAGCTGCACAAGGTGCTGGGCGTGGAGACGCCGAACTTCGACTAACGCCTATCGGCAGGACGGAAGGCGGGGCCCGCGATGCGGGCCCCTTCTTTTTTGCTGGATAATTTGCGCGTGGCGCCACCATGCGCCGCATCCGCTAGGGGTGTTGGCCATCTCCCACCGAGACGGTCGACTGAGAGAGTCCCTTCGAACCTGATTGAGGTAATCCTCGCGCAGGGAAGCTTGTCCGGAACGCCGCGTCCTGTGGCGCCCCCGGGCGCCGCCGACCTGCCATCGACTAGGACACGACGATGGCATCACCAAGCCGCCACTTCCGCCCACGCCGCCTCGTGCTGGCGTGCCTTGCCAGCTGCAGCGCCACCGGCGCCCTCGCACAGGCGCAACTCGACCCGGTGACGATCACCGGCCGCGTCACACCCACCGTCAACGCGGCGGGCTGGGGAGACATCCCGCTCGCGAAACTGCCGCTGCAGGCCGGCGTGTTCACCGCCGAGCGCCTGCTCGACCGCGGCGCGACGCGCCTGTCCGACCTGACGGCCTTCGACCCCGCGGTGAGCGACGCCTACAACGCCGAGGGCTACTGGGACCAGCTCACCGTGCGCGGCTACGTGATCGACAACCGCTTCAACTACCGCCGCGACGGGCTGCCGATCAACGCCGAGACCTCGATCCCGCTCGACAACAAGGCGCAGGTGGAGGTGCTCAAGGGGCTCAGCGGCATGCAGGCCGGCACCAGCGCACCGGGGGGGCTGGTGAACCTGGTGGTCAAGCGGCCGGGCGACGTGCCGCTGCGGCGCGCCGCGCTCGACTGGCGCGAGCGCGGCACGGTGACCGGAGCGGTCGACATCGCCGATCGTGTCGGCGCCGACCGGGCGTTCGGCGTACGCGTCAACGCCGCCGCGGCGCAGCTGGACCCGCTGGTGCGCGACAGCAAGGGATCGCGCCAGAGCCTGGCCGTCGCCGCCGACTGGCGCATCGGCAGCGGCACGCTGCTCGAGGCCGAGGTCGAGACCAGCCACCGTTCGCAGCCCAGCCAGGCCGCCTTCAGCATGCTGGGCGACGTGGTGCCGGCGCCGGACGACCCACGCCGCAACCTGAACGACCAGCCCTGGTCGCTGCCCGTGGTGCTGGACGGAGACACAGCCTCGCTGCGCTGGCGCCAGCAGCTGTCGGCGGACTGGCGCTTCACCGCGCATGGCGCCACGCAGCGGCTGCGCAGCGACGACCGCATCGCCTTCCCGTTTGGCTGCACCGCGGCCGATGGCACCTACTACGACAACCGGTACTGCCCCGACGGTAGCTTCGACCTCTACGACTTCCGCAGCGAGAACGAGCGGCGGCGCACGGATGCGCTCGATCTGTCGGTGCAGGGCACGTTCGACTCGGGGCCGCTGCGCCATGCGATGACCTTCGGCGTGCTGAACAGTCGGGTCAAGAACCGGTTCCAGAAACAGGCGTTCAACTACGTCGGCACGGTCCGCCCGGGCGAGGTCACACAGGACAACCCGACGGCGGACGGCGACAGTACCAACCGGGACGAGCGCAGCACCGAGTGGTATGCGCGCGATGCGATCGCCTTTGCCGAGCGGTGGACGGCATGGCTCGGTGTGCGCCACACCCGCCTGCACCGCCGCGCCACGCTCACCGACGGCACGACGCAGGACGACTTCCGCGACTCGTTCACGACGCCGTTCGCGGCGCTCAGCGTGGCGTACGCGCCGGACCAGCTGGCCTATGCCAGCTGGGGCCGGGGCATCGAGTCGCTCGTCGCGCCGCGACTGCCGATCTACGCGAATGCCGGCCAGGCGGTGACGCTGCAAAGCCGGCAGGTCGAGTTCGGCCTGAAGGGCAGCCATGCGACGCTGGAATGGAACGCGGCGCTGTTCGACATCGACCGGCCGGTGGCCGCGGACATTCCGGACGGCACCCAGTTGTTGAGCCGCCCGGACGGCACGCAGCGGCATCGCGGCCTCGAGGCGTCCCTGGCGTGGCGCCAGGGTCCGTGGGCCTTGCGCGGAGGCGGCCAGTGGCTGCGCGCCGCGCGCGAGGACAGCGGCGACGCCTCGATCAACGGCCGCCAGCCGGCCAACGTGTCCAAGCGCACGCTGGCGCTACAGGCGGAGCACCGCGTGGACGCCCTGCGCGGACTGACGCTGGAAGCCGCCGCTCGCTACAGCAGTCGCCGCTTCGTCGATCCCGGCAATACGGCGTCGATCCCGGGCTACACAGTGTTCGACCTGGCTGCGCGACAGGCCGTGCCCGTCGGCGGCCAGACCGTGACCTGGCGCGCCGGCATCGACAACCTGAGCGACAAGCGCGCCTGGCGTGAGTCGCCGTTCCAGTTCGGTCACGTGTACTTGTACCCACTGCGCCCGCGCACGGCGTGGATGGGGCTGCAAGTCGACCTGTAGCCCGGCCCGAAAAGCGGGCTATAATCCGCGGCTCGATTCCTCGATAGCTCAGTCGGTAGAGCGCCGGACTGTTAATCCGTAGGTCCCTGGTTCGAGCCCAGGTCGGGGAGCCAAAATTTCCTTGTGAAATCAACGCCTTGCGAGAAATCGCAAGGCGTTGTTCTTTGTGGCTTCCAATATTCTTGGAGGCGACTTCCAAAACTCCCGTCCGGCCGCACCCAGTCCAAGTCGCTCAGGTCACAGGTCGCGGTCCCGGTTCGCCGAACACTTCGCGTCGGCCGGTACCGGCAGACGGCTCACTCGGCCAGCCGGGACGACTGTCAACCTGGGTGTGGTCTTTGGCCATCCTGCACGGGTTTGCGTCCCGGCGGCCGTGGCAGCGGCGGTAGGAACCCTTGTCGGCACACACCAGTCGCCTGCAATCGCCAGCGCAATCAGTCTCGACCCTGGGAACCCATACCGCGTCTTTGCTGCCACTCCTGGAATCCCTCAGGTGGTCGGCTATCGACAAGTGGTCCTTGAATCACCAGCACACCACGCAACGCCTTGTCGAGATCAGCCAGGGGCTGACCTTCCATCAGCGCTGAGACATAGTCTGGCGGAGCGCTTCGCACGCCTGGCCGTGGTGGCTGCCGAGGGCCTGCGGTCGCGCCTTCCTCCTCGCCGAAGCCGAATAGAGGATCCCCGTGCAACAGCGCGCCGGAGATCACGTCAGGAAGGGTGAGGGTCCGACCGTCCGATGACCAGGCAGAGCCGATGCAGACCAGCAAAGCCCAGGGCATAGCCCTGCTCATCACGCTGACGAAGTCATTCGACTTGCCACGCCGCCGCAATCGCTCGACGTCTTTCACCTGCAACAGCGCGCAGCCGTATGCCTCGTTCGATCCGTGCTTCGCCCATCCAGTAGCAGAAGCAGGCGGGTGCGCATACAGGCAGTACATCGGAATCAGCCCGTCCGCCTCAGCCGCCGTCTTCAGCCGAGTGCTTTGGTAGGCACGACCCCGCTTGGGCCGGTAGTGAAGGTGTGCGAAGGTATCGGACTTGAGCTCGAGCACTTTGGCCTGAACGCGGAGGCCCAGCCACCTCGATCGCGTTGGATCCGTCAGCCACCACTCCCAATCGGCGCCATTGATCCCCTCCTGCGGCTTGGTGAACGTCTGGCAATAGATCTCCGTCGGGTGCAGGCTCTTCAGCGCGAGTATGTTCAAGTCGGTGATGGTCTCCTCCAGCAGCTGGTGGCCGACACTGCGGGCGGCCTTCAGGCGATCATGCGTCTCCCGGGCAAGCTTGAGGAACGTGTGGCACAGGTGCAGCGTCATGGGAAGCGATTCTCCACGGCGGTGCCTACGATACGCGGAGGCGCTCGCGCGTCCCGCGCGGTCTACCATCCGAGCAGGCTGACCAACGGTGCCGCAGTAGTTCGAGAACACGATGAGCAAACGACCCCCACCGCTGCGCAAACTGGATGACAACGAGAGTCGACACTATCGCGATCAACTTCGTGCTGCTCGCTACGCGGCTCTTGCTGACGCCGAAGGATTCGAGGCCATCTGCTTCTCACTCGAAGCACTCGGCCTACGTCTCTTGGGAGAACAAGGCGATCTGGGGAAGTACGAAGATCGCATCGGCTTCTACGCGCGCCTGTCGCCCGTCCTGAGCGAACTGGCAAAGACCAGGCCGAGCGGCTTCAAGCCGTTCGAGGATCTCTACCAGTCAGTGCGAACTGCACGCAATGACGCGATGCACACGGGCGCTTACGCGCGCCATGCCACCGAAGCCGCCATGGAGCTTTGTATCGGCCTGGAGGAGGCACTGATGGCGGGGGTCAAACGGACCGTGGGCAGCGTGATGGTGAAGTCTCCAATCACCGTCGAGCAGTGGCAGCCCGTCGCTCACGCGAGGCAGCTGATGCTGATGCACTCATTCTCCTACCTGCCTCTACGGCACGAAGGCAAGTGGTGGCTGCTCTCGGAACTGGGCCTGGCCAGGTTCCTGAACACCTCCCAGACCCAAAAGATCATTCGGCTTGGACTCACCATCGAGCAAGCGACGCTGCACGAACCCAAACTCAAGCTGGTTGAAGTCAGCGCAACCGAACTTCTGACCGCTGACAATGCGATCGAGGATCTCCTCAAGGAAGCGAGCGACCGACAAGGACCAACGCTGTGGCTGGTCATCGACGACGGCCGACTGGATCATCTTGCAGGCGTGCTCTCGCCTTTCGAGCTGATGTAGGCACCCCGTAGCGCGGACGCTTGCTCGGCCCGTGCTGCAGGAAGAGTCGAGGCCGATCACCGACCGGCGACCCCAGGCAGCTCCAACGACAAGGCCCGACGCGCATGTGCGATGTATGCCAAAGGCCGGGGCTCCATCCGGCGTCGTGCGTCCCGGATGCTTGCTATCGCCATATACGAGGCGCCCACAAGCGAAAGGGCCGCTCCCGCGTATGCCACTTCGTTGCCGAGATCCGTCGCTCGGAGCTGCAGTCCTGCGCCGAACAGCGGCGCCAGCGAGCAGAAGACCACCTGGCCGAACCGTGGCTTCATCGCGGCCTCGATCTCGGCGATCTCGACGGCGCAGTCGCGAACGAAGGCCTCGGTCATGGACTCACGTTGACTCGCCTCGGGCACCGTGGCGATTAGCGCGCAGTGGGCCTCCACCTTCGTTCTCAGTGCAGGTAGTTGATGCCGGTGATCGCGCTTGAACCGCAGCAGCGCGTCCAGCTCGATCGGATGTTTGGGAACTGGTAGAAGCAGGCGAAGGATCGTGCCGCGCGCCTTCTGGACGTGCACGTTCGCGTCGCGGCGCAGGATGCGAGGCCCGCCGAGGACCGACGCGAAGACGGCACGATCGGTGATGGGCGTTGCAAGCACACCTGGGGCAGCGCCGAGTGTCGTGGCAAGGTAGGCCATGAACTGGTTGGCGACTGCTTCCGGCATCTCGAACCAGTCCCAACTGACACGCCTGGCGAGCCCTCGATCAACCAAGTAGTCCGGAATCTGGCCAAGCTTCTCCGCATGGACGCGAGTGACGCGTCCATCCACGAAATCTTGCTGGTAGTGCTGCCGCATCGGCATGAGCCGTGCTTCTGCAAACTCGATAAAGCACTCGCTGAAGCGCTCGACTTGGTACAGATGCTCCCCCGGCAAGATCGGCTCGACCAGGCCCTCCGCCAGCAGTGTGTGACCTTGCCCC
>QJOU01000124.1 GCA_003265685.1 Piscinibacter caeni | reverse complement strand
ATGGCAGAGCGGGGGGCGCCTCGGTTGAGGCACCACGCCAGACTAGCCTGCGAACGCGTCTTCCATCTTGCTGTCCGTCAGGCGCGATCGAAGGAAGGCTTCAGGCCCGTCGTGGCGGCGGCCACGCCCCCCGCACCGAAAGGAAACGCCCCGGCGGCACCGGGGCGTTTCGCGACGGGCACGACGTTCAGCGCGTCGCGTTGCCGTGGTGGTCGTCCTCCTCGTCCGGCGGCATCTTGAAGTTGCCCTTGCCGCGCTGGCCGTTGACGATCTCAGTGTTCATCGCGAACTGCAGCACCGCGTAGGCGATCGCGTCGCTGTTGACGTCGAGCGCCAGGTCGTTGTTGTTGGCATAGGTGTCGCAGCGCAGGTGGTAACACGGGTCGTACTGCTGGCCCGCCGTACCGCCCCAGACGGCCGCCTCATCGGCGGTCTTCACGCCCTCGGCGCCCGTGAACAGCCCCCCGGCCGGGATGCCGTTGGCGATGAACGGGCCGTAGTCCGAGCGCCCGCTGAAGTCGGTGCCCTTGAAGGGCACGCCGCGCGCGGCGTAGAAGCCCTCGAACACCTTCTCGATCTGGGCCGAGCCGCCCGGGCCGGGGCCGGCCCCGACGCCGTCGGAGTCGTCACCGTCGTAGATGAAGAACACATGGTTCGGCGATCCGACCATGTCGAAGTTCAGGTACAGCGCGATCCTGGCCTTCTCCTCGGCACTCAGCCCGGCGACGTAGGCGGTCGACCCGACCAGCCCCGACTCTTCCGCACCCCACCAGGCGAAGCGCAGCTTGTTGCGCGGCTTCACCTTGGCCATTTGAAGCGCGGTCTCGAGGATCGCGGCGCTGCCCGAGCCGTTGTCGTTGATGCCGGGGCCGCGCAGCACCGAGTCGAGATGCGCGCCCGCCATCACGACGTTGTTCGGGTCGCCGGCGCGCGATTCGGCGATCACGTTGTACTGGGTGACCAGCTGCGGCGCCTCGACGCGCACCTGCGCCGCCGACCCGGGCTGCGCGAGCGCCGTGCCGTCGGCGAACGACGCGCCGACGACCGGGATCGTCGCCGTCGAGGGCGCCAGCGTGCCGATGATCAGCGGTTCGCGGTCGGGCGTGTTGCCCTGGTTGAAGATGATCACCGCGGCAGCGCCCGCGGCCTGCGCGTTCAGCGCCTTCACCGCGAAGCTGCAGGTCCCCCGCTGGACCAGCGCGATGTTGCCGGCCGGAAAGCCCGCGAAGTCTGCGGCCTCGCAACCGCTCGTGTTCGCACGCGGCGGCGCGAGGTCGATGTCCACGGCGGTGACGGCGGCGGCAACCTCGCCGTAGCCGGTGCCGGTGAAGGTGCCCGACTCGTAGGTTGCGGCGAGCGGCGCGGTCTGGCGCAGCAGCGGCAGCGCAACGTAGGTGAAGGGGAACGCGTTCAGCGTCACGTCGTAGCCGGCGGCCGTCATCTTGCCGACGATGTACTGGACGCTCTGCTCGTAGCCCGGCGTGCCGGCGGCACGCACGCCGCCGTTGGCGTCGGCGATCGCCTGCAACGTCGCCTGATGGCTGCGCACACCCGCGAGCGTGACGCACACCAGCAGCTTCGCGTGCGTGTTGTTGACGCGCGTGTTGCAGGACACGGCGTCGGCGCCAAGCGGGCCGAGCCCCACCGCTCAGCCCTTCACGCAGACCACCTGATTCAGCGTGTGCACCCTCCGCCAGCTCGCGCTGCGCTTTCATCGCGGCGTCGCTGACGGCCCTTCAACTCTGCCGTGAAGAGCTAGTCGCCGGCAGGCACCCTCAAACGCGCAAACACCGGGCGATGGTCGCTGCCAAGGTCCGGTCCAAGGCCGGACTCCAACACCACGACACCCGGCGTCACCAGGATGTGGTCCAGCGGCAGCACCGAGAAGAAGCCCCAAGCGTTCGGCCACGTCGGCGTGATGCCGGTGGCCCGAAGCAGCGGGTGGGCACCGCGCAGCCCTGTCGACCAAGGCGTATCGTTCATGTCGCCTGCGAGCACACCTGGGCGACCGCTTGTGGCCAGGAGACCCGCTTCTGCATGAATGCTGGCGTCACGCTCCCTGGCGTAGTCGGCGTTGACAGGTGGCATGGGGTGCACGGCAGTGACTGCCAGCGGCTCGCCATTCGCTTGCGTGACCACGACGCGGAGCGTCAGCGTCCCCAGCGACTCGGCGTTCGACGGCCGCACGCGCTGCACGGATGCCAGCGGGAGCTTGGAGAGAACTGCCAGCCCGAACTGGTCAGGACTCGGCTCCAGCACGCGGTAGGGGTAAGCCGACAGCATGTCCGATCTGGACATTGCTTCCGACGCGGAGTCGGTGAACTCCTCCAGCGCGACAACATCAGGAGCGTTGGCCGAAGTGAGCCATCGTTGCAGCTCGGCGTGGTCTCCAGGGGCTTGACGCGCGAAGTTCAGGTTTGCGCTGGCGACCAGCACTGTGCCCTCCGAGCGACCTGGAGCAGTTGCCTCGCGCGGCGCTGCGGCTGGCGCCTGGTCCCACCAGACACCAGCCGCTACGGCGGTCGGCAGCAACGCGATCACCAGGCTGCGTCGGCTCAATCCGGCAGCGCAGAGGGACACGCCAGCCAACGTGACGTAGACCCATTGCCAATGCGAGAGCAGCCCGGCCATCCAGACCGCTGAGACCGGCTGGAACCAGACCCTCACCACCCAGGCGCTGCACGCTGCAATGCCGCAGCACCACGCCACGACGACCGCCCGGCGCTGGACCGCAAGCGAGAGGCGAGAGGCACTCGGCCGCCGCACCGGAATCGGCGGCCCGGTACGCTGCGTTGCGGGTCGCAATCCGTTCCGATCAGACGCCACAGGCGTTCGTCGTGGTGTCGTACTCCCAGTTGCGCGTCAGCGGGCTGTAGCGACGCGGCGCCTGCCAGCGCTCCGTTCTGCCGTCGGGGAACGTGCGCACGCATGCACCGTTGTAGCAGTCGTTCTTGCACGTGAGGATGTTCGTCGAGCGCGTCGTCGAGGACACCTGGCGATCTGCCGGAGGCGGCGCAGGCGTCGCTGCGGCGTTCCTGGCGTCGTACCTCGCGACGGACTTCTTGATGTCTTCCGGCGTCGGGTACGTCTGGCCGGCCTCGGCGACCATGTCGAATCGGCCGAGCAGGTTCTCGAACTGCGCGCCGAGAGCCTCGGCCGCCTTGCGGACGACCCCGATGGGGCAGTCGGCCCCCTTGTCCAGTTCGAGGTACCTGAGGCTCGATTGGGCCGGCAGGCGTGCGGTGCGACCGCGCGGAGGCGTCGTCGAGATGCCATAGCGCACCGCGCAGAAGGACTTGCCTTCGACGGTGTCGCCAAGCATCAGCGTCACATGCGCCAAATATTTTCGGTAGTCGAGCGACGTGTACCAGCGAGCGCCGAGCGATTCATTGACGACCCGCTTGCCGGCCTCGCTCAGAAAGGGTCCCGACCAGGTCATGATGGTGTCTTGGCCGGCGGTGTACTTCGGGAACTCGGCGGGGGCCGCGTCGGAGGTGGCGGCGGCGTGTTCTTCGAGCACCTTCCTGTCGAAGGCGCCGTCCTGCGTCAGGAGCTTGAGAGTCTGTTCGAACGATCTTTCGCACGGCGCCGATTCAGCTTCGTTGGCGCCACGCGTGCTCAATGAACTGCGGAAGAGAAATGGCGCGCGCGGAGTCTTGCCTTGGGGTGCTGCCGAGCCGATGCCGGAGGACACCAGACAGGTACCGTTCTCATAGGACCACGTCTCGATCTGCACCAAGGTCTTTGTGTCCTGGAGCAGCCGAATGGCCTCAGGCGACACGTTCTGGGCAAAGATCGCAGCACCGTTTGGCAGGCGCTGAGCTCCTTGGTACACGTTTGCCGGAAGCGCTGCTGTCGATGCAGAAGCAGCAGCAACGAACAGCGAGCAAGCTGCTGCAACCGACGCGGCGAACGATCCGCCGCGGGAAGACGCAAGACGATGATTCATGGGCCTCTTGATTGACCGGCCGCTCTCGGGACTGAGAGCGAACCCAGGTCCCTCTCGGAGCCTGCGCGCACAACTTGAGCATCGCGTCCTGGTCCACCTTCGAGAGGAGTCCTCGAGGGTGCGCTATGTCACACATTCTCCTGCTCACCGCCCGCAAGCCGCCCGCGAGGCTGCAGGAGCCGGGCCAAGCCCCACCGCTCAACCCTTCACACACACCACCTGCTTCAGCGTGTGCACCACCTCCACCAGCTCGCGTTGCGCTTCCATCACGGCGTCGATGTCCTTGTAGGCCGCGGGCGTTTCGTCGATCACGTCCTTGTCCTTGCGGCACTCGACGCCTTCGGTCGCGGCGCGGTGGTCGGCCAGCGTGAAGCGGCGCTTGGCCTCGCCGCGGCTCATCGCGCGGCCGGCGCCGTGCGAGCAGCTTTCGAAGCTGTCCGCATGGCCCTTGCCGCGCACGATGTAGCTGCGCGCGCCCATGCTGCCGGGGATGATGCCCAGCTGCCCGGCCTTCGCGCTCACGGCGCCCTTGCGGGTGACGTACACGTCCTCGCCGAAGTGATGCTCCTTCTGCACGTAGTTGTGATGGCAGTTCACCGCCTCGATGTGGCTCTGGAAGTTCTTGTGGATCACCGTCTTCGCGGCCTCGATCACGCGGCGCATCATCACCTCGCGGTTGATGGCGGCGAACTTCTGCGCCCAGCCCACGGCGCGCACGTAGTCGCCGAAATAGCGGCTGCCTTCCTCGAAGTAGGCGAGGTCACGGTCCGGCAGGTTGGCCTGGTTCCGGATCGCGTCCTGCTTCGCCAGCTCGATGAACATCGTGCCGATGAAGTTGCCCACCCCGCGCGAGCCCGAGTGCAGCATGAACCACACGAAGCCCGCCTCGTCCAGGCACACCTCGATGAAGTGGTTGCCCGTGCCCAGCGTGCCCAGGTGCGCCAGGTGGTTGGTCTTCTCCAGCTTGGGGTAGTCGCGGCACAGCTCGGTGAACTCCGGTTCGAGCTGCGCCCAGGCGGTGTTCACCGCGCCCGGCGGCTTCTGCCACGCCCCCGGATCACGCGAGCCCGGCTGGCGGCCGTGCGGCACCGCGCGCTCGATGGCGGCGCGCAGCGGTCCCAGGTTGTCGGGCAGGTCGTCCGCCCTCAGCGTGGTCTTGCAGGCCATCATGCCGCAGCCGATGTCCACGCCCACCGCGGCCGGGATGATGGCCTTGATGGTTGGGATCACCGAGCCCACCGTCGCGCCGATGCCGAAGTGAACGTCGGGCATGGCCGCGATGTGCTTGAAGACGATCGGCAGGCGCGCGGCGTTGGTCAGCTGGCGCTTCGCCTCGTCCTCCACGGGCACGCCGCGTGTCCACATCTTCAGCGGCACGCCGCCGGGCACGTCTTCGTGGATGTGGCTGGTTTCCATGATCCGTTCTCCTTTCGTGCGGCCGTCGGGCTCAGGCCACGTGCAGCGGCCCGCGCTTGATGCGCCGGCCCACGCGCTCGATGCGCCGCCAGCCGCTGTTGTCGTTCAAGGCGATCCAGCGCCGCTCCTCGGCGCGGTAGAACCAGTCCTTGTCCTGTTGGTAGTAGACCTGGGCACCGGTGGATTCCCAGATGTTGACGATCTCGTTGCTGTGCGCCCGCAGCTCGTCGAAGTCGGTCGTCGCCTTCTGTCCCATCTCGCTGTAGCACCCATTGAGCTGCAGCAGCAGGGCGTTGACGTCGGCCGGCATGCGCTGGGCACGCAGGCCGATCTTCACCGCCTCGTCGAGCAGGATCGGGTAGTTGTGCGAAGGGTACTTGCCGTTCAGCGCCGAGGCGATGGCCTCGGCCTGGGCTGCATCGTCGATGTGGTGGGCCAGCAGTTCGCGGCACAGCATCAGCGAGAGCGATTCGGCCCGGTCCACCGCGCCGATCACCAGCGGGTGCACGTACTGGAACAGCGACTTGTAGGCGTTCTCCGGCACGGCGCTGCCCTGGCCCTGCTGGTCGCGCCAGAGCTTGATGACGCGCTGCAGTTCGTCGAGGCTGACGCTGACGCGGTCGTTGTCGCGGTCCACCGGCGAGAGGGCGTGGTTCAGCGAGGTGTCCACCGCGGTGAGATAGGCCGTGGGGCCCATCTCGATGCCGTCGGCGCCCAGCGCGACCATGGTCGCGGCCGAGGCGCATTCCAGCGGCACCAGCGCCACCAGCCGGCGGCAGTGCTGCCGCAGCAGGTTCACCAGGCGCAGCGACACCTGGCCGCTGCCGCCATCGCTCTTCAGGAACAGGTGGATCGTGTCGTGCCGGCCGAGCCGCTCGAGCACGTGGTACAGCGCGATCACGTCGGAGTGGCACACCGAACCGCGCGGGCCGTTCCAGTAGGCCACCAGCGGG
Organism: Piscinibacter caeni; assembly: GCA_003265685.1. Taxonomy (GTDB): domain Bacteria; phylum Pseudomonadota; class Gammaproteobacteria; order Burkholderiales; family Burkholderiaceae_C; genus Piscinibacter; species Piscinibacter caeni. The sequence goes on along the minus strand of QJOU01000124.1, from coordinate 18,920 downwards.
CCGCCCAGCCGCGCCGAGAGCGCGCGGATCAGCGCCTGCGTGCGCGTGAAGAGCACCGGCGGCTGCTTGACCTTGATCTCGATGGCCGGCACCGGCAGTTGTTCGTTCTTCATGATGTTGCTTTCGTTGAGGGCGCCCCGGCCGCACGCGCGGCACGGCCGGGGCGGGCGCTCAACGAAGCTTGACGAGACCGTTGAGCACCTGGTCCAGACCTCCGAACACGGAGATCTTGTCGATGCGCTCGGCCACGCGTTCCAGCGTCTCGAGCTCCTTGAGCCGCAGGGCGACGGGGTTGTCCTCCATCACCTTGGCGGTGTTCAGCAGCGAGCGGGTCGCCGCGGTTTCCTCGCGCCGGCGGATCACGTTGGCCTCGGCCGCCTTGCCGGCCTCGACCACCTGGGCGAGGATGGTCTTCATCTCGCCCGGCAGCACGATGTCCTTCACGCCCACGCCGTCGAGCTGCAGGCCGTAGCCTGCGAGCTTGGCGCCGACCTGGGCGGTGACGACCTCGTCGATCACCGTCTTGTTCTCGAGCAGCTCGTCGAGCGAGCGGGTGCCCACGGCGGCGCGCAGGCCGAACTGCAGCTCGCGGTACAGGTGGTCCGCGGGCTTGGCGAGTTCCTTGTGGGCCTTCAGCACGTCCGTGTAGCGCCAGGTAGCCGAGAGGTTCAGCCGCAGCGCCACCTTGTCGCGGGTCAGGATCTCCTGGCCCGTCACCTCGACGGTCTGGAGCCGCAGGTCGACCAGCTCCACCGCCACGTGGCGGTTGAACTTCCAGAACGCGTAGGAGCCCGGCCCGAGCAGGCGCTCGACCTTGCCGTCGATCCACAGGATGCCGGCGCCGTGTTCGTTCACCTGCACCTGCAGCACGCCGACGAGGCCCTGCACGTTGCGTTGCCGCAGCTGCGTCTGCACGAGGCGCGCCGCCAGTGCGGCCGGCACCTCGGCCGAGGCCGAGATGTCGACCGTCTCCACCTGCACGTCGGCCAGGCCCTTCCAGTAGAGGCGCCGGGTGGCCGGTGCGATCAGCTCGACCAGGGCGCCGTTCTCGGTGCGCAGACCGACCTGGTTCTCGGTGAGCTCGACGCGCACGAACTCGGCCGCCACCACCTCGTGCTCCTTGGCCATCAGGTAGTCGGCCAGGCCGTGCGTGAACATCGTCTGCTCCAGCGCGAAGAGCTCCACGCGCAGGGTGTCGAGGCCGTCGAACAGCCAGTGCGTGCCAGGCTGAAGCACGCGCTCGAAATCGCCATTGCGCAGCAGCAGGCCGCGCTCGTTCTTCTTCACGGTGACACGCTTGATCTTCATGGGAGTTCTCCTTCTCGGCTGAAGCGTGTGGATGAATGGGTGCCGTTACAGCAGTGGCCGCGGACGACGAGTGCCTGGGTTCGGATCGCACGGTGCGCGTCGGCAGTTCCCTCCCCGAGAACCACTTCGGCTGGCCGTGGATGCGAAGCCCCGCGTGCCCGGCGCACGGGCGGCTAGCGCTGATGCACGTTTGGGCCGGGGCCCTTGGTGCACGTCCGGCGGTGGTCTTTCGACCGTTCTTGGAGTTGGAGCGGGATTCGAACCCGCGACCGACGCGTGATGAGCGCGCTGCTCTGCCACTGAGCTACCAACCATGGTGATGAAGCCGGGAATCGAACCCGGACCCTGGCGGGCCAACCGATGCGTCACCTGTCCGTTGCTTCCGGCAAGGCGGCATGTGCGGCACCGACGGACGGATCCGGGTGCCGCACACCGGCGGGGTTCACGAACCCCAGACCTGTGAGCGTTTGCCTTGCACAACAGACTCCTTGGCACCCGAGCCGTTCAGCTCAGGCGCGATCCGATGCGCGACGACTTCGGCAGCCGCGCGGCCAGCCACTCGTGCACGTCGGCGCGGATGTGCCGGCCTTCGAGCAGAAAGGTCTCGAAGCGGCTCGGCACATGCGGCAGGTACAGCAGCGGCATGCCCGCTTCCTCCGGCGTGCGGTCGGCCTTGCGGCCGTTGCACGGGCCGCAGGCGGTGACGAGGTTCATCCAGGTCCAGCCGCCGCCGCGCGATTCCGGCACGATGTGCTCGCACTGCAGTTCGCGCTCGTGGAAGCGCTGGCCGCAGTAGGCGCAGGCCATCCGGTCGCGGCGGAACAGCTTGAGCTTGCTGAACGCCGGCACAACGTCGAACAGGTTGACCTTGGAAGCGCCTCGCAGCGCCATGATCGGATGTACGTCGATCACCGATTGCCGGCCGCCTGCTCGAGCGAGATCCACGCCTGCGGCGTGCCCTGGATGTCGAGTTGCAGCACGTGGCTGTGGTGGTGATGGTGCATCGGCGGCCTCCTTTCATGGCCGTGGCGTTGCAGGTTGGAGCGGGCACGTCCGGATGGAGTCGAACCACCGGCCTCGACCCTCGGAGAGCCGCCCCCTGGCCGCTGAGCTGCGGGCCTGTGGTGTGCCATCGCAGGGGCGACAGGATTGCTCGCTTCGCTCGGGTTCGCGACGCGCCGAAGCTGCCTGCGCTTGGGGGTGACCGGCCGGAATCGAACCGGCACCGGCGGGGTCACATCCCGCAGCTCTGCCGTTGAGCTACGGCCACACCCAAGCGCACGCGGACCTTCACCGCCAGCTGATGCCGCGCGCCCGGGCCCAGCGCTCGACGACCTGGCGCTCGTCGTCGCGCGCCGGACGGTTGCCGAACCCGCGCACCTGGACGGCACGATCCTGCGGGTCGACCTCGATGGTCAGCAGGCGATCGATCCGGTCCTTCGTGCAGCGCCGCAGCGACCAGATGGACGCCTTCCCGGCGATGCACTTGCCTGCATAGGTCGACACGCAGTGCCGCAGCTCGCGGCTTTCCGTCACCAGCTCGTCGGCGCGCTTGAGCTGCCGGACCACGAAGCGCTCGCCCTTGGCCTTCGCATCCTTGGACGACGGCGCCCACTCCCAATCGGCCAGCGGCGAGCCGGCCCACGAGGCGTCGACAGCCCACGGGTGCGGCCCGCGCCCATGGGCACGGCGCTGCGTCGCCTCGATCCGCTCGATGGCCGCGAGGTCGTGGTGCCACTCGTTCATGCGCCGCGTGAGCGCGGGCAGGGTGCGCCCCTCGAGGCGGTAGCCGGGATCATGGCGCCGGCACTCGGCGAGGTAGTCGCACAGGTCGTCGATCCGTTCCGGCGACACGGGGTTGGCACAGAAGAACCGCACCACCCCGCGCCAGAACCCGATCTCGTCTCGCGGCACCCGAGCGATCTTCGAGCGTGCGATGCGCAGGGCCATGGCGGCGTCGGCCGTGCCGGAGCACGCGATGGCCTCCCAGAAGGCCTCGTCGAAGTCCAGCCCCGGTGTCGCATGGAGAAAGGCGTGGACCTCGCGGCGCGACAGCCAGGGGCTGGCGTCCGACTTGTACAGCGAGCGACCACGCGCCACGGTGACATACCACTGCCGGCGCAGACGCACTTCCGCCGCATCGAGGCCCGTGTCGTCGATCCAGATCTGCTCGAGCATCCCGGGCACCGGGTAGAGCGCGAAGAGATGTCGCGCCGCGGCCAGGCGCAGGCGCGCGGCGTCGCGCGTCTTCATCTGCGGATGCCAGACCTGCGGATCGCGCACCACTTCACCGGAGAAGCCGCGCCCGGCCTCCTCGAGGGCCTTGCCGAAGTCCGGCGTGGGTCGGGCCTGGCGCACCACGCGGCGAAGCACCGCCTGGCAGTGGTCGATTCGTTCGCGCTCGGCGTCCTGCCTGCGCTGGATCGTCGAGCGTTTCATGATGAACGGAAGGGGTTGGAGTGAAGGGTGGAGTGAAGAGCGAACGATGCCGAGGGGGTTGGTACCCCGTGCACGGTTCGAAGGTGCGACCTCCGGCTTCGCAGGCCGGCGCTCTGGCTCCACTGAGCTAACGAGGCGAATGCCATCCGGTGACGGGTTCCGGCGCCGCCCAATCGTTGCGGCTGGTTTCCGCCCTCGAAGCGTGAGCTCGACGAGGGCTTCTGGTACGGGGTTCAAACTCCACTTCGGCTGTGCCCAAACGCGAGCATCCCGTCGGATGTGGTGTCTCGCTGCACGTGATCTGGCCAAGGACCGCGCACATCCCGGGCCACCAACACCATGTCGTGTGGCCTCGGAGTGCATGGACACACCCGAAGTGGGTCTGCGCAGACGCCAGTGCGTCGCTGTGGACGAACCGGTGCCTGGCAGACGATGCAAGACGGTCCCCCGGCCAGTACCGAGGTCGTCTTGCGGCAAGTTGTTAAAGAGCGTCCACCGTCGCCGGTGGTGGCGATCCCTCGGATCGCCGGGCCCGCGCCAACGCGCCGGCCGGTTGAAGAGACAAAGAAAAAGGCCCGGAACCTGTCGGATTCCGGGCCTCTGCGAACAGAGTGTGGAAGGCGTGCGCCTAGGCGCTTCCTTCCCCCGGAATCAACGGCCGCTCCTGCCCATCGAGACGAGCACACGCTGGCACGGCCCTGCCCGTCGGCGCCGCAAACGACGCGACGAACGCGACCCGTCCCTGCAAGGGCCGGTGGGTTCGGTGCATGTGGCGGGCGTTCACGATGGGATCCTGCGGTTCGGAGGGTGGCTCGGGGGAGCCGGATTCACGATGGGGGCGGACTGTAAAGAGTCTTTACCCCCTCGTCAACCCCCTGCGAGAATGACGCCGAACCGCGTTGCATGCCGCCCACGACCCGTGTCCAACATCACCCTCACCCGACGCCAGAACGCCCTTGCCCTGTTCCAGGAGTTCGCCGAGAAGGCCCTCGCCGCGGGCGCGGCGCCCAAGGGACTCGAGCAGTCCTTCGCCGCGACGCTGCAGGTCTCGCCGAGCATGTGGAGCCAGATCAAGTCCTCCCGCCCGATCGGCGACAAGCTGGCACGGCAGATCGAGTCGGCCTGCGGTCGGCCGGCGGGGTGGCTCGACACGCTGCGCAAACCCGCAGGGCCGTCGCCCGCCGAGGCGGCGTTCCTCGAGCTCGCGCTGGCCGCCTGGCGCGCCACCAACAGCGCGGGGCGCAAGGCGCTGCGCGAGCAGCTGAAGACGATCGCGGCGTCCGCGGCGTGATGCTCAGTCGTACGGCGTGCCGTCCTTGCGGGTGAAGACCCAGGCGCCGTCGCGCGACAGCGCGACGAGGTCGTCGTCCGGGTACGACGCGCTGTCGCCCGGCAGGCGGTCGCCGACCTCGAGGTAGACCGCCGGCGCCGCACTGCGGTTGATCAGGTGGTGCGCATCACCCGTGCCCGCGCGAAAGCCCGTGCACATGCCCGCGCGCAGCCGCGTGGTGCCGCGGTCGGTGACGAGGTCGAGCTCACCTTCGAGGACGTAGACGAACTCGTCCTGCACCACATGGGCATGGCGCAGCGCCGAGCAGGCGCCCGGGGCCAGGCGCGTCAGGTTGACGCCGAAGTTGCGCAGCCCGAAGGCATCGCCCAGCGCCCGCTTCTCGCGGCCCTGCATGCGGCGCGCGAACTCCGGCGGGTACGCGGACGGCCGCGTCCGCGGTGCGACCTCGGCCGCCACCCGGGCCACCGGGTGGGGTGAAGTGCCGCTGCGATCGTCGTCTGCCATGTCGACCTCTCTCGTGCTCGTCAGGGTGCCGCCATCATCGCAGCGCGTCCCGCCCTCAGCCGCACAGGCTGAAGACGGCCAGCCACTCCAGCAGCCGCGCAGGCTGGGTGTAGGCGCCCAGGGTCGCTGCCGCGGCCACCAGCGCCGCGGCCAGCAGGAACAGGCCGAGTGCGCCGCGCATGCTCACACCTGCCCTGCCGCCAGCCGCGCGCGCAGCGCCACCGGCCGGTCGTCGATCGGCCAGTGCAGCGCGGCCGAGAGCAGGCCGAGCGCCAGCGCGATCCACCACACGAGTTCGTAGGAGCGGTGGTGGTCGTACACCCAGCCGCCGATCCACACGCCCAGGAAGGAGCCGAGCTGGTGGCCGAGGAACACCAGGCCGAACAGCGTGGAGAGGTGGCGCACGCCGAAGATCTGCGACACCAGGCCGTTGGTGAGCGGCACGGTGCCGAGCCACAGGAAACCCATCACCGCGCAGAAGGCGTAGACCGTGGCAGGCGTGGTCGGCGTGGCGACGAACAGCGCGATCGCCGCGGTGCGCACGAGGTAGAGCCCGCTGAGCAGGTGGCGGCGCCGGTACAGGCCGCCGAGGTGGCCGCAGGCGTAGGTGCCGGCGATGTTGGCCAGCGCGATCACCGCCAGGCCGGTGACCGCCACGTGCGGCGCGACGCCCTGGTCCAGCAGGTAGGCCGGCAGGTGGGTGGCGATGAAGGCGAGGTGGAAGCCGCAGCTCAGGAAGCCCAGGTTCAGCAGCAGGAAGCCGCGATGCCGCAGGGCGATGCCGACCACCTCGCGCAGGCCCGCGGCCGGCTCGGGCGCCGCGCCGGACCCCGTGGCCGGCTGCAGCGCGGCGCGGTCGTCGAGCCGCCGCACGGCCGGCAGCGCGAGCAGCAGCAAGGCGGCCAGCACCATCAGCGTCTGCTGCCAGCCGATGCTGGCCAGCAGCGCCTGCGTGAGCGGCACGCCGACGAACTGGAAGGTGCCGGCCACCGCACCGGTCAGCCCGAGCACCCAGCCGCGCTGCGGCGCGGGTGCGATGCGGCTGAGCGCGCCGTACACCATGCCGAACGCGGTGCACGACTGGGCCAGCCCGATCACCAGCCCAGCCGCGAGGTGGAACTGCAGCGGCGTGGCGGCGCGCCCCATCAGCAGCACGCCGGCGGCGTAGAGCAGCAGGCCGGCCAGCAGCACGCGGCGCGAGCCGAAGCGGTCCGCAATCGCGCCGGTGAAGGGCTGGGCCAGGCCCCAGCACAGGTTCTGCAGCGCCAGCGCGAAGGCGAAGGTCTCGCGCGACCAGCCGCGCTCGAGCGTCATCGGCAGCAGGAACAGGCCCTGCACGTGGCGGAAGCCCACCGAGGCGCCCATCACCAGGCCGCCGCAGGCGACGGCCCACAGCAGCGCCGACCGGGTGGAGGTGTCGATTCGAGTCGTCATGCCCGCAGTCTGCGGGCCGGCCACCGGACGTTCAAACGACGAATCGACGTGCTCGCATGCACGCCGCGCATGCGAAGCGGGGCGCCGCCGGGCCGCCGTTCCCGCAAACGAGGGTTGCTGCGTCGACGCCCTCCCCGGCACAGTCACGACCATCACAAATCGCGCCGCCAAGGCCGCGACAAGAACATTTCCGGGGGGGTTTCCATGCGCAGATCGAACAAGCGCGCCGCTGCGCTGCTGGGCGCTTGCGCCTGGCTCGCGGGTTGCGGCGGGGGTGATCCGCAGGCGCCGACGGCCCAGACCGTGGCCGCGGGGCGCAAGCAGGCGCAGGCGATCGCCGCGCCTTCCCAGGGCACCTGGTCCGCCTCGATCGGGCTGAGCCTCGTGCCCGCCGCGGCGGCCAACCTGCCCGACGGCAAGCTGCTGCTGTGGTCGGCGCAGGACCGCTTCGCGTTCAACGCGTCGCCGGGCAGCACCTACACGTCGATCTTCGATCCGGCCACCGGCACCAGCGTCGAACGCCTGATCACCGAGACCAACCACAACATGTTCTGCCCGGGCACGGCCAACCTGCCCGACGGCCGCCTGCTCGTCAGCGGCGGCTCGAGCAGCGGCGCGACCAGCCTCTACGACCCGGCCACGGGCCGCTGGACCGCCGTGCAGGCGATGAACATCACCCGCGCCTACCACGCCAGCGTGCCGCTGGCCGATGGCTCGGTGTTCGCGCTCGGCGGCTCGTGGAACGGCGGCCAGGGCAACAAGCACGCCGAGGTCTGGACCGAGGCCGGCGGCTGGAAGCGCCTGACCGGGGTGCCGGTGGACCCGATGGTCGGCCCCGACCCGGCCGGCGTCTACCGCGGCGACAACCACATGTGGCTGATCCCGACCGGCAACGGCCGCGTGCTGCACGCCGGGCCGAGCGCCGCGATGAACTGGATCGACACGCGCGGCAACGGCGCGGTGACCTCGGCCGGCAAGCGCGGCGACGACGCCTATTCGATCAACGGCTCCACCGTGATGTACGAGGCCGGCCTGATCCTGAAGACCGGCGGCGCGCCCGCCTACGAGAACGTCGATGCGATCCCCGCGGCGCATCTGGTGGACACCCGCGGCGGCAGTCTCAGCGTGCGCCGGCTCGCCTCGATGGCCTACGCGCGGGCCTTCCACAACAGCGTGGTGCTGCCCAACGGCCAGGTGATGATCGTCGGCGGGCAGACCTACCCGGTGCCCTTCTCCGACAGCCGCTCGGTGCTGGTGCCCGAGCTGTGGGACCCCGCCACCGAGACCTTCACGCCGCTGCCGGCGATGACCGTGCCGCGCAACTACCACAGCACCGCGCTGCTGCTGCCCGACGCTCGGGTGGCCTCGATCGGCGGCGGCCTGTGCGGATCGGGCTGCACGACCAATCATCCGGACCTGCAGATCTACACGCCGCACTACCTGCTCGACGCGAGCGGCCAGCCGGCCGTCCGCCCGGTGATCACCCAGGCGCCCGCGGCGGCGGCCTACGGCAGCGCGGTGACCGTGAACACCGACGTGCCGGTGGCCTCGTTCGCCATCGTGCGCCTGTCCTCGACCACGCACACGGTCAACAACGACCAGCGGCGCCTGTCCGTCGCCTTCACTGCGCTCGGCAGCAACCAGTACGAGCTGTCGATCCCGAGCAACCCGGGCCTCGCGCTGCCCGGCCACTACATGCTGTTCGCGCTCGATGCGCAGGGCGTGCCTTCGGTGGCGAAGACGCTGCGCATCGGCGTCGACGGCGCGCCGCAGCTGAGCTCGCCCGGCGACCAGAGCTCGATGGCCGGCAGCGCCACCCGCCTGCAGCTGCTCGCCTCGGGCAGCGGCAGCATCACGTTCGCAGCCACCGGCCTGCCCGACGGGCTGGCCCTCGACCCGGCCACCGGCGCCATCAGCGGCACGCCGACGACCGTGGGCCGCCATTCCGTGACGGTGACGGCCCGCAGCGCGACCGGCGCGATGAGCACCGAGCTCGTCTGGACCGTCGTGCCCGCGGGCACCACGTCGATCCGCTACGTGAAGTTCGAGGCGCTCAGCGAGGTCAACGGCAACCCCTGGACGTCGATGGCCGAGTTCAACCTGCTCGACCCGAGCGGCGCGGCAGTCTCGCGCACCGGCTGGACCGTCTACGCGGACAGCCAGGAGACCATCGGCGAGAACGCTCCCGCCACGGCAGCGATCGACGGCAACACCACCACGTTCTGGCACACCCAGTGGAAGAACGCGAACCCGCCGCCGCCGCACATCTTCGTCGTCGACCTCGGCACGGCGATCCCGATCGGCGGCTTCCGCTATCTGCCGCGCCAGAACTCGGCCAACGGGCGCGTGGCCAACTGGCGATTTCACGTCAGCGACGACGGCGTCGTCTGGCGCGCCGTGGCGTCGGGAACCTTCACCAACGCCACCGCCGAGCAGACCGTCTTCCCGGTGGACACCGGGGCGGCCAACCGCTGGCCGGTGCTCGCCACCATTGTCAACCCGACTGTGACGGCCGCGACCGCAGTCTCGCTGGCTCTCGGCGCCAGCGACGCGGATGGCGACACGCTGAGCTACGCCGCCAGCAACCTGCCCCCGGGCCTGGCGATCGACGGCGCCACCGGCCGCATCACCGGCGTGCCGACGGCCGCGGGCGTCTTCGTGACCAAGGTGGTGGTCAGCGACGGGCGCGGCGGCTCCGCCAGCGCCGATGTCACCTGGACCGTGCTCGGGCGAGTCATCACCATCGACCCGGTCGCCGCGGCGCCTGGCGTGACGGGAACCAGCGTGGGCTGGACGGTGTCGGCCGACCCCGGCACGGGCGCGACCTACCGCTGGGACTTCGGCGACGGCACGACCAGCGGCCCCGACGCGCGGACGACCGCCAGCCACACCTACGCGGCCCCCGGGCTCTACACGGTGAGCGTCACGGTCACCGACGCGAGCGGGGCCACGGCGACGCGCAGCTTCACCCAGGCCGTCTATGCGGTACCGGGCAGCTCGGCGCGCGCAACGCAGTCGGCGCTGCTCGCCTGGCAGCAGCCCGCGAGCGGCAACCCGCGGGTCTGGGTGGTCAACGCCGATGGCGACAGCGTCAGCGCCTTCGATGCGGTGACGCTGGCCAGGCTCGGTGAAGTCGCCGTGGGCGGCGCGCCGCGTGCCATCGCCCTGGCGCCGAGCGGCAATCTGTGGGTGACGAACAAGACCAGCGCCACCATCAGCGTGATCAACCCGGCCACGCTGGCAGTCACGCAGACGATCGCGCTGCCGCGCGCCAGCCAGCCGCATGGCATTACCTTCGCGCCCGACGGCAGCGCGGCCTTCGTCGTGCTCGAGGCCAGCGGCCAGCTGCTGCGGCTCGATCCGTCCAGCGGCGCCATCCAGGCCACGCTGGCCGTCGGCGCCAACCCGCGCCACCTGGCCGTGACGCCCGACAGCGCCCGGGTGCTGGTGTCGCGCTTCATCACGCCGCCGCAGCCCGGCGAGGGCAGCGCCAGCGTGGGCAGCGCCGTCAACGGCGTGGCCACCGGCGGTGAAGTGGTGGTGGTGTCGAAGGCCACGTTCGCCGTCGAGCGCACGATCGTGCTGGCGCACAGCAGCAAGACCGACAGCACGACGCAGGGCCGAGGCGTGCCGAACTACCTGGGTGCGCCGGCGATCTCGCCCGATGGCAGCCAGGCCTGGGTGCCGGCCAAGCAGGACAACCTCCAGCGCGGCACGCTGCGCGACGGGCTGAACCTCGACTTCCAGAACACCGTGCGCGCGATCAGCGCGCGCCTCGACCTCACGGGGTTCACCGAGGATCTGGCCTCACGCATCGACCACGACAACACCAGCCGAGCAGCGGCGGCGGCCTGGCATCCGACGGGGGCCTACCTGTTCGTTGCCCTGCCGACCAGCCGGCAGGTCGCGATCGTCGACCCGGTGAAGCGGCTCGAACTCGCCCGCATCGAGGTCGGCCGCGCGCCGGATGCCCTGCTGGTCTCGGCCGACGGCCGCCGGTTGTTCGTCTCCAACTTCATGGACCGCACGCTGCAGGCCGTGGACCTGGGCCGGCTCGTCGGCTACGGCGAGTGGAGCTTCGCGACCCTGGCGACGCTCCCGACCCAGGCGACGGAGAAGCTCGGCGCGACCGTGCTGCTGGGCAAGCAGCTCTTCTACGATGCCCGCGACACGCGCCTGGCGCGCGACGCCTACATGAGCTGCGCCACCTGCCACGACGACGGCGGCCACGACGGCCGCACCTGGGACCTCACCGGCTTCGGCGAGGGCCTGCGCAACACCATCTCGCTGCGCGGCCGCGCCGGCATGGGCCACGGGCGGCTGCACTGGAGCGGCAACTTCGACGAGGTGCAGGACTTCGAGATGCAGATCCGCAACCTCGCCGGCGGCACCGGCCTGATGACGGACACGGCGCTGGCTGTAGGCACACGCAGCCAGCCACTCGGCACCACCAAGGCGGGACAGAGCACGGAGCTCGACGCGCTGGCCGCCTACGTGGCCTCGCTGACGGCGATGCCGCCGAGCCCGGAGCGCAGCAGCGCGGGCGCGCTGACCGCGGCGGCGAGCGCCGGCCGCGCGGTGTTTGCGGCGCAGCGCTGCGGCAGCTGCCACGGCGGCACGACGTTCCAGGCCAGCGGTGCCCTGCTGACCGACATCGGCACGATCAAGACGAGCAGCGGGCAGCGCCTCGGCGCCTTCCTGCCCGGCCTCGACGTGCCGACCCTGCGCGACGTGCGCGGCACCGGCCCCTACCTGCACGATGGCTCGGCGGCCACGCTGGCCGATGCGGTCGCAGCGCACCGCGGCGTCTCGATCGGCGCAGCCGACCTGGCCAACCTGGTGGCCTACCTCGGCCAGATCGGCAGCGAGGAAGTGGCCGCGCCGGCAGCGCTGCCGAGCGGCGCGGTGCGCTGCGCATCGGAGCGCAGCAACTGCGTGCTGCCCAGCGGCACCCCGGCGACGGTGTACTACGGCAGCGGCAGCCAATGGACCGTGCGCCCGGCGATGACCGGCACGGTGGCCTGCACCAACGCCACCTTCGGCGACCCGATCGCCGGCACCGCCAAGGCCTGCTACTACGTGGCAGCGGCGAAGTGCGCCAACGAACGCGCCACCTGCACGGTGGCCTCGGGCACCACCGCCACGGTGCTGTACGGGGCGAACGGCACGTTCCACCGGCGATCGGGCGTCACCGGCAGCTTCACCTGCGGCAACGCGATCTTCGGCGACCCGCTGGCCGGCGTCGCCAAGGCCTGCTGGCTGCAATGACCGGCAGGCGCTCGAGACGGGCCGGGCGCGCGGGCATGCTGGCGCTGCTGGTGGCGGCGCTCGGGTCGCCGGCGCTGGCCCAGCCGCGCGACCCGTCGCCCGGGGCGCGACTGTTCGACGGTCGCGAGGCCTTGCCGGCCCAGCTCGTCGGGCGCGACGTCGCGCTGCCCGCCACCGCCAGCCGGTGCAGCAACTGCCATGGACGCGAAGGCGATCGGCGGGCCGGCTCCGCCACCCGCATCGGCCCGGTGCTCGGCCCGGCCGCGCTGCGCGAGCGGCGCGCGCGCCGCGGCGGGCCGCCCTCGGCCTACGAGCTGGCGAGCTTCTGCCGCGTGCTGCGCACCGGCATCGACCCGGCGCAGGTGATCATCGACACCCGCATGCCGCGCTACGCGGCGAGCGACGCGCAGTGTTCGGCCCTCTGGCTCCATCTGGCCGCGCCATGATCGAACGCCGCGCCGTCCTGGTCGCCCTGGCGGCGCTGCCCACGCTGGCAACGGCGCACGACCCCTTCGGCCGCGTCGAGCCGGCGCGGCCCGCACCCGCCCTGCCGCTGCGCGATGCGGCCGGCCGGAACGCCGACCTGGCCACCCGCCTGCGCGGCCACGTCACCGCCGTGCAGCTGATGTTCACCACCTGCAGCGCCACCTGCCCGTTGCAGGGGGCGCTGTTCGGCGCCACGGCGCCGCTGCTGCGGCATGCCGATGCGAAGCTGCTGTCGCTGAGCATCGACCCGTTGAACGACGACCCGAAGGCGCTCGCCACCTGGCTGGCGCGTTTCGGCCCCTCGCCCGCCTGGCAGGCGGCCGCGCCGCGCGTCGCCGACGTCGAACCGCTGTTCGAGCTGCTGTCGGGCCGCGCCGCGGGGCCGGATCGCCACAGCACCCAGGTCTACCTGTTCGACCGCCGCGCTAGGCTGGTCTACCGCACCCCCGAGCTGCCGCCGCCACGACACGTGGCCGAGTTGATCGAGACCATCGCGCGGGCCTGATTTCGCAGCGACGGGTTCACGTCAGCGCGGCGCGCGGGTGCGCACGCGCCAGGCGGCACAGGACCCCGCTCGTGCCATCGTCGCGCAGGAGTCGTCGCTGCGCACGGGCATGGAACAGCCGGCAGGCCTGGGCCCGGGAGGGCCGTGGGACAAGCGGGAAAGAGTGGGAACTGAGTGCAGCGCCCGGGTGCTGTCCTGGCCCGGGGGCTCGGACCGTCCGCCCTCTGCCGATCATGCTTGCGTTGAAGCCGGAATCCCAATCCAGGACTGAAGCTGCTCGAGCTCGCTCGCGCCGAGGACCTTCTGCTCTCGCTCGCACAGGAAGAGCACCTGCCGGAAGAGCCGCGTCAGCAAGGTCGTGTGGTCGTTGGGCCCTTGGACGAAGTCGTGGCCATTCATCTGCATCCCGCGGATCAGGAAATTGACGTCGCGGGGACGTACCCGCAATCCGTGCTCGTCGACGCAGGAACGACACACCGCCTGGACGGTGGCGGCGGGCTTGAAGTCCTGCTGCTACAGCACCTTGACGAGTGCGTCGATGACGGCCCTGAGGTCTCACTGGCAACTCCAGAACTTGGAGTCGCATGTAGGAACCGCGCTCAGTCACCTGCTTTTACGGTGAACCGGAGCCGCCTTCGAGCGCAATGGACGGCACTGGTGCTGCCATCCGCCCGTCAGAAACGGCGTCAGAAACCGCAAAAGACAAGGGGCCCAAGAAGGGCCCCTTGCTTAGCTTCCGCGTCCAACTCTTTGTCGGACAAAGAAGCTTGTCTTGGTGGCCAAGGGCGGAATCGAACCACCGACACGCGGATTTTCAATCCGCTGCTCTACCAACTGAGCTACTTGGCCGTGAGCCGGCGATTATAGCCGGGGTTCTCAGAGTGGCCCGCCGCGCTTGTTGCGCGAGAGGTCGACACCCAGCTGCTTGAGCTTGCGGTACAGGTGCGTGCGCTCCAGGCCGGTCTTCTCGGCCACGCGCGTCATGCTGCCGTTCTCCTGCGCCAGGTGGAACTCGAAGTAGCTCTTCTCGAACGCGTCGCGCGCCTCGCGCAGCGGGCGGTCGAGATCGAAGCTCTGCTCGGACTGCGGGCCCAGCATCAGCGGCGTGGTGGGCAGCATGGCGCCGCCGGTCATCGCGGCTTCGACGGTGAGCGCGGCATCGACGCCATGGTGGTTGCCGCCGGGCAGCGACGCGGCGGCGCGCACCGGCTTGGCCAGCCCCTGCTCGACCGCACGCAGCAGCTTCTGCAGCGTGATCGGCTTCTCGAGGAAGGCCATCGCGCCGTACTTGGTGGCCTCCACCGCGGTGTCGATCGTGCCGTGCCCGCTCATCATGATCACCGGCATGTTCAGCTGCCCGGTGGCGCCCCACTCCTTCAGCAGCGTGATGCCGTCGACGTCGGGCATCCAGATGTCGAGCAGGACGAGGTCGGGGCGCAGGCGCTCGCGAACCGCTCGGGCATCCGCCGCGTCCTGCGCGACTTCGACGGTGTGGCCCTCGTCGTTCAGGATCTCCGACAGCAGGGCACGAATGCCGAGTTCGTCGTCAACAACAAGAATGGTCGCCATGGATGGTCAGTGCGTCCGGCTGTCGGCGGCAGCCGCGACAGCGGGGGTGCTGTCGGCCGGAGCGAGCTTCGAAAATGATAGCGAAACTTGGGCGCCTCTTGCGGCGCCGCGGGAGGCGGCGGATCCGGGAGTGTGCCCGCTCGCGGCGGCGTCCGCCACCCCGAGGTTGGCGATGCGCACCCGCGCACCGTGTTCGTCGGCGATCTTCTTGACCACCGCCAAGCCCAATCCGGTGCCCTTGGCCTTGGTCGTCACGTAGGGCTCGAAGGCGCGCTTGAGCACCTTGTCGGGGAAACCGTGGCCGTTGTCGCTGACCACGAGCCGCACCGAGCGCACCTCGCCATGCTCGCCGCGCGTGAGCTCGGTGCGCAGGCGCACGTGGCCGTCGGCCTGATCGGCCACCGCGTCGAAGGCGTTCTGCACCAGGTTGTGGATCACCTGGCGCAGCTGCGGCCCGTCGCCGACGATGGCCGGCAGCTCGGGCGCGAACTCGGCGTGCAGCCGGCCGGCCTCCTGCGCCGCGCCGTACAGCGCGAGCACCTCGCCGACCAGCGCGTTCAGGTTCAGCGGCTTGAGGTTGGCGGCCGGCAGCCGCGCGTAGTCGCGGAACTCGTTGACCAGCGTCTTCATCGCCTGCACCTGCGCGACGATGGTGGCCACCGAGCGCGACAGCATGGCCTGGTCGGGCGCCTCGAGCTTGGCCTCGAGCTTGTGCTGCAGCCGCTCGGCCGAGAGCTGGATCGGTGTCAGCGGGTTCTTGATCTCGTGCGCCAGACGGCGCGCCACCTCGCTCCAGGCCTCGCTGCGCTGCGCCGAGACGACCTCGGTGATGTCGTCGAAGACCATCAGCCGCGCGCCCTGCGGCATGGCCGCGCCGCGCACCAGCAGGGTCAGCGTGTCGCGGTCGCGGCCCTGCGCGTCGTGGGTCTGCAGCTCGAAGCTGTCCTGCCACTGGTCGCGCTCTCCGGCCTCCGGGCTGGCGGCGTGCAGCTCGAAACGCTGGCCGACACGCTTGGCGAAGTCCTCCAGCCCGGGCACCTCGTCCAGCGGCCGGCCGCGGTAGGCCGACAGCGGCAGCCGCACGATGCGCGTGGCGCCCGGGTTGACCGTCTCGATGCGGCCGTCGCGGTCGAACACGATCACGCCGGCGGTCAGGTTGTCGAGGATGGTCTGCAGGTTGGCGCGCGCGGACTCCACCTGCGTCACGCTGCGCTGCACCAGCTCGCGCGCCTCGGCGAGCTGCTCGGTCATGTCGGCGAAGGATCGGGTCAGGCCGCCCAGCTCGTCGCGCGAGGCGAACACCGGCTTGGCCGAGAGGTCGCCGTGCGCGACCTGGTCCACGCCCTCGGCCAGCAGCAGCAGCGGGCGCGCCAGCTGGTTGCCCAGCAGCGCCGCCAGCAGCACCGCGCCGAACACCGCCAGCACCAGCGCCAAGGTCAGCGTGCCGATGTACATGCGGCGCAGGCCGTCGCGCGCCAGCGCGCGCTGCTGGTACTCGCGGTAGGCGGCCTGCACCGACAGCGCGTTGGCCGTCAGCGTGGCCGGCAGCAACTGGCGCACCACCAGGTAGCGCTGGTGGTCGTCGAGCGAGAGGTTGGCGCTCGGGATCATCGCGATCACCCGGATGCGCGCCTGCGCGGCGTTGCCGCCGTCCTCGTCCAGGCCCTCGAGCACGCCTGTGACCCGCGCGACGCGCGCCTGGCGCAGCATGTCCGGCGTCGGCCGGTCCGGGAGCAGCCCGGCCGCGCTGCTGCTGGCGGCCACCAGCACCTGGCCGGCCTGGTTCAGCAGCGTCACCTCCTGCGCGGCGAGCTGCTCGCGCAGCCGCTCGAGCGCCAGCGCCTGGGCCGTGCCGGGCGTGTCGCCCAGCTTCTCGGCCGCCAGGCGGGTGCGGCCGGCCAGCTCGCTGACCAGCGCATCGAGCGTGCCGCGCCCGAGGTTCAGGCCGGCGTCGAGCGCGCTCTCCACCTTCACGTCGAACCAGCTCTCGATGCTGCGCGAGACGAACTGGTAGCTCACCGTGTAGATCAGCAGGCCGGGCAGCACGCCCACCAGCGCGAAGATCGCCGCCAGCTTGAGCAGCAGCCGGCTACCGAACTTGCGCCGCCGCACCCGCACGACGAGCCGCACCGCCGCGATGCCGATCACCAGCGCCAGCAGCGAGGCCACCGTCACGTTGACCCAGAACAGCCAGACGTAGTGGCGCTCGTACAGCGCCGGCCGGTTGGTGGCGACGGACAACAGGAAGGACAGCACCAGACCGGCGCCGGTGACGGCAACCAGGGCGACGATCCATGCCCAGCGGGTGGCCTTCTTCATGATCGCGGGCGCGTGGCCGGCAGTTCAGGGCGTGTCAGTCGACTTGCAGCGTCTTCTCGACCACCAGCGTCCAGTCGGTCGGGTTGCCGATGCCGATCTGCATCGGGCGCGGCAGCAGCGAGGTGTCGAGCCGGAAGCTGAATTCGAGGTAATGGCCGCTGCCCTCCAGCTGGCCGGCCTCCGCGATTTTCCACTGGACGCCGCGGCGGATCGCCGCCAGGGCCTCTGCGCGGGTGGCGTAGGTCTGACTGAGGCCGGCGAAGGTGACGCGGTAGTTCGAGGTCAGCGGCTGGTAGACGATGCGCCACTGCCGCGTGGCCCGGGCGACGCGCTTGTCGCGCCAGTACCAGCGCGAGCGCAGCAGCTCGGCATCGGCCACGAAGTACAGCGGCACCGACTTGCCGAGCGCCTCCTCGGCGCCGCGCGGCAGCTCGAAGCTGAGCCCGTAGTCGAGGAAGAGGCCGTCGTCGCTGCGCTGCACGTCCAGGCTGGTGAGCTCGACGCCGGCGGACTGCGCCTGCGCCGCACCCACCCGCGCCACGAGCGGCAGCCCCAGCGCGGCGGCGAGCAGGCGGCGCCGTCGAACCCCGTCGCGGCGGTCGCGCGGGCTCTCTTGACCAGTGACGGGAGCCGCGCGTCGCATCGGGTCGGGGAGCTCAGGTTTTCTCGAGCAGTTGGTAGAAGAACCCGTCCGCGACGGCCGCCGTGGCGGGCTCCGGACGATCCGGACCATTGTCGGGCAGCGGCAGCAGATGCCCGGGCGAGGCAGGCTCCGCAGGTACCCTGGCCTCCGGATGGCGTTGCAAAAAAGCGTCGATCTGTCCCTGTCCCTCGGCGCGGAACACCGAACAGGTGGCGTACAGCAGCCGGCCGCCGGGCCGCAGCAGCGGCCACAGCGCCTCGAGCAGCGCGGCCTGGGTGGCGGCGAGCGCATCGATGTCGGTGGCGCGGCGCAGCCAGCGCACGTCGGGGTGGCGGCGCACGATGCCCGAGGCGCTGCAGGGCGCGTCGAGCAGGATGGCGTCGAACGGCCGGCCGTCCCACCAGTCGGCCGGGCGGGCCGCGTCGGCCGCCTTGGTCTGCGCCTGCAGCCCGAGTCGGGCCAGCGTCTCGTCGACGCGCTGCAGGCGCGCCGGGTCGCTGTCCAGCGCCAGCAGGTCAAGTTCGGCCCGCTCGAGCAGATGGGCGGTCTTGCCGCCCGGGGCGGCGCAGGCGTCCAGCACGCGCGCCCCCGGCGGCAGGCCGGCGCCCAGCAGCAGCGGGGCGGCGCGCTGGGCGGCCAGGTCCTGCACCGAAACGTCACCCGCGGCGAAGCCGGGCAGCCGCGTCACCGGGCAGGGCTGCGCCAGCACGAGGGCCGCGTCGCCGGCCAGCGTGCCCTCCAGCCCCGCGGCCTGCAGGCGCGCCAGGTAGCCGGGCGCGTCGCCGTGGCGGCGGTTCACGCGCAGCACCATCGGCGCGCGCTGGTTGTCGGCCTCGAGCAGCGCCTGCCAATGCGCCGGCCAGTCGTGCTGCAGGCGCTCGATCCACCAGCGCGGGTGGTTGTGGCGCGCCACCGGGTCGCGCTCGACCGCCTCCATCAGCGCGGCCTGCTCGCGCAGCCAGCGCCGCAGCACCGCGTTGACGAAGCCGGCACTGGAGGCCTGGCGCCGCCGCGCGGCGGCGACCGCCTGGTCGACCAGAGTGTGCGGCGCATAGGGCGGGTCGCCGCGCGGCCACAGCAGGGCCAGCGCGGTGAGCAGCAGCGCGTCCAGCGCCGCCGCCGGCGGGCGCGGCACCAGGCGCTCGCGCAGCGCC
>KZ836139.1 GCA_003265685.1 Piscinibacter caeni | reverse complement strand
ACGGGCGCTGCCGGCGCCTGCCAGGCGAACACGTCGCGCGGCCCGCCCAGGCCGGCCACCATGCGCGCGAAGCGCTCGGCCGCGGCGCCGCCGGCGAGTGCGTCGCGGGCGCGCCGCCGGCCTTCGTCGACACCGGGTGTCAGGCCGGCCAGGTGCAGCAACTCGGCGCACAGCGCCAGCGTCACCTCCAGCAGCCGCGGCTCGCCCGGCGCGCCAGCGAGCAGCGCCAGGCACTCCTGCACCTCGAGCGCGTTGCCGGCGGTGCTGCCCAGGCACTGGTTCATGTCGGTGACCAGCGCGCGCGTCGGCAGGCCGGCGCCGCGCGCCACCTCGACCAGGCTGCNCGGCGCCGCGCGCCACCTCGACCAGGCTGCGCGCCAGCGTGTGCGCCTCGGCCGGCGTGGCGCAGAAGGCGCCGTTGCCGGCCTTCACGTCCATCACCAGCGCGCGCACGCCGGCGGCCAGCTTCTTGGACAGGATGCTCGCGGTGATCCGCGCGACCGATTCGACCGTCGCCGTCACGTCGCGGATCGCGTAGAGCCGCCGGTCGGCTGGCGCCAGGCGCGCGCTCGCGCCGACGATCGCGCACCCGGCCTGGCGCAGCACGCGCACGAGCGTGCGGCGCGGCGGCGCCACCATGTAGCCGGGCAGCGCCTCGAGCTTGTCCAGCGTGCCGCCGGTGTGGCCGAGGCCGCGGCCCGAGACCATCGGCAGCACGCCGCCGCAGGCCGCCACGATCGGCGCGAGCAGCAGGCTGACCTTGTCGCCGACGCCGCCGGTGGAATGTTTGTCCACCACCGGGCCGGGGAGCGCGGCGCGCGACCAGTCGAGCACCGTGCCCGAACGTGTCATCGCGCGCGTCAGCGCCACCGTCTCGGCGCGGCCCATGCCGTTCAGGCAGATCGCCATCGCCAGCGCGGCCACCTGGCCCTCGCTCCAGGAGCGGTCGGTCAGGCCGCGCACGAAGGCCTCGATCTGCGCCTCGCCGAGCGCCTGGCCGAGGCGCTTGGCGCGGATGATCTCGGCCGCCAGCATGTCTCAGAGCCCGGCGAGCGCGGCGCGCACGGCGGCCAGGTAGGGCTCGAACTGCTGCAGGTCGTTGTGCCCGGCGCCCTCGACCAGCACCAGGCGCGCCTGCGGGTGCAGCCGGGCCAGTGCCTCGCTGTGGCTGCTCGGGATCACCGTGTCGTGCTCGCCGTGCAGCAGCAGCACCGGGCCGCGGATGCGCGGCAGCCAGTCGGCCGTGCGCAGCGGGTAGCGCAGCAACGCGCCCGGCACCCAGGGGTAGTGGTGCGCGGCCAGCGAGCGCATGCTGAGGTAGGGCGAGACGAGCAGCGTCAGGTCCGGCCCGATGCGCTCGGCCAGCGCGGCGGCCAGCCCGCTGCCCAGCGACCGGCCGTAGACCACCACGCGCTTGCCGCGGTAACGCGGCGCCACCGTCTCCCACACCGCCTGCACGTCGGCGTGCAGCTGCGCCTCGCTCTCGATGCGGCCGCTGCTCTTGCCGTAGCCGCGGTAGTCGAGCATCACCAGGTCGACGTTGGCGCGCCGGTAGAACTCGGCGTTGACGAACCAGCTGCGCAGGTTGCCGGCGTTGCCGTGCAGGAAGAAGACCACGCCGCGCGGATCGGGCAGGCGCAGCTCGAGCACCGAGAGCCGCGCGCCCGGCACCTCGACGAAGCGCTCGTGCACGTCCGGTGCGTCGTGCAGCGGGGCATCCGGCGGCAGCGGCTCGGGCAGGAACAGCAGCCGCTCCTGCGTGAACCACAGCAGCGCCAGCACGCCGGCGTACAGCAGCATGCCGAGCAGCAGCGCGGCGAGGGCGAGGCGCAGCGGCGCGGAGGTGGTCAGCAGGTGCATCGCGGCAGTCTACGCGGCACCCTCGGGGGTGGATGCACGCCGTTGGCGATCGGTTGACAAGGTGTTCCCGAACGTCGCGCGCGGTTCATCCGGCGTTGAAGGGGCAGGGCGAGAGTGACGCCCATCCTGGACCGGAGTCCGCCATGCCGACCTGCGCCACCCTGCCACAACACGAGCTGTGGTTCGGCTCGCTGTTCCACGAGGGCCGCGGCTACTGCTTCCCCTGCGATGCGCAGGGCCGCGTGGACCTCGACGCCCTGCCGCGCGAGGCGCTCGTCAACTACCTGTACGCCCGCTCGGTGATCGGGCGCGAGGTGGCCGCGCCGGTCGTGCGCCGGGGGCCGGCGCACGACTGAAGGCCAGGCCCCCGGGCCCTCACTTCGAGAACGTGGGCAGCACCTTGCTGTCCGCGTTCATCGTCACCGTGCAGGTCGGCTGGCTGCCGCTGCACGCGCCGCTCCAGCCCAGGAAGCTCTGGCCCGGCGCCGGCGTGGCCTGCAACGTGACCGCGCTGCCCGGGGCGTAGCGGGCCGAGCAGGTGTCGCCGCAGGCGATGCCCGACGGCGTGCTGGTGATGGTGCCGGTCTTGGACTTGCTGATCGACAGCGAGAAGCTCGCCCCACCGCCGCCGCCACCACCACCGCCACCACCACCACCACCACCACCACCACCGGCCACCGCCGCGAAGCTGGCCGTGACGCTGCTCTCGGCGTTCAGCGTCACCGTGCAGGTGCTGGCGTTGCCGGCGCAGGCCCCGCCCCACATCGTGAAGACGCTGCCGGAGTCCGGCTTGGCGCTCAGCGTGATGGTGGCGCCGGGCGGGTAGACGCCGTAGCACTTGTTGCCGCAGCTGTAGACCTTGTCGGTCGACGACACCTGGCCGCTGCCGGCCACCTGCACGGTCAGCGCGTTGACGTCCAGGTTGGCGGCCGCGTTCTGCGCCGCGATCGCGTTGCCCAGTTCACCCGGGCCGGGCGCGGTGCAGGTCAGGTCGGCGCACAGCGCCTCGTGGGTGATCGGGTCGTAGGCGCCGGCGTACTCGTAGTACTCGTAGCGCCGCACCACCGCGTGGTTGCCGTTGCCCAGGTTGCCCTGGTTCACCAGCTTGCCGCGCCGGCGCTGGCGGCCGCCGTCGGGCGGATCCTGCTGCAGCAGGTCCCAGCTGACCTCGAGCTCGGCCGCCTCCTGCGGCACGACGACGCGGTTGTCGCCCATCAGGTCGTCCAGGTCGACCTTCTGCGCCCGCTCCCGCTTGTAGACCTTGACCCATTGCGCGTCGCCGTAGCGCGCCGGCACGACCGGCGGCGGCGCCGGCACCTCGGCCACGATCACCGGCGGCAGCGCCGGGTCGGCCGGCGGCACGTAGGTCCAGGCCGGGGCGGGCAGGTTCAGGTCCTGCGGGGCGCGCATCAGCTGGCCCGGCTGGGCCGGGTCGGCCACCAGCCAGCGGTAGAGGATCCGGCTCGGGTTCGCGGTGGCGCTGATGCCGAAGTGCTCGCAGCCCGCCGTGGCGTAGGTGCCGGGCATGCCGATCGTCCAGCACGAATCGCCCGGCACGCTGTTGCGGCTCTGGGGCACCGGCGTGCAGGTGGTGAAGCGGCCCTTGCCGGCGTCGTAGGGCGAGGTCCAGCGCACGTAGGTGCCGCCGGGGAAATCCGTCGCCTTGCCGAAGCCGTAGCGGATCACGCCGGCGTTGAAGTTGGACGGGAAGATGCGGAAGATCTGCGCCGCGCTGACGCCCCAGACCTCCATCTCGAAGCCGCAGGCCTCGCCGCCGGTGTTGTTGAGCACGTCGAAGTTCTGGTAGCTGCCTGCCATCGCCACCTGGGCCTGCGCCGTCGTCGCGGCGAGGGTGGCAAGGCAGGCCAGCGCGGCCGCGGACAAGGCGCGGGCGGGCCTGGGCATGAAGCGCATGAGCGGTTCCTCCGGTGGTTGGTGTGACGTGTCACCACCGACCCCGGCAGCGCACCGACGACAGAGCGCCCAGGCCGCGCCGGGATACATCGCCCCGCAGGCGGGGCGCCGAACGGATCAGTAGGTGCCGGCGGTCGGCCCGGCCGGCGGGCCGCCCAGCACGGCCTCGATGTCGCCCAGCAGCGCGCTGGCGCCGAAGCGCAGCCGCGCCGGCCCGAGCGCGCCGGGGCCGAGGTGGCGCTCGACCAGGTCGAGGTAGGGCGCGGCCTCGGCCACGCGGCGGATGCCGCCGGCCGCCTTGAAGCCGACCCGGTCGCGTGCCAGCGGGTCGGCGGCGATCACCGCCAGCATCGTGTCGGCCGCCTCGGGGGTGGCACCGACCGGGGTCTTGCCGGTGCTGGTCTTGAGGAAGTCGGCCCCCTCGGCCAGCGCCAGGCGGGCGGCCTGTTCGATCAGCGCCGGCTCCTTCAACTCGCCGGTCTCGAGGATCACCTTCAGCCGCTGCCCGGTGCAGGCGCGGCGCACCGCGCGCAGCAGCGCTGCGGCCGCGGCGGCGTCGCCGTCGCGCAGCGCGCGCCAGGGCAGTACCAGGTCGACCTCCTGCGCGCCGGCGGCGACGATCTGCGCCGTGTCGCGCAGCGCGCGTTCGATGTCGGTGCCGCCGTCGGGGAAGTTGGCCACCGCGGCGACGGCCACCCCGGCCGGCGCCCGCGCGCGCGCCCGCGCGGCCAGGCGCGGCCAGACACACAGCGCCGCCGGCGCGCCGAACGGCCCGGCGGCACGGGCGCACAGCACGTCGACCGTGGCGTCGGTGTCGTCGTCGTTCAAGCTGGTCAGGTCCAGGCAGGCGAGGGCGAGGCGCGCCGTCTCCGGCAAGGTGCGGCTCATTCGAACTCCAATGCGGCGACGATCGCCTCCAGCAGCGGCACCGCGCGCGCCGCGGCGGCCTGCGCGGTCTCCAGCGTGTGGGCGTGGCTGAGCGCCTCGTCCTCCAGCCCGCAGGCCAGGTTGGTGACCAGCGAGAGCGCCAGCACACGCAGCCCGAGCCAGCGCGCCAGGATCGTCTCCGGCACGGTGCTCATGCCGACCAGCTGCGCGCCGAGCGCGCCGATCATGCGGATCTCGGCCGGCGTCTCGAACTGCGGGCCCAGCACCCAGGCGTACACCCCTTCGCGCAGGTCGACGCCGAGCCGCGCGGCGCTGTCCTGCGCCTGGCGGCGCAGCGCGGGGTCGTAGGCGTCGCGCAGGTCGATGAAGCGCCCGCTGCCGCGCTCGCCCACCAGCGGCGAGCGCTGCACCAGGTTCAGGTGGTCGGCCAGCAGCATCGTCGCGCCCGGGCGCAGCGTGCGGTCCAGGCTGCCGGCGGCGTTGGTCTGCACCAGCACGCGCACGCCTGAGGCCGCCAACGTGCGCAGCGCGCCCTTCATCGCCGCGGCATCGCCGTCCTCGTAGGCATGTTTGCGCCCGGCCAGCACGGCGACCTCGTGCGGGCCCAGCCGACCGAGCGTCAGCGTGCCCGCATGGCCGTCGACCGCCAGCGCGGGGAAGGCCGGCAGCCCGGCATAGGGCAGCACGAGCGGATCGCGCACCCGCTGCGCCAGCGGGCCCCAGCCCGAGCCGAGCAGCACCGCGATGCGCGGCGCGCGCCCGGTGGCGGCGATCGCCTCCACGCTGCGGGCGACGGCCTCGTCCGCACTCATTCAGGCCCCCAGGTGCGCCGGGCCGAAGCTGGCCGGCAGCAGCTCGCCGAGCGTGTGGCGCGCGGTGATGCCGTGTTCGTCGGCACACCACACCGGCACCGTGCCGGCGGCGAACTCGCGCAGCTTCTGGCGGCAGCCGCCGCAGGGCGTGACCGGCTCGGCCGCCGCGCCCGCCACCACCACCGCCTGCACGCGCCGGCCGCCGCTCATGACCAGCGCGCCGAGCGCCACCGCCTCGGCGCACAGGCCCTGCGGGTAGGCGGCGTTCTCGACGTTGCAGCCGGCGTGGATGCGGCCGTGTTCGTCCAGCAGCGCGGCGCCGACCGCGAAGCGCGAGTAGGGCGCGTAGGCCTGCCGGCGCGCGGCGCGCGCGGCGTCGGCGAGCTGCTGCAGCACGGACTCATCGACCATCAGCGGTCCTTCACGTACGGAACACCGAGCGCCTTGGGCGTGCGCGAGCGCCCGATGAAGCCGGCCAGCAGCACCACCGTCAGCACGTAGGGCAGCGCCTGGATGGCCTGCACCGGCACCGGGCCCACCAGCGGCAGCGGCGCCCCCTGCAGGCGGATCGCCAGCGCGTCGAGGAAGCCGAACAGCAGGCACGCGAGGAACGCGCCCACCGGATGCCACTTGCCGAAGATCATCGCCGCGATCGCCATGTAGCCGCGCCCCGCCGTCATGTGCGGCACGAACGAGGGATTCTGCGCCAGCACCAGGTAGCTGCCGGCCAGGGCCGCGAGCACGCCGTTGCCGGCCAGCGCGGTGTAGCGCAGGCGCAGCAGCGAGACGCCCGCGGCATCCACCATCGCCGGGTTCTCGCCGGCGGCACGCAGGCGCAGGCCGAAGCGGGTGCGGTAGAGCAGCCACCAGACCGCCGGCACCGCGGCCAGCGCGGCATAGACCAGCAGGTTGTGGCCGAGCAGGCCGAACGCGAGCAGCGCGCCGAGGCCCGGCCAGTCGCGCACCGCGGTGGCGAGGCCGGTGAGCTGCGGGCCGAGCCGCACCGCGTCGGGCAGCGGCGGCGTCTGCCCGCCCTGGTGGAACCAGGCGATGCCGAGCACCACGGTCAGCCCGGCGGCAGTCATCGTGATCGCCATGCCCATCACGACCTGGTCGCCGCGGTGGCTGACGCAGGCCCAGCCGTGCAGCATCGACAGCGCGACGCCGACCGCCAGCGCCGCGAGCAGCGCCAGCGCCAGCGAGCCGCTCACCGCGCCGACGCTGCCGGCGGCGAACGCGGCCAGCAGCATCTTGCCCTCCAGTCCGAGGTCGATCACGCCGGAGCGCTCGCACAGCACGCCGGCCAGCGCGCACAGGATCAGCGGCGTCGCGACGCGCAGGGTGGAGCCGATCAGCGTGGCCAGCCCGATCTCATCCATGCACGTGTTTCCAGAGCCGCGCCAGCATGGGCGCCGCCACCTGCGCCAGCGCGCCGGAGAACAGCACGATCAGGCCCTGCAGCGTGAACACCATGTCGCGGCTGAAGCCCTCGACCTCGAAGGCCAGCTCGGCGCCGCCCTGGTACAGCGCGCCGAACAGCAGTGACGCCAGCGCGATGCCCACCGGGTGGTTGCGCCCGATCAGCGCCACCGCGATGCCGGCGAAGCCGGCACCGACCACGTAGTCCAGCAGCAGCCGGCCGTGCACGCCGGCCACCTCGTTGATGCCCACCAGCCCGGCCAGCGCGCCCGACAGCGCCATCGCGAGCATCACCTGCCGCTTCGGCCGGATGCCGGCGTAACGCGCCGCCTCGGGCGCATGCCCGACCGCGCGGATGGCGTAGCCGGCCCGGGTGCGCCACAGCAGCAGCCACACGAGCACGAGCGCGGCCAGCGCGAGCAGCGCGCTCAGGTTCAGCGGCGAACGCGGCCAGTCGATGCCCAGCGCGGCCAGCAGCTGGTGCATGCCGGGCAGCGCCGCACCGGGGCCGAAGGCGCGGCTCTCGACCGTCATGTTGCCGGGCTCCTTCAGCACGTCGATCAGCAGCCAGGCGAGCAGCGCCGAGGCGATGAAGTTGAACATGATGGTCGTGATGACCACGTGGCTGCCGCGCCAGGCCTGCAGCGCCGCCGGCACCGCGGCCCAGGCCGCGCCGGCCAGCGCTGCGGCGGCCACCATCGCCGGGATCACGAGCCAGGGCGGGAAGCGGTCGCCCAGCCACAGCGCCACCAGCGCGGTGCCGATGCCGCCCAGCATCGCCTGCCCCTCGCCGCCGATGTTGAACAGCCCGCCGTGGAAGGCCACCGCCACCGCCAGCCCGGTGAAGACGAAGGTGGTGGCGTAGTAGAGCGTGTAGCTCAGGCCGAGCCGCGAGCCGAACGCGCCCTTGACGAGCAGCGTCACCACCTGCCACGGGTCCTGCCCGACCAGCAGCACCACGGCGCCCGCGACGAGCAGCGCGAGCGCGAGGTTGAAGGCCGGCAGGACCGCCAGGTCCAGCCAGCGCGGCATGTCGACTGGGGCGGCGCTGCCGCTCATGCCGCCAGCGCCGCCCCGCCCATCAGCGCGCCGAGCCGCGCCTCGTCGGCCTCGGCGATCGGCAGCTCGCCGGCGATGCGGCCGCCGGCCATCACCAGCACGCGGTCGGCCAGCGCGAGGATCTCGTCGAGCTCGGTGGAGACCAGCAGCACCGCGCCGCCCGCATCGCGCAGTGCGCGCAGCCGGCCGTGGATGAACTCGATCGCGCCGATGTCCACGCCGCGCGTCGGCTGGCCCACCAGCAGCACGCGCGGCGCGGGCAGCGCCTCGCGCGCCAGCACCAGCTTCTGCTGGTTGCCGCCGGAGAAGGTGGCGCTGCGCAGCCCGGGCGCGCGCGGGCGCACGTCGTAGCGCTCCATCATCTCGGCGGTGTCCGCGCCCATGCGGGCGCGGTCCATCAGGCCGTGGCTGCGGTAGCGCGGCGCGTCCTGGTAGCCGAGCACGGCCGACTCCCACATCGGGAAGGGCAGCACCAGGCCGCGCCGGTGCCGGTCTTCCGGCACATGGGCGAGCGCCAGCGCACGGGCGGTGGCCGGGTCGAGCCAGTGCGCCGGCTCGAAGCGGCGGCCGCCGAGCGTCAGCGTGCCGGCCTGCGGCACCAGCAGCCCGGCCAGCGCGTCGAGCAGCTCGCTCTGGCCGTTGCCCGACACGCCGGCGATGCCGACGATCTCGCGCTCGCGCAGCGCGAGCGACACGTCGTCGAGCCGCGCCACGCCGAGCGCGTCGCGCCAGGTCAGGCCCTGGGCCTCCAGCAGCACCTCGCCAGGCGCGGCGCTGTCGCCCTCGGTGCGGCCGAGCTGTACGCGCCGGCCGACCATCGCCTCGGCGAGCGCGTCGACCGAGGTGTCGGCGATCGCGCAGTCGAGCACCACCTGGCCGCCGCGCATCACCGTGACGGCGTCGCACAGCGCCATGATCTCCTTCAGCTTGTGCGTGATCAGCAGCACTGTCGTGCCGCGTGCGCGCAGCTGGCGCAGCGTGGCGAACAGCTGCTGCGTCTCCTGCGGCGTGAGCACCGCGGTCGGCTCGTCGAGGATCAGCAAACGCGCGCCGCGCACCAGCGCCTTCAGGATCTCCAGGCGCTGGCGCTCGCCGACCGGCAGGTCTTCGACGAGTTCGTCCAGCCGCACCTGCAGGCCGGTGTCGTGCATCAGCGCCTCGAGCCGCCGGCGCAGCTGCGCGCGGGCGCGGCCGAGCTGCCAGTTCGGCTCGGCGCCGAGCAGGATGTTGTCGAGCGCGCTGAAGCTCTCGACCAGCATGAAGTGCTGGTGCACCATGCCGATGCCCAGCGCGATCGCCTCGCCCGAGTGGCGGATCTGCACCGGCCGGCCGTCGATCGCGATGGTTCCGGCATCGGCCTGGTAGAAGCCGTACAGGATCGCCATCAGCGTGCTCTTGCCGGCGCCGTTCTCGCCGACGATGCCGTGGATGGTGCCGGCCGCGACCGAGAGGTCCACGTCGCGGTTCGCCTGCACCGCGCCGAAGCGCTTGGCGATGCCGCGCATCGCCACGGCGGGCGCGGCCATCAGTAGCTGCAGGAATTGCTCGCCATGTAGTCGGCAACCTTGATCTTGCCGGCGATGATGTCGGCCTTGGCCGCGTCGACCTTCTTGCGCATCTCGGCACCGACCAGCTTCTCGTTGTACTGGTCGAGCGCGTAGTCGACGCCGCCTTCCTTCAGGCCCAGCGCGGTGACACCCGGCACGCTCTTGTTGGCCGCGTCGAACACCGCGTTGTCGACCCGCTTGACCATCGAGGTCAGCATCGTGCCCGGGTGCAGGTGGTTCTGGTTGCTGTCCACGCCGATGGCGAGCTTGCCGGCGTCCTTGGCGGCCTGGTAGACCCCCACGCCGGTGCCGCCGGCGGCGGCGAACACCACGTCCGCGCCCTTGGCGAACTGGGCCTTCGCCAGCTCGCCGCCGCGCGCCGGGTCGCTCCAGGCCGCGGGCGTGGTGCCGGTCATCGCGCTGAACACCTCGACCTTCGCGTTGGCGAACTTCGCGCCCTGCTCGTAGCCGCACTGGAAGCGGCGGATCAGCGGGATGTCCATGCCGCCGACGAAGCCGACCTTGCCGGTCTTGCTGGCCAGCGCGGCCATCATGCCGACCAGGAAGCTGCCCTCGTGCTCCTTGAACACGATGGACTGCACGTTCGGCTTGTTGACCACCGCGTCGACCACCACGAACTGCTGCTTCGGGAACTCCTGCGACACCTTCTCGATGCTGCTGGCCTGCGAGAAGCCGATGCCGATCACCGGGTTCGCGCCGCGCCCGGCCATGCGGCGCATGGCCTGCTCGCGCTGCGCCTCGTTGGCGATCTCGAAGTCCAGGTAGGGCTTGCCGGTCGACTGCTTCCAGCGCTCGGCGCCGCGCCAGGCCGCCTCGTTGAAGGACTTGTCGAACTTGCCACCCATGTCGTAGACGATCGCCGGCTGCGCGTGCGCGGCGGCGCTCGCCAGGGCGAGCAGGGCGGTGGCGATCAGCCGGGATACCGTCATGAGGATGTCTCCGTCGAAGCCCGCCGCAGGATAGCAAGACTCGCACCGCCTCCACTACGATGCGCCGATGACCGATGCGCTGGCCGACCGCATGCGCCGCCTGCCCAAGGTGCTGCTGCACGAGCACCTCGATGGCGGGCTGCGCGTGGCCACGCTGCTCGAACTGCTGCACGCGCGCGGCCTGGACGCGCCGGCCGGCGACCCCGACGCGCTCGAGAGCTGGTTCGCCGACCGCGCCCATGCCGGCAGCCTGGTCGAGTACCTGCGCGGCTTTGCGCTGACGGTGGCGGCCATGGCCTCGCTGCCGGCACTTGAGCGCGTCGCCTTCGAGGCCGCCGAGGACGCGCGCACCGATGGCGTGGTGCTGGGCGAGTTCCGCATCGCGCCGCTGCTGTTCGAGCCCTTCGGCCTGGCGCCCGAGGCGGTGGTCGAGGCGCTGCTCGCCGGGCTGGCGAGGAGCCCGCTGCCGGCCGGGCTGATCCTGTGCGCGATGCGCCACGAACCGGTCGCGCGCAGCGAGCGCGTGGCGCGGCTCGCGGCGGCTTACCTTGGGCGCGGCGTGGTGGCCTTCGACCTGGCCGGCGCCGAGGCCGGCCACCCGCCCGGCGACCATGCCGCGGCGATCGCGCTGTCGCGCGATGCCGGCCTGGGCCTGACCCTGCATGCCGGCGAGGCCGACGTCGGCGAGCGTGTGCTCGAGGCGGCCCGGCTCGGCGCCACCCGTATCGGCCACGGCGTGCGCGTGGCGGACCTGCTGCGCGGGGCGCGCCGCGACGCGGTGCTCGCCGAGCTGCACGAACGCGGCGTGCACCTGGAGGTGTGCCCGACGAGCAACGTGCACACCGGCGCGGCGGTGTCGATCACCGAGCATCCCATCGTGCCGCTGTGGCGCGCCGGCGTGAGCCTGTCCTTCCACACCGACAACCGGCTGATGTCGCAGGTCACGCACAGCGGCGAAGCGCTGGCGCTGCTGCGCGAGGCGGCGCTCACCGAGGCTGACCTGCTGCGCATGGGCGCGCTCGCGCTCGAGGCGTCGTTCCTGGGCGACGCGGCGAAGGCGTCGGCGCGCGCCGCCTTCGCGGCCTGGGCGGCCGCCCCCGCCTAACGCGCCGGCGCGGCGCGCGGCGGCCGGGCCGACAACGCGATGATCGCGCGCGCCCGAGCGCGCGGCACCAGGTCGGCCAGCGTGTGCCGGTCCAGCGCGTCGACGAAGGCCTGGCGGGCCTCGGTCAGCGCCGTGGCCAGGTGGCAGCCGGCCGTCAGCGGGCAGGTCGAGCCGGTGCCGAAGCACTCCACCAGCGCCATGTCGTCCTCGATCAGGCGCACCACCTCGCCCAGGCGCGTCTCGTGCGGGTCGCGCGCCAGGCGCAGGCCGCCGTTGCGGCCGCGCTGGGTGTGCAGCAGCCCTTCCTGCGCCAGCCGGTTGACCACCTTCATCAGGTGGTTCTCCGAGATGCCGTAGGCCTCGGCGATCTCGCGGATCGAGCTGAGCGCCTCGGGGCCTTCGCGCGTGTGGCGGCTGGCGGCGAACATCAGCACGCGGATCGCGTAGTCGGTGTGCTGGGTCAGGCGCATCGGATTCCCCCAAAAGATGCATCAACTTGACACCTATTGTAGGGCGCCTATAAGATGCATGCATGATGCATGTTTACGAGGCCCCGCCCGTGACCCGCGACGACCTGGCCCGGCTGGTCGACCGCTTCTACGCCGAGGTGTTCGCCGACCCCGCGCTCGGCCCGCTGTTCGCCCCGCTGGCCGGGGCGCGCTGGCCGGCGCACCGCGAGCGCATGACCGAGTTCTGGTCCACCGTGCTGCTGCACACGCGCAGCTTCCGCGGCAACGTCATGCGCAAGCACCAGGCCCTGCTGCCCATGCTGCAGCCGGCGCATTTCGCGCGCTGGCTGACGCTGTGGCGCCGCCACACCGCGGCCGAGCTGCCCGGCGCCGCGGCCGACGAGCTGTTCGCCACGGCCTGCGGCATCGCCCGCAACCTGCACCTGGGCTGCTACGGCACCCTGCCGGCGCTGGTGCTGGACGGGCCGGACGTGCGCCTCGCAGACGCCTGATCACCCCCACCACCGTCCCACAGGAACTTCCGTGCCATGAGCACCCAGCGTTACTACTCCCTCGGCAACCGCACCATGGCCGTGTCCGGCCTGACGATGCTGGTCGGCGTCGGCGCCGCCTATCCCTTTGCCGCCCATTTCGGCCTCGGGCTGCAGATCCTCGCCCACCTGGCGATCACGATCGCCGCCGGCTTCTTCAAGCTCGGCTACGTGCTGCGGCTGGCCGCGCAGCACGAGCAGGCCCGGCGGCCGGCGTCCGCCCCGCCTCAGCGGCAGGTGTTGGCCACGGTGTAGTCGATCACCTTCAGCCGCCCGGCCACGATCTCGGCCTTGGCGGCATCGACACGCGCCTTCATCGCCGGCGTCACGAGCCTGGCGTTGTGCTCGTCGAGCGCGTAGTCGAGCGCGCCTTCCTTCAGGCCGAGCGCGGTGACGCCGGGCTTCACGCCGTCGAACGCGGCCTGCACCGCGAGATCGACGCGCTTGACCATCGAGGTCAGCACGAAGCCGGGGTGCAGGTGGTTCTGGTTGCTGTCCACGCCGATCGAGAGCTTCCCGGCGTCGCGCGCGGCCTGCATGATGCCCAGGCCCGTGGTGCCAGCGGCGGCGAACACCACGTCCACGCCCTGCGCGATCTGCGCCTTGGCCAGCTCGGCGCCGCGCAGCGGGTCGGTCCAGGCGGCCGCGGTGTTGCCGGTCATGGCCGAGAGCACGTCGATCTTCGGGTCGACGTACTTCGCGCCCTGCTCGTAGCCGCACAGGAACTTGCGCACCAGCGGGATGTCCTGCCCGCCGACGAAGCCGATCTTGCCGGTCCGGCTGGCCAGCGCCGCCAGCATGCCGACCAGGAAGCTGCCCTCGTGCTCGCGGTAGACGAAGCTCTGCACGTTGGGCAGCTCGACCACCGCGTCGACGATCGCAAACTGCGTCTTCGGAAACTCGCGCGCCACCTTGGCGATGCTCGAGGCCTGCGGGAAGCCGATGCCGACCACCGGGTTCGCGCCACGCTCGGCAAAGCGCCGCGCCGCCAGTTCGCGCTGCGCCGCGTTGGCGATCTCGAACTCGAGGAACTCGCGCCCGCTGCGCTTCTTCCAGGCCGTCGCGCCTTCCCAGGCGGCCTGGTTGAAGGAGCGGTCGGCCTTGCCGCCGAGCTCGAGGATCAGCGCCGGCTGCGCGAGTGCGCTGCCGGCCCAGGCCAGCAGCACGGCGGCGAGCGCACGCCGCATCAGAACGAGGCGCGGAACTGCGCGCCCCAGGTGCGCGGTTCGTTGATGAAGCCGGTCAGGTTGTTGAAGTCGATGCCGCCCACCACCCGGATCTGGTTGGTGATGTTGCGGCCGAACAGCGCCGCCTCGTACTTGCCGTTGCCCCATACGTAGCCCAGGCGCAGGCCGCCCTCGGTCAGCGGCTTGCCGGTGAACTCGACCGACTCGTAGAGGAAGAAGTTGATCTTGCTGCGGTAGGTCCAGTCGGTCAGCACGTACAGCTCGCCGTCGCCGATCGGCTGGGTGTACTTCAGCATGACGCTGAGGGTGGTCCTGGGCGCCTGCGGCAGCGGGTTGCCGTCGATCAGCGCGGTGCCGGCGGTGGGCTGCGGGTCGGTCACGGTGCAGTTGCGCGCCGGCGCGGCGATGCCGTCGCCGCAGACCGCGACCGCGAGGCCCGGGTCCTTGATCTTGGTGTCGTTGTAGCCCACGCCCAGGCCCACCATCAGGCGGTCGGTCAGCAGCGCCTGGGCGTCGAGCTCGAAGCCCTGGCCCACCGCCTTGTCGACGTTGAGCAGGATGTTGGCGTTGGACGAGCCACCCACCGCCGTGACCTGCAGGTCCTTCACGGTGTAGTGGAACACGCCGAAGTTGACACGTGCGCGCCCGTCGAGCAGGTCGGTCTTCACGCCGGCCTCGAACGAGGTGTTGGTCTCCGGGCCGGCCACCGACTTGCCGTTGAACGCGCCCGCCCCCTGCACGCTGCTGCCGCGGAAGCCCGTGGCCACGCGCGCGTACAGGTTGGTCCCGGGCGTGACGGTGTAGGTGCCGGAGAGGTCCCAGTTGAACTTGCTGTCCTTGGGCGAGGCCGACAGGTCGCCGTCGGGCTCCTGCGCGGCGAGTTGCGCGAGCGTGCACTTGCCCAGCAGCGTGCAGGGCACGAAGCCGGTGTTCTCGTAGGCCTCGACGCTGAACTTCTTGGTGTCGCGCGTGTAGCGCCCGCCGAAGCGCAGCTTCAGCTCGGGCGTGACGGCGTAGTTCAGCGCGCCGAACAGCGCCACCGCGTCGTTCTTCTGGCGCACTCGCTGGTAGCCGTCCTGCGCGCTGTCGTTCGGCGAGTCGTAGCTGAAGCTCTCGATCTTGTAGTCCTCGTGGAACAGGTACAGGCCGGCCTGCCAGCCCAGCGGCCCCGGGTCGGTGGACTCGAGCCGGAACTCCTGCGTCACCTGGCGGTGCGCCGGCATGCCGTCGGCCGTCTCCGACGAGAACGGGATGACCCCCGGCCCCGCGGGCGGCGCAAAGGTGTTGCCGAAGCCGCCGTCGATGTCGCCGCGGCTGTAGGTGCGCACCTGCTCGTAGCCGGTGATCGAATGCAGCGCCACGACGCCCAGCCCCCAGCGCAGCCGCAGGCTGGCGCCGTAGTTCTGCAGCTCCGATTCGTTCTTGCCGTCGTACGAAACCTTGGACTCGTCGAAGCCGGGCACCAGGTCGTTGGTGCCCTTGGCAATGATGTTGGCGCGGAACAGGCGCGCCGAACCGGTGTAGTCGCGCGCGTGCACATTGAAGAGTGCGCTGAAGTCCTGGTGCGGCTGCCACAGGTATTGCGCCCGCAGTGCGGAATCTCGGTAGCCCTCCAGGTCCTGCGTCGGGCCGTCGTCGAAGGTGTTCTCGACCCAGTCGTCGCGGGTCTGGTTCAGCACCGAGATCCGCAGCGCCGTGCTCGGGCTGGTCGGGAAGTTGACCGCGCCTTCGGCGTTGACGGTCTTGAAGGTGCCCACCGACAGGCTGCCGTAGCCCTCCATCTTCTTCAGCGAGGGCCGCACCGACTCGAACTTCACCACGCCGGCCGGCGTGTTGCGGCCGAACAGGGTGCCCTGCGGCCCCCGCAGCACCTCGATGCGGTCCAGGTCGAAGGCCGGGAAGCCCTTCAGGATCGGGTTCTCCTGCACCACCTCGTCGTAGACCAGCGAGACCGGCTGCGAGGCGTTGAGCCGGAAGTCGGTGTTGCCGTAGCCGCGGATGTAGAAGCGCGGGAAGGCGCGGCCGAACGATGACTCGATGTTCAGGCTCGGCACGCGCGCCGAGAGCATGCGCACGTCCTGCCCGCTGGTGTTGAGCACGTCGATCATCTCGGGGCTGAGCGTCGTCACCGAGCTCGGCACGTCCTGCAGGTTCTCGGTGCGGCGTTCGGCCGTCACCGTCACGGTGGGCAGCTTGCCGGCGTCGGCGGGCGCCTGGGCGGCTGCACCGACATGCAGCGCGGCCAGCGCGCAGGCCGCCGCAACGCGGTGCATGCGGAACGCGGGAAAAGCAGGCAGTAACGGAGCGCGGATCGGCATGGGCAGTCCCTCGGGGTCCGGATGGATGGGCTGGCGGCCCGGGGTGCAAGCGTCATGCCACGTGACAGCTCCGACTTGCGCTACCGTTGACGCCAGGACGCACCGCCATGCTGAACCCGAACCAGCGCGCGCGCTACCGCGATCAGGGTTTCCTCGTGCTGCCCGGCTTCCGCGCGCCGGCCGCCGTGGCGGTACTGCGCGAGCGGGCGCGGCAGATCGCCGCCGGCTTCGTCGACCGCGGGCCGCCCAGCGTGTTCACCACGCGCGACCAGGCCCGCAGCGCCGACGCCGCCTTCCTCGCCTCGGCCGAGACCATCCACTGCTTCTACGAGGAGGAAGCCTTCGACGCCGCCGGCCGCCTGCTGCGCCCGGCCGACCAGGCGATCAACAAGATCGGCCACGCGCTGCACGACCTCGACCCGGTGTTCGACCGCTTCTCGCGCGGGCCGGACATGGCGGCGCTGGCGGCCGACCTGGGGCTGCGCGCGCCGCAGGCCTGGCAGTCGATGCTGATCTGGAAGCCGCCGGGCATCGGCGGCGAGGTCGGCTGGCACCAGGACGCCACCTTCCTGATCACCGAGCCCGACAGCGTGGTCGGCTTCTGGTTCGCGCTCGAGGACGCCGACCGCGACAACGGCTGCCTGTGGGTGCAGCCCGGCGGCCAGCACGGCCCGCTGCGGCAGCGCTTCGAACGCCAGGGCGACAGCCTGGCGCTGCGCCCGCTCGACCCGACCCCCTGGCCCACCACGGCGCAGGCCGTGCCGGTGGAGGTGGAAGCCGGCGCGCTGGTGGTGTTTCACGGCCGCCTGCCGCACTACAGCGGCCCGAACCGCTCGGCGCGCTCGCGCATGGCCTACACGCTGCACGTGACCGACGGCACGGCGGCCTGGTCGCCGCTGAACTGGCTGCAGCGGCCGAACCTGCCGGTGCGCGGGCTGGACTGAGCCGGGCCGACCCCGCAGCGCGGCATTCCGGCGCTATGCTGTATCGATGAGTTCCGAACCCGGCGCGCGCCACATCCGCCTGACCTCCCACCCCGGCCAGGGCGCCACCGGTGCGCCGGCCATCCACTGGGGCGCGGCCGATGCGCTGGAGCGCGGACCCATCGTCGGCACCACCAGCAACCGCAGCCAGCGCAACGTGGTGGGCACGCACAGCGGCAGCTACGGCGTCTACCGCGCGCTGGCGGTGGCGGCCGGCAACCTGGTCAAGGGCCACCGCGCCGACCTGACCAACACCGCGCCGACCGACCCGATCGGCCCCTACGAGCAGTGGGGCGACCCCGAGAAGATCGTCTCGATCGACCCCTGGGGCGCCTCGGTGCAGCAGGTGTTCGCCGACTACCTCGAGCAGGGCTACGACATCCGCCCGACCATCGCCGTGACCAAGGCGCACATCCACCTGCCGGAGATCCGGCAGGCGCTCGCCTTCCAGCGCCTGCAGGTCGATGGCAAGGTGCTGCTGGAAGACAGCTCCGCCACCGTCACCAAGATCGCGATCGAGCCGGTCTGGTGGCTGCCGGGGGTCGCGAAGCGCTTCAACGTGAGCGAAGCCGAGCTGCGCCGCGCGCTGTTCGAGGAGACCGGCGGCATGTACCCCGAGCTCGTGACGCGCAGCGACATCGAGGTCTTCCTGCCGCCCATCGGTGGGCAGACGCTCTACATCTTCGGCAACCCGCGCGACCTGGCCGACCCGAACGTCACGCTGACCGCACGGGTGCACGACGAGTGCAACGGCTCGGACGTGTTCGGCTCCGACATCTGCACCTGCCGGCCCTACCTGACGCATGCGATCGAGGAGTGCATCCGCGGCGCGCAGGCCGGCGGCGTGGGCCTGATCGCCTACAGCCGCAAGGAGGGCCGCGCGCTCGGCGAGGTCACCAAGTTCCTCGTCTACAACGCGCGCAAGCGCCAGGAGGGCGGCGACCGGGCGGACAAGTACTTCCTGCGCACCGAGTGCGTGGCCGGCGTGCAGGACATGCGCTTCCAGGAGCTGATGCCCGACGTGCTGCACTGGCTGGGCATCCGCACCATCCACCGGCTGGTGTCGATGAGCAACGACAAGTACGACGCCATCACCGGCAGCGGCATCACGGTGGGCGAGCGCGTCAAGATCCCCGACGAGCTGGTGCCGGCCGACGCCAAGGTCGAGATCGAGGCCAAGATCGCGGCGGGTTACTTCACCGACGGCGCGGTGCCCGATGCCGAGCGGCTGGCGGCGGTGAAAGGCCGAGGCCTTGAATGACGCCCATGCCCTCGACGCCGCGGTCCGCACCCTGCGCGACCCGGCGACGATCCGCGCCCGCTGCCAGGCCATCGCGGTGCACGTGCGCGCCGGCCACTCGCCGCATTTCACGCTCGACGAGACGCGGCTCGATGCGGTGGCCGAGCGCATCGCCACGCTGACGCGCCGCCGCTTTCCCGATCTGGCGATCCCGTACCACAGCCGCTGGCGGCATTTCGAGGCCGGCGGCGTGGACCGCCGCGCCGAGCTCGATGCGAAGCTCGCCGGCCGCAGCCACATCGCGGTGGCGCGCGCGCACATCGACCTGGCGCTGGTCAGCGTGCTGCTGGATGCCGGCGCCGGGCCCGACTGGCATTACGACGAGGCCGGCAGCGGCCGGCGCTTCGTGCGCAGCGAGGGCCTGGCGGTGGCCAGCTTCCGCGCGTTCCTGGACGGGCGCTTCTCGTCCGACCTGGGCGACCCTTGCCGCGTCGATGCGGCTGCGCTGCTGAAGCTCGATGCGCACGCGCTGGCGGAGATCTTCCAGGCCGGGCCGGGCAACCCGCTGGTCGGCCTCGAGGGCCGCGCCGCGCTGCTGCACCGGCTCGGCGAGGCGCTGCGCGAGCGGCCGGAGACCTTCACCTCGACCGGCCAGCCCGGCCACCTGTTCGATGCGCTGACGCATCACGCGCACGCGCCGCGCCTGAACCACCACCGGCCGGTGCCCACGGCGATGCACCACGAGATCGGCGCCGGGCGCATCCTCGGCGCGCTGCTGGAGTGCTTCAGCGGCATCTGGCCCAGCGGGCAGGTGTTCCACGGCATCCCGGTCGGCGACGTCTGGCCACACCCGGCCGCCGGCGGCACGGGCCCGAGCGCCGGCTGGGTGCCGTTCCACAAGCTCAGCCAGTGGCTCGCCTACTCGCTGATCGAGCCCTTCGAATGGGCCGGCGTCAAGGTGCACGGCCTGGACGAGCTGACCGGCCTGCCCGAATACCGCAACGGCGGCCTGCTGCTCGACGCCGGCGTGATCGTGCCGCGCGACGCGGCCTTCGCCGCCGCGCCGCGCACCCCGGCCGATCCGTGGGTGATCGAATGGCGCGCGCTGACCGTCGTGCTGCTCGACGAGCTGCTGCCGCGCGTGCGCGGCCTGCTCGGCGTGCCCGGGCTGCCGCTGGCCTGCCTGCTCGAGGGCGGCAGCTGGGCGGCCGGGCGCGAGATCGCGGCCGAGCGCCGCGCCGGTGGTGCTCCGCCGCTGGCGATCACGAGCGACGGCACGGTGTTCTGAGCACCTAGGGTTTGACTCTAGGCGTGGCGCCGGGGGCTTTCCCGGCTGCCGGGCGAGTAGGCGACTTCCATACTGGTCCTTCACCATCAGGAGGACCCCATGAAACGAACCCTGCTTGCCCTCGCGGCCGTGGTTGCCGCGCTGGGCGCCGGCCCGCTGCAGGCGCAGAACACCGATGCCAACGCCACCAAGGCCACTCAGGACAACGGTTATGCCCTGGTTCAGCTGTGGGCCGACCCGCTGGCCGCCGGCCGCACCAAGCCGCCCAAGGGCAAGAAGATCGACTTTTCCAGCAGCGCGGTGAAGTCGCAGCGCGCGCTGCTGTCCAAGCAGCGCAACGACTACAAGGCCTGGCTGCGCGCCAACGTGCCGGGCGCGCAGGTCAACGGCGAGTTCGACATCGCGCTGAACGCCGTCGGCGTCAAGCTCAACGGTGCGACGCTCGCGCAGGTCTCGGCCAGCGCACTGGTCAAGAGCGCGCAGTACCAGTCGCTCTACACCCCGAACGCGACCGACCCCGACCTGGCGCTGATCTCGGCCGAGCAGGCCTGGGCGCAGCGGCCGGGCGGTGCGGCCGACGCCGGGCGCGGCGTCAAGGTGGCGATCGTCGACTCCGGCATCGACACCACGCACCCCTGCTTCTCGGACGCCGGCTACCCGGCGCAGACGCACTTCGGCGACAAGAAGTACACCAACAACAAGGTGATCGCCGCGCGGGTGTTCAACATGAAGCTGAACCAGAACGGCTTCGACGCCAAGGCGGTAGGCGAGCACGGCACGCACGTGGCCGGCACGGTGGCCTGCAATTACCGCACGCCGGCCAGCGTGAACGGCGCGCCGATCGGCTACGCGATCTCCGGCGTCGCGCCGGCCGCGCTGCTGGGCAACTACAACGTCTTCCCCGGCACGGTGGAAAGCGCCCGCTCGGAGGACATCCTGAATGCGCTCGAGGCGGCCTACGCGGACGGCTTCGACGTCGCCAACATGAGCCTGGGCGGCGGCAGCCACGGCATCCAGGACCTGCTGACCGTCGCGGTCGACAACCTCGACGCGGCCAACATGGTGGTGGCGATCTCCAACGGCAACGAGGGACCGGGCGGCTTCACCGTCGGTTCGCCCGGGATGGCCGCGCGCGGGCTGACCGCCGGCGCGAGCACGGTGCCGCACTTCGTCGGCGCGCCGGTGACGGTGGGCGCCACCACCGTCGGCGCGGCCAGCGGCGACTTCGCGGTCGTCGCGGCCGACTTCAGCGCCCCGCTGCAGGTCGTGCCCGGCACCGTCAACGGGCTGAACAACGCCTGCGCGGCGCTGCCGGCGGGCTCGCTGGCCGGGCGCATCGCGCTGATCTCGCGCGGGTCCTGCACCTTCTCGGCCAAGATCCGCAACGCGCAGGCGGCCGGCGCGGCCGCGGTGCTGGTGGCCAACAACGTGGCCGGCGACCCGACCGCGATGGGCACCGACGGCACGCCCGGCCAGCCGACGGTGCCGGCCTACATGGTGGGCCTGCAGGACGGCCAGACGCTCAAGAGCCTGGCCGGCAGCGCGACGATCTCGGCCACGCTGACCTACCTGCGCAGCGCCAACGCCAACATCATGGCCGGCTTCAGCAGCCAGGGCCCGACCGACGTCGACTTCCGGGTCAAGCCCGACGTGGTGGCGCCCGGCGTCAACGTGCTGTCGTCGGTGCCGGTCTACCTGTGCGGCGGCGCGCCCTGCTTCGCCTTCCTGAGCGGCACCTCGATGGCGGCGCCGCACCTGGCCGGCTCGGCGGCGGTGCTGCGCGGCCAGCACCCGGGCTGGTCGGCCGCCGAGGTGCGCTCGGCGATCGTCAACACCGCCACACGCGGCGTGCTGACCGACTTCCAGACCGGCAGCCAACCGGTGAGCGACGCCAACATCGTCGGCGCCGGCCTGCAAGACCTGCTGGCCGCGGCCGGCGCCAGCGTGTCGCTCGATCCGGTCAGCCTGTCCTTCGGCGGCGTGCCCTCGGGCAGCGGCCAGTCGCGCTCGCAGTCGCTGACGATCGGCAACCTGGGCGGCAGCGCGGCCGGCTTCAGCCTGCAGGTGGTCGACGCGACGTCGGGCGTGAGCTACACGGTCAGTCCGTCCGACATCGCGCTGGATGCCGGCGCGAGCACGACCGTCACCGTCACCGCGCAGGCCGCGGTGGGCGCGAGCGGGCCGCAGCAGGCGGTGCTCAACGTGCGCGACGGCAGCGGCCGGGTGGTGGCGCACGCGATGCTCTTCACGCTGATGAAGTGAGGCGTCGGGCGGCGCGCCCGCAGCGGCGCGCGCCGCCCGGGCCGCCTCAGCGCGGCAGCAGCCCGCGCAGCGCTTGCGCCAGCTCGGCCGCCTGCCACACCGCGATGCGCTGCTCGCGTGCAAACGCGATCGCGGGCTCGCTCAGTTCGCCCAGGCCGATGTAGAGCGCGTCCGGCGCCTGCGCCGCGTCGCGCGCGGCCTGCAACTCGCGCAGCGGCTCGAGCCCGGTGCGGGCCGACTTCCAGCGCCGCGCGCTGACCAGCATGCGCCGGCCCTTGCGTTCGAGTTCGAAGTCGGCCGCGCCTGCGCGCCGCGTGACCGCATGGCCGTCGCGCTGGAAGGCCTGCTCCAGCAGTTCGGCGAAGGCCGGCCAGGCCAGCGCACGCAGCGCCTGCCCGGCTTGCTCGACATGCTGCGGGCTGGGCGCGTGGCGCTGGCGCCAGGCGGCCATCAGCGCGATCACCGCGAACGGGGTGCCGACGAGTGCGCCGGCCAGCTTCCAGTCCGGCGGCAGCAGCGCCCAGGCGAGCACGGCGATCAGCGCCGCGATGCCGGCACTGGCCCACCAGCGCGAGCGCAGCAGGATCGCAAAGAGGGAGTTCTCGGCCATGCGCAGCTTCATGGCCGCGCAGACTACACCGGGTCGGCCAGCAGGGCGCGCAGGCTGGCCAGCGTGAAGGGCTTGGTCAGCACGCCGGAGGTCGGCAGCGCCAGCGCGCGGGCTTCGGCAAGGGCCTCGTCGAGCTCGCTGCGGCCGGCGCCGCTGCAGATGATCACCCGCGCCTGGCAGCCGGTGCGCGCCACCGCGCGCAGCACCGCGAGGCCACTGGTGTCGGGCAGCGTCAGGTCGATCGCCAGGTGGCTGGGCGCCCAGGGCGCGAGCGCGGCGAGGAACTCCGCCACCTCGGTGCGCAGGCGCGACTCGCAGCCGGAGGCGCGTGCCGCCAGCACCCGGACCTGGCCGCTGGCCCGTACGTGATGCTGGCCGTCTCCGACACCGGCAGTGGCATCCCGGCCGAGCTGCTGACGCGGGTGTTCGAGCCCTTCTTCACCACCAAGGCCAAGGGCAAGGGCACCGGCCTGGGCCTGGCGATGGTGTACGGCTTCCTGAAGCAGTCGGCCGGCCGCGAGCTGACGGACGCGACACGCACGCCGCGCCCGGGCCTGCGCGTGCTCTACACCTCGGGCCACACGGAAAACGCCATCGTGCACCACGGCCAGCTCGACCCGGGCGTGCTGCTGTTTCCCAAGCCGTACCGGCGCGCCGAGCTGGCGCGTGCGGTGCGCCAGGCGCTGGAGTGATCAGCGCTTTCGGCAGCACGCCACCTTGTGCAGCAGCTCGATCAGCATTGCGCGCTCGGCCGGGCTGAGCGCGGCGAGCGTGGCCGCCTCGCCCTCGAGCACCCGCTCGACCGCCTGGCGCGCCAGCGCCGCGCCGGGCGCGGTGGTGCGGATGTGCTGGGCGCGCCGGTCGGTGGTGCTGCGCTCGCGCTCGATCAGGCCGCGCCGCTCGAGTTTGTCGATCCACATCGTGATGTTGGGCGGCGTCACGGCCAGCGCGTCGGCGAGCTGGCGTGCCGAGACGCCGGGGTTCTCGTGCACCAGCGTCAGGATGGTGAACTCGACCGGGCGCAGCTCGGCGGGCTGGCCGACCCGCTCGCCGAACACACGCGTGGTCGTGATCGCGGCCTGCGCGAGCTGGTAGCCGAGGATGCCGTGCAGGCCGGCTTCGGCGAGCCGGCCGTAGGGTGTCTGCTCGCGCGCGGCGGGGGGCTTGGCGTTCATGGCGCGATTGTCGTGCCGCGCCGGCGCCGGCGCGGTGCCGGCGTGTCGCTGCGCTCGAGCCGGTAGGCCAGCTGCGCGCGGCTCAGGCCGAGCGTGCGCGCAGCGGCCGAGAGGTTGCCGCCGGCCGCAGCCACCGCCTCGCGCAGCAGGCGCTGCTCGATGGCCGGCAGCGGCGTGCCGCTGCCCACGTGCTGGCGCAGCAGCTCCAGCAGCGGGGCGGGGGTCTGCTCGCCGGGCGTCAGCGTGCCCTGCGCGCCGATCGCCAGCAGGCTCTCGTGCGAGAGCTGCTCGCGGCGGAACATGTGCATCACGTCGATCGCCGCGCCGTCCTCGGCCGAGATGACGCCGCGCTCGATCAGGTTCTGCAGCTCGCGGATGTTGCCCGGGAAGGCGTAGTGCAGCATCGCGCGCACCGCGCGCGTCGTGAAGCCGGTCGGGCTGCGGGCGTGGCGGCGCGACTCGAGCTGCAGGAAGTGGTTCATCAGCAGCGGCACGTCGTCGCGCCGTTCGCGCAGCGGCGGCAGGTGGATCGGGAACACGTTGAGGCGGTAGAACAGGTCCTCGCGGAAGCGCCCGGCGCGCACCTCGGCCTGCAGGTCGACATTGGTGGCGGCGACCACCCGCACGTCGACCTTGATCGTGCGCGTACCGCCGACGCGCTCCAGCTCGCCCTCCTGCAGCGCGCGCAGCAGCTTGCCCTGGCTGACCAGGCTGAGCGTGCCGATCTCGTCGAGGAACAGCGTGCCGCCGTCGGCGCGCTCGAAGCGGCCCGGGCGCGACTGGCTCGCACCGGTGAACGCGCCGCGCTCGACGCCGAACAGCTCCGACTCGATCAGCGTCTCGGGGATCGCGGCGCAGTTGACGGCCACGAAGGGCTTGTCGGCGCGCGCGCCGATGCGGTGCAGGCGGCGCGCGAAGGCCTCCTTGCCGACCCCGGATTCGCCGGTGAACAGCACCGTCGCCGCGGTGCGCGCGACACGGTCGAGCTGGTGGCAGGCCGAGTTGAAGGCCGACGAGGCGCCGACGATCTCGTGCCGGTCGAGCCCCTCGGCCTTGCGCGTGCGCCGCGCCGGCGCCGCCAGGGCCGCGGCGGCCGGCGCGGCGGGGGGCAGGCTGCGGAAGTCGTGCGCCTGCAGGTAGCGCAGGTCCTCGGTGATGTCGCCCCAGGCGGCCGCATGGCGGCCGATCACGCGGCACACGTTCGCTCCCATCGAGCGGCACTCGACCTCGCGGAAGATCACCATCTGGCCGAACAGCGTCGTCACGTAGCCGGTCGCGTAGCCGACCTGCCCCCAGCAGGCGGCTTCGGTGCCCAGGCCGTAGGCGGCGATGTGCTCGTCGTCCTCGCTCGAGTGCTCCCACAGGAACTCGCCGTCGTAGATGCCGCGGTCGAGGTCGAACTCGAAGCGCAGCGGCACCACCTTCACGACCCCCTCGAGCGCGTGCAGCTTGGTGCCGGCCATGAAGACGTTGCCGATGTCGCTGTCGGGCCAGCGCTCGCGCACCAGCTGTGCGTCGCGCGCGCCGGAGACGTAGCCGGCGCGCGTCAGCAGCCCGCGCGCGCGCTCGATGCCCAGCGTGTCGATCAGCTCGCGGCGCAGGTGCCCCATCGCCGAGCTGTGCCACAGCAGCATGCGCTGGTCGTTCAGCCAGATGCGGCCGTCGCCGGGCGAGAAGAACAGCGATTCGGTCAGGTCCGCCAGCGTCGGCCGCTCCTGCTCGCGGAAATGCGCGCTGTCGGCGCGGCGCAGCATCGCGCCGGTCTGGCGAGCCACCTCGGCGAGCGAGATGCGGTCGGTGGGGCGTGTCATCAAATAAGAAATCGGATCGGAAGCTGCCCGGATTCTTCGCTTATTTGATGAAGCTCATGGGTCCGGGTCAACCCTGAGGCGCGGCGCAGCATCGGGCCTCCGGGAAAGTTCGGAGAAAACCCCCGCCCTGCCTCGCAGCGGCACGGGCGGCCGCAGTGCGGCAAGGCGCGCCGGCCCGGCCGCGTGGCACATGCGTTGCGCTGAAGGGCGCCGTACGGAACCGATTCCGCCCGGAGCCCCGATGAGCACGACGACCCCCTTCCTCGACCACGCGCTGTGGCGCGAACACCTCTACAGCGGTGGCTGGCGCGCCGCCGCGGCGACGCTGGACGTGCGCGAACCCGCCACCGGCGCGACCTTGACGCGCACCGGCGCCGCCAACGCCTCCGACGTGGCCGCCGCGGCGGCGGCCGCGCGC
>QJOU01000121.1 GCA_003265685.1 Piscinibacter caeni | reverse complement strand
CGTTGCCGCCGGCCCCCGCCGCGATGGTGACCGCCTGGGC
This sequence comes from Piscinibacter caeni, assembly GCA_003265685.1. Classification (GTDB taxonomy): domain Bacteria; phylum Pseudomonadota; class Gammaproteobacteria; order Burkholderiales; family Burkholderiaceae_C; genus Piscinibacter; species Piscinibacter caeni. Next base: position 26,318 of record QJOU01000121.1, on the reverse strand, counting down.
GCCCGGGGCCTGGGTGATCGCGCCGTTCTGCGTCAGGTTGCCGGTGCTGGTCAGGGTCAGCGCGCCGCTGCCCAGGCTCAGCGTGCCGAGCAGCAGGTCGTTGGCATCCTTGAGCGTGACGGCGTCGGTGCCGACGCTGCGCAGGCTCACCGCGCCGCGGAAGTCGTTGTCGAGGCCGAGCGAGATCGCCTGGTTGCCGGCGTCGACGCTGACCGCGCCCGCGCCGGACTGGGTGATCACCCCGCTCTGGCCGATCGGGCCGCCGGCGCTCAGGGTCAGCAAGCCGCTGCCGAGTGTCGAGGTGCCGATCTGCAGCGCGCCGACGCTGTTCAGCGCGACGTCGTTGGCGCCGCTGTTGGCCAGCGCGACGCTGCCGCCGAAGCTGTTGTTCGGGTCGGTCAGCGTGATGCTGCCGGCCCCGGCATCGAAGCGGCTCGCCCCGCCGATCACCAGCGTCCCGGTCTGGCCGATCGCGCCGTCGACGCCGACGTCCAGCGAACCGACCGTGCTGCCCGCCAGCGTCAAGCCGCTGGACCCGCGCAGCTGCACGTCGGTGCCGGTCAGGGTCACCGCGCCCGCGAAGCGGTTGGAGGCGTTGCCCAGGGTGATGGCGTTCGTGCCAGCGTCCAGCGTCACGGCGCCGGCGCCGGCCTGGGTGAGCGCCGCGGCCGGGCTGCTGCCGGTCTGGGTGATCGGCCCGCCGGCGCGCAGCGTGAGGGCGCCGCTGCCCACGCTCACCGCACCGAGCGCGAGCGCGCCGCTGTCGCTCAGGGCGACGTCGTTGGCACCCGTGTTGCTCAGCGCGACGCTGCCGGCGAAGCTGTTGCCGGCGTCGGCCAGCGAGATGCTGCCGGCCCCGGCGCTGAAGCGGTTGGCGCCGCCGGCCGAGGTCGTGACCAGCGCGCCGGTCTGGCCGATCGCGCCGTCGGCCTCGACCACCAGCGAGCCTACCGTCGAGGCGGCCAGCGTGAGCGCATTGCTGTCCGTGAGCTGTACCGCGCCACCGGCCAGCGTGACGGGGCCGCGGAAGTCGTTGCCGGTCGCGCCCAGCGTGATGGGGCTGCCAGCGGCCGCGATCGACACCGCCCCGGTGCCCGTCTGGGTGATCGCGCCGGTCTGCGTGATCGCGCCGCCCGAGCTGATCGTGAGGGCGCCGGCGCCGGCGCTGATGCCGCCGATCTGCGTCGCCACGCTGTTGGTCAGCGCGATGTCGTTGGTGCCGCTGTTGGCGAGCGTCACGGCGCCCTGCAGGCGGTTGCCCGCCTGGGTCAGCGTGATCGCGTTCGCGCCGCCCTGCACGCGGGTCGTGCCGTCGACCTGCAGCGTGTCGGTCTGGGTCAGCGCGCTGCCGGCGTTGACGTCGAAGTCGCCGCTGACGACCAGGCGGCCCAGCGTGCCGGCGCCGGTGATCGTGAGGTCGTGGGTGACGCTGCTGCCAGCGTGGGCGTCGACCTGCGCGCTGGCCACCGGGCCGGCGACGAACAGGTCGCGCACCGTGGAATCGAGCGCCACGCCGCCGACCGAGAGGCTGGGCGTTGCGCCGAGCGTCAGCCCGTCGGCGCCGCGGGCGAGCTGCGTGCCCGCGCTGGCCGACAGGGTGGTCGGCGCCGCACCGGCGCCGACCGCGCCGGCGAAGCGGATCGCGTTGCCGGCGCTCAGCGCGAGCGTCTGGCTGCCATCGAGCGTGCTGTCGAAGCGGATCGTGCCGCCGCTGCTGGCGAGTGTGGTCGCGCCGGTGAGGGTCACCGCGCCGCTGTAGGTCTGGTCGCCGCCGGTCGAGATCGTGCCGGTCAGCGAGGTGGCGCCGCCGCCGTCGGCGAGGGCGCCGCTCAGGCTGCCGCTGCCGGTGCGGGTGAAGGCGTCGGCGCCGCTGCCGCCGCTCAGGTTGCCGACGCCCTGGACGGTCAGGGCGCCGACCTCGACCTGGTTGGCCGCCGTCAAGGTGAACGACTGGCCGGCGTTGCTGCCGGTCAGCGTGCTGTTGGTGCCCGTGCTGCCGTCGTTGCCGACCAGCGTCGTCAGCCCGGTGGAACTGCCGACCACGACGGTCGCTCCGCTGGCCACCGAACCGTCCGCCAGGCGGAGGTCGAGCGCGCCGGTGCGTCCGGCCAGGCTCAGGGTGTCGTCGCCGCTGCCGGTGATCGCGCCGTTCAGGCGCGCGGAGCCGGTGAACACGAAGCTGTTGCCGGTGCTGCCGGCGCCGGCGGCGAGGTTGCCGACGCCGTTGAAGGCGACGCCGCCGACCGTCCCGGCGTTCGCGCCGGTCACCGCGAAGGTCTGCGTGCCGGCCGCGCCCGTCAAGGTGGTGCTGGCGCCGCCGGCCACCGTGTCGTTGCCGCGCACCGTGTTGATGCCGCTGAAGCTGCCGACGTCGGTGGCCGCGTTCGTGCCCAGGTCGATCGACACCGCGCCGCTCTTGGCGCGCAGGTCCAGCGTGTCGCTGCCGGTGCCGCCGGCGACGCCCTGGATCGTGCCGGCATCGGCCAGCGCGAAGGTGTCGGCGGCGCTGCCGCCGCTGAGGCGCCCGACGCCGCTGAACTGCACCGTGGTCGGCCCGGCGTAGCTCAGCTGGCCCTGGTTCGCGCCGTCGATCGTCCAGGTCGTAGCCAGGTCGGCGCCGAACAGCCTCGTGCCGCCGCCGCTGCTGCCCGGGGTGTCGTTGCCCTCGAGGGTGTCGTTGCCGCCGCTGACGCGCAGGGCCAGCCGGCCGCCCCAGGCGCCGGCGACGATGCGGTTGGCGCCCGCGCCGCCGCTCAGGTCGGCCGCGTCGATCGCCGACAGCGTGATCGGCGTGGCGCTGTCGAGCGTGAGGCTGGCCGCGTCGAGCGTGATCAGCGACGCGTCGCGGGTCACGCGCAGCGTGTCGTTCGCGCCCGCGCCGCCCGTCGCGCTGACGGTCCCGGCGCCGATCGCCGCCGTGTCGGCCAGGGTCAGCGTGTGGGTGGTCGCGCCGCCGGCCTGGCCGAAGGCCAGCGCCACGCCGGCGCTGCCGGCCGCGAGGGCGTCGTCCAGCGTCAGGTCGAGCCCGGCGGTCAGCGTGATGTCGGCGTCGTCGCCGTCGGCGTTGTTGCCGTTGCCGGCGCCGTGCGCGCCGCCGGTGGACGTGATCGCCGCGGCCTGCAGCGTGCCGCCGGTGGCCGTGAGCGTCACCGCGCCGGCATTGCCGCCGCGCGGCCGCGTGCCGCTGCCGCTCGCGTCGCCGCCGTCGCCGCCGCGGGCGTCGATCGCGCCGACCGTGACGCCGCCGTTCGCGTTGGCAACGGTCACGCTGCCGCCCGCGCCGCCGCGCCCGCCGGCGTTGTTGCCACTCGGGCTGCTCGAGCCGACCCCGCCGAGCGCGGTGACGCTGCCCAGGCTGACCTGGCGTGCCGCGCCCGGCGTGGCGACCACCACGTCCACCAGGCCGGCGGCGCCGCCCAGCCGGGCGGTGGTCGAGGACGCCGCGTCGGTGCCGCTGGTGTCGATGTTGCCGACGCTGATCGCGCCGTCGCTTGCGTCGAGGTGCACCTCGCCGCCCGCGCGGCCAATGGCGCCGGTGGCTGCCGTGCCGCCGCGGGTGGTGATCGTGCCGGTGGCGAGCGCGCCGCTGGTGCGGATCCAGACGTCGCCGCCGTCGCGGGCGGCCGTGCCGCCGCCGGTGTTGATCGTGCCGGTGAGGTTGACCGAACCGGCGCGTGTGGCCGGCTGGCCGGCGGTGGTGGCCTCGGTTGCGCCGGCCACGCGGAAAGCGCCGCCGTTCAGGCGGATGTTGCCCGCGCCGCTGACCGGGCCGCTGGTGAAGACGTTCAGCCCGCCGCTGCCGGCATTGGTGATGTCGGCGCCCAGCGCGATGCTGCTGGTGGCGCGCAGGGTCAGCGAGGAGGCGGAGTTCCAGTTGGTGAGGTCGGACTCGAAGCTGATGGTGGATGCGCCGGAGGCCGCGCCGCCGGTCGCGTCGACGGTCACGTCGGTGCTCTGCAGCGCGGTGCGCAGCGTCGCGACGCTCAGCGTCGACGTGGCGGAATCGCTCGTGAACGCCGGGCCGGCGCTGATGTTCGTGTCGGTGTCCGTGATCCGGATCGCCGACGGGTCCAGCAGCAGCGTGCCGCGCTGTCCGAGCGGCGCCCGGGTGTCGACCGTGCCGTCGAAGGCGAGCGTCTGCCGGCCCGACACCTCGACCTGCCCGCCGTTGCCGCCGGCGCTGCCACCACGGGCGTCGATGTGACCGTGGAAGCGTGTCGTCTGGTCGGACCAGACGACCGCCTTGCCGGCGTCGCCGGCATCGCCTGCGCTGACGTCGATGGTGGCCGCCGCGTCGACGTGCACCTGCGTGGCGTTGCGCAGCGTGCCCTGGCCGTGCAGGTCGCCGCCGACGAGCACCGTGCCGCCGCCGAACTCGCCGCGCGCGTCCAGGCGGGTCCCGGCGTCGAGCAGCACCTTGTCGCCGGTGACCTCGACGTGGCCGCCGCGCGCCGCGCCGGAGACGTCGACCGTGCCGGCCAGGCGGGTGATCCCGGCATCGCCGCCGTCGATCACGACCCGGCCGTCGCGCAGGCCCAGGCCGCGCGCCTGCACGGTGCCGGCCATGTTCAGCACCGTGTCGGCAAAGCTGCCGCGCGCCGCGGCGCGCAACTCGACGCTGCCGCCGTCGGCCTGGATGCGGCCGAGCTGGGCGAGCCGGTTGGAGGCCTCGGTCGCGCTGGCCTGGAAGAAGATCAGCCCGTCGCCCTCGACGTCGACCAGCACCTGCTGCGCCGCGGCGAGGCCGACCCGCCCGCCGGTGGCCTGGATCGTGCCGGCGTTGCTCACCTGCGGCGCGACCAGCGCGACGCTGCCGCCCGGTGCGTCGATCGTGCCCTCGTTGCGCACCGCGCCGCGCGGGCCGTCGCTGGTCAGCAGGTAGCGGCCGGCCTCGAAGTCGGCGTTCGACAGGCTGAGCGACGACGCCACCAGGCCGCCCACGTCGATGCGCGCGCTCGAGCCGAACACGATGCCGTTCGGGTTGAGCAGGAAGATCCGGCCATTGGACTGGATCTGGCCGAAGATCTGCGACGGGTCGTTGCCGGTCACCCGGTTCAGCAGCACTGCGCTGGCGGAGGGCTGGTCGAAGCGCACGCGCTCGCCGGAGGCCAGCGAGAAGCTGGTCCAGTCGACGATGCCGCGCGTGCTGCCCTGCCTGACGATCTGCAGCGTGGCGCTCGGCGAGGTGATCGACACCTGGCCGCTGACCACGGTCGCACCCTGCGGCAGCGCATGGGCCGGGCCGGCGAGCGCCAGGCACGCGGCCAGGCCGACCGGGTGCAGGCGGGGCAGGGCGCGTCGAGGCTGTTTCATCGCTGTCTCCGCGAGCTTGCGGTGGGCCCGGTCAGAAGGTCTTGTTGCCGATCAGGTAGACCCGCGGCTTGCGCTCGCGGGTGTCCGCCTCGGCCTTGCCGCCGATCGGCCAGGCGAGGTAGCCGCGCAGCGCGAAGTCGTTCGCGCGGTCCCACACCGTGCCGATCCCCCAGCCGCTGAGGGACTTGCTGTTGTCCGGCGGCGCGCTGCTGTCGGCCGGCTCGGCCGGCTTGGCGCGCACCCGGTTGCGGCCGGCGTCCGCGAAGGCGCTGAACACCAGCTCGCGCGAGAGGCGGCCGAACCAGCTCTCCGGCGGCAGGAAGCGCAACTCGAGCGAGCCGACCACGCCGCTGTCGCCCGTGCCCTCGCCCGGCGCGAAGGCGCGCACCCGGTCCGGGCCGCCGAGCTGGAACTGCTCGGTGCTGTCGAGGTTGTCGCGCGCGAACTGGGCCTTCAGGCTGGCGTACAGCAGCAGGCGGTTGTCGATCAGGTTCTGCATCCGCGCCAGGTTCAGCCGCAGGTGCGAGAAGCGGGTGGGCACCTCGGACGAACGGCGCGGCGAGTCCAGGCGCCCGTGCACCAGCGCCAGGTCGAAGGTGTTGACGCCACCGGTCAGCAGGTCGTCGCGGGCATCGCCGGAGGCCGACACCTGCAGGTTGTCGACCTGCTTGCGGGTCGAGCTGGACGCCAGGTCGACGCGGTCGACGTAGCGCTTGGCATCGAGCGACAGCAGCCCGAAGAGGTTCAGGTTGCGCGAGCGCACCATCGGGTACAGCGCGTAGGTGGTGACGGTCGACGCCTTGCCGTTCAGCCCGAGCGGCAGCTCGGTCTTGTCCAGCTCGTAGCGCACCAGCGACAGCGAGGCGCCGAGCTTGAGGCCGTCCGAGCCGACCGGGAGGGTGTAGCCGGCCAGCCCGAACATCAGCCCGCGCGTCGAGGTGGACAGCAGGTTGAGCACCAGGCCGTCGCCGCGGCCGAACGGGCTGTTGAAGGTGCCGAGCCAGCTGCCGCGCAGCGTGCCCGAATAACGCGAACCGAGCGTGTCGAGCTCGACGCGCTGCACCAGGGGTGCCTCGGGCTGCGGCGTGACCACCAGCGAGGCGGTGCCCGGCGTGCGCCCGGCGCGCACCTCGAAGCGCGCGGTCAGGCCGCGCAGGTCGTTGACCAGGAACACCACGCGCTCGACGTCGCGCACGTGCAGGATCTCGCCCGGCTCGAGCCGCGCCAGGTAGGCCTCCACCACCTCGCGGCGCACCGGCAGGCCCTCGGGCCAGTTCAGCACGACCTCGTCGAGCCGCCCCTCGAGCACCGCGATGCGCACCCGGCCACCCTCGGGCGACTGTTCGGGCAGGTAGGCGTAGCCGAGGTAGTAGCCGAGGTCGCGCTGCAGGAAGCGCGTGACGGCCGCGGCGGCGTCCACCAGGTCCTCGTAGCTGCGCCGCGCCCCGGTGAAGGGCGCCGTCAGCGCCGGCAGGGCGGCGCGCAGGGCCGCCGGCGCCGCGTCGTCGACGACGTAGCCGGTCACGTCCAGCGTGATCTCGTCGGCCGGCTTGCCCAGTTCGCGCGGCACCGGCCGCTCGGGCGGCGGCGGGCCGTCGGGGCGGGACAGCGGCAGCTGCGGGCGCAGCTGCTGCGGCGTCGGCACGGCTCCCGGCGGCACCTCGTCGGCCGCCGAGGCGGGCGGCGGGCACAGTGCCGCGAGCGCGGCCAGCAGGAGGCCACCGACGCGCCAGCCACGTTCCAGGTCCATGCCGAGCCCGCCTGCCTGCACGAACCCCCCGGTCCGCGAAGCCGCGAGCGTAACGCGCGCGGCGCGGCGCGGCGTCGCGTCCGTACCACCCCATCCCACGTTGCGGGGATGCGCAAGGATCTGGCGTGCGGACGCGACTTGCGCCCGCGTTCACTTGACGAGTGCCGAGCCCGCGCTATACAACCCACCGTCCCGCCGGGGCGCCGCCGCAGACGCCGGCCGTCGCCCCGCGCCAATGAACCCTGCCGCAGAACACGAGAATGGACGACGAGACCGGGTTGGAGGGCGACGAGCGAGCCTCCGTCGATGCGTGGCTCGAGCCCCTGGGCGACCCGCCCTGCGGCGACGACCTGGAATGGGACAACGACTTCCTCGAGATGTCGCAGGCCGCGGTCGGCAAGCCCGGCACGCAGTTCAACAACGATTCCGACGCGAAGCCGCCCGACTGGCGTGCCGTCAAGCGCCTGGCCGAGGGCCTGCTCGAGCGCTCGCGCGACCTGCGCATCGCGGTCTACTGGGCGCGTGCCCAGGTGCACCTCGAGGGCGCGCGCACCCTGGTGGCCAGCATGCGCCTGGTGCATGGCCTGCTGGAGCGTTACTGGGACGACCTGCACCCGCGGCTCGACGACGGCGACGCCTACGCCCGCGTCAACGCGCTGAACGACATGGCCAGCGCGGCCGGGCTGATCGGCGACCTGCGCCAGTCCACCATCGTTGCCGGGCGCGGCTACGGCGAATTGCGCGGCCGCGAACTCGAGATCGCGCTGGGCATGCTCGAGCCGCGCGAGGGCGAGGCGCCGATGTCCACCGCGCAGCTCGAGCACCTGCTCGCCGACGCGGTGGCCGAAGACCCGAAGCTGCGCCACTTCGCCGGCGCCGCCGTCACGCGCATCGAGCAGATCGACGCATTGATGCAGGAGAAGGTCGGCTACGGCAATGCGCCGGAGCTGGGCACGCTGAAGTCGCTGCTGGCGGGCCTGCAGGCGCTGATGCCCGCGGAGGCCGCCGAGGAGCTCCCGGCCGACGAGGGCGCCGGCACCGAGGCCGACGATGGCAGCCCGGCCGCCGACATGCCCGCCGCGGCGCCCGCGCCGCGCCGCGGTGGCGCCCGCGGCGGCGGCCTGCCGGGCAGCATCGAGACCCGCGAGGATGCGCTGCGCGCGATCGACCTCGTCTGCGCCTACCTCGAGCGCACCGAGCCGACCAACCCGGCCCAGTTCTTCCTGCGCCGCGCGCGCAAGCTGGTCGACAAGAACTTCATCGAGCTGGTGCGCGAACTTGCGCCGGACTCCCTCGAGCAGGTGGCCAAGATCATGGGCGTGTCCGCCGACGAGTATTCGTCCGGCAGCTCGTACTGAATTGGTGGCAAGATTCTTCGTTCGTTGACGAGGCCGTTCCGGAGCGCCGCGGCGCTTCGATCTTTTCCGAGGAGCCAGCCATGGGCAGCAGTCAGAAATTCATCGCGCGCAACCGTGCGCCCCGCGTGCAGATCGAGTACGACGTCGAGTTGTACGGCGCCGAGAAGAAGGTGCAGCTGCCCTTCGTGATGGGCGTGATGGCCGACCTGAGCGGCAAGCCGGCCGAGGCGCTGCCGACGGTCGCCGACCGCAAGTTCCTCGAGATCGACGTCGACAACTTCGACTCGCGCCTGAAGTCGATGAAGCCGCGTGTCGCGTTCGCGGTGCCCAACACGCTGACCGGCGAGGGCAACCTCTCGGTGGACGTGACCTTCGAGAGCATGGACGACTTCTCCCCGGCGGCCGTGGCGCGCAAGGTCGAGGGACTGAACAAGCTGCTCGAGGCGCGCCAGCAGCTCTCCAACCTGATCACCTACATGGACGGCAAGAGTGGCGCGGAGGAACTGATCGCCAAGGTGCTGGCCGATCCGGCGCTGCTGGCCTCGCTGACGGCCGAGGCCAAGCCGCAGGAATGAGTCGCGGGTCCACCCTGAACCGGAGCAACACCAATGGCTGAACTCGAACGACAAGGCTCGGCGATGGCCGGGGTCACCCTCGAGGGCAACGACTTCGCGTCCTTGCTCAAGAAGGAATTCAAGCCCAAGACCGACGAGGCGAAGAACGCCGTCGAGCAGGCGGTGCACACGCTGGCGCAGCAGGCGCTGGCCAACACCAAGCTGGTCAGCGGCGACGCGATCCGCAGCATCGAGGCGATGATCGCGGCGCTGGACCGCAAGCTGACCGAGCAGGTCAACTTGATCATCCACCACGAGGACTTCCAGAAGCTCGAGGCCTCGTGGCGCGGCCTGCACTACCTCGTCAACAACACCGAGACCGACGAACAGCTCAAGATCCGCGTGCTCAACATCTCCAAGCAGGACCTGGGCAAGACGCTCAAGCGCTTCAAGGGCACCGCGTGGGACCAGTCGCCCATCTTCAAGAAGCTCTACGAGGAGGAGTACGGCCAGTTCGGCGGCGAGCCCTACGGCTGCCTGGTGGGCGACTACCACTTCGACCACACGCCGCCCGACGTCGAGCTGCTGGGCGAGATGGCCAAGGTCGCCGCTGCCGCGCACGCCCCCTTCATCACGGGGGCGGCGCCCTCGGTGATGCAGATGGAATCGTGGCAGGAACTCGCCAACCCGCGCGACCTGACCAAGATCTTCACGACGCCGGAATACGCCGCCTGGCGCTCGCTGCGCGAGTCCGACGACGCGCGTTACCTGGCGCTGTGCATGCCGCGTTTCCTCTCGCGCCTGCCCTACGGCGCCAAGACCAACCCGGTCGACGACTTCGCCTTCGAGGAGGACACCGAGGGCTCGGACCACGGCAAGTACACCTGGGCCAACGCGGCCTACGCGATGGCCACCAACGTGAACCGCTCGTTCAAGGAGTACGGCTGGTGTTCGCGCATCCGCGGCATCGAATCGGGGGGTGCCGTCCAGAACCTGCCGACCCATACTTTCCCCACCGATGACGGCGGTGTCGACATGAAGTGCCCGACGGAGATCGCGATCTCCGACCGGCGCGAGGCCGAGCTCTCGAAGAACGGCTTCCTGTCGATGATCCACCGGAAGAATTCCGACTTCGCCGCGTTCATCAGCGGCCAGTCGCTGCAGAAGCCCCAGGAGTACGACGATCCCGACGCGACCGCCAACGCATCCCTCGCGGCGCGTCTACCGTATCTCTTCGCATGCAACCGTTTCGCGCATTACCTGAAGTGCATCGTCCGGGACAAGATCGGCTCGTTCCGCTCGCGCGAATCGATGCAGGACTGGCTCAACGAATGGATCCTCAAGTACGTCGACGGGGACCCGCTGAACTCGAGCGAGGAGACCAAGGCGCGCCGGCCGCTGGCGGCCGCGCAGGTCGAGGTCGAGGAGATCGAGGGCCAGCCGGGCTACTACCAGTCCAAGTTCTACCTGAAACCGCACTACCAGCTCGAGGGCCTGACGGTGTCCTTGCGACTGGTGTCCAAGCTACCGTCGGAGAAGTCCGCGTAATCCGATTGACGCCGCGCGGGGCGTGAACCTGCAAAGGAGAGTGACACATGGCAGTCAATGCGTTCCTGACCTTCTTCGACAAGGCCGATGGCGAGTCGATCCAGAAGGGCAAGGAGAAGTGGATCGAGATCCAGGGCTGGGACTGGGAAATCGAGGCCGAGACCAGCTGGACCAAGGGCGGCGGCGCCTCGGTCGGCAAGCCCAACCCGGGCAAGATGAACTGGGAGCACTACTTCGACACGGCGTCGACGGTGATCATGGGCTACATCTGCACCGGCAAGGCCTTCCCCAAGGTCGAGCTGCAGATGATGAAGACCACCGGCAGCGCGACCCCGGAAACCTACTTCACGATGACGATGGAAGGGGCCTTCATCACCAAGGTCGGCATCAGCGGCACGGAGGAAGGCAACGTCACGCAGAAGGTCGAAATGGTCTTCAAGACCGTCAAGATCGAGTACAAGCCGCAGGACAACAAGACCGGCAAGCTCGGCGCGGTCAAGACCTACAACTGGGACATCCCGGCCGGCACGGCCTCGCCGTCGGCCTGATCGTGCGCTTGGCGGCGGTGCGGGCGGGCCCGGCCCGCGCCGCCCGGCCCGCCGCGGCGATTTCTCGGTGCAACTGAACGGGCAGGGCGACCGATATGAGCGGGTCCAACATCTACATGCGCATGATCACCGAGCGCGGCCCGGTGATCGGCGAGGGGCTGCTGCAGGGCTGGGAGGGCGCCGTCGAGCTGAAGGAATTCAGCTGGGGCATGCACGTCCTGAAGGACCCGCAGGAGGAGAGCATCGGCAACGCGCTGGCCTCCATCGCGGGCATGGGCAAGCCGGTGACGGTCAAGCTCGAGCCGCTGGAGTTCGTCAAGCGCTTCGACGTCTCGTCGATGCAGATGCACCTCAGCCTGGACCGCCACTGGAAGGTGCTCAACGCCACCATCACGGTGCTGCACATCAAGCAGAAGGGCAAGTTCATCCACGAGCCCGGCTTCGTGCTGATGGCCAACGACGGCTACTTCTCCGACATCTCGCTCGACCTGGCGCAGGACGGCAGCATGGTCGAGCTGGTCGAGACCTGCAAGCTGAACTTCAAGCAGGTGACGATGCAGTACCTGAAGAAGATCGGCAATTCGGTGGCGCCGGCGGCGCCGTTCTTCTACCCCGCCCCATCGCTGCTCTGACGAGGTTCCATGGACGTTGCCGAGCTCTACCTGTCGATGACCCGCCCCTCCGCCGTCCCCGTGGTCGGCGAGTGCATGGCGGACGGCTTCGTCGGCCAGATCCAGATCGAGCGCTGGAGCTGGAACCTGATGAACGACGACGAGATCAAGCGCGCCGAGAAGGACGAGAAGGCCTACAACAAGCACCGCGACTTCCTGAGCACCTCGACGAACGCCGACCTGCAGGAGGAGATCCTCAAGCTCAACGACAAGGCCTCGCGGAAGAAGTCGCTCGACTCCTTCCGGGAAAGCGACAAGAAGCTCACCGCCAGCATCGCCGACCTGCGCAAGAAGGCGCGCGCCGCCTCCGACCCGAAGGAGCGCTCCGACTTCGACAAGCAGATCGACGACCTGCTCAAGCAGCAGAGCGACGCCAAGGATGCCTTCGACAAGGACGCGCGCGTCGCCGACGATAACCTGCGCAACGCGATCGACAAGCTCTACAACGAAAACGCCAAGGACATCGATCGGCGCACCGCGGACGAGCGCAAGCTCGCCGAGGACATCGAGGCGGTCAACGAGCGCATGGCCGAGCGCGAGCGGCAGAACAAGAGCTACGAGTTCAACTTCAGCAAGCGGGTCGACTTCGCCACCACGCAGATGCTGAACTCGATGAAGGCCGGCGACGTGTTCCCGCTGGCCGTGCTGACGATCAACCAGCGCTCGTCCAACGCCGGCATGGTGCTGGTGTTCACGGTGACCAACCTGCGCCTGCTCGACTACAGCCTGCGCGCCGAGGTCAGCGACACGATGACCGACATGAAGGAGCAGTGGAAGGCCGAGTTCCGCTCGCTCGCCTACGTGTACAAGAACCGCAAGGCGATCGAGTCGTCATCCGACGGGGCCGAGGCCGCCACCAAGCTGGCGACGCAGGGCACCGTGCGAACCTTCGCGATGAAGAAGGACCTGGGCATCTGACCCGGAGCGCCGCACGATGGCGATGACGAACTACCGCGACCTGAGCACGCTGAGCTCGGCCTCGGGCGCGGGTTTCCAGTTCGAGTTCTTCTGCGAGGTCACCGGCGAGACCTGGCGTTCGCCGTTCCGGCCCTACCGGCGCGGCCAGATGCATGGCCTGGTGTCCAAGCTGACCTACTGGTTCAACGACCTGCACGCGCTCGGGCGCGCCGCCGAGTACGCGGCCGATTCCGGGGCGACGCGCGCCAAGGCCGCGGCGCTGGCCGAGGCGCAGCAGCTCGCCCAGCAGCACTTCCGTCATTGCGAGGAGTGCGGCAAGTGGGTCGTGCCGGCGGCCTGGGACGAACGCGGCGGGCACTGCGTGCAGTGCGCGGCCAAGGCGCGCGGCTACGGCGCCGTCGCGCCCTCGGCGGCCGAGTCGGCCAGCCCGGCCGCCGTGTGCCCGAACTGCCAGACGCCCTCGCAGGGCGGGCGCTTCTGCCACGAATGCGGCTTCGACATGGCCAGTGCCTTCAAGAGCTGCCCGAGCTGCGGCGCTACATTGCCGCGTCAGGCACGCTTCTGCACCGACTGCGGACACGGCTTCTGACCTCCGGCGGCCGGGCCGCCGCAACCACCCGAGAACCACGCCATGGCCGATCCCCGAACCGACGCCGAAGAGGCCCTGCACGCCGGTGACCCGCGCACCGCGCTCGCGCGCCTGACCGAGGCCGTGCGCGCGAAGCCGGCCGACGCCAAGCTGCGCATCTTCCTGGCCCAGCTGCTGTGCGTGCTCGGGCAGTGGGAGCGCGCGCACACGCAGCTCAACGTCGTGGCCGACCTGGACAAGCTCGCGATCCCGATGCGCGAGACGGTCGGCCACGCGATCCGCTGCGAGCTGATCCGCGCCCAGGTGTTCGCCGGCAAGCGCACGCCGATGGTGTTCGGCCAGCCCGACGCCTGGCTGGCGCTGTTGATCGAATCGCTGCTGCAGAAGGGCCAGGGCGACGAGGCGCAGTCGCAGGACCTGGCCGCGCGCGCGTTCGAGGCGGCGCCGGCGGTCGGCGGGCGCATCGACGGCACGCCCTTCGAGTGGATCATGGATGCCGATTCGCGCATCGGCCCGGTGCTCGAGGCCTGCGTCAACGGCAACTACTACTGGGTGCCGTTCGCGCGCCTGGCGCGCGTCAGCTTCGACGAGCCGGAGGACCTGCGCGACTGCGTCTGGATGCCCGCGCAGCTGCAGTTCGTCAACGGCGGCGAGACGGTCGCGCTGGTGCCCACGCGCTACCCGGGGTCGCAGGACAGCCCGGACGGCCTGGTCAACCTGGCGCGCAAGACCGAGTGGCTGCCGATCGGCAACGAGCGCTTCGCCGGCCTCGGCCAGCGCGTGCTGGCCACCGACGCCGGCGAGTACGACCTGATGGGCGTGCGCCAGATCGAGCTCGACGCGTTGCCGGCCGCGCCCGAGGGCGACGGCGGGGCCGCCTAAGTGGCCGGGCTGTCCGCCCAGGAGCGGCTGCAGCCGTCGCTGCTCGACCGCCTGACCGACAACGACGCCGGCACGGCCAAGGAGCCGCTCGACGCGCGCGTGCTGAACAAGAAGCAGCTGCGCGACGCGGTGCTGCGCGACCTGACCTGGCTGTTCAACTGCACTGCCCAGGAGCCCGACCCGCGCAGCCGCGACCGCGAGCGCGTGCGCATGTGGCGCGAGGCGCCCGAGGCGGTGAAGTCGGTCATCAACTTCGGCATCCCGGCGCTGACCGGCAGCAGCTGGTCGACGCTCGAGTTCCCGGTGCTCGAGCACGCGATCAAGGTCTGCATCGCCCGCTTCGAGCCGCGCATCGACGAGAAGACGCTCGAGGTGAAGATCACCAACGACCTGTCCACCGGCCAGCGCCCGACCAGCCTGCGCCTGGTGATCCGCGGCCAGCTGTGGAACCAGCCGGTGCCGCTGGAGCTGCTGCTGTCGGCCGACGTCGACGTCGACACCGGCCAGGCCGCCGTGCGCGACATGCGCGGCTGAGCACGACGAGACGCCGATGGATCCGCGCCTGCTGCGCTACTACAACCAGGAACTGCGCTACCTGCGCGAGATGGGGGGCGAGTTCGCGCGCGAGTTCCCGAAGATCGCCGGGCGGCTCGGCATCGAGGGCCTGGAGGTCGCCGACCCCTACGTCGAGCGCCTGATGGAGGCCACCGCCTTCCTGGCCGCGCGCGTGCAGCTCAAGCAGGACGCCGAGTTCCCGGCGCTCTCGCAGCGCCTGCTCGACATGGTCTGCCCCAACCTCGGCGCGCCGCTGCCGTCGATGCTGGTCGCGCAGTTCCAGCCGGGCAACGACCCGAACCTGGCCGGCGGCTTCAAGGTGCCGCGCGGCAGCGCGCTGTTCGGGCCGGAGACGGCGCTCGGGCCGACGCGTTGCGAGTTCCGCACCGCGCAGGAGCTGGTGCTGACGCCGCTGCGGGTGGCCTCGGTCGAGTACTTCCTCAACGCGACGGACCTGCCGCTGGCCACCTTGCCGCTGCCCGAGCGGCCGAGGAGCGGCGTGCGCATCCGCTTCGCGCTGCCGCCGGGCATGCTGTTCAACCAGGTGCGGCTGGACACGCTGCGCTTCTTCCTCGGCGGGCTGCAGGACGTGGCGCTGCGCCTGCACGAGCTGATCGTCGGCCACTGCGTCGGCGTGCTGGCCGGCGCGCCGGGCCGCGAGGGCGAGGGCACGCGGCGCTTCCTGGGCGCGACGGCCGTGCAGCCGGTCGGCTACGACGATGCCGACGCGATGCTGCCGGTCACGCTGCGCGGCCTCGCCGGCACGCGGCTGATGCAGGAGTACTTCGCCTTCCCGCAGCGCTTCCTGTTCATCGACGTGGCCGGCCTCGCGCCGGCCTTCGCCGCCTGCAGCGGCACCTCGTTCGAGCTGGTGCTGCTGTTCAACCGCTACGACGCCTCGCTCGAGGGCAGCGGCGAGCCGGGCAACTTCGCGCTGCACTGCGTGCCGGCCGTCAACCTGTTCGAGCGGCGCGCCGAGCGCATCGACATCGACGACCACACCGCCGCCTTCCACGTGATGCCCGAGCGCATCGCCTCGGCCGACTTCGAGGTCTTCGACATCGCCTCGGTGCACGGCTACAACGATGACAGCGAGGAGATGGAGTTCCTGCCCCTGTTCGCCGTGCCGCAGCGCGACCCGGCCGGCGCCAAGGGCTACTACACCTGCCTGCGCGAGCCGCGCCTGGCCAGCAACCGCAGCCGGCGCGAAGGGCCGCGCTCGGGCTACGTCGGCACCGAGATGTACGTCTCGCTGGTCGACATGACCCATGCGCCCTACCGCGAGAGCCTGCGCCAGCTGGCCGCGCGCGTGACCTGCACCAACCGCGACCTGCCGGTGTTCATGCCGGTGGGCGCCGAGCACGGCGAGCTGACGCTCAACACACGCGCCCCGGCCGATGCGATCCGCGTCGTTGCCGGGCCGTCGCGCCCGCACAGCGCGCTGCGCGAGGGGCCGATGGCCTGGCGGCTGCTGTCGCTGCTGTCGCTGAACTACCTCTCGCTGCTGGACGAGAACCCGCACGACGGCGCGATGGCGCTGCGCGAGCTGCTCGGGCTGTTCGCGCAGGGCGCGGACACCGGCCTGCGGCGCCAGGTCGAGGGAGTGCGCTCGGTGGCGGTGCGGCCGGTGGTGCGGCGCCATCCCGCGCCCGGACCGATCGCCTTCGGCCGCGGGCTCGAGGTGCGCGTGACGGTCGACGACCTGTCCTTCGAGGGCGGCAGCGCGGTGCTGCTCGGCTCGGTGCTGCACCGCTACTTCGCGCGCCACGTGTCGATGAACAGCTTCGTGCAGACCGTGGTGGCCTCGCTGACGCGCGGCGATCTCAAGACCTGGGCGCCGGGCCCGGGCGCGAGGCCGGTGCTGTGAACGAACGGGCCGACCCCGCCGTCGCCGCGCCCGCGGACGACATGCTCGCGCGCATCGCGGCGCGGCCCTCGCACTACGACCTGTTCCAGGCGCTGCGGCGCATCGAGGCGGCCCATCCGGAGCAGCCGCGCCTGGGCGACGCGCTGCGCCCGTCCGACGAACCGGTGCGCTTCAACGAGGAGCCGGCGCTGACCTTCCCGCCCGGCGCCATCTCGCGCATCGAGTTCGGCCGGCCCGGCGGGGCGCGCCTGGTGCAGCGCGTGATCGGCTACCTCGGCCCCAACGGCGCGCTGCCGATCCACCTGACCGAGTACGCCCGCGAGCGCCTGCTGCACCACGGGGACCGCACGGTCGGCGCCTTCCTGAACATGCTGCTGCACCGCTTCGGCCTGTTCTTCTACCGGGCCTGGGCGCGTGCCAACCCGGTGGTCGGCATGGACCGGCCGCGCGATGCGCCGGTGGTGCGGCATGTCGGCGCGCTGATCGGCGTTGAGGAGCCGGCGCTGCGCGAGCGTGATGCGCTGGGCGATTTCGCCAAGCTGCATTTCGT
Source organism: Piscinibacter caeni (assembly GCA_003265685.1). Classification (GTDB taxonomy): domain Bacteria; phylum Pseudomonadota; class Gammaproteobacteria; order Burkholderiales; family Burkholderiaceae_C; genus Piscinibacter; species Piscinibacter caeni. The sequence continues at coordinate 9,215 of QJOU01000121.1, read as the reverse complement.
CGGCCGGCTGGCCCGCTCGGTGCGCGATGCCGACGGCCTGCAGGCCTGGCTCGCGCTGCGCTTCGGCGTGCCGGTGCAGGTGGAGCAGTTCTGCGGGCACTGGATGGCGCTGGCGCGCGCCGAGCGCTCGCGCCTGGGCGGCGCCGAGCCGCAGGGGCTGGGCCGCGGCGTGGTGCTGGGCGAATCGGTCTGGGACGTGCAGCACAAGTTCCGCATCGTCATCGGCCCGCTCGAGTGGGAGGACTTCGAGTCGCTGCTGCCCGGGGGCTGGCGGCTCGACCCGCTGCAGGCCCTGGTGCGGCAGTATGTGGGCTTCGAGTTCAACTGGGATCTGCGCCTGATCCTGCGCCGCGAGGAGGTGCCGGCCTGGCAGCTCGGCCGCGAGCCTGGCGTCGGGCAACTCGGCCGCACCAGCTGGATGAACGGCCAGCGCAAGCCCGGCCACGCGGACGAGCTGATCATGAACGTCGAGAGCATCCGGCGCGCGCCGCTGCGGCCTTCGGTGGCCGCGCAGCGCCACTGACGAAACGACAACGAAGGACGAGGAGTGCAACGATGAGCGAAATCAGTCGGGTGGCCCTGTTCGGCAAGCTGAACCCGGTGGTCTACAAGGCCATCGAGGGCGCCACCGTGTTCTGCAAGCTGCGCGGCAACCCCTACGTGGAGCTGGTGCACTGGGTCACCCAGCTGCTGGAGACGCAGGAGTCCGACCTGCAGGCCATCGTGCGCCACTACGGGCTCGATGCCTCCGCGCTGGCCAAGGACGTGACCACCACGCTCGACCGCCTGCCGCGCGGCTCGACCGCGATCTCCGACTTCTCCGAGCACATCGAGCACGCCATCCAGCAGGGCTGGGTGTACGCCACGCTGATGTTCGGCGACGCGCAGGTGCGCAGCGGCTACCTGCTGGTGGGCATCCTGAACACGCCGACGCTGCGCCACGCGCTGACCGGCATCTCGCGCCAGTTCGAGAAGATCAAGGCCGACGACCTGTCGGACAAGCTGCCGACCATCTGCGCCAAGACCGGCGAGAGCGGACTGGGCGCGCAGGACGGCAGCGGCGTGGGCAGCGGCGACGTCGGCGGCGAGACCGGAACGATGGCCCCGGCCGCGCTGGGCAAGCAGGAGGCGCTGAAGAAGTTCTGCGTCGACCTGACCGCGCGTGCGCTCGAGGGCAAGATGGACCCGGTGACCGGGCGCGACGAGGAGATCCGCCAGATCGTCGACATCCTGATGCGGCGGCGCCAGAACAACCCCATCCTCACCGGCGAGGCCGGCGTGGGCAAGACGGCGGTGGTGGAGGGCTTCGCGCAGCGCCTGGCGCGCGGCGACGTGCCGCCGCAGCTGCAGGGTGTCTCGTTGCTCAGCCTGGACATCGGCCTGCTGCAGGCAGGCGCGTCGATGAAGGGCGAGTTCGAGCAGCGCCTGCGCCAGGTGATCGACGAGGTGCAGGCCAGCCCCAAGCCGATCATCATGTTCATCGACGAGGTGCACACGCTGGTGGGCGCCGGCGGCGCGGCCGGCACCGGCGACGCGGCCAACCTGCTCAAGCCGGCGCTGGCGCGCGGCACGCTGCGCACCATCGGCGCCACCACCTGGGCCGAGTACAAGAAGTACATCGAGAAGGACCCGGCGCTGACGCGGCGCTTCCAGGTCGTGCAGATCCCCGAGCCGGACGAGCACAAGGCCATCCTGATGCTGCGCGGCGTGGCCAGCGTGCTCGAGAAGCACCACCGCGTGCAGCTGCTGGATGAAGCGATCGAGGCCGCGGTCAAGCTGTCGCACCGCTACATCCCGGCGCGCCAGCTGCCGGACAAGGCGGTCAGCCTGCTCGACACCGCCTGCGCGCGCGTGGCGATCAGCCAGCACGCCATCCCCGCCGAGGTGGAGGACTCGCGCCGCCGCATCGAGGCGCTGGAGGTCGAGCAGGCCATCATCGGACGCGAGACCGCGGTGGGCATCGACACCGGCGCGCGGGCGGCCGAGGTCGAGGCCAAGCTGGCGGCCGAGCACGAGCGCCTGGCCGGCCTCGAGGCGCGCTGGCACGACGAGAAGGCCCTGGTGGACAAGGTGCTCGCGCTGCGTGCGCAGCTGCGCGGCGACGACCAGCCGGTGGACGCGCCCCACCCCGACGCGGCGCCCGACCGCGACCAGCTGCTCGTGCAGCTGCGGGCCGAGCAGGACAGGCTGGCCGCGCTGCAGGGCGACACGCCGCTGATCATGCCCTCGGTGGATGCGCAGGCGGTGGCCAGCGTGGTGGCCGACTGGACCGGCATCCCGGTCGGTCGCATGGTCAAGAACGAGCTGAAGGCCATCCTCGAGCTCGGCGCCACGCTGGGCAAGCGCGTGATCGGCCAGCAGCACGGGCTGGACATGATCGCGCGGCGCATCCAGACCTCGCGCGCGCGGCTGGACAACCCGAACAAGCCGATCGGCGTGTTCATGCTGTGCGGCACCTCGGGCGTCGGCAAGACCGAGACCGCGCTCGCGCTGGCCGAGGCGCTGTACGGCGGCGAGCAGAACGTCATCACGATCAACATGAGCGAGTACCAGGAGGCGCACACCGTCTCCACGCTCAAGGGCGCGCCGCCGGGCTACGTGGGCTACGGCGAGGGCGGCGTGCTGACCGAGGCGGTGCGCCGCCGGCCCTACAGCGTGGTGCTGCTCGACGAGGTCGAGAAGGCCCACCCGGACGTGCACGAGATCTTCTTCCAGGTGTTCGACAAGGGCTGGATGGAGGACGGCGAGGGCCGGGTGATCGACTTCAAGAACACCATCATCCTGCTGACCAGCAACGCCGGCTCCGAGCTGATCATGAACATGTGCAAGGACCCGGAGCTGCTGCCGGATCCGGAGTCGCTCGCGCTGGCGCTGCAGGAACCCCTGTTGAAGGTGTTCCCGCCGGCGCTGCTCGGGCGCATCGTGACGATTCCGTACTATCCGCTGTCCGACGAGATACTGGGCAAGATCGTGCGGCTGCAGCTCGACCGCATCAAGCGGCGCGTGGCCGAGAACCACAAGATCCCGTTCGAGTACAGCGACGAGGCCGTGAAGCTGATCGTCAGCCGCTGCAACAACGCCGAATCGGGGGGGCGCATCATCGACGCGATCCTCACCAACACGGTGCTGCCGCGCATCTCGATCGAGTACCTGAGCCGTACGTCCGAGGGCGGCGCGCTGAAGGCCGTGAAGCTCGGCGTGGCCGAGGGCGACTTCAGCTACGCCTTCGACTGAACGGGTGCCAGTCGGCGCACACTGAACCGGGGGAGACCACACCATGGCCTTGGGCGGACTGCTGGGCAGCAGCTCGGACGCGGTACTGAAGATCAAGACCACCGCCGGCAGCGACAAGCTGCTGGTGCTGCGCATGGAAGGGCGCGAGTCGCTCGGCCGGCTGCCCGAGTTCCGGGTCGACGTGGTGGGCAACGTCGACATGATGGGCAACCCCGAAGACATCGACGTGCACGACCTGCTCGGCACGCGCGCCAACGTCACGGTGGACCTGTTCGGCAAGCCGCGCGAGTTCAACTCGTTCATCGTGCGCATGCAGCGCGGCGAGCGGCACGGGCGTTTCGAGTCCTTCACGATCCTGATGCGGCCCTGGCTGTGGTTCGCCACGCGCAGCCGCAACTCGATGGTGTTCCAGGACAAGAGCGTCAAGGACATCGTCTCGGAGGTGCTGAAGGTCTACAGCAGCGACTTCGAATGGCGCCTCGCGCTGCCCTCGGTCTACACCAAGCTCGAGTACGTGGTGCAGTACGAGGAGAGCGACTTCGACTTCGTCAGCCGGCTGCTCGAGGAGCACGGCATCTACTACTTCTTCGAGCACACCGACACCAAGCACACGCTGGTGCTGATCGACGACCTGGCCAAGCACAAGAGCAAGAAGAACAGCGACGCGATCACCTGGGGCAACTCGCTGAAGACCAGCCACACCATCACCGACTGGCACGTGCAGGAGGAGGTGCGCTCGGTCAAGGCGACGGTGCGCGACTACGACTACCTCGCCAGCACGACGCAGATCGAGCAGACCAAGTCCGCCAAGCCGACGCAGGCCACCGCCAAGCTCGGCACCGGCGAGGTCTACACCTTCCCGGCCGGCGTGGTGCAGGACCAGGTCAAGCCCGACGCCCAGCCCGCCGCCAGCGCCGCCACGCAGCGCGCCAAGGTGCTGATGGAGGAGCTGTTCTCGCTGCAGAAGACGGCCACCGGCCGCACCAACGCGCACGACGTCGCCTGCGGCGCCACCTTCCAGATCAAGGAGGCCGGCGGCGGCCTGCTCGGCGGGCTGCTGGGCGGCGGGGAGTCCAAGCGCGAGGGCAAGTACCTGGTCGTCTCGGCGACCTACCGCATGGAGTTCGCCGACCACGAGGCGATCGAGGACCTGAAGTCGATCAGCCGCCGGCGCGACGGCTTCATCGCCGACGTGGTGGTGATCGACGCCGACGACACACCGTTCCGGCCCGAGCGCAGCACGCCCAAGCCGGTGATGCACGGCCCGCAGACCGCGCTGGTGGTGGGCGCCTCGGGCAACGAGATCGAGACCGACAAGCACGGCCGCGTGAAGATCCAGTTCCCCTGGGACCGCAAGGGCAAGAAGGACCAGAACAGCTCCTGCTACGTGCGCGTGGCGCAGCCGCACGCCGGCAAGTCCTTCGGCTTCTGGAGCGTGCCGCGGGTCGGCCAGGAGGTGGTGGTCGAGTTCATCGGCGGCGACCCGGACCGTCCGCTGATCACCGGCGCGGTCTACAACGACGCCAACCCGATCGCCTACGAGCTGCCCAAGCTCGCCACCGTGAGCGGCTGGCGCTCGCGCTCGAGCAAGGAGGGCACGCTCGAGATGTTCAACGAGCTGCGCTTCGAGGACGCCAAGGGCAAGGAGTACGTCTGGCTGCAGGCGCAGAAGGACTTCTACCGCAGCGTCAAGGAAAACGCCTTCGACATGGTGCTCAAGAACGAGACCGTGAAGGTCAAGCTCACGCGCAAGGAAGTGATCGGGGAGAACTGGTTCATGAACGTCGGCAAGGACGTCATGCACGAGTACGGCAAGGACATGCACGTCAAGGTGGCCGGCGACATCTTCTACACCGGCGCGGCCACCCTGCAGGCCACCTTCACCAAGGACATCCAGATCAAGGGCGACGCCACCTTCGGCCTGGACATCAAGGACAAGTTCGACGTCAAGGCCGGCGGCGACATGAAGGTCGCCGCCACCGGTGCGGTGCACCTGAAGTCCGACAACAACCTGCTGCAGCAGGCGGCGCAGAAGCTCTCGCTGAAGGCCGGGGCGGACCTGCTGGCCGAGGGCATCAACGTCAAGATCAAGGGCAGCGCCGAGGTGGTGATCGAGGGCTCGGCGGGCATCAAGCTGGTGTGCGGCGGCTCGTCGATCGCGCTGTCGGCGGGTGGGGTCGACATCGTCGGGCCGATGGTCAAGATCAACTCCGGCGGCGGCGGCGGCTCGGCCGGCTCGGCGCAGGCCGCGACGGCGGCCGCGCCCAAGGCGCCCACCGAGGCCAAGAACCAGGAGGAGCTGACCTCCGGCAAGGCCACCGACTACGACAAGCAGTTCGAGGACCCGATCGAGAAGGCCAAGGGCTCGGGCGGCGGAGCCTGACGCGCGGATGGCCACCGGCTACTCGTACGACCAGCTCAAGGCCGCGCTGTGGACCCACGCCGGCGCGCGTGTGCACGCGCTGCTCGACGGGCGTGTCGTGCCCGGCCTGCCGGGGCTGCTCGAGCAGGCCGAATCGCCCGGCTGGGACTGCCTGCAGCGCGGCGCGCTGTCGGCGCAGGCGGCGCGCGAGGCGGCCTACCTGGTCGAGCTCGACCCGGCGGTGGCCTTCACCGACCGGGTGCTGCGCGACCTGCCGCGCGACTTCCCCGGCTTCGGCCTGGTGCTGGTGTCCACCCGCGCGCTGCTGCCGATGCGCGAGCACTGCCGCAGCCTCTCCGAGGTGCAGACGCCCGACGGCGAGCGCCGCCCGTGGCGCTGGTGGGACCCGGACCTGCTCGAGCGCCTGCTGCCCGAGCTCTCGCCCTCGCAGCTCGACGAGCTGTTCGCCGTCGGCCAGCAGATCGTGCTGATCGGCCCGGGCGGCTGGACCTGGTACGCGCTGCGCGACGGCGTGCTCGCGCAGGACGCGCGGCCGCTGCTCGCGGCACCGAAGTGAGACGCACGCGACGATGATGCGCCTGAGCCACGAACAGCTCGACACGCTGCAGCAGCTGCTGCTGCGGCGCCATGCGGCCGCCGTCGCGGCGGTGCTGGCCGAGGCCTGGCCGGCCGTGGTGGAACGGCTGCAGGAGCGCTGGCCGGCCTTCGTCGAGGCGGCCCTGCAGCAGGCGCAGCGGCACGAGGTGGCCGCGGTCGCCGACCTGGCCCGTTTCGCCAGCCTGTGGTGCATCTGGGGCGCCTCGTTCGCCGACAAACCCGGCTTCGACTGGGCGCGCGAGATCCTCGGCGATGCGCGCCGCGCACCCGGCCTGAAGGTGCACCAGCTGCTGCACCGCACGCGCGAGGAGCTGGCGCGGCAGGCCGCGCCGGCGCCCGGCGGCGCGCCGCGGGTCAGCGTGGCGCAGTTCGACACGGCACTGGCCGCGGTCGAGGCCGGCATGGCGGTGCAGGCGGCCGCCAAGGCGGTGTTCCTCGACGAGCCCGCCGCGCCGCGCATCGTGGCCTGCGACGTGGCGACACTCGACCTGATGGTCGCCGAGGCCGAGATCCTCGAGTACCGGCTGGCCGGCGGCGTGTGGCAGCGCGTGCCGGCGCCCCGGCTCGGCCTGCCCGCGCTGCAGTGGACCCGCGCGCCCGACGAGCCGGCGGTGTTCGCGCTGCCCAGCCACCCGTTGCGCGGCGGCACGGCGGCGCGCCTGAACCTGCGTGTCACGCCGCAGGCCGTGTGCGACCCGCGGGTGCACCCCGAGGTGCTGCACGTCTCGCCGCAGGGCCGGCTGGCCTGGAAGGGCCGCGACGCGGCGCGCCTGAGCCTCGCGTTGTATGCGGCAGCGCCGGAGCCGCCCGATCCGAAGCTGGGGCCCGACGGCATCGCCGCGCGCAGCGCGCCCGAGCAGCACCAGGTACAGGTCGCCTCCTGCGGGCTGCGCGACGCGGGGGCGCCGTTCGGTGCCGTGTCGATCACCCTGCGCGTCGTGCCGGCCCAGCAGTGCAAGGTCGAGCTGCGGCACGGCGCCTTTCCGGCGCTCAGCTGGCCGAACCCGCCCAGCGGCGAGGCGCCCGGGGCCACGGCCTGCCAGCTCGAGGCCGACGGCCGCCCGGTCGACGCGCCGGCATGGCAGCGTGGCTGGGCGCAGCTGCCCGGCCAGTTCCGCGCCGGGCTCGAGAAGCTGTTCAACGCCTGGGCGCGCCAGGTCGAGCAGCCGCGGCTGGAGGTCGAAGCCTCGCCGCTGGTCGGCCAGGCCGCGCTCACCTGGGGCTGGCGCCGCAGCGCGGCCGACGCGGTGGCGATGCGCACCGAGGGCCGTGTCGACCTGCTGGCCTGCGCAATCGACCTGCGCCTGACCGGCGAGCTGGTGCACGAGGGCGCCCGCGCCCGCATCGTGCTCGCCTGCAAGGGCCGCAGCGAGCTGCGCCTGGACGTGGCGCAGCTCGGCGACGAGGCCGAGGAGGGCCATGGTCTGGCGGCGGTCAAGCGGGCCTGGCGCTTCCCCTTCACGCTCGACGTCGAGCCGCTGGCCGGCGGCGGCATCGCGATGCTGCAGGCCGTGCCGCAGCCCGACGCGCCGCTCGGCGCGCTGGCCGGCGAATGCGGCCTGCGCCCGCGCCCGGACGGCAAGGGCCTGCAGTGGCATTTCGGCATGACGGTCGAGCCGGCGCAGGTGGCGCTGGCCTGCGTCGACCCGCTGCTCGGAACGAACCGCACGCAGCGCACCTTGCTGGGCGCCATGCCGCTGGTCGACTGGAGTGCGGGCTGATGGACCGCCTGATGCTGCTCCAGCTCGAAAGCGCCGGCTGTGCCGTCGAGGCGCTGGTCAACGGCCTGCCGGTGGCGGCGCTGCCGGCCGCCGGCGGGCGCGCCTGCCTGGCGGTGCACGAGTACATCGTGGCCGGGCGCAACCGGCTCGGGCTGCGCGCCGGCCTGCCCGCCACGGGCCTGAGCGTCGGGCCGCAGCCGCGCGTGGCCGTCGGGGCCACCTGGGCACGCGCGAAGCTGGTGCTGGTGCGAGCCGGGCAGTCGGCCGGCGACCCGGCCGCGCGCGTGCTGGGCAGCGCGGAATGGGCCGTCGAGGAAGGTCAGGCCTACGAGGCGCCGGTCGTGCGCGACGTGGAGCTCGAGCTGCCGGTCAGCTTCCCGCGCTGGCGCTGGCTGGATGCGCCGCCGGTGCCGATCAACCCGGTGACGCAGCGGCAGATCGTCGAGTTCCTGCAGGGCCTGGCCGTCGAGCTCGGGCGCGGTAACCCGGAGCCGCTGCTGGCGGCCGCGCGGCTGCGCTTCGAGGAGCTGGCGCTGGCCTACCAGACCTCCGCGGCCGATGCGATGCAGCGCTTGCGCGCGCACCTGCAGGGCCTGTTCGAGCGCAAGGCGCTGAAGATCGTGCCGCCGCAGGCCGAGACCACGCTGCTGCGGCCGGTGGCCGACGGGCGCCTGGTCGAATGCCTGGACCCCCTTGGCGCCCCCGTGCTGCACACGCAGAATGACGACGCCTCCGTCGGCAACCAGTCCTGGCCGATCCGGCTGGCGATGGTCGAGGGCAAGATCTACGTGCTGCGCTGAGCGGGCCCCGACCGAGCGAAGGAATGAACCCGTGATCACCCTCACCGTCGCCACCTACAACGGCGCGCCGCTGGCGGCGCCGCTCGCGGCGCAGTTCGACGAACTCGGCGGCAACATCGGCCGTGCCGACACCAACCAGCTCGTGCTGCCCGATCCCGAGCGCACCATCTCGCGCGTGCATGCGCAGATCGTGTTCCGCGCCGGGCGCTATGCGATCGTCGACCGCGGCAGCAATCCGATCAGCGTCAACGGCCGCCAGCTCGGCAACGGGCAGGAGGCGCCGCTGGCCGGCGGCGAGCAGGTGCAGATCGGCGGCTACGTGCTGCGGGTCGAGCTCGGCGGTGCCGGCGGCGCGGCCGCGGCCGACCCGTTCGCCGATTTCGGCGGGCTCGCCAGCCCCGCCGCGCCGCGGACCGCGGCCGCCAGCCTGGACCCGCTGGCCGCCTTCGGCGTGCCCGAGACGACGCCGGCGGTGCGCCC
>KZ836138.1 GCA_003265685.1 Piscinibacter caeni | reverse complement strand
GCCGCTCGCGGCCCTGGCCCGCGCGGGTCAGCAGGAAGGTCAGCAGCACCGCCAGCGCGGCGGCGCCGCCGGTGTGCAGCACCGCCGCCAGCAGCGGCCAGCCGAGCACGACGTTGGCCAGCCCGGTGGCCAGCTGCAGCGCACCGAGTGCCAGCAGGCCGAGCGCATAGCGCCGCGCCGGGCCGGCGCCGGCCGCGTGCAGCCGCCAGGCCAGCCAGCCCATCGCGGCCAGCACCAGCAGCGCCATCGCGCGGTGGCTCACGTGGATCGCGGTGAGCGCGGCGAAGGGCAGGTAGTCGCCCGCGCCGGTTCGGCCCAGGCCGCGCCACAGCGTGAACGCATGCTCGAAGTCCATCGCCGGCCACCAGGCGCCCTGGCAGGTGGGGAAGTCGCGGCAGGCGAGCACGGCGTAGTTCGTGCTGACCCAGCCGCCGAGCGCGATCTGCACCAGCAGCAGCCCCGCCACGGCCCAGGCCAGGCGGCGCGTGCCGGTCGCCAGCACCAGCGGCGCGGGCTGCGCCTGGCCGGCCTGCCACGCCAGCAGCACCAGCAAGCCGATGCCGCCCAGCAGGTGCAGCGTGACGATGGCCGGCGCGAGCTTGAGCGTGACGGTCAGCGCACCGAACGCCCCCTGGGCGCAGACCCAGACGAAGGTCAGCGTCGGCCACCACGGCGACGGTGCCTGCGGGTCGCGCCGGCGCAGCGCCCAGCCCGCCAGCATCAGCACCGTGATCAGCACACCGACGCCGGTGGCCAGGTAGCGGTGCACCATCTCCACCCAGGCCTTGCCGTGCGTGACCGGTCCGCCGGGGCGCAGCGCCTGTTCGGCGTGGATCTCCTCGCGCGCGCCGAACGGGCTGGCGCTGCCGTAGCAGCCGGGCCAGTCGGGGCAGCCGAGGCCGGAATCGGTCAGGCGCGTGAAGGCACCGAACAGCACCAGGTCGAAGGTCAGGAACATCGTCAGCAGCGTCAGCGCGCGCAGCCGCGCGGCCGGCGNCAGCAGCGTCAGCGCGCGCAGCCGCGCGGCCGGCGGGGCGGCGCGGTGCCGCAGCCACCACCAGGCCAGCGGGCCGGCAGCGATCACCGCGCCGAGCAGCACGATGTGCAGCAGCGGGTCGAGGTCGACGAGCGAGGTCGTGTCCATGGCGGTGTCGCCGGTCTCAGGGCCGGCCGGGCCGGTCCCAGCCGGCCGAGGCCCGCAGCAGGCGCTCGAGGTCGCGCTTGAGGCGCGACGGGTCCGGCTGGGCCGGCATGCGCATCATCCAGTGGCCGAGCGGGTCGACCAGGTAGAAGTGCTCCTCCAGGCGATGCCCGGGCTCGGGCGCCAGCCAGGCGGCGAGCGCGGCGCGCTCGGTGCGCAGCACGGTGACGGCATCGCCGCGCTGCAACGCAGCGAGCATCTCGGCCCGCGGGGCGGCGCCATCGTCGATCAGCCAGAGCTTGTCGATGCGGTCCTTCTCGCGGCCGAGCGCCTCGCGCACCTGGCGCTGCAGCCACAGGCGCTGCTCGCAGCCCGCATCGCAGGCCCCGCCCCCGACGACGACGAACAGCCACTGGCCCTGCAGCGACGCGGGCGCGACCGGCCGGCCGTCCAGGTCGGCCAGCGGCAGCGCCGCCGGCATGGCACGCGCGGGTTCGATCAGGCTGCCGTAGTTGGTGCGGCCCTCGGGCCGGACCACGTAGTAGGCCAGGTAGGAGGCGATCACCGGCGCAGCGCAGACCGCCAGGATCAGGAACATCTTCAGCCGGCCCAGCGCGGTGCGGCGCGCGGCGTCGTCCAGCGTCGGCGCGGGCAGCGAGTGCACCGTCAACGCCAGCGGCGACGGCGCCTCGAGCTCAGCGCCGGAGCCGCGGTCGGACGAGTTGGAACCAGACATACAGAATCGTGATCAGGCCCGCGAGGGCAAACCATTGGAAGGCATAGCCGTAGTGCTTGTGCACGTCGACGGCCGGCTTGGGCCACTGCCGCAGCAACCCGTCCGGCGCAGCACCCGGCACGTCCAGCTGCAGCAGCGAGAGCGGGCGCAGGCGCAGGCCGGTCTCGCGGGAGAAGCTCTCCAGGTCGAGATTCTGCCGGATCGGGCCGGCCGCCTCGGCGCCCAGGGCCACCCACCGGGTCGGCGGCGGGGCGATCAGGCCGCTCAGCTCGACCTCGCCTTCGGGCAGCGGCAGCGACGGCAACCGGGTGCGTTCGGCCGCGTCGCGCGGCACCCAGCCACGCTGCACCAGCAGCGCGGCGCCGCCGCCGGCGGGCTGCAGCGGCGTGACGACGACGAAGCCGGTGCGGCCGTCCATCGGCCGGTTGTCGAGGAACACGGTGCGCTCGGCGATCCAGCGCCCGCGCAGCGTGATGCGGCGGTAGTGCTGGCCGTCGGCGGCTTCGGCGCTCTCGGCCAGGCCCGCGGCAGGCAGCACCGGGTCGCGGGCACGCTGCTCGAGCAGTGCCTGCAGCGCCTCCTTCTCGCCCGCGCGGGAGAGTTGCCAGGCGCCCAGGCGCACGGTCAGCAGCACGCCCAGCAGCGCGGCCACGAGAACGATCAGGCGCCGGCGGCGCGGATAATCGCTTGCCATGAAGTCCATCCTGCTCGGCCTCGCGTTCGTCGGCATCCTGGCGGCGCTGGCCGCCGCCGGCGTGTTCATGCTGCGCGACGACGGCGAGGACAAACCGAAGTCGGGCCACATGATGCGCGCGCTGGCGGTGCGCGTGGCGCTGTCGGTCACGCTGTTCCTGCTCGTGCTGCTGGCCTGGGCGCTGGGCTGGATCCAGCCCAGCGGCATCCCGCTCGGGCGCTGAGCCGCGCCACAAACAAAAACGCCGCTCGCGCGGCGTTCCTGCGGGGCGCTGGCGCGGCTCAGGCCCAGTACACCACGATGTACAGGCCCAGCCACACCACGTCGACGAAGTGCCAGTACCAGGCCGCGCCCTCGAAGCCGAAGTGGCGCTGCGGCGTGAAGTGGCCCTTCATCAGGCGGATCGTGATGAACAGCAGCATCAGCATGCCGACGAACACGTGGAAGCCGTGGAAGCCGGTCAGCATGAAGAAGGTCGAGCCGTAGGCGCCGGAGCTGAGCTTGAGGTTCAGGTCGCGGTAGGCGTGCATGTACTCGTAGCCCTGCACGCACAGGAAGGTGGCGCCCAGCAGCACGGTGATCCACATCCACAGGATCGTCTTGCCGCGGTTGTTGGCGAGCAGCGCGTGGTGCGCGATCGTCAGCGTCACGCCCGAGGTCAGCAGCAGCGCGGTGTTGACGGTCGGCAGCGGCCACGGGCCCATCGTGGTGAAGGGCTCGACGATGCCCGCCGGCGAGCCGGTCGCGCCCGGCGCGGCGCTCGGCCACACCGCCTTGAAGTCGGGCCAGAGGATCGCGTTGTCCAGGCTGCCGAGGTTGGGCAGCGCATGCAGGCGCGTCCAGTACAGCGCGCCGAAGAAGGCGCCGAAGAACATCACCTCCGAGAAGATGAACCAGCTCATGCTCCAGCGGTAGGAGATGTCGATGCGCTTGCCGTACAGGCCGCCCTCGCTCTCGCTGATCGCCTGGCGGAACCAGCCCTGCATCACCCAGGCCCAGAACGCCAGGCCGGCGAGCGTGACCCAGGCCGCCCAGCCGTGGCCGTTCACCCACTGGCCGGCGCCGAAGATGATCAGCAGCATGCCGATCGCGGTCAGCACCGGGAACTGCGAGGGTGCGGGGACGAAGTAGTAGGGGGTCTGCCCTTGGGGTGTCGCTGCCGACATGGTTGCTCCTGCGCTTCTCAGTCTTGCTGTGTTGATTGCCTTGCTACTTCGCCACGCCGCTGCCGATCACCCAGTTGACCAGCAGCACCAATGCCACGATGAACAGCAGCGCCGCCAGCACGCCGGCCACGACCACGTGCACCGGGTTGAGCTTCTCGACGTCGCGCTGGTGGTCGGCGCCCTTGCGCACGCCGAAGAACGACCAGGCCACCGCGCGCAGCGTCTGGCCGAACGACCCCTTGCGCTGCACCGCATCGCGCAGGCCCTCGCTCACGGTTGCGGCTCCTGCGGAACCTTCCCGCCCACCTCGAAGAAGGTGTACGAGAGCGTGATGGTCTTGATGTCGCGCGGCAGCTTCGGATCGATCACGAAGGCCACCGGCCACTGCTTCGTCTCGCCCGGCTTGAGCACGTGCTCGCTGAAGCAGAAGCACTGCAGCTTGTCGAAGTACGACATCGCCTGGCGCGGCGCATAGCTCGGGATGGCCTGCGCGGCCATGGTGCGGTCCTGCACGTTGCGGAACTCGTAGACCACGGTGGCGAGCTCGCCCGGGTGCACGTCGATCGAGCGGCGCTCGGGCTTGAACTCCCAGGGGCCGCGCGCGTTGGCGTCGAACTCCACCGTCACGGTGCGGCTGCGGTCGACCTGCGTATTGCGGGCGACGGCCGGCGCGTTCTCGGCCCCGCGCAGTTCGGCCACCGACAGCACGTTGATGCCCAGCGCGGTGCAGATCGCACGGTACATCGGCACCAGCGCATAGCCGAAGCCGAACATCAGCGCCGCGACGACCGCGAGCTTGCCGACCATGCGCAGGTTGTCCCGGCGCAGGGCGGCATCGCGGGGAGCCTCGTGACGATCCATCGTTCGGACGGCCTCAGATGCCGAACAGCGCGCTCTTGACCATGAAGCCGACGAACAAGGCCACCGCCACCGATGCGAGGACCAGGGCGAGGCGGACGTTGCTGCGGCGTTGCTCCGGGGTCATGGATAGCTCCTCAGCCCAGCACCTTGGTGGCCGACGGGTTCAGCAGCGGCGGGGTCTCGAAGGTGTGGAACGGCGCCGGCGACGGCACTTCCCATTCCAGGCCTTCGGCACCGTCCCACGGCTTCTGCGGCGCCTTCTCGCCCTGGCCGCGCATCATCGGCAGCACGACGAAGAAGAAGAAGTACACCTGCATGAAGCCGAAGCCGAACGCACCGATCGACGCGATCATGTTGAAGTCGGCGAATTGCATCGGGTAGTCGGCATAACGACGCGGCATGCCGGCCAGCCCGAGGAAGTGCATCGGGAAGAAGGTGACGTTGAAGAAGATCAGCGAGCCCCAGAAGTGGATCTTGCCGCGCGTCTCGTTGTACATCACGCCGGTCCACTTCGGGCCCCAGTAGTAGACGCCGGCGAACAGCGCGTACAGCGAGCCGGCCACCAGCACGTAGTGGAAGTGCGCCACGACGTAGTAGGTGTCCTGGATCTGGATGTCGATCGGCGCCATCGCGCAGATCAGGCCGGTGAAGCCGCCCATCGTGAACACGAACAGGAAGCCGACCGCGAACAGCATCGGCGTCTCGAAGCTCATCGAGCCGCGCCACATCGTCGCGATCCAGTTGAACACCTTCACGCCCGTGGGGATCGCGATCAGCATGGTCGCGTACATGAAGAACAGCTGGCCCGTCACCGGCATGCCGGTCGTGAACATGTGGTGCGCCCACACGATGAACGACAGGATCGCGATCGACGAGGTGGCGTACACCATCGAGGTGTAGCCGAACAGCTTCTTGCGCGCGAACGCCGGGATGATCGCGCTGACGATCCCGAACGCCGGCAGGATCATGATGTAGACCTCGGGGTGGCCGAAGAACCAGAAGATGTGCTGGTACATCACCGGGTCGCCGCCGCCGGCCGGGTTGAAGAAGTGCGTGCCGAAATGGCGGTCGGTCAGCGTCATCGTGATCGCGCCGGCCAGCACCGGCATCACCGCGATCAGCAGGTACGCGGTGATCAGCCAGGTCCACACGAACAGCGGCATCTTCATCAGCGTCATGCGCGGGGCGCGCATGTTCAGGATCGTGACGATGATGTTGATCGAGCCCATGATCGAGCTGGCGCCCATGATGTGCATCGCGAAGATGCCGGCGTCCATGCTCGGGCCCATCTGCAGCGTCAGCGGCGCGTAGAGCGTCCAGCCCGCGGCGGGCGCGCCGCCGGGCATGAAGAACGAGCCCACGAGCATCAGGCCGGCCGGGATCAGCAGCCAGAAGCTCAGGTTGTTCATGCGCGCGAAGGCCATGTCCGGCGCGCCGATCTGCAGCGGGATCATCCAGTTCGCGAAGCCGACGAACGCCGGCATGATCGCGCCGAACACCATGATCAGGCCGTGCATCGTCGTCAGCTGGTTGAACAGCTGCGGGTTGACGATCTGCAGGCCCGGCTGGAACAGCTCGGCGCGGATCAGCAGCGCGAGCACGCCGCCGACCATCAGCATCGTGAAGCTGAACAGCAGATACAGCGTGCCGATGTCCTTGTGGTTGGTGGCGAACACCCAGCGCCGCCAGCCGGTGGGCGCGTGGTCGTGGTGGTCGTCGTGCCCGTGCCCGTGCTCGTGGGCGTGGTCACCGTGTTGGGGCAGAACTGCGCTCATGGCGATTCCTCGTGCGGGCTCGGGTTACTTGCGGGCGGCCAGGACCTCAGCCGGCTGCACCAGCTGGCCGGTCTTGTTCGACCAGGAATTCTTCGTGTAGGTGATCACCGCGGCGATCTCCGTGTCGGAGAGCTGCTTCCAGGCCGGCATCGCGCCGTTGTTCTGGCCGTTGAGCAGCACGGCCACCTGCTTGGCCTTGTCCGCATCGAGCACGACCGGCGAGCCGTCCAGCGGCTTGATCGGGCCCATGCCCTTGCCGTTGGCCTGGTGGCAGGCCACGCAGTTGGCGGCATACACCTTCTCGCCCCGGGCGATCAGGTCGGCCTGCGTCCACACCTTGGCCGGGTCGTCGGCGGCGGCGGCCAGTTCCTTCTTCTTGCCCTCCACCCAGGCGGCGTAGTCGGCCTGCGACAGCACCTTCACGTGGATCGGCATGTAGGCGTGTTCCTTGCCGCACAGCTCGGCGCACTGGCCGTAGTAGTCGCCGGTCTTCTCGGCGCGGAACCAGGTGTCGCGCACGAAGCCGGGGATGGCGTCCTGCTTGACGCCGAAGGCCGGCACCATCCAGGCGTGGATCACGTCGTTGGCCGTCGTGATGATGCGCACCTTGCGGTCCACCGGCACGACCAGCGGGTTGTCGACCTTGAGCAGGTAGTCGTCGGTCGGCGCCGGCTTGCCGCTGTTGGACATCTCGCGGTGCGTCACGTCCAGCGTCGAGACGAAGTTGATGCCCTCGCCCTCGCCCTTCAGGTAGTCGTAGGCCCACTTCCACTGCACGCCGGTGGCCTTGATGGTCAGGTCGGCGGAGCTGGTGTCCTTCATCGCGACGACCGTCTTCGTGGCCGGCAGCGCCATCAGGATGACGATGATGAAGGGCACGACGGTCCAGACGATCTCGACCGTGGTGCTCTCGTGGAAATTGGCCGCCTTGGCGCCCTTGCTCTTGCGGTGCTTGATGATCGAATAGAACATCACGCCGAACACGGCGACGAAGATCAGCGTGCAGATCACCAGCATGAAGTAGTGCAGCCAGCGCTGGTCGGCGGCGATCTGCGTGACCGGCGGGTGCAGGTCGAGCTGGTTGACGGCCGGGCCGCCCGGCAGGCTGTTCACCGCCATCGCGGCATGGCTGGCCAGGGCCGCCGACAGGGCGAGCCACCAGCGCGCGGTTGCAGCCCAGAGTGCTTTGGTCGTCTTCATCGTCTCGTCACGTCGTCAGTTCTTGATTCAACCCAAACCGCCGTCTGCGGCCCCCGGCACACTCTGCGCATCTCGCGACGCAGATCGTCCACCAGTTGCCGCCGCGCCTCCGGCCGCACCAGGCGACCGACCGACACGCTCCTGCCCTGCCCCGACAACTCGATCAACGAGCGGTCGTCGCGTCCGGAATCGATGCGCACGCCGTCGAGCCTGAACTCGACACGCTCGACGCGGCCAGCGCATTCGCGCAGCACGCTGAGCATGCCGCGTTCCAGCCGGATGCACTCGCTGTCAGCCGCGTGCCGTGAGTACACGAGCAGCGCTGCCCCGAGTGCCGCCACCTCCAGCCAGGCGAACGGCATGACCAGCGTCGCACCCTGCCACCAGCACAGCGCGCCGATGCCCAGGCTCACCATGCTCAGCAGGGCGTAGGCGCACAGCACCTGGCGCGGCGCCATCGAGCAGTTGCGGCGCAGTCGCCACTCCACGCGATCCTCGGCGCCTCGCGGCTCCTCGGCGGTGTGCTGCACGGTTGACGCCCCGACTGTCATGCTGCCCCCGACGCGCCGACTGCCCTGGCGCGCGTGCCTGACGACCGATCTCTTCCCGAACCCGGCGAGTTTAGCGTACCGGCCCAGCCCCTTTGCGCCGGATCAGCTGCCGCATCTCCTCGATGGATACCCTAGTGGGTTCCCCGCCGCGCGCCCGCGGCGCCCCTCGGAAGGCGTGCCCGTAGGCCACCTCGAAGGCGAGCGTGGGCCGGCCGTCGGCGCCGGCGAGCGTGGCGAGTTCGCGACGCAGCCGCTCCTTCCAGCGCGGCGTGCGCAGCCCGGCACCCCGCAGCGGCGCGGCGTTGCCGCCGAGCGAACGCAATTCGGCCAGCAGGGCGTCGGCATCGGGCCAGCTCAGCGTGATCAGCTCCTGGTCCATCACCGGGTCGGCAAAACCGGCCTGCACCAGCATGTCGCCGAGGTCGTGCATGTCGACGAAGGCGGGGGTCGGCACCGCCCAGCCGAGCCGGGCATACAGCGCGCGCAAGGTCTGCAGCGTGCCCGGGCCCAGGCAGGAGAACATCACGAAGCCATCGGGCAGCAGCAGCTCGTGCCAGCGCTCGAACAGGCGCGGCGGGTCGACCACGCCGTGCAGCAGCATGTTGGCCCAGACCAGCTGCGCGCCGCCGGGCAGTGCATCGTGCTCGCCCAGCACCTGCGGCGCGCGGCCCTGCCAGCGCTGCGCCGACCACCACGGCGCGCGCGCCGCCGCGGCGCTGCGCGCACGCAACGCCTCGTGCGGCTCGACCAGCACGCGCTGGGCCTCGGGGTAGGCCTGCTGCAGCAGGCCGGCACCCGCGCCGAGCCAGCTCGACCAGTCGATCACCCGCTCGGGCTGCAGGCGGATCAGCGCCAGCCGCTCGGCCATGCGCCGCGCGACCTCGCGGTGCAGCCAGGGCGGCCCGTCCGCGCGCGCCAGGCGGCGCACGATGTGCGCGACGGCCGTGGCATCGAGCCCGCGCGCGGCGGGGATCGGTGCGGCGTCGCTCATTCGGGCAGTATAGGGAGATGACAGCCTGGCCCGGCCTCGGCGGCAGCTGCGCGATCTGCCGCGGCTGGGCCGGCGGCCGCGTGTGCGGCGACTGCCTGGCGCGCTTCGCCGCACCCCGCTCGCGTTGCGTGCGCTGCGCGATCGAACTGCCCGGCCCGGCGTCCGAGTGCGGCGACTGCCTGCGTCGGCCGCCCCCGTTCGAGCGTGCCGTCGCGGCGCTCGACTACCTGCCGCCCTGGCGCGAGCTGATTGCGCAGTTCAAGTTCCACGCCGGGCTCGAGCTCGCGCCGGCCTTTGCCGACTTGCTGGTGCAGGCGGTGCGGCGCGCCGACGCGCCGGCACCCGAGCTGCTGCTGCCCGCCCCGCTCGCGACCGCGCGGCTGCGCGAGCGCGGCTTCAACCAGGCCTGGGAGCTGGCCCGGCGCGTTGGCCGGCAGCTCGGCCTGCGCGCCGACGCCGCCTTGCTGCTGCGCGTGCGCGACACGCCGCACCAGCTCGCGCTGCCGCTGGCGCAACGCGCTGCCAACGTGCGCGATGCGTTCGCGCTCGAGCCGCGCCGGCGCGGCGAACTCGCCGGCCGCCGCGTCGCGCTGGTCGACGACGTGCTGACCACCGGCGAGACCGCCGCCGCGATGGCGCGCGCGCTGCTGCAGGCCGGCGCGGCGCAGGTGCAGGTCTGGGTGCTGGCGCGCACGCCGCGGCCCGAGATCGCCGGCCCGGACGCTTAGCATCCGGCGATGTTCAACATCGTCCTGGTGCAGCCCGAGATCCCGCCCAACACGGGCAACGTGATCCGCCTGGCGGCCAACACCGGCTGCACGCTGCACCTGATCGAGCCGCTCGGCTTCGCGATGGAGGACCGCCTGCTGCGCCGCGCCGGGCTCGACTACCACGAGTACGCCGAGGTGCGACGGCATGCCGACTGGGGCGCCTTCGTGCGCGACGCCGCGCCGGACCCGAAGCGCCTGTTCGCCTTCACCACCCGCGCCACGCAGCGCTTCGACGCGGTCGGCTGGCGCGCCGGCGACTGGCTGGTGTTCGGCTCCGAGACCGCCGGCCTCGCGCCGGCGCTGCGCGAGCGCTTCCCGGCCGGGCAGCAGGTGCGCCTGCCGATGCGCGCGGGCCAGCGCAGCCTGAACCTGAGCAACGCGGTGGCGGTGGCCGTGTTCGAGGCCTGGCGGCAGTGCGGCTACGCGGGCGGCGGCTGATCAGGCCTCGGGGCGGGCCTCGCGCCCCATCAGCTGCTCGAGCGCCTGCGGCGGCGTCAGCCGCCCTTCGAGCACGCCGACCACGGACTCGGTGATCGGCATCGCGACGCCGCGGCCATGCGCGCGCCGCAGCACCGTCGGCGCGCTGAGCACGCCTTCGGCCACGTGGCCCAGCTCGGCCAGGATCTGCCGCAGCGGCACCCCCTCGGCCAGGCGCAGGCCGACGCGCCGGTTGCGCGACAGGTCGCCGGTGGTCGTGAGCACCAGGTCGCCGAGGCCCGACAGGCCCATGAAGGTCTCGGCGCGCGCACCGAGCGCCAGGCCCAGGCGTGTCATCTCCGCGAGGCCGCGGGTGATCAGCGCGGCGCGGGCGTTCAGGCCCAGGCCCATGCCATCGGCGATGCCGGTGGCGATCGCCATCACGTTCTTGACCGCGCCGCCGACCTCGACGCCGACCGGGTCGTTCGAGGTGTACAGGCGCAGTTGCCCGTCGTGCAGCGCCTCGACCGCCTGCTCGGCCAGCGCGGCGTCGCTGCTGGCGGCCACCAGCGCGGTCGGCTGGCCGCGCGCCACCTCGAGCGCGAAGCTCGGGCCCGACAGCACGCCCACGCGCAGCGCCGGCGCCACCACGCGTGCGATCTCGTGGCCGAGCCAGCCGGTGCCTTCCTGGAAGCCCTTGCACAGCCACAGCACGCCCGGCGTGTCGGCCTTGAGGTCGGCCAGCGCGCGCAGCATCGCCTCGAGCCCGGACATCGGCGTGGCGACGATCACCAGCCCGTCGCGGGCGTGCGCGACGCAGGCGTCGAAGTCGGTGCTGACCTGCAGCGCCGGCGGCAGCGCCACCTCGGGCAGGTAGCGCGCATTGCGGCGCAGCGAGCGCATCTGTGCGGCCTGCGCCGCGTCGCGCAGCCACAGCCGCGTCGGCGCGTGCCGGCAGGCGTGGATCGCGAGCGCCGTGCCCCAGGCGCCCGCGCCGAGCACCGTGAGGTTCATCGGCGCGCTGCGGGCGGCTTCAGTTCGGCAGGATGATGCCCGACCCGTTGCCGCCCTGCCCGGCCTGCTGGGCCTGCTGCGCCTCGAACATGGCCTGGAAGTTGACCTCGGCGAGCATCACCGGCGGGAAGCCGGCGCGGGTGCAGATGTCGGAGACGATCGCACGCAGGTAGGGGTAGACCATGCTCGGGCAGGCGATGCCCAGGATCGGCGAAATCTGCTCCTGCGGGATGTTGCGCAACTCGAAGATGCCGGCCTGCTTGGCCTCGACCAGGAACAGCGTCTTGTCGCCCACCTTGGTGGTGACGGTCGCGGTGACGGTGACCTCGAAGATGCCGTCGGCGATGCCCTCGGCGCCCAGGCCGAGCTGGATGTCGACCTGCGGCTGCGCCTGTTCGAGCAGGATCTGCGGCGAGTTCGGCTGTTCCAGCGACAGGTCCTTCAGGTACATGCGCTGGATCTGGAACACCGGGTTCTGGTTGTCGTCGGCCATGGTCTTCTCGATGGATGGGGCGGCGATTATCGCTGCCCGGCCAGCAGCGGCAGCAGGCCGCCGCGCTGGTCGAGCGCGACCAGGTCGTCGCAGCCGCCGACGTGGGTGTCGCCGATGAAGATCTGCGGCACGGTGCGCCGGCCGGTGATCTCCATCATGGTGTGGCGCTGGTCCGGGTCCAGGTCGACCCGGATCTCCTCGATCCGCTCGACGCCGCGCTGCTTGAGCAGCGCCTTGGCACGCTGGCAGTACGGGCAGACCTGGGTCGTGTACATCTTGACGGGCTGCATGGCGTGCGATTCAGGAGGAGGCCTTCTCGACCGGCAGGTTGGCCTCGCGCCACGCCGCCAGGCCGCCGGCCAGCACGACGGGCCTCTCGAAGCCGAGCTTCTTCAGGATGCCGGCCGCGCGCGCCGAGCGGGCGCCGGTCTGGCACAGGATGACCAGCGGCAGGGCCTTGTTCTTGGGCAGGTCGGTCGAGCCCTCGAGCTTGCCCAGCGGCACGTTCTTCGCACCGGCCGCATGCCCTGCGGCGTATTCGTCGGGCTCACACACGTCGATCAGAACCGCCTTCTCGCGGTTGATCAGCTGCACCGCCTGCGCGGCGTTGACCTTCGATCCGCCGCCGCGCGTGAGGCTCGGCCACAGCAGCAGCCCGCCCGAGACGATCGCGGTGACGAACAGGAACCAGTTGTCGATGAAGAACTTCACTTGGCCTTTCTGGGAGGCGGCCCGGTCGGCCGGACAAAGTCGCGAATTATAGAATTCGGCCCCCTCGAGACCACGGACCAAGGCCATGTACAAGCTCGTGCTGATCCGCCACGGCGAATCCACCTGGAACCTGGAGAACCGCTTCACGGGCTGGACCGACGTGGATCTCACACCCACCGGCGTGGCCCAGGCGCAGGAGGCCGGCCGGCTGCTGAAGGCCGAGGGCTACGAGTTCGACCTGGTGTTCACCTCGGTGCTCAAGCGCGCCATCTGGACCACCTGGCACGCGCTCGACCAGATGGACCGGCACTGGCTGCCGGTGGTCAACCACTGGCGCCTGAACGAACGCCACTACGGTGCGCTGCAGGGGCTGAACAAGGCCGAGACGGCGAAGCAGTTCGGCGACCAGCAGGTGCTGGTCTGGCGCCGCAGCTACGACACCCCGCCGCCCGCGCTGGCGGCGGACGACCCGCGCTGCGAACGCGGCGACCGGCGCTACGAGAAGCTCGCCGCCGGCGAGGTGCCGCTGACGGAATGCCTGAAGGACACCGTGGCGCGCGTGCTGCCGTACTGGAATGACACCATCGCCCCGGCGATCCGCGCCGGGCAGCGCGTGCTGGTCTCGGCGCACGGCAACAGCATCCGCGCGCTGGTGAAGTACCTGGACCAGATCTCCGACGACGAGATCGTCGGGCTGAACATCCCCAACGGCATCCCGCTGGTCTACGAGCTCGATGCGGCGCTCCAGCCGATCCGCCACTACTACCTCGGCGATGCCGAGGCGGCCGCGAAGGCGGCGGCGGCAGTGGCCAATCAGGGCAAGGCCTGAGCCTCGCTCACTCAGGGATGCCGAACAGCCGCTCCGGCGGCATGCGCAGCACCACCGCCTGCACGGCGGGCAGCCCGGTGATGGCGAACTCGGGCCGGGCGGTGTTGCGCACCACGGTGTGGGTCGAGGGCATGCCCTGCCGGTCGGTGATGCTGGCGGCCAGCGGCGTCGAGGCGTTCGCGCCGCGCCGCACCACCACCGCCAGCTCGCCGGACTTGAGCTGCACGAACTCTCCCGGCGGGTAGATGCCGAACTCCTTGATGATCGCCGCGGCCGCCGCATGGCCGCCGGTCTCCTGGAACAGCTGGCGCGCCGCCACCTGGGGGCTCAGCGGCACGCGCAGCGCACGCGGCGCCATCTTGGCCATGAACACGTCGATCCAGCGCAGCAGCGCCGGCAGTTCCGCCACCTCGCGCAGCCCGGCCGGATAACCGCTGCCGTCCGGCCGCTCGTGGTGCTGGGCCACCGCCTCCAGCCAGGCCGCGTCGTCGACGCCGGCAGCGCGCAGCAGCTCGACGCCGCGCGCCGGGTGGGCCCGGATCTGATCGAGCTGCCCCGGCGTCGGCGGCACGCCCTGCGCCGCCATGCGGCCCTGCAGCTCGAGGATCGCGATGTTCATCGTCAGCGCGGCGCGCATCAGCGTGGTGGTGCGCGCCGCGTCCCAGCCGAGCCGGCGCGCCATCAGCAGGGCCACCAGCGCGCAATGCACCGCGTGCGCGAGGGCGTAGATGCTCAGGCGCTTGCGGTCCTGGCGCACCGTCAGCCAGATCGCGATGTCCGGGTCGCGCAGGGTCAGGGTCTCGATGTGGCGCACCAGCTCGTCGAGCCGCGCGACGAAGCCCGGCTCGGTCTCGACCGAGCGCAGCACGCGGTCGAGCTGCCACAGCGCACGCTCCCACAGGCCGAACAGGCTGAGCGCCCGGCCCTGCGGCGTCTCGCCCTGCGCCGCGGCAGCGCGCACCTCCTCGATGTCGACCGACGCGCCGCGCTCCAGCAGCGCGGCCAGCTGCGCCTCGTTCGCGACGACATGGCCGCGCGCGAGCAGCAGCCGCCCCTGCGTGTCGCGGATGCTCCACGGCAGCGGTTCGCCCAGCCGCACCTGACCCTGCGCCAGCCCGATCAGTTGCATCCGCGCGGCCCTCCTCTCAGAAGGTGTGAGAGAACCCAGCATGCCCGCGCCGGGGTGGCCAAGGGCCCTGGGCAAGGCGCGGCACGCCGCCCAGACTGGCCGTCTGGGCCAGTGACGCAACGCGGCCCAGGGCCCTTGGATACCCCGGCCCTTCGGGTTGCCCCCGGGAACGCACCCACTCGTCGTTGCAAATGCTCGACGTGTCACCCGACACGTCTGTGCTTTGCGCCTCGATTGGGCGCGTTCCCGGGGGCAACGCGGGCATGCTGGGTTCTCTCACACCTTCTCAGCGCAGCCTACGCCTGCCGCAGTGCCTGCGCCAGCAGGGGCGCCACCGAGACGACGTTGGTCTCGTGGGCCACCGCGTCGGTGCTCCAGACGCGCCCGATGCCCGCCGCACGCAGCTGCTGCAGCGCGTCGCCGCGGAACAGCGCGTGCACGACCGCCGCATCGACCGACGCCGCCCCCTGTTCGAACAGGGCCCGCGCGGCCTGCACCAGGGTGTGGCCGGTGCTGGCCAGGTCGTCGATCAGCACCACGGCCCGGCCGCGCAGCGACTGCGCGGGCAGCTCCACCGACACGTCGCGGTCGCCGCGGCGCGTCTTGGTACAGACGATGCCGGCGAGCCCGCCGGCCGCGCCGGCCTGCTGCACCCACTGGCCGGCCTCCTCGTCCGGGCCCACCAGCAGCGGCTTCGCGTCGGCCGGCCATTGCGCGGCGATCCAGCGCCCGAGCAGCGGCGCCGCGCCGAGCGCGATGCCGCGCGAACCGGGCATCACCGCGTCGAGCGAGTCGATGCGGTGCAGGTGCGGATCGATCGTGACGACGCGGTCGAACAGCTCGCCGAGGAATCCCGCCACGATGCGCTGGCTGACCGCCTCGCCCGGCTGGAACGCCATGTCCTGGCGCATGTAGGCCAGGTAGGGCGACACCAGGTCGAGCCGGCGTGCCCCCAGCGTGCGCGCGGTGCGTGCCGCGAGCAGCAGCGCCACCAGCTTGTGGTTCGGGTCCTGCAGCCCGCGCAGCACGGTCACGCGTTCCGGCAGCACCGGCGGCAGCCGCAGCTTGATCTCGCCGTCGGGAAAGCAGTGCTCGTCGACCAGCGCCAGTGTCGCGCCGAGCTCGCGCGCCAGCGCCTGCGCGAGCGCGGCCTCGTCGCGGAAGGCGAGCAGCAGCGAGGGAAGGTCAGTTGCCATGGGTCGGGGCGAAGTCGCGCGGCAGCTCGTCGCGCGTGCCGACGCGCCAGGCCGGGTCGGCCTGGGCCTTGCGCCGCGCGAACTCCAGGTCGGCCTCGAAGCGCGCGTGCACGCGCATCAGCGGCTCGCCGGCGTTCACCGTGTCGCCCAGGCGCTTGAGCAGGTCGATGCCGGCCCCGGGCACCTTGGGGGCGCCGGCCAGCTGCGCGATGCGCGCCAGCACGAGGTTGTCGACACCGACCAGCACGCCCTCGCGCGGCGCAGTCACCTCGAAGCTCAGCGGCGCCACCGGCGGCGCGGCCCAGTCGAACGGCCGGCGGCCCTGGGCATCGATGATCTGGTTCATCTTGGCCAGCGCGCGGCCCGAATCGAGGATGTCGCGCGCGATCGCGAAGCCGTCGCCGCCACGCACGTCGGGGTCGAACTCGATCACCCGGCCGGCCAGGCGCAGCGCCTTCTGGCGCAGGTCGGCCGGTGCGTCGGGGTGGTTCTGCAGCACCTGCATCACGTCGCGCGCCTCGAGCACCGGGCCGATGCCGCGGCCGACCGGCTGGCGGCCGTCGGTGATCACCACGTCGAGCTGCAGCTGCAGCCGCGACGCCACCACCTCGAACAGCTTCTTCAGGCGCTGCGCCTCGGGCATGCCGCGCACCTTGGCGCTCGGGCCGACCGGGATGTCGAGCACCAGGTGCGTCGAGCCGGCGGCGATCTTCTTCGACAGGATCGAGGCCACCATCTGGCCGGGCGAATCGATCGCCAGCGGGCGTTCGACGGCGATCAGCACGTCGTCGGCCGGCGACAGGTCGGCGGTGCCGCCCCAGGCCAGGCAGGCACCGGTCTCGCGCACGATCGCCTGCAGCCGCGCCAGCGGCAGCTCGACCTCGGCCAGCACCTCCATCGTGTCGGCGGTGCCGGCCGGCGAGGTGATCGCGCGCGACGAGGTCTTGGGGATCAGCATGCCGTGCGCCGCGACGATCGGCACCACCAGCATCGAGGTGCGGTTGCCCGGGATGCCGCCGATGCAGTGCTTGTCCACCACCGGGCCGCCGCGCACCTCGTGGTGCCAGTCGAGCCGCCGGCCGGCGGCGATCATCGCCTCGGTCAGGTAGAGCACCTCGTCGCGGTCCATCTCGAACTGGTTGGCCGCGACGACGAAG
This sequence comes from Piscinibacter caeni, assembly GCA_003265685.1. GTDB lineage: Bacteria > Pseudomonadota > Gammaproteobacteria > Burkholderiales > Burkholderiaceae_C > Piscinibacter > Piscinibacter caeni. Next base: position 9,738 of record KZ836138.1, on the reverse strand, counting down.
GCCGCCAGCTCGATCTTCGTGTAGCGCATCTGCGCGATGTCGCGCACGATCGCGTGCAGGTCCTCGCGCGCGAGGCGCTCGCCGGCGATCTTGCGGTGCAGCGCGGCGATCGAGGCCGGCGGCTCGGCCTGCTGCACCGTCACCGGCTGGCCGGCGGCCAGGCCGAGGCGCGCGAAGGCCTCCTCGCTCAGGCCGAGCTCCTCGGGGCCGACCAGGGCCGCGTCATCCACCACGTTGAGCACCGCCTGCACCGCCGCGCCGTTGCCGCGTACCTCGACCTTGGCGAGCGCCTGGAAGCCCTCGGCGCGCACCGCGGTGCAGTCGCGGTGCAGGTAGGCCACGTGCTCGCGGAAGGTGTCGATCGCGACGCGGCGGACGCTCAGGGGGGCCAGGCTCATGACTCGGGCGAGATGATCTCACCCGAGGCCAGGCGCACGGCAATGATTTCCCTCAGGTGATCCGACAGTGCGCGCCGGTCGGCGTGGCGCGCGCCCTGCGCCGGCTCGAGGCGGACCTGCGCCTCCAGGCCCTCGGCCATGACGACGGACCAGATCGACTCGGCCAGGCTGGTGTCGCCCACGTAGGGCGCCGCCGTGCTGAGCGCGCTGCCCGCATCGCGGTAGCGCAGCACGGCCGGCTGCACCGGCGCCTCGGTGGCGATGGCCGCCTGCAGCAGGTTGGCGTGGAACGGCAGCACGCCGTGGCCCTCGCTGGTGGTGCCCTCGGGGAACACCGCGACGATCTCGCCGCCGCGCAGCGCCTCAGCCACCTGGTGCACCACGCGCAACGCGTCGCGCTTGCGCTCGCGTTCGATGAACAGCGTGCCGCCGCAGGCGACCAGCCAGCCCAGCAGCGGCCAGTGCCGCACATCCGCCTTGGAGACGAAACGCACCGGGTGCACCGCGTTGAGCGCCAGGATGTCGAGCCACGACACGTGGTTGGCCACCACCAGCAGCGGCCCCGGGTGCAGCGCGCCCTGCCGGCGCAGGCCGATGCCGAGCAGGCGCAGCATCTTGGCCGACCACCAGCCGACACGCTGCATGCGTGCGGCCGGGTCGAGCCGCGGGAACAGCAGCGCGCAGATCAGCGCGCCGTGCAGCCCGTGCACGACCACGCGCAGCAGGCGCCAGCCGGCGCGCAGGCGGCGCAACACCTCAGTGCCGCTCGCCGCGCGCGGCCTCGAACGCGAGGTGGCCGGCGACGATGGTCGCGTGCACGCGCCCGGGCAACTCCAGCCCGGAGAACGGCGTGTGCTTGCCCTGGCTGGCGAGCAGCTCGGGCCGGACCGTCCAGCGCTGCGCCGGGTCGAACAGGCACAGGTCGGCCACGCCGCCCTCGACCAGGCGGCCCATGCTGGAGGCGAGCGAGCCGAGCGCCTCGCCCAGCAGCGCCACCGGACGCTGGGTGACCGTGGCGAGCGTGGCCGGCAGCGCGAGGCCCTGCTCCTGCCCCCACTTCAGCGCCAGCGACAGCAGCAGCTCGAGCCCGGTGGCGCCCGGCTCCGCCTCGGCGAAGGGCAGGTTCTTCGCGTCGGCGGCCACCGGCGTGTGGTCGCTGACCAGTGCGTCGACGGTGCCGTCGGCCAAGGCGGCGCGAATCGCATCGCGGTCGCGCTGCTGGCGCAGCGGCGGGGTCAGCCGCATGGCCGAATCGAAGTAGCCGATGTCGAGGTCGATCAGGTGCAGCGAGTTGATGCTGACATCGGCCGTCACCGGCAGCCCCTGCGCCTTGGCCTGGCGCACCAGCTCGATGCCCGCGGCGCTCGAGAGCCGGCACAGGTGCAGTCGTGCGCCGGTGTCGCGCACCAGGTCGAACAGCAGGCTCAGCGCGATCGTCTCGGCCACCACTGGCACGCCGGTCAGCCCCAGTCGCGTGGCCAGCGGTCCCTTGGCGGCCACGCCGTTGCCGAGCCACGGGTCGTTCGGGCGCAGCCAGACGGTGTAGCCGAAGGTCGCCGCGTACTGCAGCGCGCGGTGCAGCACCAGCGTGTCCTTGCAGGGCACCTCGGCCTGCGAGAAGCCGATGCAGCCGGCCTCGGTCAGCTCGGCCATCTCGGTCAGCGTGTCGCCGGCCAGGCCGCGGGTCAGCGCGCCGAGCGGGTACAGGTGCGACAGGTTCAGGTTGCGGGCGCGGAACTTGAGCATCTCCACCAGGCCGGGTTCGTCCAGCGGCGGGTCGGTGTCGGGCGGGCAGACCAGGCTGGTCACGCCACCGGCCACCGCCGCGGCCATCTCGCTCTCGAGCATGCCCTCGTGCTCGTGGCCCGGCTCGCGCAGCCGCGCGGCGAGGTCGACCAGACCGGGCGCCACCACCAGCCCCTGTGCGTCAATCGTGCGGCCGGGCTGGAAGTCGGCGCTGACGCGCCCGAGGCCGACGATGCGGCCGGCGGCGATGGCGAGGTCGCCGGTCTCGTCGCGCCCGCTGGCGGGATCGATGATGCGTCCGCCCTTGATCAGGATCTTCATGCGTTGTTGCCCGCGATGATGGACATGACCGCCATGCGCACCGCGATGCCGAAGGTCACCTGCGGCAGGATCACGCTGTGCGCGCCGTCGGCCACGGCCGAGTCGATCTCGACGCCGCGGTTGATCGGGCCCGGGTGCATCACGATCGCGTCGGGCTTCGCCAGTGCGAGCTTGTCGGTCGTCAAGCCGTAGTTCTTGAAGAACTCGCCGGCCGAGGGCAGCAGCGCGCCGCTCATGCGCTCGTTCTGCAGGCGCAGCATGATGATCACGTCGGCGCCGCGGATGCCCTCGGTCATGTCGTGGCAGACCCGCACGCCCATTTCGCGCAGGTCGGCCGGCACCAGCGTCTTCGGGCCGACGGCGCGGATCTCGGGCACCCCCAGCGTGGTGAGCGCATGGATGTCCGAGCGCGCCACGCGCGAGTGCACGATGTCGCCGACGATCGCCACCGTGAGCCCGGTGAAGTCCTTCTTGAAGTGCCGGATCGTGTACATGTCCAGCAGGCCCTGCGTCGGGTGCGCATGGCGCCCGTCGCCGGCGTTGACCACGTGCACGTGCGGCGCGCAGTGCTTGGCGATCAGGTAGGGCGCGCCGCTTTCCGAGTGGCGCACGACGAACATGTCGGCGTGCATCGCCGACAGGTTGGCGATCGTGTCCAGCAGGCTCTCGCCCTTGGCGGTGCTGCTCTTGTTGATGTCGAGGTTGATGACGTCGGCCGACAGGCGCTTGGCGGCGATCTCGAAGGTCGTGCGGGTGCGCGTGCTGTTCTCGAAGAACAGGTTGAACACGCTCTTGCCGCGCAGCAGCGGCACCTTCTTGACCTCGCGCTCGTTGACCGACAGGAAGGTGCCGGCGGTGTCGAGGATCTGCGTCAGCACCGCGCGCGGCAGGCCCTCGATGCTCAGCAGGTGGACCAGCTCGCCGTGGGCGTTGAGCTGCGGGTTGCGGGGGGAGAGCATCAGTCGCCCTTTTCCTCTTCGATCTGGAAGCTGAAGCGGCCCGCCTCGTCGCGCGCCAGCGCCAGCCGCTGGCCGCGCGGCAGCGAGATGCGCGCGGCGGCGAAGGCCGGCTGGATCGGCAGCTCGCGGCCACCGCGGTCCACCAAGACTGCGAGCGTCACGCCAGCGGGCCGGCCGAAGTCGAACAGTTCATTGAGCGCGGCGCGGGTCGTGCGGCCGGTGTAGAGCACGTCGTCGATCAGCAGCAGGTGCGCGCCGTCCACCTCGAACGGCAGGCGGGTCTGCGCCGCACTCGCGCTCATGCCGCGCGAGCCGAAGTCGTCGCGGTGCAGCGCGCTGGTGATCACACCGGGTTCGCCGGGCAGGCCGAGGTCGCGCTGCAGGCGCTCGGCCAGCCAGGCGCCGCCGGACCAGATGCCCACCAACGCCATGCCGGGCCGCAGCAGGCCGCGCACGCCGGCGGCGAGGTCGGCATACAGCGCTTCGGCGTCGAGGTGCAGGGTGCTCATGACTGCCCCTCGTCCGACGAGTACGTCGGCCGATCCCCCGCGGGGATGCGGGCCGGCTTGGGAGCGGCCCGGCGCTCGGCCCGCCGCGGATCACATGCGTTTCGGGTCTTCATGGCAGGGTGTTCAGGAACTGCTCGAGGATGATGGCGGCAGACGCGGCATCGAGGTCGCGTGCGCCGCGGGATTGCGCCTCGGTCGTGCTGTAGCGCTCGTCCACCTCGTGCACCGGCAGGCCGAAGCGGCCGTGCAGCTGGCGGGCGAAGCGCTGCGCCCGGCGCGTATTGTCGTGCGCCGCGCCGTCGGGATGGAACGGCACGCCGACCACCAGCGCATCGGGCTGCCATTCGTCGATCAGGCGGCCGATCGCCGCGAAACGCGCGTCGCCCTCGGCGGCGATGGTGCGCAGCGGGCTGGCCTGGCGCGAGACGGTGTTGCCGCTGGCCACGCCGACGCGGCGGGTGCCGAAATCGAAAGCGAGGAAGGAAGCGGGTGAAGCGGGCCGGGCGGTCGGCGAACCGCTCATGCGTGCCCCGCCTCCTGGCTCAGCATGCGCGGGTCGATGCCCAGCAGCGAGAGCGCCTTGTCGTAGCGCTGCTCGACCGGCGTGTCGAAGATGATGCCCGGCTCGGCGTCGACGTTCAGCCAGCCGTTGCGGCCGATCTCGTCCTCCAGCTGGCCGGCACCCCAGCCGCTGTAACCCAGCGTGACCAGCACCCTCTTCGGGCCGGCGCCGTGCGCCATGGCCTCGAGCACGTCCTTGCTCGTGGTCATCTCCAGGCCGCCGGGGATCTGCAGCGTGGAGTTGTAGTGGCCGCCCTCGTCGCCGTCGCCGCCCAGGCGCTCGTGCAGCACGAAGCCGCGCTCGGTCTGCACCGGGCCGCCGAAGTAGACCGGCGCCTCGGCCAGGTCGGCCCGGTCCAGCGTCAGGTCGACCTTCTCGAACAGGTTCTTCAGCTTGATGTCGATCGGCCGGTTGATCACCAGGCCGAGCGCGCCCTTCTCGGTGTGCTCGCACAGGTACACGACCGTCCCGGCAAAAGTGCCGTCCACCATGCCGGGCATGGCGATGAGGAACTGGTTCGTGAGGTTGATCGGCGAGCCGGCCATGGCGGGGGATTTTATAGACTCGCCGGATGCACAGCGGGAAAGCCGTCGACGCCGCACTGGTCTGGTTCCGGCGCGACCTGCGCGCCTTCGACCACGCCGCGCTCTACCACGCGCTGCGCTCGGCGCGGCAGGTCTGGTGCCTGTTCGTGTTCGACCGCGACATCCTCGACCCGCTGCTGGCGCGCGGCCTGAAGGCCGACCGGCGCCTCGAGTTCATCCGCGACGCGCTGGCCGAGCTCGACGCGGCGCTGCAGGGGCTCGGGCAGGCGCACGGCCACGCCGGCGTGCGGCTGATCGTGCGGCACGGCCGGGCGGTGGACGAAGTCGTCTCGGTGGCGCGCGGTCTGCACGTGCAGGCGGTCTACGCCAACCACGACGACGAACCGGCCGCGCTGGCGCGCGACACGCAGGCCCGCGGCGAGCTGGCGCACGCCGGCATCGCGCTGCACACCTCGAAGGACCACGTGATCTTCGAGCGCAGCGAGGTGCTCACCGGCGCCGGCACGCCGTACGGCGTGTTCACGCCCTACAAGAACGCCTGGCTGAGGAAGCTCGACCCGTTCTACGTCAAGGCCTACCCGGTCGAGCCGCACGCGGGCGCGCTGGCGCCGGTGCCCGAGGGCTTCGCCGTGCCGCTGCCGACGCTGGCGGCGCTCGGCTTCGCGCCGACCAACCTGCATGCGCTGAAGATCCCGACCGGCGCCTCGGGCGGTGCCGCGCTGCTGGCCGACTTCCTCGGGCGCATCGACGACTACGCCAGTGCGCGCGACTTCCCGGCCGTCAAGGGCCCGAGCTACCTGTCGGTGCACCTGCGCTTCGGCACGGTGTCGATCCGCACGCTGGCGCGCGAGGCCTGGCAGCGCGCCGAGGCGGGCAGCGAGGGCGCGCGGGTGTGGCTCTCGGAGCTGGTCTGGCGCGACTTCTACCACCAGATCCTGCACCACCACCCGCATGTCGTCGGCGCGAGCTACAAGCCGGCCTTCGACGCGGTCCGCTGGGAGCATGGCAAACACGCCGACGCGCTGTTCGACGCCTGGTGCCAGGGCCGCACCGGCTACCCGCTGGTCGATGCCGCGATGGCTCAGCTCAACCAGACCGGCTACATGCACAACCGGCTGCGCATGGTGGTGGCGAGTTTCCTGACCAAGGACCTGGGGCTCGACTGGCGCTGGGGCGAGCAGTACTTCGCCGACCACCTGAACGACTTCGACCTGGCCGCCAACAACGGCGGCTGGCAATGGGCCGCCTCGACCGGCTGCGACGCGCAGCCCTGGTTCCGCATCTTCAACCCGGTCAGCCAGAGCCGCCGGTTCGATCCGCAGGGCCGCTTCATCCGGCGTTACCTGCCGCAGCTGGCCGGCCTGCCCGACGCGGTGATCCACGCCCCCTGGGAGGCCCGCCCGGTGGACCTGGCCGCCGCCGGACTGGAACTCGGGCGCGACTACCCGCTGCCGGTGGTCAACCACGAGGAGGCGCGCCAGCGGACGCTGGAGCGCTTCGCCGTCGTCAAAGCAACTGACGGCTAGAACAGCTCGACGTCGCCGATCTTGGCGTCCTCGGCGAGCTCGCCGCGCGCCACCAGTTCGGCGTGGTGCGCCACCTGGTTGCGGCCGTGGGTCTTGGCGTGGTAGACGGCGCGGTCGGCGCGCTCGAAGGCGGCGCTCGGCGTGTCGCCGGCGCGCAGCCCGGTGAAGCCGACGCTCACCGTGATGCGGCCCACCTGCGGGAAGTTGAACTGCTCGACGTTGCGGCGCAGCCGCTCGAAGGCCAGCTGGGCCGCCTCGGCGCCGGCGCAGCGCATCAGCACCACGAACTCCTCGCCGCCGAAGCGGTACAGCCGGTCGTGGAAGCGGAAGCTCGCACGCATCAGGCGCGACAGCAGCAGCAGCACTTCGTCGCCGATCAGGTGGCCGAAGCGGTCGTTGACCTGCTTGAAGTGGTCGATGTCGATCACGCCCAGCCAGCAGTGGCTCGCCGCCGGCACCGCGCGCCGGCCGTCCCGCAGCGTCGTGGCCGACGGCAGCGCCGGCTCGGCGGCGATCTTCAGGAAGCTCTCGTCAAAGGTCTTGCGGTTCAGCAGGCCGGTCAGCGTGTCGCGTTCGCTGTAGTCCAGCAGCGCCTGGAAGTTGTGGTAGATGCGCAGGATCGACAGCACCAGGCGCCGGTCGCGCTCCTCCAGCGCGCCGTCGCTCTCGATCTCCAGCACGCCCAGGCTCTCGCGGTCGGTCGAGACCGGGAACAGCGTCAGGTGGCCATCGCCCGCCACCGTGACGATGGCCTGGCGGCGGAAGGCCTCCAGGCGCGACGGGAAGTCGGCATGGCGCGGCAGCGACTCGACGTCCACCCAGCTCGGGTCGGCCGTGGCCGCCATGTCGCCGGCACGCTGCAGCGCGCGCGTCAGCCAGCGCTCGTGGCCGGGCTCGCCGACGCTGCGGTAGATCGCCACCGAGCGCGCCTGCACCTGCAGCAGGTCGCGCAGCGCGCCGACCAGCGTGACGTCGAGCAGCTCCCGGTCCCGGAAGCCCGTCAGCTCGGCCAGGTGGTCGACGAGATCGGGCATCGGGCGGTCGCGCGACCGGCCTCAGGCCGGCACGGCGGCACTCGTGTAGCGGGCGATCAACGCCAGCAGGTCGTCTTCCGCGTACGGCTTGCCGAGGTAGTGGTCGACACCCAGCTCGGCCGCGTAGTCACGGTGCTTCTGCGCGATGCGCGAGGTGATCATGATCACCGGCAGCGCGCGCAGGCGGGCGTCGGCGCGGATGTTGCGCACCAGGTCGAAGCCGTCCATGCGCGGCATCTCGATGTCCGACAGCACGATCTGCGGCAGCTCCTCGGCCAGGCGCTCGAGCGCGTCGATGCCGTCCTTGGCGAGCACCACGCGGTAGCCCTCGCGCACCAGCAGGCGCTGCGTGACGCGGCGCACCGTCAGCGAATCGTCGACCACCAGCACCAGCGGCGCGGCCTGCACCGGCGCGGCGGCCGCCGGCTGCTGCGGCTGCGCCGGCTGCGTGGCCGAGGCGTGCAGCGCGGCCAGCGTCGTCGCACGCGCCGAGTCGCCGTACAGCGTGGCCAGTGCCACCGGGTTGTAGATCAGCGCCACGGCGCCCGAGGCCAGCAGCGTCATGCCGGCCAGGCCGGGCAGGCGCGAGAGCTGCGGCCCGAGGTTCTTGACCACCACTTCCTGGTTGCCCAGCACTTCGTCGACGTGCAGCGCGACGCGCTGCTGCGCGCTGCGCACGACCACGACCGCGCGGGTGCGGCCGGTCGCCTCGGTCGGCCGCGCGCTGATCTGCAGCAGCGCACCGAGCCAGAAGAACGGCATCGGCCGATCGTTGAGGGTGTACACGCCGCTGGCGTAGCAGGCGTCGACCTCGGCCGGCGTGGCGCGGCGCACGATCTCGATCAGCGTCGAGGGCACGGCGACGGTGGAATCGCCGCAACGCAGCATCACCACCTGCGTTACCGCGGTGGTCAGCGGCAGCACCAGCTTGAACGAGGTGCCCTGGCCCGGCGAGGTGGCGGTCTCGATGCGGCCGCCCATCGCGTTGACCTCGGAGCGCACCACGTCCATGCCGACGCCGCGGCCGGCCAGCTCGGTCACCGTCTCGGCGGTGCTGAAGCCGGGCGTGAAGATCAGGTTGGCGAGTTCGGCATCGCTCGGCTGCGCGTCCGGCGCGAGCAGGCCGCCCGCCTGGCCCTTGGCGCGGATCGCTGCCAGGTCCAGCCCGCGGCCGTCGTCGCGGAACTCGATGCCGACCTCGTTGCCTTCCTGCGTCAGCGAGACGATCACCAGGCCGCTCGGCTCCTTGCCGGCGACAGCGCGCTGCTCGGGCGCCTCGATGCCGTGCGTCACGCTGTTGCGCAGCAGGTGCTCGAACGAGCCCGTCATGCGGTCCAGCACGCCGCGGTCGACTTCGATCGAGCCGCCGACGATGTCCAGCCGCACCTGCTTGCCGGTCTCCTTGGCGGCCTGCCGCACCACGCGGTAGAGGCGGTCGGACAGGCTCTCGAACTCCACCATGCGGGTGCGCAGCAGGTCATCCTGCAGGTCGCGCGTCAGGCGCGCCTGGGTGGCCAGCTCGTCCTCGGCGCTGTCCAGCGCGCGCTGCAACGTGCGCTGCACCGTGGCCACGTCGTTCACCGACTCGGCCATCATGCGCGTCAGCTCCTGGAAGCGCGTGAAGCGGTCGAACTCGAGCGGGTCGAAGGACTGCGACATCGCCTTGGCCGCCTCCAGCCGCGAGCTCATCTGCGTCTCGGCCTGCAGCTCGATGTCGCGCAGCTGCTGGCGCAGGCGCTCCAGGTTCTCGGTCAGGTCGCCCAGCGAGCCCTTGATCTGGCCGACCTCGGACTCGATGCGCGAACGCGTGATCGACACCTCGCCGGCCTGGTTGACCAGCCGGTCCAGCAGCGGCGCGCGCACGCGCACCGACGACTGCGCGGCACCCTGCGACTTGTCGGCCACCACACGGCTGGTCGGCCCGCCGAGCGCGAAGCGCGACCAGTCGATCGGCGCCAGCGCGTCGGCCGGCACGGCGGCCGGGGTGGCGACCTCAGTGGGCTCGGCGGCCTCGGCGGCTGCGGCCGGCGCAGGTTCGGCCAGCACGGCCGGGACCTCGTTCGCGGCGGTGACATGCGCCGGCGCGACCGGCGCATCGGGCACGGCGAGCAGCACCGGGGCCACGGCGACCGGCGCCG
>KZ836137.1 GCA_003265685.1 Piscinibacter caeni | reverse complement strand
GGCTGCGCTCGAGCCGCTGGAGCGCGGCGCGCGCACGCTGCTGGGCGCCGTTGCCGACCCGGGCGCGCTGCTCGTGGCGGCCGGCATGGCGGTCGACGGGGCGCAGTCGCTGCTGCGCGACCTGCTCGTGCCGGTCGACCCGCCCTCGCCGCTGAAGGGCGCGCCCGGGGCGGCGCAGCGCGTGGCCTGGTCCGAGCCGGTGGCCATCCGCGACGTCAAGGCGATCGGCCGCCGGCACGACGCCAAGGTCAACGACGTGCTGATCGCCGCAATGACCGGGGCCCTGCGCGCCTACCTGCGGCGCCGCGGCGTCGACGTGGACCACACGCAGCTGCACGCGATGGTGCCGGTGGACCTGCGCCGGCCGGAGCAGCGCGGCGAGCTGGGCAACCGCTTCGGCCTGGTGATCCTCGAGCTGGCGGTCGACTGTGGCCGGCGCAGCCGCTGCCTCGCGCTGACGCGCGAGCGCATGGCCGAGCTGAAGCGCTCGGCCGAGCCGCTGGCGATGCGCACGCTGCTCGACCTGTTCGGCCGCCTGCCCAAGGCGGTCGAGGACGTCGCGAGCGACGTCTTCGGCAGCCGCACGAGCGTCGTGATGACCAATGTGGCCGGCCCGCGCGAGACGCTGCGCCTGACCGGCGTGCCGATCGAGCGGATGATGTTCTGGGTGCCGCACCCGGGCCGCCAGGTGGGCGTGGGCATCAGCATCATGAGCTACCGCGGCATGGCGACGCTGGCGGTCATCGCGGACGCGCGTCTGGTGCCCGACCCGGAGTGGATCACCGCGCGCTTCGGGCGCGAGTTCGCCGCGCTGCGGCGCCAGGCGCAGGCCGCGCGTGGATGAGTCGCTCTGGCAGGCGCAATTGGCGACCTCGAGGTTGGGTGGCTCATACCGGTTTGCGTTCGATCGCATGGATCTTGCCGNACCTCGAGGTTGGGTGGCTCATACCGGTTTGCGTTCGATCGCATGGATCTTGCCGGCAGCAATCCGCTCCGAGCTGCCCTTCAGAGTCCGCTCGGTGCGTCGATTGGAGCGAGCCGAGCCGTGCCCGGGCGGGTGGCGCCGCGACCCCGGTGCCGAGCATCACAGCGCAGTCGGTGCGCAGCACCGACCGTCCCCGTATGAGCGACCGGCAGGTGCCGCCTGCCGCGACCCGCTCAGCCTGACCCAGGTGGACCGTCGTGACCAGCAGCGCAGGGCCGGCAAGCGCCGCACGATCCATGCGATTGAACGCCGGGTCGTATCAGGCCGCGCGCCGCAGCGCCTGCTCGCGCAGCGCCTGGGCGAAACGAGCCTCGTCCCACCCCTCGGCGAGCGCGCGGCGCATCAGCGCGGCCGGCGCTGGCGGCGCGAGGCCGTCGCGCGGCGGGTCGCGGTCGAGGTTGGTCGGGAAGGCGTAGCCCTCGGCGCAGGCGGCGACCGCGGCGTCGGCCCGCCCGGCGTCGAGCCGGCCGTCCGCGAGCAGTCGGCGCAGCGCCGGGTAGACGGCGCGGCAGAGCGCTGTGCGGTCGATGCTCTCCATCGCCCGGCCCATCGCCGAGGACACCTGCAGCAGGTTGGCCATCCGACGCACCTCGCCCGTGCGGTTGTGCCCGGCGGCATGGAACAGCGCCGGGTTGAAGAACACGCCGTCGCCGCGGGCGAGCGGCAGCTGCACGTGGTGCGCGTCGAAGTAGTCGCGGAAGGCGGGCAGGCCGCAGGCGAGGTAGCCCGGCGCATACCGCTGCGAGCCGGGCAGGTAGAGCGTCGGCCCGGTCTCCACCGGCATGTCCACGTGCGCCACCGCGCCCTGCAGTGTCAGCACCGGCGAGAGCGCGTGCGCATGGGCCGGAAAGGCCTCGGCCTGTGCCGCCGTCATGAAGCCGAGGTGGTAGTCGCGGTGCGGCGACTGGGCCGCGCCGCCCGGGTTGACCACGTTGACCTGCGCCGTCATCTGCCAGCCCGGCCCGAGCCAGGACTCGCACACCGCCGCCAGCAGCGGGTTGCCGTAGTAGCGCGCGAAGCCTTCCGGGTCGCGCAGGCCGTGTTTCTGCAGCGCGTTCCAGATCCGGTCGTTCGCGCCGGCGGCGGCGAAGTGGTCGGCTGCCGCCGCGCCGGCGGCCTGCTGCTCGGCGATCAGCGTGCGGAACAGCGCGCTGGCCGCGTCGAGCGCGTCGAGGTCGTCGACCAGACGCTCGATCACGACGATGCCGGCGCCGTGCATCAGCACCGCCGCCCACTCGGCCATCAGCGCTTCGCGGTCGCGGGCGAGCTGCGCGCGCAGCGCGTCGCCGTCGTACACCGGCACGCCCTGGCTCACCCGCACGGCCCGTTCGGCCGCCGGGCCGGGCTGCGCCAGCACGGCCAGGAAGTCTTCCAGCCGGCAGTCCGCGGCGCGCCAGCCGAAGCGCGGCATGCTCAGACCGCCTCGACCTGCCCGCTCCTGAGCGAGCGTGTGATCGCCGCGCCGATGCGCGTGGCCTCGGTCGCGTCGGCCAGGGTCAAGGGCGCGACGCCGCTGCGGCAGGCCGCGACGAAGGCGCCCATCTCGCGCTGGAAGGCCTCGCCGAAGCGCTCGAAGAAATCCGCCACCGGGCGGTGCCGCACGCCCTGCGCGTCGCGGGTGACGACGCGGTCGCGCTGCGCGCCGATGCCCACGCTCAGCATGCCGGCGGTGCCGATCACCTCGGTGGTGGTCTCGTGGCCGTGCGCCATCGTGCGGCTGGCGTAGAACACCGCGCGCGCGCCGCCCTCGAACTCGACGATCGCCAGGCCGTTGTCCACGTCGCCGCACTCGGCCAGCCCCGGGTGCAGCGCGATCGTGCCGCTGGCGAAGGCGCGCGTGGCGCGCGGGTTGCCGAGCATCCAGCGGGCGAGGTCGATGTCGTGCACGCTGCAGTCCATGAAGATGCCGCCGGAGGTCGGCGCGAAGCGCACGAAGAAGCCCTCGGGGTCGTTCAGGTCGCAGGTCTGCGAGCGCACGAGGAAGGGGCGGCCGATCGCGCCGGCGTCCACGTCGGCCTTGGCCTGCGCGTAGCTCGGATCGAAGCGCCGCACGAAGCCGACCATCGCGATGCGGTCCGGGTAGCGTGCGGCCACGGCCTGCACCTGCTCGCAGTCGGCCAGGTCCAGCGACAGCGGCTTCTCGACGAAGACATGCTTGCCGGCCTCGAGCGCCGCGACCGTCTGGCGCGCGTGCAGGGTGGTCGGCGTGACGAGCACGACCGCGTCGAGCGCCGGGTCGGCGACGAAGGCGTCGAAGCTCTCGTGCAGCGTCGTCACCCCCAGCGCATCACGCGCCCACTGCAACTCCGCCGCGACCGGGCTGCAGGCCGCGACCAGCTGCGCGCCGGGCGTGAAGCGCGCCAGCTGCTCGGCGTGGCGCTTGCCGAGCCTTCCCAGCCCGGCGATGCCGATGCGCAGGCTCACAGCGAGATCACCTTGCCGCTCTCGAGCGACTGCGCCGCCGCATCCGCCAGCTTTTGTGCCGCCACGCCGTCCTCGATGGTCGTGCGGAACGGCTTCCCGCTTTGCAGGCAATCGAAGAAGTGCGTCACCTCCAGGCGATACGCCTCGCGGTAGCGCTGCAGGAAGAAGTGCTCCGGCTTGTCGGCGTGCACGCCGTTCGCATCCGACTGCACCACCTCGCTGGGCCGGTGGTTGCCGCACTGGAGCATGCCGGTCGAGCCCAGCACCTCGAAGCGCTGGTCGTAGCCGTAGGCGGCGCGCCGGCTGGTGTTGATCTGCGCCAGGCGTCCCTTCTTCGTGCGGATCGTGACCACGCTGCAGTCGATGTCCGGCACCTTGGCGATCTCCGGGTCGATCAGCACCGAGCCGGTGGCGTAGAGCGTCGCGGCTTCGTCACCATCGCCGCACAGGATCCAGCGGAAGATGTCGAAGTCGTGGATCAGCATGTCGCGGAAGATGCCGCCCGAGCCCTTGAGGTACTGCGCCGGCGGCGCCCCCGGGTCGCGGCTGGTGACCACGAGCATCTCCGGCGCACCGATCTCGCCGCGGGCCAGGCGCTCCTTCGCCTCGTTGAAGGTCGGGTCGAAGCGGCGCTGGAAGCCGATCATGCAGGCGATGCCCGCGTCCTTCACCGCCTTGGCGCAGGCCTCGGCGCGCGGCACCGAGAGGTCGATCGGCTTCTCGCAGAAGATGTGTTTCTTCGCCGCGGCGGCGCGGGCGATCAGGTCGCTGTGGGTGTCGGTCGGCGAGCCGACGGCCACCACGTCGATTTGCGGATCGGCGAACACCTGCTCGGGCGTGGCGACCTGCGCGCCGAGCTGGCTGGCCAGCTGCGCGGCGGCGTCGCCGACCGGATCGCAGACGTACTTCAGGCTCACGCCGGGCAGCGCGGCGATGTTGCTGCCATGGATGCGGCCGATGCGGCCGGCGCCGAACAGCGCCACATGTCTCATGTCTTCTCCTCGGGGGGGTGGGCGGCTGCGGACTGGTCTTCCAGTTCGAGCCGGTAGGCCAGGGCGATGAACAGGCTCTGGGCCAGAGCCATCGCGTTGGTCAGGGCGCGGAAGCCAAAGGTGCTGCTTTCCTGCACCAGCAGCGCGGCGGCAGCGTCGGCGGCCAGCGGGCTCATGCGGCTGTCGGTGATGGCGATCAGCGGCGCACCGCGCTCGGCGGCCACCTGCGCGGCGCGCACCGTCTCCTCGGCATAGGGGGCGAAGCTCACCGCGATCATCACGTCGTGCTCGCGCAGGGCACGCAGCTGGCCGTCCTGCATCGCGCCGACGCCGGTGAGCAGCTGCACCGGCTTGTCGGTGTGCTGCAGCGCGTAGCCGAGGTAGGCCGCCACCGGGAACGAACGCCGCGCACCGGCCACCCACACCGCCGGGGCGTGGGCCAGCAGCTCGACCGCGTCGCCGAGGGTGGAGCCGTGCAGGTCGCGCTGCAGCTCCTGCATGCCGGCGATCGCGCCGCCGATGAACTCGTAGGCGATGTCGGCGCTGGACAGCCGTCCCTCGGCCTGCGACATCACCTCGCGGATGCGCGCCTGGTAGTTGCGCGCCGGCGCGATCTGGCGCGACAGGCCGTCGCGGAACACCTTCTGCAGCTCGCTGTAGCCCGAGAACCCGAAGTGCTTGGCGAAGCGCACCACGGCCGACGGGTGCACGCCGCAGCGCTGCGCCACGTCCTGAATCTTCTCCAGGCCGAGGTGGTCGCGGTGCTGCTCCACATGCCGGGCAATCAGCTTGAGCTGGCGGCTCAGCCCGGCGAATTCCGCGCCGATGCGCGCCAGCAGCGCATCGACGGCAGCGGTGGGAGGGGCGCGCCGGTCCATGCCGGAATGGTAGTGCGGGGCCTGGAAAAACGGAAAAAACTTTCTAAGTGTTTACACGAGCGGAAATGCAATTCCGCGCCGCCTAGACTTGGCTTCGCTCCCACCCATGACAACCTAGGAGGCATCGATGACCCAGTTCACCCGCCGCCGCGCGGCCCTCGGCACCCTGGCGCTCGCCGCATTGCTGGCCACCGGCGCGGCTCAAGCCGCCGGCAAGTACGTGCTGATCAGCCACGCGCCGGATTCCGACTCGTGGTGGAACACGATCAAGAACGCCGTCAAGCAGGCCGGCGAGGATTACGGCGTCACGGTCGACTACCGCAACCCGCCCAACGGGGACCTGGCCGACATGGCGCGCCTGATCGAGCAGGCCGCGGCACAGGGCTACGACGGCGTGGTCACCACGATCGCCGACTTCAACGTGCTGCAGGGCGCGCTGAAGAAGGTGACGGACAAGAAGATCCCGCTCATCACCATCAACTCCGGCACGCCGGAGCAGAGCGAGAAGCTCGGCGCGATCATGCACGTCGGCCAGCCCGAGTACGAGGCCGGCAAGGGCGCCGGCGAGCGCGCCAAGGCGGCGGGCGTCAAGAGCTTCCTGTGCGTCAACCACTACGCCACCAACCCCGCCTCGTTCGAGCGCTGCCGCGGCTTTGCCGAGGCGATCGGCGCGGACTTCAAGAAGAGCACCATCGACGCCGGCGACGACCCGACCGGCATCGAGTCCAAGGTCTCGGCCTACCTGCGCCAGAACGCCGGCACGCAGGCCGTGCTGACGCTCGGGCCCACCTCGGCGCACCCGACGCTCAAGGCGCTGGAGAAGGCCGGCCTGAAGGGCAAGATCTGGTTCGCCACCTTCGACCTGTCCGACGAGATCGGCCGCGGCATCAAGGACGGTGCGATCCAGTTCGGCATCGACCAGCAGCCCTACCTGCAGGGCTACATCCCGATCGCGGTGATGGCCACGATGAAGGAAATGAAGTCCAACGACCTGAAGAAGGTGTCCGACGCGGTGAAGGCCAACGCCAAGACCAAGGCACGCTTCGACGAGTACGGCCTCGCGCCGGCCTACGGCGCACGCCACATCGGCTCGGGCCCGGGCTTCGTCACCAAGGAGACGCTGCCCAAGGTCGAGAAGTACGCGGGCCAGTACCGCTGAGCGCCCGGCGGGCCGGGGCCCCGCGCCCCGGCCCGGCGGTTCGACCTCCCCCTGCCTCGCCGGAGTCCTGCCGATGAGCGCCACGCTCCCCCAAGCCCACCCCCCGACCGTGACCCCCGCCTCCGACGAGCGGCTGCGCCGCATCAGCCCGCTGCGCAAGCTGCTCGCGCGGCCCGAGTTCGGCGCGCTGTCCGGCGCCATCCTGGTGTTCGTGCTGTTCGGCTTCGGTGCCGGCGGCTCGGGCATGTTCAGCGCCGAGGGCGTGATCAACTGGGGCACGGTGGCCGCCTTCCTCGGCATCCTGGCCGTCGGTGCCGCGCTGCTGATGATCGCCGGCGAGTTCGACCTGTCGATCGGCTCGATGATCGGATTCGCCGGCATGATGCTGGCGATCCCGGCGCTCTACTGGGGCTGGCCGGTGTGGCTGTCGGTGCTGTTCGCCTTCGGCTGCGCGATGGCGCTGGGCTGGGTCAACGGCTGGCTGGTGGTGCGCACCGGGCTGCCGAGCTTCATCGTCACGCTGGCCTTCTATTTCGTGCTGCGCGGGCTGAGCCTCGCGCTCTCGGTCATCCTGACCGGCAAGACCATCCTGTCCACCAACGGCGACGCGGTGCTGCGCGACCTGATCGTCGCCGACCCGCTGGTGCAGGCGCTGTTCCAGGGCCATGTGCTGACCGGGCTGTTCGACACGCTCGCCGCCGCCGGCTGGATGGCGGCGCGCGACGACGGCCGGGCGCTGGCGATCGGCGTGCCCAAGGTGATGGCCTGGTGGTTCGCGCTCACCGCGGCCGGCGCCTTCCTGCTCGCGCGCACGCGCTTCGGCAACTGGATCCTCGCGGTCGGCGGCGACCCGGTGGCGGCCAAGAACGTCGGCATCCCGGTGGCGCGCGTGAAGATCGCGCTGTTCGTGCTGATGGCCTTCTGCGCGACGCTCTTCGCCGTGCTGCAGGTGGCCGATGCGGGCTCGGCGGCGGCCGACCGCGGGCTGCAGAAGGAGTTCGAGGCCATCATCGCCGCGGTGATCGGCGGCTGCCTGCTGACCGGCGGCTACGGCTCGGTGATGGGCGCCGCGCTCGGCGCGCTGATCTTCGGCGTGGTGCAGATCGGCATCGGCTACACCAGCATCGACAACAACTGGTACCGCGTGTTCCTCGGCGGCATGCTGCTGGCCGCGGTGCTGTTCAACAACTACATCCGCCGGCGCGTCGCGCTGGGCCGGGTGTGAAGGAGGTGCCGGTGGCCGACTCCGAGTACATCCTCCAGCTCGAGAACATCAGCAAGTTCTTCGGCCCGGTGATCGCGCTGAACGGCGTCACGCTGCGCCTGAGGCGCGGCGAGGTGCACTGCCTGCTGGGCGACAACGGCGCGGGCAAGAGCACCCTGATCAAGACACTCTCCGGCGTGTTCGCGCCGGAGCAGGGGCAGTACCTGGTCGACGGCGCCCCGGTGCGCTTCCGCTCCCCGCGCGACGCGCTGGACGCCGGCATCGCCACCGTCTACCAGGACCTGGCGCTGGTGCCGCTGATGAGCGTGACGCGCAACTTCTTCATGGGCCGCGAGCCGGTGAAGAAGCTGTTCGGCCTGCTGCCGGTGATGGACCATGCCGGCGCCGCCGCCATCGCGATGGCCAAGCTCGCGGAGATGGGTATCCGCGTGCGCGACGCCGACCAGATGATCGGCAACATGTCGGGCGGCGAGAAGCAGTGCCTGGCAATCGCCCGCGCCATCCACTTCGGCGCGCGCGTGCTGATCCTCGACGAGCCGACCGCGGCGCTGGGCGTCAAGCAGAGCGTCAACGTGCTCAAGCTGATCCACAAGGCGCGCGAGCGCGGCATCTCGGTGATCTTCATCACCCACAACGTGAACCATGCCTACCCGGTGGGCGACAGCTTCACGCTGCTGAACCGCGGCCAGTCGATGGGCACCTTCGCGAAGGCCGCCGTGAGCAAGGAGGCGGTGCTGGACATGATGGCCGGCGGCGCCGAGATGAAGACGATGATGGCGGACCTGGAGGGAGTGACGATCTGATGGGCCCGCTGAACTTTCCCGACGGTCGCCGCTTCGACCTGGCCTGCCTCGGCCGGCTCGCCGTGGACCTCTACGCCCAGCAGGTGGGCTGCGCGCTGGAAGGCGCGACCAGCTTCGCCAAGTACCTGGGCGGCAGCTCGGCCAACATCGCCTTCGGCGCGGCGCGCCTGGGGCTGCGTGCGGCGATGGTCTCGCGCGTGGGCGACGAGCAGATGGGCCGCTTCCTGGTGCAGACGCTGCAGAACGAAGGCTGCGACACCTCGCAGGTGCAGGTCGACCCGCAACGCCTCACGGCGCTGGTGCTGCTGGGCCTGAAGGACCGCGACACCTTCCCGCTGCTCTTCTACCGGGAGAACTGCGCCGACATGGCGATCGACCCGGCGCTGATCCGCGAGGACTTCATCTCCTCCTGCCGCGCGCTGCTGATCACCGGCACGCACCTGTCGCAGCCGACGGTGCGCGCGGCCTCGAGCACCGCGCTGGGCTTTGCCGGTAAGCACGGCGTGGTGCGCGTACTCGACATCGACTACCGTCCGGTGCTGTGGGGCCTCACCAAACGCGGCGAGGGCGAGAACCGCTTCGTCGCCGATGCACGCGTCACCGCCAGCCTGCAGGAGATGTTGCCGCAGTTCGAACTGCTGATCGGCACAGAGGAGGAGTTCCTGATCGCCGGCGGCGTGCCGGGCGACCTGATCGCCTCGCTGCTGCGCGTGCGCGCGGTCACGCCGGCGGCCATGGTCGTCAAGCGCGGTGCGCTCGGCTGCGCCTTCGTGCCCGGCGACGTGCCGGCGCGCATCGAGGACGCGCTCACCGCGCAGGGCGAGCGGGTCGAGGTGCTGAACGTGCTCGGCGCGGGCGACGCGTTCGCCGCCGGGCTGATGACCGGGCTGCTGAACGGGCAGGGCTTCGAGGACGCGGCGCGGCTGGCGAACGCCTGCGGCGCGATCGTCGTCTCGCGCCATGCCTGCGCGCCGGCGATGCCGACGCCGGCCGAGTTGAAGCACTGGTTCTCCGGCAGCCGCCACCCGAAGGTGGACGCGGACCGTGTGCTCGCCCACCTGCACCGCAGCACCGCGCCGCGCCCGGCCTGGGACGAGCTGAACGTGATGGCCTTCGACCACCGCAGCCAGTTCCACGACCTGGCGCGCGAGGCCGGCGCCCCGGCGGCGCGCCTGCCGGTGCTGAAGAAGCTGCTGCTGCGCGCCGCCGAGCAGGTGGAGCGCAGCCGCGCGCTGGCCGGCAAGATCGGTGTGCTGATCGACGGCCAGCTCGGCGAGGATGCGCTGCACGCGGCCACCGGCCGCGGCTGGTGGGTCGGCCGGCCGGTCGAGCTGCCCGGCTCGCGGCCGCTGCGCTTCGACGGCATGCTCTCGCTCGGCTCGCAGCTGCCGCACTGGCCGCGCGAGCAGGTCATCAAGTGCCTGGTGCACTACCACCCGGACGACGCGATCGACCTGCGCCTCGAACAGGAGGCGCGCATCGCCGAGCTGTGGGAGGCCACGCGCGAGAGCGGGCACGAGCTGCTGCTCGAGATCATCCCGCCGCGCGACATCACCGCGCCGGGCACGGCCGACGCGGCCGTGCTGCGTTCGATCAAGCGGCTCTACAACCTCGGCTTCAAGCCGGAATGGTGGAAGCTCGCGCCGATGGCACCCGAGGGCTGGGCCGCGCTGGCGGCGCTGATCGGCGAGCGCGACCCGACCTGCCGCGGCGTGGTGATCCTCGGCCTGAACCAGCCGCTCGAGGTGCTGGCGGCCGGCTTCGCGCAGGCCGCCCACCCGATCGTCAAGGGCTTCATGGTCGGGCGTACGCTGTGGGCCGGCCCCAGCCTGCGCTGGCTCAAGGGCGAGATCGACGACGCGATGCTGGTGGACGAGACCGCCCGCAATTTCGCGACCCTGGTGGATGCCTGGCGCGCGAGCCGCCAGAACCTGATGTCCGGCATGAAGGTGGCGGCATGAAGACAACCCGCTTGACGATGACCCAGGCGCTGGTGCGCCACCTCGCCGCGCTGCGCGTCGAGCTCGACGACGGCACGCTCGTGCCGTACTGCGGCGGCACCTGGGCGATCTTTGGCCACGGCAACGTGGCAGGCCTCGGCGAGGCGCTGTGGGAGCAGCGCGCCGCGCTGCCGACCTTCCGCGCCCACAACGAGCAGGCGATGGCGCATGCCGCGGTGGCTTATGCAAAGGCGAACTTCCGCCGCCGCATCATGGCCGTGACCACCTCGATCGGCCCGGGCGCGACCAACCTCGTGACCGCCGCCGCGATGGCGCACGTGAACCGCCTGCCGGTGCTGCTGCTGCCGGGCGACGTGTTCGCCTCGCGTGCGCCCGACCCGGTGCTGCAGCAGCTGGAGGACTTTTCGGCCGGCGACGTCTCGGCCAACGACGTGTTCCGCACCGTGACACGCTACTTCGACCGGATCATGCGGCCCGAGCAGATCCTCACCGCGCTGCCGCGTGCCGTGCAGGTGATGACCGACCCGGCCAACTGCGGTCCGGTCTGCCTCGCGCTGCCGCAGGACGTTCAGGCCCAGGCCTTCGACTGCCCGGAGGGCTTCCTGCATCCGGCGCCGATCCGCTGGCGCCGCCCCGAGCCGGATGCGCGTGAGCTCGAGCGCGCGCTCGCCACCTTGCGCGACGCGAAGCGCCCGCTGATCGTGGCCGGTGGCGGCGTGCTCTACAGCGGCGCCGCGCAGGCGCTGGCCGAGTTCGCCACCAAGGCCGGCGTGCCGGTGGCCGAATCGCACGGCGGCAAGAGCAGCCTGGCCTGGGATCACCCGCTGAACCTCGGCGCGATCGGTGTCACCGGCGCGCCGGCGGCCAATGCGCTGGCGCGCGATGCCGACCTGATCGTCGCCGTTGGCACACGCTTGCAGGACTTCACGACCGGCTCGCACACCCTGTTCGGCCACGCGACGCTGCTGTCCATCAATGTGCAGCCCTTCGACGCGCACAAGTGGAGCGGGCAGTCGCTGGTGTGCGACGCGAGGGTCGGCCTGCAGCGCCTGGCCGCGCTCGACTGGCAGGCCGAGCCGGCCTGGACCGAGCGTGCCCGCGGTGCGGCCGCGGCGTGGAACCAGCGCGTCACCGAACTGACGACGAACGTGCCGCGCGACACGCTGCCCTACGACGCCGAGGTCATCGGCGCGGTGCGCGAGTCGGCGGCCGATTCGCCCATGCGCGACATCGCGGTCTGCGCCTCCGGCACGCTGCCCGCCGAGCTGCACAAGCTCTGGCGCGCCGGCCGGCCCGGCGGCTACCACATGGAGTACGGCTACTCGACCATGGGCTACGAGATCGCCGGCGGCCTGGGCGTGAAGATGGCTTGCCCGGACGCCGAGGTGATCGTGATGCTCGGCGACGGCTCCTACCTGATGATGAACTCCGAGATCGCCACCTCGGTGATGCTCGGCCGCAAGCTGATCATCGTGGTGCTCGACAACCGCGGCTACGGCTGCATCCAGCGCCTGCAGCTGGCCTCGGGCGGTACGCGCTTCAACAACCTGTTGAGCGATTGCGTGCCCGAGGGCGGCGTGGACCTGCAGGTCGACTTCGCCGCGCATGCGCGTGCGCTCGGGGCCGAGGCCGTGCATGTCGCGAACGTGGCCGAGCTGAAGGCCGCGATGCAGAAGGCGCGTGCCGCGACGCGCACGCAAGTCATCGTGATCGACACGACGCACACCCGCACCACCGACGACGGCGGCTGCTGGTGGGAGGTCAGCATCCCGGAGGTCTCTCAGCGCTCCGAAGTGGACGCGGCGCACCGGCGCTACCTCGACGGAAAATCCAACCAACGACCTTGACCATGACCTGGAACGTACGGATCGGGATCAATCCCATCTCCTGGAGCAACGACGACCTGCCCGCCCTCGGCGGCGAGACGCCGCTCGAGACCGCGCTGATGGAAGGCGCGCAGATCGGCTACCAGGGCTTCGAGCTCGGCAACAAGTTCCCCAAGGACGGGCCGGCGCTGAAGGCCAAGCTGGCCGAGTACGGCGTGGTGTGCGTCAGCGGCTGGTACTCGGGCCACCTGGCCGAGGGCCCGCTCGATTCCGAGATCGACGCCTGCGCGGCGCACATGCGCAAGCTGCAGCACAACGGCTGCAAGGTGGTGGTCTACGGCGAGGTGGCCGGCTCGATCCAGGGCCAGATCGACACGCCGCTGGCGCGCCGCCCGCGTTTCACGACCGACGCGCAGTGGCAGGCCTATGCGAAGCGGCTGAACGCATTCGGCGAGCACCTGCAGGCCGCCTACGGCATCACGCTGGCCTACCACCACCACATGGGCGCCTACGTCGAGGCGCCGGAGGACATCCACCGCCTGATGGCCGAGACCGACCCGGCGCATGTCGGCCTGCTGTTCGACACCGGCCATGCCTACTACGGCGGCGCGACCGACCCGGTGGCGCTGCTGAAGAAACATCTGAGCCGCGTGGTGCACGTGCACTGCAAGGACGTGCGGCCGCAGGTGATTGCCAAGGCGCGCAACGACGGCTGGAGCTTCCTGACCGGCGTGATCAACGGCACCTTCACCGTGCCGGGCGACGGCGTGATCGACTTCGACGGCGTGCTCACGACGCTGCGCGAGGGCGGCTACGAAGGCTGGCTGGTGGTCGAGGCCGAGCAGGACCCGGCGGTCGCCCCGAGCTACGTCTACGCGAAGAAGGGCTACGAGACGCTGAAGCGCATCGTGGATCGTTTGTCATGACCAGCCCGCTGCTGGCCAAGGCGGCGAAGCAAGGCCGCGAAATCGTCGACGTGACCCCGGAGCGCGCCGGCTGGACGCATGTCGGCTTCCGCGCGATCCGCCTCGGCGCCGACGAGCGCGAGCGGGTCGAGACCGGCGCGCGCGAGCTGTGCGCCGTGGTGCTGACCGGCACGGTGGACATCGAGGTCGACGGGGTGACTTACGAATCGCTCGGCACGCGCGCCAGCGTGTTCGAGCCGGTCTCGCCCGCCGCGCTCTACGTGCCGCCGGGCCGCCGCGTGGCGATCCGTGCCCGCAGCGCGGCCGAGGTGGCGCTGTGCACCGCCCCGGGTGGCGACGGCGCGCGCGAGGTGCGCCTGATCGAGCCGGCCTCGATGCGTCGCAGCGTGCGCGGGCAGGGCACCAACACGCGCTACATCTGCGACATCCTGCCGCACGACGACCCGACCGCCGCGCACCTGCTGGTGGTGGAGGTGCTCACCCCGGCGAGCCACTCGTCGAGCTACCCGCCGCACAAGCACGACGTGGAGGCGCCGCCCACCGAGACGCAGCTCGAGGAAACCTACTACCACCGCCTGAACCCGCCGCAGGGCTTCGCCTTCCAGCGTGTCTACACCGACGACCGCAGCCTCGACGAGGCCTGCGCCGTCGAGGACCACGACGTGGTGATGGTCCCCCGGGGGTATCACCCGGTGGTCGCGCCGCACGGCTACGATCTCTACTATCTCAACGTGATGGCCGGCCCGAACCGCTTCTGGGTCTTCAAGAACGACCCGGCGCATGAATGGATGCTGAAGGCGCCGGCCGCCGCCACCCCTGCACGGAGCTGAACACACCATGGGCGCCCCCGAAGCCTTCACCGCCACCACCGAGGTGGGCCACTTCATCGCCGGCCGCGTCGTGCCCAGCACCAGCGGCCGCCGCCAGCCGGTCTGGAACCCCGCCACCGGCCAGGTGGCGCGCCAGGTCGCGCTGGCCAGCGCCGAGGAGGTGAATTCCGCCGTTGCCGCCGCCGTGGCCGCCCAGCCGGCCTGGGGCGACACGCCGCCGATCCGCCGCGCGCGGGTGCTGAACAAGTTCCTCGAGCTGATGAACCAGCACCGCGACACGCTCGCCGCGATGATCACCGCCGAGCACGGCAAGGTGTTCACCGACGCGCAGGGCGAGGTGACCCGCGGCATCGACATCATCGAGTTCGCCTGCGGCATCCCGCAGCTGCTCAAGGGCGACTACACCGACCAGGTCTCCACCGGCATCGACAACTGGACGCTGCGCCAGCCGCTCGGCGTGGTGGCCGGCATCACGCCGTTCAACTTCCCCTGCATGGTGCCGTGCTGGATGTTCCCGGTGGCGCTGGCCTGCGGCAATGCCTTCATCCTGAAGCCGAGCGAGCGCGACCCGAGCCCGAGCCTCTTCATGGCCGAGCTGCTCAAGCAGGCCGGCCTGCCCGACGGCGTGTTCAACGTCGTGCAGGGCGACAAGGTCGCGGTGGACACGCTGCTCAACCACCCGGACGTGAAGGCGCTGTCCTTCGTCGGCTCCACGCCGATCGCCCAGTACATCTACGAGACCGGCGCGCACCACGGCAAGCGAGTGCAGGCGCTGGGCGGCGCGAAGAACCACATGGTGGTGATGCCCGATGCGGACATCGACCAGGCGGTCGACGGGCTGATCGGCGCCGCCTACGGCTCGGCCGGCGAGCGCTGCATGGCCATCAGCGTCGCGGTGCTGGTGGGGGACGTGGGCGACAGGATCATCCCCAAGCTCGCCGAGCGTGCGAAGGCGCTGAAGATCAGGAACGGCATGGAGCTCGATGCCGAGATGGGCCCGATCGTCACGAAGCAGGCGCTCGAGCGCATCGAGGGCTACATCGAGACCGGCGTGAAGGAAGGCGCGCAGCTCGTCGTCGACGGGCGCGGCTACAAGGTGCCGGGCCACGAGCAGGGCTTCTTCACCGGCGGCACGCTGTTCGACCACGTGACGCCGTCGATGCGCATCTACCGGGAAGAGATCTTCGGCCCGGTGCTCGCCTGCGTGCGCGCCAAGGACTTCGCCGAGGCGGTGAAGCTCGTCAACGAGCATGAGTTCGGCAACGGCGTGGCCTGCTACACCGGCGACGGCAACGTGGCGCGCGAGTTCGCGCGGCGCATCCAGGTCGGCATGGTCGGCATCAACGTGCCGATCCCGGTGCCGATGGCCTGGCACGGCTTCGGCGGCTGGAAGAAGAGCCTGTTCGGCGACATGCACGCCTACGGCGAGGAAGGCGTGCGCTTCTACACGAAGCAGAAGAGCGTGATGCAGCGCTGGGCCAGCTCGACGCCCAAGGGCGCCGAGTTCGCGATGCCCACCGCGAAGTAGCCGGGCCGGCTCAGGCCAGGCCGCGGGCGCGCTGGTTCGAGGCGAAGATCGAATCGCGCGCCAGCGGCGTGCCGGCGCGCACTGCATCGATCCATGCCGACGTCGTCGCCACCGCGGCGAAGCGCGAGTGGAACACCACCGCGAACACGCGGTGCATCTCCTCGGCGCTGACCGTGCCCGCCGCATTGGCGTAGGGCAGGGCGCCGCTGGCGTCGGACAACCACTCGACCGTCATGCCCGCGTGCGTCGCCTGCAGGATGGTGGAGGCGTCGCAGTTGTGCGTCATGAAGCCGCACACGGTGAGCGTGTCGATGTTATTGCCCGCGAGCCACTCGGCCAGGTCGGTGCCGGCGAAGGCGCTGGGCAGCAGCTTGCGAACGAGGTGGTCGCGCGGGCGGCTCGCCACCACCTCGTGCAGCTGCCAGCCGGGCGAGCCGGTGGCGAAGATCGGCGAGGTCTCGGGTGCGTCCTGCTGCACCACGATCACCGGGATCCCGGCCGCCTGCGCCGCGTCCATCGCCGCGCCGATGGCCGGCAGCGAGGTGCTCAGGGGCGGGTGCTCGATCGGCAGCTGGCCGGTCACGTATTCGTTCTGCACGTCGATCACGACGAGGGCGCGGCGGGGCGGGGTGGGCATGGGGTTCTCCGTGGATGACGGCGCCATTGTTCGCCGGCGAGCCCGCGGACGACAGTGGCCCGAAAGCCATTGATCGATAAGATCGGGCCATGTCGGCCCCCGAGCGCATCGCCGTCCTCGCCTTCGACGGCATCAGCCCGTTCCACCTGTCCGTGCCCTGCCTGGTGTTCGGCGAGAACCGCGCCGAGCTTGGCGTGCCGGGCTGGCCGCTCGCGGTGTGCGGCGAGCGGCGCGGCCCGCTGCGCAGCTCGGCCGGCTTCAGCCTGCAGCCCACCCACGGCCTGCGCACGCTGGAGGCCGCCGGCCTCGTGATGGTGCCCTCGTGGCGCGACACCGCCGAGCGCCCGCCCGAGGCGGTGCTGCGCGCGCTGCAGCGGGCGCACGCACGCGGCGCGCGGCTGGTCGGCCTGTGCCTGGGCGCCTTCGTGCTGGCCGAGGCCGGGCTGCTCGACGGCCGGCCCGCCACCACCCACTGGGCCTGGGCCGACGAGTTCGCGCGCCGCTACCCGAGCGTGCGGCTGCAGCCCGAGGTGCTCTACGTCGACGACGGCGACATCGTCACCTCCGCCGGCACCGCCGCCAGCCTGGACTGCTGCCTGCACCTGCTGCGCCAGTGGGTCGGCGCCGAAGCGGCCAACCGGGTCGCGCGGCGGCTGGTGGTGGCGCCGCACCGCGCCGGCGGGCAGGCGCAGTTCGTCGACGCGCCGCTGCCGGCCTCGCGCCGCGGTGGGCGCATGGCGGCGCTGCTCGAGTGGATCGAGGCGCACCTGGCCGAGCCGATCGGCCTGGACACGCTCGCGGCACGCGCCGCGATGAGCCGGCGCCACTTCACGCGGCGCTTCCGCGAGGCCACCGGCACGACGGTGTGGCAGTGGGTGCTGCAGCGCCGCGTGGCGCGTGCCCGCGCGCTGCTCGAGGCGAGCGAGCTGGGCATCGAGGCAGTGGCCGCCGAAGCGGGCTTCGGCTCGGCGGTGGCGCTGCGCAAGGCCTTCGTCGCCAGCGTGGGCCAGCCGCCGGCCAGCTACCGCGCGGCCTTCCGCGGCCGCGTTGACAGCGCGGTGACCCGCCGGGAATGATCGGGCCATGAAGACTGCCGTCATCGTCACGCTGGCCTTGATCTCGGCCGGCGCCGCTGCCGAGGGCTGGACCGTCGCCGGCCGGCAGGGGCTGGTGCAGCTCGTGATCGTGCCCACCGGCCAGGCGGCCGAGCGCAGTGCGTACGACGCGCAGATCGCCCGCCTGTGCGAGCCCGAGCGCACCTGCTTCCTGAACTTCTACACCAACAGCACCGGCGCACCGGTCGAGCTGCCGCTGCCCGACGCCATCGCCCAGGAGGCCACCGCCATCTTCCGGCGCTCGTCCAAGCAGCAGGCCGAGCTGTTCCGCTGGAGCTGCCGGTTGCAGGTGGCGCGCGAGGAGTGTTTCTAGGGCCGGCTCAGTCCAGGAACACGGCACGTGCCAGCCGCCACTCCTGCGCGCCGGCCAGGTTGCGCGAGCAGCCCAGCGGCTCGGGCGGCGCGCCGGGCGCGAGGTCGGAACGCGAGCGGTCGCCCGTGCCCACGCCGGCCTGGTAGCGGTCGAGCCAGACGCGCAGGCGGCGTGTCGGGTGCTCGTTCTTCACCAGGATCTGCACGCCGTTGCGGCTGACGCACTCGCCGGCGCCTTCCTCGACGAAGCGCACGTAGCGCTGCGCATCGTCCTGCGCCAGGGCGGGCAGGGCCGCGAGCAGGGCGGCTGCCAGCGGCAGGCGCCAGGGGGAGGAACGAGGCCGATTCACCATGGCGACGATGATGCCCTAGCATGCCGCCGAGCGAGGCCCGCATGGACATCCGCGACCGACCCTCCCGCCGGCGCCGCGCGCTGCTCGCGGCCGCGGCCTGGCCCTGGCTGGCGCCGGCTGGCGCGGCCACGCCGGCGCTGCTGACGCGGGCGTTGCCGCGCGGCGGCGAGGCGCTGCCGCTGGTCGGCCTGGGCAGCTGGATCACCTTCAACGTCGGCGACGACCCAGCGGCCCGCAGCGCCTGTGCCGAGGTGATGCGCGCCTTCTTCGCCGGCGGCGGCCGGATGATCGATTCGTCGCCGATGTACGGTTCGTCGCAGGCCGTCATCGGCGACGGCCTGGCGGCGCTGGGCGGCCGGGCGCCGGTGTTCGCGGCCGACAAGGTGTGGATCGGCTCGGGCGCGCGCGGGCCGGCGCAGATCGAGCAGTCGCGCCGCCTGTGGGGCGTGCCGCGCTTCGACCTGCTGCAGGTGCACAACCTGCTGGCCTGGGAGGAGCACCTGCCCGCCCTGTTCGAGATGCGTGCGCAGGGCCGGCTGCGCCACGTCGGCATCACCACCTCGGAGGGGCGGCGCCACCGCGAGTTCGAGCAGCTGATGCGCACCCAGCCGATCGACTTCGTGCAGTTCAGCTACAACCTGCTCGACCGCGAAGCCGAGCAGCGCCTGCTGCCGCTGGCGCAGGAGCGCGGCCTGGCGGTGATCATCAACCGGCCGTTCCGCGAGGGCGCGCTGCTGCGCGCGCTGGCGCGTCACCCGCTGCCCGGCTGGGCGGCCGAGATCGGCTGCGACGGCTGGGCGCAGGTGGCGCTGAAGTTCATCGTCTCGCACCCGGCCGTGACCTGTGCCATCCCGGCGACCAGCCGGGTCGACCATGTGCGCCAGAACCTCGGTGCGGCACGCGGCCCGCTGCCCGACGCCGCGCTGCGCGCGCGCATGGCGGCGCACGTGGCGGCGCTCTGAGCGCCTCGATCGCCATGTCCGAGTGGTGGACCTACCGCCTGTCGGACTTCCTGCTGTTCGCGCCGCGCACCTACTGGCGCCAGTTCGAGCTGATGAACGCGCAGTGGTGGCCGCTGCAGCCGCTGCTGCTAACCGCCGGCGGGCTGATCGCGCTGGCGCTGTGGCGCGGCTCGGCGCCGGTGCGCCGGCTGGGCGCACTCGGCCTGGCGCTGGCCTGGGCGCTGTCGGCCTGGGCCTTCCTGTGGCAGCGGTACGCGGGCATCCACTGGCTGGCGCCGTGGTTCGCGGCGGCCTTCGGGCTGCAGGCGCTGCTGCTGGCGGCGCTGGCCTGGCGGGCCGCGCCGGCGCCGTCGCGCCTGGCCGCACTGTGGGTGCTGGGTGCGGTGCCGCTGTACCCGCTGCTCGGCCGGCTCGCCGGGCGGCCCTGGGTGCAGGCCGAGGTGTTCGCGCTGGCGCCCGACCCGAGCGCCATCGCCGGCTTCGCGCTGCTGCTCGGGCAGCGCACGCGGTGGGCGCTGCCGGCCTGGCCGATACCGCTGGCCTGGTGCGCGCTCAGCGGCGCCACGCTGTGGACGATGGAGGATGCGCTGGCGGCCGTGCCGCCGCTCGCGGCGCTGGGAGCGCTCGCGGTGATGGTGACGCTCAGTTTTGGAACGGGTCCCGCGCGGTCGGCGCCTTGCCGAGCAGCGCCTCCTTGAGCATCGCGTCGGCCGGGTTCTTGCCGAGCCAGATCTTCATCAGGGCGCTGAAGAACTCGGGCTCCTTGATCGGCTGCTCGAACTGCGGCTTGCCGTTGATCAGCACGTTGGTGCCCTGGCCGGGCACGAAGTCGACCGAGAAGTTCTCGCCGGCCAGCAGCTTCTTCTTGGCCGAGAACAGGTCGCTCAGGCGCAGCGTGCCGGCGATCGACTTGGAGAACTCCTCGCGCGGCGCGTTGTCCTCCATGCCGCGGGTGAAGAGCTTGCCGAGCTCATTGGCGTCGATGTCGCGCAGCATCACGATGTGCATGCGCTTGGGGCCCGGTGCCGCGAGCACCGCCTCCGGCGTGGCCGCCTTGGCCGCCAGGTACAGGCCGGCGGTGTAGACCTTGAAGATGGCCTTGTAGCGGATGCCCGCGCCGTTGAGGACGAGCTTGCCGCCGCCGACGCTGGCCGCGGGTTCGTACTTGACGCCGGCGAGGTCGGTGGTCTGGGCGGCGGCCGGCAGGGCGGCGGCCAGCGGCAGGGCGACTGCCAGGGCGACGATGGTGCGACGGATCACGACGCTTCTCCACGAGGTTCGAGCCGGGCCGGTGAGCCCGCGAAGCCGAGCAGTTTGGCAAAGCAGGCGTCGCCCGACAATGGACTTTGTCACGACTAGACCGGGCTCCCCAGACGCCGGGCATGCACTGCTACACTCCGGCGCCATGTTTACGGCGCGCAAGCATTGGACGAGGTCGCACGACCGGGGAGCCTGGCCCTGGCGT
This sequence comes from Piscinibacter caeni, assembly GCA_003265685.1. Classification (GTDB taxonomy): domain Bacteria; phylum Pseudomonadota; class Gammaproteobacteria; order Burkholderiales; family Burkholderiaceae_C; genus Piscinibacter; species Piscinibacter caeni. The sequence goes on along the minus strand of KZ836137.1, from coordinate 6,598 downwards.
CGCTGGACCGCATCGCTCGGGCATTGACCCGAAGCGCCTGCTTGCCGCACCCCGGCGCGCCATGACCTGCGGCGCCTGCCCCGCGGCTCCGACGGACCGGCCCGAGCCGGCCTGCCATCACCGATCGAACCGCAGCGCGGACGTCCCCGGCGTCCGCCGGGCCATGGAGGGCCCCCCGCCGTGATCACCGAACTCGAATTCAAGAGCCTGGCCGCCCAGGGCTACAACCGCATCCCGCTGCTGACCGAGGCCTTCGCCGACCTCGAGACGCCGCTGTCGCTCTACCTCAAGCTGGCCTATGCCAACGGCGGCGGCAAGCACAGCTTCCTGCTCGAATCCGTGGTCGGCGGCGAGCGCTTCGGGCGCTACTCCTTCATCGGCCTGCCGGCGCGCACGCTGCTGCGCGCGAGCGGCTTCAAGACCGAGGTCGTCACCGACGGCGTGGTGGTCGAGACGCACGAGGGCAACCCGCTCGACTTCATCGACGCCTACCAGCAGCGCTTCAAGGTCGCGCTGCGCCCCGGGCTGCCGCGCTTCTGCGGCGGGCTGGCGGGTTACTTCGGCTACGACGCGGTGCGCTACATCGAGCCCAAGCTCGCGAAGACCTGGAAGGACGGCGGCATCGACACGCCGGACATCCTGCTGCTGCAGTGCGAGGAACTGGCGGTGATCGACAACCTGTCGGGCCGCCTCTACCTGATCGTCTACGCCAACCCGGCCGAGCCGGAGGCCTACTTCAAGGCCAAGCGGCGCCTGGCCGAGCTCGGCGACAAGCTGAAGTACAGCGTCACCGCGCCGGCCGTGAAGCGCGGCGCCTCGCACGGCGTGGAGCGCGAGTTCCGCAAGGAGGACTACCTCGCCGCGGTGCATCGCAGCAAGGAGTACATCGCCGCCGGCGACATGATGCAGGTGCAGATCGGCCAGCGGCTGCGCAAGCGCTACACCGAGAGCCCGCTGTCGCTGTACCGCGCGCTGCGCTCGCTGAACCCCTCGCCCTACATGTTCTTCTACGACATGGGCGAGTTCCAGATCGTCAGCGCGAGCCCCGAGATCCTGGTGCGCCACGAGCATGTGCCCGAGGGTGAGAAGGTGACGATTCGCCCGCTGGCGGGCACGCGCCCGCGCGGCGCCACGCCCGAGCAGGACAAGGCGCTGGAGGCGGAACTGCTGGCCGACCCGAAGGAGCGCGCCGAGCACCTGATGCTGATCGACCTGGCGCGCAACGACATCGGCCGCATCGCCGAGACCGGCAGCGTGAAGGTCAGCGAGGCCTTCGTGATCGAGCGCTACTCGCACGTGATGCACATCGTCAGCAACGTCGAGGGCCTGCTCAAGCCCGGCATGACCAACATCGACGTGCTCAAGGCCACCTTCCCGGCCGGCACGCTGACCGGCGCGCCCAAGATCCGCGCGATGGAGATCATCGACGAGCTCGAGCCGAGCAAGCGCGGCATCTACGGCGGCGCCTGCGGCTACCTGAGCTTCGCCGGCGACATGGACGTGGCGATCGCGATCCGCACCGGCATCGTCAAGGACCAGACACTGTACGTGCAGGCCGCCGCCGGCGTGGTAGCCGATTCGGTGCCCGAGCTGGAGTGGAAGGAGACAGAGGCCAAGGCGCGCGCGCTGATCCGCGCGGCCGAGCTCGTCGAGGAAGGGTTCTGAGATGGGCGCGACCTTGTTGAAGTTCGGTGCCGCGATGCCCGGCACGCCCGACATCGATCATCCGAAACCCGAGCGCCTGCTGCGCGGCAACCCGAAGCGCGAGACCTGGAACGTGGCCGAGCGCCCGGTGCGCGGCACGCTCTACACCGGCGTATGGCGCTGCGAGCCCGGCCACTGGCGAATCGCCTTCGGCCCGGCCGAGCACGAGCTGTTCACCGTGCTGCAGGGCCGCTGCCGCGTGCACGCGCAGGACGGCAGCTTCCAGGAAGCCGGTCCCGGCGAGGCGCTGTTCATCGCACCCGGGTTCAGCGGCTCCTTCGAGGTGCTGGAGACGCTGACCAAGACCTACGCGATCGTCGACGGCGACGCGCCGGCCGCGTGAGGAGCAGACCATGCTGCTGATGATCGACAACTACGATTCGTTCACCTACAACCTGGTGCAGTACTTCGGCGAGCTGGGCCAGGACGTGCGGGTGTTCCGCAACGACGAGATCACGCTCGAGGGCATCGCGCAACTGAAGCCCGACCACCTGGTGCTCTCGCCGGGTCCCTGCTCGCCGGCCGAGGCCGGCATCTGCGTCGACGCGATCAAGGCCTTCACCGGCAAGCTGCCCATCCTCGGCGTGTGCCTCGGCCACCAGGCGATCGGCGCTGCGCTGGGCGGGAAGATCGTCCGCGCCAAGGTGCAGATGCACGGCAAGGCCGACCGGGTGCACCACGACGGCCGGGGCGTGTACACCGGGCTGCCGCAGGACTTCCGCGTGATCCGCTACCACTCACTGGTGATCGAGCAGGCCACGCGCCCGGCCGAGCTCGAGGTCACGTCGACCTCGGACGACGGCGAGATCATGGGCGTGCGCCACACTGCGCTGGCCGGCACGAAGACGCCGCTGGAAGGCGTGCAGTTCCACCCCGAGTCCATCCTCACCGAACATGGGCACGCGATGCTGAGGAACTTCCTGGAGCTGAAGCGGTGAGCCGCATCGTCGATCTGCGCAGCGACACGGTCACGCGGCCGACGGCCGCGATGCGTGCGGCCATCGCCGCGGCCGAGGTCGGCGACGACGTGTTTGGCGACGACCCGACCGTCAACGCGCTGCAGGAGCGCGTGGCGGCGCTGCTGGGCAAGGAGGCAGCCCTGTTCGTCACCAGCGGCACGCAGGGCAACCTGTGCGCGCTGATGAGCCATTGCCAGCGTGGCGACGAGGCGCTCGTCGGCCAGCTCGCGCACTGCTACCGCTACGAGGGCGGCGGCGCTGCGGTGCTGGGCAGCGTGCAGCCGCAGCCGCTGCCGCAGCAGGCCGACGGCACGCTGCGGCTGGAGGACATCGCCGCCGCGATCAAGCCCGACGATGAGCATTTCGCGCGTACCCGGCTGCTGTGCCTGGAAAACACCTGGAACGGCAAGGTGCTGCCGCAGGACTACCTCGACGCGGCGACGGACCTGGCGCATGAACGCGGCCTGCTCGCGCACCTGGACGGCGCGCGGCTGTTCAACGCGGTGGTCGCCTCCGGCACGCCGGTGGACCGAATGGTGCGCGGCTTCGACTCGGTGTCGGTGTGCTTCAGCAAGGGGCTGGGGGCGCCGGTCGGCTCGGTGCTCGCGGGGCCGCGCGACTTCATCGCCCGGGCGCGGCGGGTGCGCAAGATGCTCGGCGGCGGCCTGCGCCAGGCCGGGCTGCTGGCGGCGGCCGCGCTCTACGCGCTGGACCACCATGTCGAGCGCCTGGCCGACGATCATGCGCTGGCGCGCCGCCTGGCCGATGGCCTGGCGGCACTGCCGGGCATCTCGGTCGTGCCGCCCGACACCAACATCGTGTTCGCCGAGGTCGAGGGCGGCCGCAGCGCCGCGCTGCTCGAGCACCTGAAGCGCCGAGGGGTGCTGGCGACCGGCCTGATCGGCCTGCGCTTCGTCACCCATCTCGATGTCGATGCCGCCGGCATCGACCGCGCGATCGCCGCCACGGCCGAGTTCATGGCCGCCTGAGAAGGAGACAGACCCATGTCGATCACCAACACCGAGGCGCTGACGCGCACCATCGAGCACCGCGAGATCTTCCACGACGAGATGCTCGCGCTGATGCGCCGCATCATGGGCGGTGAGATGTCGCCGGTGATGATGGCCGCCCTGCTGGTCGGCCTGCGCGTCAAGAAGGAGACCATCGGCGAGATCACCGCCGCCGCGCAGGTGATGCGCGAGTTCTCGACCAAGGTCGAGGTGGCCGACCGCACGCACCTGGTCGACATCGTCGGCACTGGCGGCGACGGTTCGCACACCTTCAACATCTCCACCTGCAGCATGTTCGTCGCGGCGGCCTGCGGCGCGCGTGTCAGCAAGCATGGCAACCGCGGGGTGTCGAGCAAGTCCGGCAGCGCCGACGTGCTGGAGGCGCTGGGCGTGAGTCTCTCGCTGCCGCCGGCGGCGATCGCGAAGTGCATCGCCGAGACCGGCATCGGCTTCATGTTCGCGCCCAACCACCACCCGGCGATGAAGAACGTCGCCCCGGTGCGCAAGGAACTGGGCGTGCGCACGATCTTCAACATCCTCGGCCCGCTGACCAACCCGGCCGACGCGCCCAACATCCTGATGGGCGTGTTCCACCCGGATCTGGTGGGCATCCAGGTGCGGGCGCTGCAGCGCCTGGGCGCCGAGCACGCGCTGGTGGTGTACGGCCGCGACGGCATGGACGAGGTCTCGCTCGGCGCCGCGACCATGGTGGGCGAATACCGGGACGGCGGCATCCACGAGTACGAGATCCACCCGGAGGACTTCGGCCTGACGATGGCGAGCAACCGCACGCTGAAGGTCGAGACGCCGCAGCAGAGCATGGCGCTGCTGCGCTCGGTGCTGGACAACGAGCCCGGCCCGGCGCGCGACATCGTGATCCTCAACACCGGCGTGGCGCTGTACGCGGCCAACGTGGCCGGCAGCATCGCCGAGGGCGTGGCGCAGGCGCGCGAGGGCATTGCCTCGGGCAAGGCGCTGGCCAAGATGCACCAGTTCGTCGCGCGGACGAAGGAGCTGGCCTCCACATGAGCGACATCCTCGACAGGATCGTCGCGGTCAAGCGCGAGGAGATCGCGGCCGGCCAGGCGAGGCGCGACCGCGTCTCGCTGCGCCGCGACGCCGAGGCGCGCGGCGGCGTGCGCGACTTCGTCGCTGCGCTGCGTTCGAAGATCGAGGCTGGCCGTGCCGGCGTGATCGCCGAGGTGAAGAAGGCGAGCCCGAGCAAGGGCGTGCTGCGCGAGCACTTCGTGCCGGCCGAGATCGCCGCCTCGTACGAACGTGGCGGGGCGGCCTGCCTGAGCGTGCTGACCGATGAACGCTTCTTCCAGGGCGCGCCGGCCTACCTGCAGCAGGCGCGCGGCGCGTGTGCACTGCCGGTGCTGCGCAAGGACTTCATGGTCGACCCGTGGCAGGTGGACGAGGCCCGCGCGATGGGGGCCGACTGCATTCTGCTGATCGCGGCCTGCCTGGACGACGCCCTGATGGCCGACCTGGAAGCCCAGGCCCATGCGCTTGGCATGGCGGTGTTGGTCGAGGTGCACGACGGGGCCGAACTCGAGCGTGCGCTGCGGCTGAAGACGCCGCTGCTGGGCATCAACAACCGCAACCTGCGCACCTTCGAGGTCACGCTGGACACCACGCTGGGCCTGCTGTCGCAGGTGCCGGCGGACCGGCTGCTGGTCACCGAAAGCGGCATCCTGGTGCGGGCAGACGTGCAGCGCATGCGCGCGGCCGGCGTGCATGCCTTCCTGGTCGGCGAGGCCTTCATGCGTGCCGCCGACCCCGGCGCGGCGTTGGCGGACCTGTTCGCGTGACGGCGGACGACCTGGCCGCGGCGTTCGCGGCGCTGCCGCCGGCCTGGCGCGCGGCGCTGCCGGGCTGGACGCCGGAGCGGCAGTCCGAGGTGATCGAGCGCGTGCGCGCCGTCTCGGCGCAACGCGAGATCGGCCCGCCGGACCCGTTCCGGGCTCTGCGCTTCGGCCCGCCCGAGGCGGTCAAGGTGGTGGTGTTCGGCCAGGATCCCTACCCGAAACCCGGGCATGCCGACGGGTTGGCCTTCTCGGCCGGGCACGGCAAGCCGGCCTCGCTGCGCCGCATCTTCCAGGTGCTGGCCGAGGACCGCCCCGGCTGGACGCCGCCCCCGGTGTGGAAGCTCGACGGCTGGGCGCGCCAGGGCGTGCTGCTGCTGAACCCGACGCTGACCATCGAGATCGGCCGCATCGGCAGCCACCTGGATTGCAGTTGGCAAGCACTCACAAGCGATATTGTCCGCCTGCTGTGCGAGCGTGGCGATCCACCGGTGTTCATGCTCTGGGGCGACAAGGCGCGCAGCTTCTTCGAGGCGGCGTGCCCGGCCGGGCGCGCGCCACGGGTGCTTGCCACGCGCCATCCGTCCAACGACTTCCAGCGCCGCTTCATGGCCGAGGGCCGGCATTTCCTGGAGACGTCCGACCGCGTCGATTGGTGGTCGCTCTAGGCCCGGCGCGGCTGTGTTATAGTCGCGGGCTCTGCGTGGAGGGGTGCCCGAGTGGCTAAAGGGGGCAGACTGTAAATCTGTTGGCTTACGCCTACGCTGGTTCGAATCCAGCCTCCTCCACCACCCAGAGTTCAGTCAGCACAGAGAAGTCAGCGTAGTCAGTCGGTCTCCCGAGCGGGAGTAGTTCAATGGTAGAACCCCAGCCTTCCAAGCTGATGACGCGGGTTCGATTCCCGTCTCCCGCTCCACGTCGCCAGAGGCTTGGGCCTGCATGCATACCCAAGCCTGTGTCGACGGTCTCGTCGGTCGGCCCATGTGGCTCAGTGGTAGAGCACTCCCTTGGTAAGGGAGAGGTCGCGCGTTCGATCCGCGCCATGGGCACCAGGTTTTAGTCTTCACTCTCGTCGTCGAGGAGCGAACAAATGTCAAAAGGCAAATTCGAGCGGACC
>QJOU01000116.1 GCA_003265685.1 Piscinibacter caeni | reverse complement strand
GCGCGCAGCGCGCCGGTGCGTTCGTCGGGCCCGGTGGCCGCGGAGCCCGCGCCGGCCGCCTCGGCGCCCTATGGCGCGGCCGTGGCGGCCCGCTTCCCGGACCCGCCGGTTCGCTACGACACGCCGGCGTTCGCGGCCGGGCAGGCCGGCTACACGGGCGAGATCGAACTGCAGGCGTTGCTGCACGCGCTGCCGCCGGGCGGTGGCGGCACCCGCATCCAGCTGCTGAACCTCGGCAGCTCGCAGGCCGGGGCGCCCATCGAGGCGCTGCTGTTCACGCGGCTGACCGAATCCGACCCGGCCCTGCTGCGCGCCGCCGGCCGCCCGACGGTGTTGCTGGTCGGGCAGCAGCATGGCGACGAGCCGGCCGGCGCCGAGGCGCTGCTGGTGATCGCGCAGCAGCTCGCGCGCGGCGCGCTTGCGCCGCTGCTCGAGCGCATCAACGTGATCGTGCTGCCGCGCGCCAACCCCGACGGCGCGCGCCAGCTGCGCCGTGCCAGCGCCAGCGGCATCGACATCAACCGCGATCACCTGCTGCTGCGCACGCCCGAGGCGCAGGCCCAGGCGCGCCTGGCGCGCGACTACCGCCCGGCGGTGGTGGTCGATGCGCACGAGTACACCGTGGTGGGCCGCTACCTGGAGAAGTTCGGCGCCATCCAGCGCCACGATGCGCTGCTGCAGTACGCGACCACCGCCAACCTGCCCGAGTTCGTGCTCAAGGCGTCGGAGGAGTGGTTCCGGCAGCCGCTGCTGGCGGCGTTCAAGCGCGAGGGGCTGAGCGCGGAGTGGTACTACACCACCTCGACCGACCCGGCCGACAAGAAGCTTTCGATGGGCGGCGTGCAGCCGGACACCGGCCGCAATGTCGGCGGCCTGCGCAATGCGGTGAGCCTGCTGGTCGAGACACGCGGCGTCGGCATCGGCCGGCTGCACCTGGCGCGCCGGGTGCACACCCACGTGGTGGCGATCTCCACCGTGTTGCGCGCCACCGCAGACCGCGCCGCCGACCTCGTCAAGCTGCGCAGCTACGTGGACAACGAGGTCAGCGCGCTGGCCTGCACCGGCGAGGTGGTGGTCGAGGCGGCGGCAACGCCGAGCGAGAAGACGCTGGCCTTCCTCGACCCTGCCACCGGCGCCGACCGCATGCTCACCGTCGCCTGGGACTCGGCGCTGCAGCTGAACCCGCTGAAGTCGCGGCCACGCCCGTGCGGCTACTGGCTCGATGCGGCCGAGACCGATGCCGTGACACGGCTGCGCCAGCTCGGCCTGATCGTGCAGCGCATCGAGGCCACCGGCGTGGTGCGCGGCGAGACCTGGCGCGAGACCGGGCGCGAGACCGGCCAGCGCCAGGACGTGCGCGGCGCGATCGTCGAGGGCGAGGGCATCGTCAAGGTGCAGGTCGAGGCGGTGCCGGCGCTGCTGGACGTCGTGCCCGGCAGCTGGTACGTGCCCCTCGACCAGCCCCTGGCCCACCTCGCGGTGGCAGCCCTGGAGCCGGACACGCAGAACAGCTACTTCGCCAACCGCCTGGTGACGCGGCTCGAGGCCAGTGCGCGCGTGCTGGCGAAGCCGGAGTTCAAGCTGTCCGTGCTGCCGTGATCAACGGCGGCGCGAACCGCCGCCGAGGATGCCGCCCAGCACGCCGCGGATGATCTCGCGGCCCACCGCCGAGCCGACGCTGCGCATCGCCGAGCGCGCGGCCGATTCGGCCAGCCCCTCGCGGCGCCCGCCGCGCGGGCCGGTGGAGCCGAACAGCACGTCCTTCAGCCCGCCGAGCAGGCCGCCGCCTGCATCGGCCTGCTGCGGCGCGCTCTGCTGGCCGGGCAGCGGCCTGCCGGCCTTGACGGCCGACTCGGCCTCGCGCGCCATCTCGTTGGCCACCTCGGCGCTCTGCGCGGCGCGGCCGCGCAGCTTCTCGTAGGCCGACTCCCGGTCGACCGCCTTCTCGTACACCCCGGCCACCAGCGAGCTGGCGATCAATGCCTTGCGCTGCTCGGGCGTGATCGGCCCGATCTGGCTGCCCGGCGGCAGCACGTAGACACGCTCGGTCACGCTCGGGCGGCCCTTCTCGTCGAGAAAGCTGACCAGCGCCTCGCCGACCGCCAGCTCGGTGATCGCCGTCTCGATGTCGAGCTTCGGGTTGGCGCGCATCGTCGAAGCGGCCGACTTCACCGCCTTCTGGTCGCGCGGCGTGAAGGCGCGCAGCGCGTGCTGCACCCGGTTGCCGAGCTGGGCCAGCACGCTGTCGGGGATGTCCAGCGGGTTCTGCGTCACGAAGTACACACCCACGCCCTTGCTGCGCACGAGGCGCACGACCAGCTCGATGCGCTCGACCAGCGCGGCCGGCGCGTCCTTGAACAGCAGGTGCGCCTCATCGAAGAAGAACGCGAGCTTGGGCTTGTCCAGGTCGCCCACCTCGGGCAGCTGCTCGAACAGCTCCGACAGCATCCACAGCAGGAAGGTGGCGTACAGGCGCGGCGCGTTCATCAGCTTGTCGGCGGCGAGGATGTTGATCACGCCCTTGCCGCCGTCGGTCTGCATGAAGTCGGCGATGTCCAGCATCGGCTCGCCGAAGAACTTGTCGCCGCCCTGTTCCTCGATCTGCAGCAGGCCGCGCTGGATCGCACCCACGCTCGCCGCGCTGACGTTGCCGTACTCGGTCTGGAACTGGCTCGCGTTGTCGGCCACGTACTGCAGCATCGCGCGCAGGTCCTTCAGGTCGAGCAGCGCGAGGCCGTGGTCGTCGGCGATCTTGAACACCAGCGTCAGCACGCCCTGCTGCGTCTCGTTGAGCGCCAGCATGCGCGCCAGCAGCAGCGGGCCCATGTCGCTGACGGTGGCGCGCACCGGGTGGCCCTGCTCGCCGAACACGTCCCACAGCGTCGTGGGACACGCGGCGTGGTCGGGTTCGGGCAGGCCGCGCTCCTTCAGGATCGCCGCCACCTTGGGCGGCAGCGCGCCCTTCTGGCTGATGCCGGTCAAGTCGCCCTTGACGTCGGCCATGAACACCGGCACGCCGATCTTCGACAGGCTCTCGGCCAGGGTCTGCAGGGTGATCGTCTTGCCGGTGCCGGTGGCGCCCGTGATCAGCCCGTGGCGATTCGCCAGGCCCGGCAGCAGGTGGCATTCGATGTCGCCGTGCTTGGCAACCAGGATCGGATCGGGCATCGCGGAACTCCTCGGGGCTGGGCGGTGCTGGCTCGGTAAAATCGCAGTCTATCCAACTACAGCACAAGGGCCGCCGCCAGCCGCTGCGGGCGCGCCCCTCCGAGGAGTCTTATGGCCGGGCATTCCAAGTGGGCCAACATCCAGCACCGCAAGGGCCGCCAGGACGAGAAGCGCGGCAAGGTCTGGACCCGCATCATCCGCGAGATCATGGTCGCTGCGCGCCAGGGCGGCGGCGACGTGGCCGCCAACCCGCGCCTGCGCCTGGCGGTAGACAAGGCCAAGGCGGCCAACATGCCGGGCGACACGATCAAGAAGAACATCGACAAGGCCACCGGCAACCTCGAGGGTGTCACCTACGAGGAGATCCGTTACGAGGGCTACGGCATCGGCGGCGCGGCGATCATCGTCGACTGCATGACCGACAACCGCGTGCGCACCGTGGCCGAGGTGCGCCACGCCTTCAGCAAGTACGGCGGCAACCTCGGCACCGAGGGTTCGGTGGCGTTCCAGTTCAAGCACTGCGGGCAACTGGTGTTCGCACCCGGCACGAGCGAGGACAAGGTGATGGAAGCCGCGCTCGAAGCCGGTGCCGAGGACGTGGTCACCGGCGAGGACGGCTCCATCGAGGTGCTGACCGCGCCATCCGACTTCGAGGCGGTGAAGAACGCACTCGAGGCGGCCGGGCTGAAGCCCGAGATCGCCGAGGTGACGATGCGCGCCGAGAACACGATCGAACTGGCCGGCGAGGACGCGCTGCGCATGCAAAAGCTGCTGGATGTCATCGAGGACCTCGATGACGTGCAGGAGGTCTACCACAACGCCGAGATCGAACAATGATGAGCCCCCAAGCTCGCTGGCGCTCGCTGCCCCCCGTGGGGGCGGCCGGCCTCCTTGAGGCGGCTCGGCGGAGGCCGGCATGAAGGTGCTCGTGATCGGCAACGGCGGCCGCGAGCATGCGCTCGCGTGGAAGCTGGTGCAGTCGGCGCGTGTGCAGACGGTCTACGTCGCGCCGGGCAATGGCGGCACCGCGCTCGACAAGCGGCTGCACAACATCGCCTACACCGACTTCGAGGCGCTGGCCGATTTCGCCCAGGCCGAGAAGATCGCGCTCACCGTGGTCGGGCCCGAGGCGCCGCTGGCCGCCGGCGTCGTGGACCTGTTCCGCGCTCGCGGCCTGCGGGTGTTCGGCCCGACGAAGGCGGCCGCGCAGCTGGAGAGTTCCAAGGCCTTCGCCAAGGCCTTCATGAAGCGCCACGGCATCCCGACCGCGCAGTACGAGACCTTCACCGACGCCGCCGCCGCGCATACCTATGTCGACGGCCGCGGCGCGCCGATCGTCATCAAGGCCGACGGGCTGGCGGCCGGCAAGGGCGTGGTGGTGGCCGCGACGCTGGACGAGGCCCACCAGGCGATCGACTGGATGTTGCTGGACAACAAGCTCGGCGTGCAGCACAACGCCGGCGGTGCGCGCGTCGTGATCGAGGATTTCCTCGAGGGCGAGGAGGCCAGCTTCATCGTCGTCAGCGACGGCCGGCACGTGGTGCCGCTGGCCACCAGCCAGGACCACAAGCGCCTGCTCGATGCCGACCAGGGCCCGAACACCGGTGGCATGGGCGCCTATTCGCCCGCGCCGGTGGTCACGCCCAACGTGCACGCGCGCGTGATGCACGAGATCATCCTGCCCGCCATCGCCGGCATGACGGCCGACGGCACGCCGTTCACCGGCTTCCTGTACGCCGGGCTGATGATCGACGCGCAGGGCCAGCCGCGCACGGTGGAGTTCAACGCGCGCCTGGGCGACCCCGAGACCCAGCCGATCATGATGCGGCTGAAGAGCGACCTGTTCGAGCTGCTGATGCACGCCACCGACGGCACGCTCGACAAGGTCGAGCTCGAGTGGGACCGCCGCGTCGCGCTCGGCGTCGTGATGGCGGCGCACGGCTACCCGCTCGAGCCGCGCAAGGGCGACGTGATCGGCGGCATCCCGCCCGAGGCGCCCGACGCGATCGTCTTCCACGCCGGCACCACGCTGCAGGACGGCCAGCTGGTCGCCAGCGGCGGGCGCGTGCTGTGCGTCACCGCGCTGGGGGATTCGGTGAAGCAGGCGCAGACACGCGCCTACGACACGCTCGCGGGTATCCGATTCGACGGCGCCCAATACCGCAGTGACATCGGCCATCGCGCCATCAAGCGCTGAGGTCGTCCGACCTCGCGCCCCGCTCGCATTGACCGAGCGCCCGGTGCAATTGAAGGGCAGCAGGCTCGCCCGCGCGCTGCTGCGCCTGGCCGGCTGGCGCATCCTGTTCGACGGGCTGCCGGCGGCGCAGGGCGTGGCGATCGTCTACCCGCACACCTCGAACTGGGACTTCGTCATCGGGCTGCTCGCCAAGTGGGGCATCGGCATCCCGGTGACGTTCTGGGGCAAGGACTCGCTGTTCCGCATCCCGCTGCTCGGTCGCTGGATGCGCTGGCTGGGCGGCGTGCCGGTGGACCGCGCCAGCGCCCACGGCATCGTCGGGCAGATGGCGCAATCGCTGAGCGACGCGCGGCGCGACGGGCGCTTCCTGTGGCTGGCGCTCGCGCCGGAAGGGACGCGCAAGCTCACCGACGGCTGGCGCTCGGGCTTCTACCACGTGGCGCTGGCGGCGCAGGTGCCGCTCGGCCTGGTGTGCCTGGACTTCGGGCGCCGCGAGGTCGGCTTCAAGGCCTTCCTGTCGCTCGGCGGCGACCGCGAGGCCGACCTGGCCGCGATTGCCGCCACACTCGGTTCCTGCACCGGCCTGCACCCCGCGCAGGCCGCCCCCATCCGACTCAAGCCATGATCGACATCCCGGCCGTCCGCGCCTACCTTCTCGACCTGCAGGAGCGCATCGTCAGCGCGGCGCAGAGCGCCGACGGCAAGCCCTTCGTCAGCGACGGCTGGACACGCCCGGCCGGCGGGCGGCTCGAGGGCGACGGCCTGTCGCGCCTGGTCGAGGAGGGGAACCTGCTCGAGCGCGGCGGCTGCAACTTCAGCCACGTCAAGGGCCAGGCCATGCCGCCCTCGGCCACCGCGCACCGGCCCGAGCTGGCCGGCGCGCCGTTCGAGGCGCTCGGGGTCTCGCTGGTGTTCCACCCGCGCAACCCGCATGTGCCCACGGTGCACATGAACGTGCGCTTCTTCGCCGCGCTGCCGGAAGGCCGCGAGCCGGTGGCCTGGTTCGGCGGCGGCATGGACCTGACGCCCTACTACGGCGTCGAGGAGGACGCGGCGCACTTCCATCGCAGCTGCCGCGACGCGCTCGCACCCTTCGGCGAGGACAAGTACCCGCGCTTCAAGAAGTGGTGCGACGAGTACTTCTTCCTCAAGCACCGCGGCGAGCCGCGCGGCATCGGCGGCGTGTTCTACGACGACTTCGCCGAGCTCGGCTTCGAACGCAGCTTCGCGATGACCCGCGCGGTGGGCGATGCCTTCCTGCCGGCCTACCTGCCGATCGTGCAGCGCCGGCGCGACACGCCGTACGGCGAGCGCGAGCGCGACTTCCAGGCCTACCGGCGCGGCCGCTACGTCGAGTTCAACCTGGTGTTCGACCGCGGCACGCTGTTCGGCCTGCAGTCGGGCGGGCGCACCGAGAGCATCCTGATGTCGATGCCGCCCATCGTGAAATGGCGCTACGACTGGAAGCCGGAGGCCGGCACGCCCGAGGCGCGGCTGTACAGCGACTTCCTGCGCCCGCGCGACTGGGCCGAGTGGGCACCCGCTTGAGCGGACGCCGCATCGGCTTGTTCGGCGGGACCTTCGACCCACCGCACAACGCCCACCTGGCCCTGGCCCGCCTGGCGCTCGCCGAGCTCGCGCTCGACGAGCTGCGGTGGATCCCGGCCGGCCAGCCCTACCAGAAAGCCCGCGCCATCACGCCGGCCGCGCAGCGCGAGGCCATGGTGCGCGAAGCCATCGCCGGCGAGCCGCGTTTCGTGCTGGAGCGCTGCGAGCTCGAGCGCAGCGGGCCGAGCTACACCATCGACACGGTGCGCGAGCTGCAGGCGCGCGAGCCCGGCGCACGCTGGTTCCTGCTGATCGGGCAGGACCAGTACGCCGGCCTGCCCAGCTGGCGCGACTGGCGCGAGCTGCTCGCGCGCGTGAGCCTCGCCGTCGCGCAGCGCCCGGGCGCCGCCGCGCCGGCGGATGCCGAACTGCGCGCCGTGCCGGTGGCCGCGCTGGCGCTGCCGCCGATGGAGGTCTCGGCCACCGTGATCCGTGCCCGCGCGGCCGCCGGTGCGCCGATCACCGATCTGGTGCCGCCCGGCGTCGCGAGCTATATTGACCGGCACCACCTCTATCGCCCGGGGTAACGAGGAGCACAAACTGGACATCCGCAAGCTGCAGCGCGCCATCGTCGACGGACTGGAAGACGTCAAGGCCCACAACATCGTCGTCTTCAACACCGAACATCTCTCGCCGCTGTTCGAACGCGTGATCATCGCGTCGGGCACGAGCAACCGGCAGACCAAGGCGCTGGCCTCCAGCGTGCGCGACGCAGTCAAGGCCCGGGGCGGCCCGGTGCCCCGAATGGAAGGCGAGGACAACGGCGAGTGGATCATCGTCGACTGCGGCCCCGCCGTCGTGCACGTGATGCAACCCGCCATCCGCGACTACTACCACCTCGAGGAGATCTGGGGCGGCAAGCCGGTCAAGATGAAGATCGAGGCCGAACCGCTGAAGCTCGTCAAGGCAGCGGCCGACGCGCCGGTGAAGAAGCCGGCGGCGAAGAAGGCGGCGGCGACGAAGACGCCCGCCAGGAAGGCGCCGGCGAAAGCGGCCGCCGCGAAGAAGGCCCCGGCCAAGAAGGCCCCGGCCAGGAAGACCCCCGCGGCGAAGAAGGCCCCGGCGCGCCCGCGCGCACGATGAAGCTGGTGCTGGCGGCCGTCGGGCAACGCCAGCCGGCCTGGGCCGAGACGGCCTACGAGGAGTTCGCCAAGCGCTTCCCGCCCGAGCTGCGGCTCGAGCTGAAGGCCGTCAAGGCCGAGCCGCGCGGCGGCAAGGCGCCCGAGCAGCTGATGGCCGCCGAGGCACAGCGCCTCGAGGCCGCGATTCCCAGGGGCGCCCGCCGCGTGGTGCTCGACGAACGCGGCGAGCGGCTTTCCACCGTGCAGCTCGCGCAGCGCCTGCAGGCCTGGATGCGCGACGGGCGCGACGTGGTGCTGCTGGTCGGCGGCCCCGACGGGCTCGATGCCGCGCTGAAGCAGACCGCCGACGAGAGCCTGCGCCTGTCGGACCTGACCCTGCCGCACGCCTTCGTGCGCGTGCTGCTGGCCGAGGCGCTCTACCGCGCCTGGACCGTCACCGTGAACCACCCCTATCACCGCGAATGAGCCTGCTCTACCTCGCCTCCCAGAGCCCGCGCCGGCGCCAGCTGCTCGAGCAGATCGGCGTGGCGCACGCGCTGCTGCTGCCCGAGCCGCACGAGGACGCCGAGGCGCTGGAAGCCGAGCGCCCCGGCGAGGCGCCGCGCGACTACGTGCAGCGTGTCACCCGCGCCAAGCTGCGCGCCGCGGTGCGCCGCCTGGCCGCGAGCGGCCGGCCGCCGGCGCCGGTGCTGTGCGCCGACACCACCGTCGCGCTCGGCCGCGCGATCCTCGCCAAGCCGCAGGACAGCGCGCACGCGCGCGAGATGCTGCAACGCCTGTCCGGCCGCACGCACCATGTCTACACGGCCGTCGGTGTGCACGACGGCAAACGCAGCCGCTACGCGCTGAGCGATTCGACGGTGCGCTTCGCGCGCCTCCCCGCCGCGGAGATCGAGCGCTACGTGGCCGGCGGCGAGCCCTTCGGCAAGGCCGGGGGGTATGCGATCCAGAGCGGCATCGCCGCCTGGATAGCCCGCATCGAGGGAAGCTACTCCGGTATCATGGGTCTGCCGTTGTTCGAGACGGCCCAGCTGCTGAGGCAGGCCGGCGTGCGCTTCTGATCCGCGCCGAGCCCCCACCGCCCATGCAAGACATCCTGATCAACTGGGCCCCGCAGGAGACGCGGGTGGCCATCGTCGAGAACGGCGCGGTGCAGGAGCTGCACCTCGAGCGCGCGCTCGAGCGCGGGCTGGTCGGCAACATCTACGCGGGCAAGGTCGCGCGCGTGCTGCCGGGCATGCAGTCGGCCTTCGTCGACATCGGCCTGGAGCGCGCCGCCTTCCTGCACGTGGCCGACGTGCACGTGCCCGGCACGCCGCCGCGCGGCGAGAACGGCAACCTGCCGCCGACGCCGATCGAGCGCCTGGTGTTCGAGGGCCAGACGCTGATGGTGCAGGTCATCAAGGACGCCATCGGCACCAAGGGTGCGCGGCTGTCCACGCAGATCAGCATCGCCGGGCGGCTGCTGGTGTTCCTGCCGCAGGACGACCACATCGGCATCTCGCAGAAGATCGGCTCGCACGAGCTGCGCGAGCAGCTGCGCACGCGCATGACGCGCCTGGCCGCGCGGCCCGACGGCGGCGCGACCGGCGGCTTCATCCTGCGCACCAACGCGGAGGAGGCGAGCGACGAGGAGCTCGCCGACGACATCGCGTATCTCCGCAAGACCTGGGCCGCGGTGCGCGAGAAGGGATTCAGCTCGCCGCCGGGCACGCTGCTGCACCAGGACCTGAGCCTGGTCGAGCGTGTGCTGCGCGACCTGGCCAACGACCAGACGGCCTCGATCCGCATCGATTCGAAGATGCAGTTCGACATCCTCAAGGCCTTCGGCGCGGAGTACACGCCGGGCTCGGCCGGCAAGCTCGAGCACTACCGCGGCGAGCGGCCGATCTTCGACCTGTTCAACATCGACGCCGAGATCGCCAAGGCGCTGGCGCGGCGGGTGGACCTGAAGAGCGGCGGCTACCTGATCATCGACCAGACCGAGGCGCTGACGACCATCGACGTCAACACCGGCGGCTTCGTCGGCGCGCGCAACTTCGACGACACGATCTTCAAGACCAACCTCGAGGCGGCGTTGGCGATCGCGCGGCAGCTGCGGCTGCGCAACCTCGGCGGCATCATCATCATCGACTTCATCGACATGGCGCGCGAGGAGCACCAGGCCGCCGTGCTGGCCGAGCTGCGCAAGCAGCTCGCGCGCGACCGCACCAAGATCACGGTGAGCGGGTTCACGCAGCTCGGGCTCGTCGAGATGACCCGCAAGCGCACCCGCGAGAGCCTCGCCCACATGTTGTGCCAGCCCTGCCCCACGTGCGAGGGCAAGGGCCAGGTGAAGACGGCGCGCAGCGTGTGCTACGACATCCTGCGCGAGATCCTGCGCGAGGCGCGCCAGTTCAACCCGAAGGAGTTCCGCGTCATCGCCAGCGCGGCGGTGGTGGAGATGCTGCTGGACGAGGAGTCGCAGCACCTGGCGGGGCTGTCCGACTTCATCGGCAAGCCGATCTCGCTGCGCTCCGAGCCGTTTGCGTCGCCGGAGCAGTACGACATCGTGCTGATGTAGCGAGGAGAGGAGACCCCACCATGATCCTGTACGGCATCGTCGGCGCCGGCGGCTTCGGCCGCGAGGTGATGCCCGTCGCGCAGCAGATGCTCGCGGCGCGGCATGCGCCGGGTGAGTTCGAGGCGGTGTTCGTGGTCGAGTTCGGCGCCGCCGGGCCGGTCAACGGCCACCGCGTGCTCGACGCCGAGACCTTTCTCGCCGCGGGCGGGCAACGCCGCTTCAACATCGCCATCGCCGACCACCAGGCGCGCCAGCGCATCGCCGAGCGCTTCATCGCCGCCGGCGCGGCGCCGTTCGACGTGGTGGCGGCCAACAGCGTGCAGGGGGCGGCCAACCGCATCGGCGAGGGCGCGATCCTGTGCCCGTTCACGACCGTCACGTCGAACGCGACGATCGGGCGCTTCTTCCACGCCAACATCTATTCCTACGTGGCGCACGACTGCGTGATCGGCGACTTCGTCACCTTCGCGCCGGGCGTGATGTGCAACGGCCGCGTGCAGGTCGAAGACCATGCCTACATCGGCACCGGCGCGGTGCTGCGCGAGGGCGCGCCGGACCGCCCGGTGGTGATCGGCGCCGGCGCGGTGGTCGGCATGGGCGCGGTGGTCACCAGGAGCGTGCCGCCCGGCGCCACCGTGGTGGGCAACCCGGCCGCGCCGCTGGCCAGGAAGGGATGAACGCTTGAACACCGCGACCAAGTCCTCGCTCGACGCATTGGCCGTCTTCGGCGGCGCGCCGGCCTTCGAGCGCAAGCTGCACGTCGGCCAGCCCAACCTGGGCGACCGCGCGTACTTCCTGCAGCGCGTCGAGCGCATCCTCGATTCGCGCTGGTTCACCAACAACGGCGAGTGCGTGCAGGAGCTCGAGCGCGAGCTTGCGGCCTTCCTCGGCGTGCGCAACGTCATCGCCGTCTGCAACGCGACCATCGGCCTGGAGATCGCGATCCGCGCGCTGCCGATGAGCGGCGAGGTGATCGTGCCGGCGATGACCTTCGTCGCCACCGCACACGCGCTGCAGTGGCAGCAGATCACGCCGGTGTTCTGCGACATCGACCCGGCCACCCACGTGCTCGATCCGGTGGAGGTGGAGAAGCTGATCACCGACCGCACCACCGGCATCCTCGGCGTGCACGTGTGGGGCCGCGAGTGCAACATCGACGCGCTGAGCGACATCGCGCAGCGCCACGGCCTGCACCTGATGTTCGACGCGGCGCATGCCTTCGGCTGCTCGCACCGCGGCCGCATGATCGGCGGCTTCGGCCGCGCCGAGGTGTTCAGCTTCCACGCCACCAAGTTCTTCAACTCCTTCGAGGGCGGCGCGATCGCCACCGACGACGACGAACTGGCGAAGAAGATCCGGCTGATGACCAACTTCGGCTTCGCCGGCTACGACAACGTGATCCACATCGGCACCAACGGCAAGATGAGCGAGGTGTCGGCCGCGATGGGGCTGACCTCGCTGCGCGCGCTGCCCGAGTTCGTCGAGACCAACCGGCGCAACCACCACGCCTACCGGGAGCGGCTGGCGCGCATCCCCGGCATGACGCTGTTCGCCTATGACGAGGCGCAACGCTGCAACTGGCAGTACGTGGTGGTCGAGTACACGCCGGCGCCCGGCGGGCCGAGCCGCGACCAGCTCGTCGAGGCGCTGTGGGCCGAGAACGTGATGGCGCGCAAGTACTTCTGGCCCGGCTGCCACCGCATGGAGCCCTACCGCACGCTCTACCCGCGCGCCGCGGCACGCCTGCCGCACACCGACGCGGTGGCCGCCAAGCTGCTGATCCTGCCCACCGGCACCGGCGTCTCGGGCGAGGACATCCAGCGCCTGTGCGACCTGCTGGCGCTGATGGTGGGGCAGGGCGAGGCACTGCGCGAGCGGCTGGCCGCGCGCAACGTCGCCTGAGATGAGCCGCCGCTTAATCGTCTTCGCCGACAGCTTCGACGAGAACAACGGCGGCGTGATCGCGCTGCACCGGCTGTGCGACCTGCTCAACCGCGGCGGCCAGCAGGCGCGGCTGTGGCCGGCGCGCAAGCCGCTCTACGACGAGACGCACCGCGGCGAGTACGCGCTGGCCGCCTGGCGCTGGTACCGCCGCGCCTGGCGCCGGCCCTACCGCACCTGCCCGGTGTTCGACACCCCGCTGGCCACGCGCGCCGACCTCGCCGACGCGATCGTCGTCTACCCGGAGATCGTGCACGGCAACCCGCTGCGCGCGCGGCACGTGGTGCGCTGGCTGCTGCACAAGCCGGGCTTCCACAAGGGCCGCATCGAGTACGGGCCGGACGACCGCTATTTCTTCTACCAGAAGGCCTTCGACGACCCGGCGCTCAACCCCGACGGCGGCGACAACCTGCTGAAGACCGTCTGGGTGCGTGACGACGTCTACAAGACCGTCAACACCGGCGCGCGCCGCGGCAGCGCCTACATCCTGCGCAAGGGCAAGGGCCGGCCGCTGGTGCACGACCTGAAGGACTCGGTGCTGGTCGACAAGATGTCGCACACGCAGCTCGCGCAGGTGTTCAACCGGGTGCAGACCTGCATCTCGTACGACGCCTACACGATGTACTCGCTCTACGCGGCGCTGTGCGGCTGCGTCTCGATCGTGGTGCCCGAGCCCGGGGTCAGCAAGGAGCAGTGGTACCCGGATCCCAAGGACCGCTATGGCCTGGCCTACGGCTTCGACGACATCGCACACGCAATCGAGACCCAGCCGCTGCTGCTGCCGCACCTGAAGGCGCAGGAGTCGCGCAGCAACGCGAGCGTGCAGGCCTTCGTCGAGAAGTGCGGGCGCTACTTCCCGGGTTGATCAGCTGTCCGGCTCGAAGCAGTGCGCGCGCCGCAGGTGGCGCCAGGCCAGCAGCGCGGCGCCGGCGCGCGCGGCGTGGCGCATCGCCCGCTCGCGCTGCAGCGTCAGCAGCATGAAGGGCAGCGCCAGCGCGCTGGCCAGCCCGCTGCGCAGCGCCAGCGCCACGCAGGCGCCGGTGCCGAACACCTTGCGCGTGAGGTAGAGCTTCGAGAGCGTCATGCAGTAGATGCGCCGCAGCGTCGTGCGCGCGCTCGGCGTGCTCGACTGGCGCACCCGGTGCCGCATGCGCGCCTGCGGCACGACGAGGATAGGCAGGCCGGCCGCACGCACCCGCAGGCACAGCTCGTCGTCCTCGAAGTAGAGGAAGAACCACGGGTCGAAGAAGCCGACGCGGCGCATCAGCGCCATGTTCAGCAGCATCGCCGCGCCGGTGACGAACTCGGCGCACAGCTCGCCGGCCGGCTCGGGCGCCGGGCGCGAGGCGTTCGTGTGCCAGGGGCCGCGGAAGAAGTCGGCGATCACCGGCGGCGCGTCGCCTTCCTGGTCCCACAGCGCGGGGGCGATGATGGCGGCCTCGGGGTGGCGCTGCGCCGCCTCGTGCAGCGCCCACAGTGCGCCGGGCTCGAGCCGCGCGTCCGGGTTGTGCAGCAGCGCCCAGGCCGTGGTCACGGCCTCCAGTCCGAGGTTGTTGGCGCGGCCGAAGCCGAGGTTGCGGCCGCTCTGGATCAGCGTGGCGCGCGGCAGCAGCTGGCGCACGCGTGCCACGGTGTCGTCGGCGCTGCGGTTGTCGACCACCACCACCGCCGCGCAGTCCGCCAGCGGCGGCAGCGACCAGCCGAGGATGCCGGCGCTGTTGTAGGTGACCAGCACCGGCGTGATGTCCGGCGGCGCGCCGGCGCGCTCGGTCATTGGCGTGGAACGCGGCCCAGCAGGAAGAACTCGGGGTTCGGCTGCATCGACGTGAGGTTGGCCATGCGGTTGGACAGCCCGAACAGCGCGGTGATCGCGCCGATATCCCAGGCGTCCTCGTCGCTGAAGCCGTGCGCACGCAGCGCGGCAAAGTCGTCCTCGCCGACGGCGGCGGAATCGAGGCAGACCTTGAGCGCGAAGTCGAGCATCGCGCGCTGGCGCGGCGTGATGTCGGCCTTTCGGTAGTTCACCGCCACCTGGTCGGCGAGCAGCGGGTTCTTCTCGTAGATGCGCAGGATCGCGCCATGCGCCACCACGCAGTAGAGGCACTGGTTCGCACCGCTGGTGGCCACCACGATCATCTCCTTCTCGCCCTTGGAGAGGCCCGACGGACGCAGCATCAGCGCGTCGTGGTAGGCGAAGAAGGCACGGAACTCGTCGGGCCGGTGCGCCAGCGCGAGGAACACGTTGGGCACGAAGCCCGATTTCTCCTGCACCTGCACGATGCGCTCGCGCACGTCGGCCGGCAGCGTGTCGAGGGCGGGAACGGGGTAGCGGCTGATCGGCAGCGTCATGGGATCTCCGGGTCGGCGGTGCCGCGGTGCAGGTGCCAGTGGGCCAGCGCCTGGGCATCGGGCGCCTCGGCGCGGTTGGGCGGCAGCGCGCGTGCGATGTGGCCGGCATCCAGCGCCGCGATGCAGGGGCACGCGCCATTCTGGCACCGTCGCCGGCAGTGCCGGTCGACCTGCACGCTCAGCGCCTTCGGGCCCAGTGCGGCCCAGCGTTCGGTGCCGAGTCCCTTGCGCGGCACGTACAGGCCCAGCGCCGGCGTGCCCAGCGCGGCGGCCAGGTGCAGCGGCCCGGTGCTGCAGGCGACGATGGCGCGCGCGCGGCCGAGCAGGGCGGCGAGCTGGGTCAGGTCGAGCCGGCCGAAGGCGTCGTGCACGCCGGCGGGCCGCTCCATCGGCGGCCAGGCGGCGGCAAAGCGCACCCCTTCGGCCGCCGAGCCGGTGAACACCACCGGGCAGCGCAGCGCCGCGAGCTCGCCGGCCAGCGTGCGCCAATGGGCCTCGGGCCATTCGCGTGCATGGCCCATCGAGTAGGGGTGCAGCACCACCGGCGCGGCGGGCAGGTCCAGCGGCAGCGCGGCGGCCGGTGCCTCCAGCCGCAGGCTGCCGGCGAGCTCGATGCTGGTGGCCCGCGCGCCGGCGCCGAAGGGCGTCAGCAGGCGCAGGAGGCGCTGCACCTCGTGGCGCGGGCGGCCGAACACGCTGGTGCGCACCCGATGGTTGGTCCAGCGCGGGCGCTGCCGCGCGATCGTCATGCCGATGCGCAGCGGCACGCGCGCCAGGCGCTCGGCGCCGCCGAACAGCTCGGCGCCCAGGTCGCCGATCGCCAGGATCGCATCGAAGCGCGCCGGGTCGAAGGCGGCCGGGTAGTCCTCGAAGGCCTCGTACGCGGCCACCCCCATCGCCTGCACGATGCCGGAGTAGGCGCGCCGGCCCAGCCAGCTGACCTGCGTGTGCGGGCTGCGCTCCTGCACGCGGCGCAGCAGCGGCAGCGCGAGCACGGTGTCGCCCAGCCCGCCCGGGCCGACGATCAGCAGCCGGCTCGGCCAGGGCTGCCGCGTGCGGCGCGCGTCCAGCGCGTCGAGCAGGCCCCAGCGCACGCTGCCCCCCATGCGCCGGCTCAGCCGCGGAACTGCAGCGCGTGCAGCCGGGCGTACAGCCCGCCGCGCGCCAGCAGCTCGGCATGCGGCCCCTGCTCGACCACGCGCCCGGCCTCGAGCGCGACGATGCGGTCGGCGTTCTCGATGGTCGAGAGCCGGTGCGCGATGACGATGCTGGTGCGGCCGCGCATCAGCCGCGCCAGCGCCTGCTGCACCAGGCGCTCGGACTCGGAGTCGAGCGCCGAGGTGGCCTCGTCGAGGATCAGCACCGGCGCGTCCTGGTAGATGGCGCGGGCGATCGCCAGGCGCTGGCGCTGCCCGCCCGAAAGCTGGTTGCCGTTGTGGCCCACCGGGCTGTCGATGCCGGCCGGCAGCGTCTGCACGAAGTCCCACAGGTTGGCGTCGCGCAGCGCGGACTCGACCCGCGCACGGTCCAGCTCGCGGCCGAGCGCCACGTTGGCGGCCACGCTGTCGTTGAACAGCACCACGTCCTGGCTGACCAGCGCGAACTGGCGCCGCAGCGCGTGCGGCGACCACTGCGCCAGCGGCACGCCGTCGAGCAGCACCTCGCCGCCCTGGGCGTCGACGAAGCGTGGCAGCAGGTTGATCAGGCTGGTCTTGCCGGCGCCCGACGGGCCGACCAGCGCGACCGATTCGCCGGCGGCGATCGACAGGTCCACGCCATCCAGCGCGGGCGGCTGGTCGTCGCGGTAGCGCAGGCTCACGCCGCGCAGCTGCAGGTCGCCACGGGCGCGGCCGGGGTCGTGCGTGCCCCCTTGCTCGACCGGGGTCTCGTCGATCAGGCGCAGCGAGCGCTCGAACGAGACCAGCCCGCGCGTGATGAAGCCGGAGACTTCCGACAGCCGCTTGACCGGCGCGATCAGCATCAGCATCGCGGTGATGAAGGCGACGAAGCCGCCGATCGTCGTGCCCGACGAGCGGCTCTGCCACAGCGCGACGGTCAGCACGGTCGACAGGGCGATCGCCGCCAGCACCTGCGTCAGCGGCGTCATCAGCCCGGCGGCGACCACCGACTTGATCGACAGCCGGCGCAGCCGCTCGCTCGCCTGCGCGAAGCGCCCCTGCTGCGAGGGCCCGGCCTCGTGCAGCCGCACGATGCGCCAGGCGAGCACGTTCTCCTCCACCACGTAGGCGAGCTCGTCGGTGGCCTTCTGGCTGTCCACCGTCAGGCGGTGCAGGCGGCGCGTCAGCGTGCGCATGGTCACCGCGACGGCCGGGAACAGCACGCCGGCCAGCAGCGTGAGCTGCCAGTTCAGCCACAGCAGGTAGAACATCAGCGCGATCAGCGTGAGCGCGTCCTTGATCGCCGAGAGCATCGAGTTGACGACGTAGAACGCGCCGTTCTGCACCTCGTAGACCAGGGTGTTGGTCAGCGCGCTGGCGTTCTGCCGCGCGAACAGCGGCGGTGCGGCGTCCAGCAGGCGCGCGAACATCGCGCCGCGCAGACCGAGGATGCAGCGCTGCGCGGCCCAGTTGAGCGCGTACTGGGCCACGAAGCCGGCCGCGCCGCGCAGCGCGAACAGCCCGATGATCACCAGCGGCACCAGCCACAGCGGCAGCGCGCCGGCCTGGAAGCCCTGGTCGAGCAGCGGCTTCATCAGTGCCGGCACCAGCGGCTCGGTGAGCGCCGCCACCACCATGCCCAGCGCCGCCACCACCAGCGCACCGCGGCTGTCGTGGAAGTAGGGCAGCACCCGGGCGAGGCGCTGCATCATCGGGGCGGGGGGCTCGGGTGCGGGCGCGGCGGGCGTCGACATGCGGGCGGGATTATCCCCCGCGGCACGCGCCTACAATGCGCGCCGCGATGCCGACCGTCTCGCTCTACATCATCGCCTACAACGAAGCGGAGAAGATCCGCGAGGCCATCGCCACCGCCCTGTGGGCCGACGAGATCGTGCTCGTCGACTCGCACAGCACCGACGGCACGGCCGAGATCGCCCGCAGCCTGGGCGCGCGCGTGGTCGACGTCGAGTTCAAGGGCTTCGGCGACCTGCGCAACCAGGCGATCTCGCACTGCACCGGCGACTGGATCTTCAGCCTCGACTCCGACGAGCGCTGCACGCCCGAGGTGCGCGACGAGGTGCGCGCGATCATGGCCGACCCGAACGCGCTCGATGTCTACCTGGTGCCGCGGCGCAACTTCTTCATGGGGCGCTGGATCCGGCACTCCGGGTGGTATCCCAACTTCCGCCAGCCGCAGCTGTTCCGCCGCGGCGCGATGGCCTACACGCTGGAGCCCGTTCACGAGGGTTACCGGCTGCTGACGGACAAGCCGCTCGGGCGGCTGAAGAATGCGATCTGGCAGTTCCCGTTCCGCAACCTGCACGAGGTGATCCGCAAGTTCGACCGCTACTCCGATCTCGGTGCAGCCAAGGTCGCGCCGGGGCGCGCCTCGATGCCGCGTGCGCTGGCCAGTGCCTTCTGGGCCTTCGTCAAGCACTGGATCTTCAAGCGCGGCGTGCTCGACGGCTGGCCCGGCTTCGTGATCGCCTTCGCCTACGGCGAGCAGACCTTCTACCGCTACGCCAAGCGCTGGGAGCAGGACGCCGGCTGGCAGGTGCCGGTGCAGCCGCCGGTGCGGCGCGCCGATTGAACTGATTGGGACAAAACGGATCAGCCACCACCATGCTGAACAGAAGAACATTGATCGCCGCCGGCCTGGGCCTGCCGGGTGCGGCGGCGCTGGCGCAGTTCCGCGTCGAGATCTCCGGGGTCGGCGCCACGCAGCTGCCGATCGCCGTGACGCGCTTCCGCGACGAGGAGAAGGCGCCGCAGCCGGTGGCCGCGATCGTGCGCGCCGACCTCGAGCGCAGCGGCTACTTCCGCCCGATCGACGGCAACGGCGCGGCGCTGGACGAGACCAGCCGGCCGGTGATGAGCGACTGGCGCGCGAAGAACGTCGATGCGCTGGCTGCCGGCTCGATGCTGAAGCTGGCCGACGGCCGCTACGACGTGCGCTTCAAGCTGTGGGACGTGGTCAAGGGCAGCGACCTGGGCGGCCAGGCCAGCGCCGTCGACCCGGCCGACCTGCGCCTGGCCGCGCACCGCATCGCCGACATCATCTACGAGAAGCTGACCGGCGACCGCGGCGTGTTCTCCACCCGCATCGCCTACGTCACCAAGGGCGGCGGCCGCTACACGCTGCGCGTGGCCGATGCCGACGGCGAGGGCGGCCAGGTGGCGCTGAACAGCCCCGAGCCGATCATCTCGCCGAGCTGGTCGCCCAACGGGCTGGAGCTGGCCTATGTCTCGTTCGAGAACCAGAAGGCGGTGATCTACGCGCAGGAGGTCGCCACCGGCAAGCGCCGCGTGGTGGCCAACTTCCGCGGCAGCAACAGCGCGCCGGCCTGGTCGCCCGACGGCAGCACGATGGTGGCCACGCTCTCGCGCGAGGGCGGCTCGCAGCTGTTCCTGATGGACCGCAACGGCGGCAACGTGCGGCGCCTGACCAGCAGCTCGTCGATCGACACCGAGCCGGTGTTCAGCGCCGACGGCAAGACGATCTACTTCATCAGCGACCGCAGCGGCGGCCCGCAGATCTACCGCGTGGGCGCAGGTGGCGGCAACCCGGAGCGCATCACCTTCGTGGGCAGCTACAACGTGAGCCCGGCGATCAGCCCGGACGGCCGCACGCTTGCTTACATCTCGCGCTCGGGCAACGTGTTCCGGCTGCATACTCTCGATCTTTCGCCCGGAGCCCAGCCCGTTGCGCTGACCGACACGGTCGACGACGAGAGCCCGAGCTTCGCGCCCAACGGCAAGCTGATCATCTATGCCACCCGTGCCGACGGCCGCGACGTGTTGATGACGACCACCCTGGACGGCAGGATCAAGGCACGGCTGGTGTCCACTACCGCCGACGTGCGCGAACCCGCCTGGGGCCCGTACGGCCGCTGAGGCGGCCCCGCCCGGTCCCGACCACCGATTTCCCCACCGACCCGAAGAGGAGCCTCCGATGAAAGCCCCCACCTCCCTGCGTTCCACCCCCGTCGCGCTCGTTGCGCTGGCCGCGCTCGTGCTGGCCGGCTGCTCGAGCACGCCGCTGACCGAGACGCCCGCCCCGGTCGAGACCCGCACCGGCGGCGCCGTCGCGCCGGCCGGTGGTGCCGGCGCGCAGAGCCGCGTCACGCCGGTCGACGTGGCCAAGACCGACAGCACCGCGCTGACCAACCTGCCGCGCCTGGTCTACTTCGACTTCGACAGCTTCGTCGTCAAGGACGAGTTCCGCGGCACGGTGGAAGCCAATGCCAAGGTGCTGACGGCCGACCGCAAGAAGAAGGTCTCGATCGAGGGCCACGCCGACGAGCGCGGCAGCCGCGAGTACAACCTCGCACTCGGCCAGCGCCGCGCCGAGGCGGTGGCCAAGTCGCTCGCGCTGCTGGGCGCGAACAACACGCAGGTCGAGGCGGTCAGCTACGGCGAGGAGCGCCCGGCGGAGAACGGCCACGACGAGGCGGCCTGGGCGAAGAACCGCCGCGCCGAGATGGTCTATCGTTGAGGAGCCCGTGATGTCGCAGATGCCGCGTGCACTCGCCGCGATCGGCCTGGCTGCCACCCTCTGGGTGCCGGCGCACGCCGGCATCTTCGACGACGACGAGGCGCGCAAGGCCATCCTGGACCTGCGCGCCAAGCTCGAGGCGAGCAACGAGGCCAACCGCGTCAAGCAGGCCGAGCTGAACCAGAAGATGGCCGACCAGATCGAGCAGCTGCGCCGCAGCCTGCTCGACCTGAACAACCAGATCGAGGGCCTGCGCGGCGACATGGCGCGCATGCGCGGCGAGAACGAGCAGCTCACGCGCGACGTGGCCGAGCTGCAGCGCAAGCAGAAGGACGTGACCACCGGCATCGACGAGCGCATCCGCAAGCTCGAGCCGGTCAAGGTCAGCCTCGACGACCGCGAGTTCCTGGCCGACCCGGAGGAGAAGCGGCTCTACGACGACGCCTTCGGGCTGATCCGCAAGAGCGACTTCAACGCCGCCGCGCCGGCGCTGGCGAGCTTCCTGCGCCGCTTTCCGGCCAGCGGCTACGTGCCCTCGGCCACCTTCTGGCTCGGCAACGCGCAGTACGGCCGGCGCGAGTACAAGGAGGCGATCGCCTCGTTCCGCTCGCTGGTGGCAAGCAGCCCGGACCACCCCAAGGCCCCCGAGGCGCTGCTGGCCATCGCCAATTGCCAGATCGAGCTGAAGGACGCCAAGGGCGCGCGCCGCACGATCGGCGATCTGGTCCAGCAGTACCCCAAGTCCGAGGCCGCCCAGGCCGGGCGCGAACGGCTCGCGGCCCTGAAGTAGGCGCTGCATAGAATCGACCTCATGCAAGAGGTCGATGTCGCGGCGCTGAGCCGCCTGGTGCTGTGGGCGGCCTTCGCCCTGGCGGTGGTGTTCGGCGCGATCGCGCAGCGCACCCATTTCTGCACCATGGGGGCGGTGTCCGACATCGTCACGATGGGCGACTGGACCCGCATGCGCATGTGGGTCGCGGCGATCGGCGTGGCCATGCTCGGCTTCAACGCGATGGTCGCGCTCGGCTGGGTCGAGGCCGGCAAGAGCATCTATGCCGGGCCGCGTGTCGTCTGGCTCTCGGCGCTGGTCGGCGGCGCGCTGTTCGGTTTCGGCATGGTGCTGGCCTCGGGCTGCGGCAGCAAGACGCTGGTGCGCATCGGCGGCGGCAACCTGAAGTCGCTGGTGGTGTTCGTCGTGCTCGGGCTGGCCGCCTTCGCCACGCTGCGCGGGCTGACCGCGGTGTGGCGCGTCGCGACGGTCGACCGGGTCGCGTTCGAGCTGCCCGCGGGGCAGGACCTGCCCTCCCTGCTGTCGGCCGCCACCGGGGCGGCGCGCAGCACGCTCGCGGCCGTGCTCGGCGGCGGGATCGGGCTGCTGCTGCTGGCCTGGGCCTTCGCGGCGCGCAGTGCGCGCAATGCCGACAACCTGCTCGGCGGGCTCGGCATCGGCGCGGTGGTCGCGGCGATGTGGTGGGTGTCGGGTCGCCTAGGCCACCTGGCCGAGGATCCCAACACCCTGCAGGAGGCCTTCGTCGCGACCAATTCACAGCGCATGGAGTCGCTCACCTTCGTGGCGCCGATCGCCTACACGATCGACTGGCTGATCTTCTTCTCCGACAAGAGCAAGGTGCTGACGATCGCGATCGTCACGACGGTCGGCGTGATCGTCGGCTCGGCCGCGCACGCACTGGCCACGCGCAACTTCCGCTGGGAGGGCTTCCGCGACGCCGAGGACACGGCGCTGCACCTGATCGGCGCGGTGCTGATGGGCGTGGGCGGCGTCACCGCGATGGGCTGCACCATCGGCCAGGGCCTGTCAGGCGTGTCGACGCTGAGCCTGGGCAGCTTCGTCGCGGTGGCCGGCATCCTGGCCGGGGCGTTCGCGGCGCTGCGCTGGCAGGTCTGGCGGCTCGAGCGGCTGGCATGACGGCGACCGGGGCGAGCGCCGGGGCCGACCTCGAACGGCGCTTCGGCGGCCTGCGGCGCCTCTATGGCGACGCCGCGTACGAGCGGCTGCGCGGCGCACGCATCGCGATCGTCGGCGTGGGCGGCGTCGGTTCGTGGGCGGCCGAGGCGCTGGCGCGCAGCGGCGTGGCGGCACTGACGCTGCTCGACCTCGACCACGTGGCCGAATCGAACGTCAACCGCCAGGTGCAGGCGCTCGGCGCGACGCTTGGCGCGGCCAAGGTGCAGGCGCTGCGCGAGCGCCTGCTCGACATCCACCCCGGCTGCACCGTGTACGCGGTGGAGGAGTTCGTCGACGAGGGCAACTGGCCCGCACTGCTGCCGGCGCCGGTGGACGTGGTGATCGATGCCTGCGACCAGCTGCGCGCCAAGGCGGCGCTCGCCGCCTGGGCGCTGGCGCAGGCCCGGCCGCTCGTGATCGCCGGCGCGGCGGGCGGCAAGCGCCAGCCGCAGGCGGTGCAGGTGGCCGACCTGGCCGAGGTCACGCACGACCCGCTGCTCGCGGCGCTGCGCCAGCGACTGCGCCAGCGCCACGGCGCCGCGCGGCGCGGGCCGATCGGCCTGCGCTGCGTGTTCTCGCGCGAGGCGGTGCAGCGCCCCGGCGAGGCCTGCGACGTGGAGGGCAACCTGAGCTGCCACGGCTACGGCTCGACGGTGACCGTCACCGCCACCTTCGGACTGGTGGCCGCGCAGCTTGCGCTAGAATGCGCGCTTGTCGCCAGCCAGGGCTGACGGCACGGTGAGCCGATATAATCGTGGGCTTTTCCGGGTCGTTAGCTCAGTCGGTAGAGCAGCGGACTTTTAATCCGTTGGTCGCAGGTTCGAATCCTGCACGACCCACCAAGGCTCGCTCCAGCAGCGACACGAATTCGGGCTCTTAGCTCAGTTGGTAGAGCAGCGGACTCTTAATCCGTTGGTCGTAGGTTCGAATCCTACAGGGCCCACCAGCACACCGAGGGCCGGCATGCGCAAGCACGCCGGCCCTCGCTGCTTTGCGCGTCGCCGAACGCATGGCCGACAATCCGCCGCCATGCATGCCGCTGCCGTCCCGTCGAAGTTCGTGCTGGTGGTCGGCACCGGCTGGACGGGCTCGACCAAGCGCCAGATCGCGCAGCAGATCGGCAGCACGCTGGTCGAATGCGGCTACGGGCTCGTGTGCGGCAACTCCACCGGCGTGGACCGCTGGGTGGCCGACAGCTACTGCGCGGCGCTCGCCGCCCGCGGCGTGCCGGCCGAGGGCCGCTTCGTGCAGCTCACGCTGGGCGGCTGGCGCTTCTTCCGCCGCGGCGGCGCGCCGCTGCCCGGCTTCAGCGCGCCGCCCGGCTGCCGCGTGCCGGTGCACGACCTCGAGGACTGGACACGCGAGTCCGTCGAACGCTGTCACGCCGCCGTGATGGTGGGCGGCGGCCGGCATGCGCGCGGCATCGCGATGCAGTGCATCGCGCACGGCAGGCCGGTCTTTCCGCTGCCCTTCATGGGCGGGCTGACCGGCAACGCCGACGACCTGTTCCGCGACGTGCTGCGCACCTGGGAGGGGTATCCGGTGCCCGGCGTCAGCCGGACCCAGTTCCTGCGCCTGGCCGAGCCTTGGGTGGTGGGCACCGGGCCGCTGGCCAACCTGTTGCGCGGCACGCTGGCACAGACGCCCGACGTGTTCGTCTCCTACCGCCGAAGCGATGCGCCGGCGGCCGCCGGCCGCGTGGCGCGCGACCTGGCCGAGCATTTCGGCTCGCGCCGCGTGTTCCTCGACGTGGCCGGCATCGCCCCAAGCCATGCCTGGGACGAGACCATCCGCGGCGCGCTGGCCGGCGCGCGGGCCGGCATCGTCGTGATCGGGCGCGACTGGCTCAAGCCCGGGCCGGACGGCAGGACGCCGCGCCTGCACCAGGCCGACGACGTGGTGCGCGCCGAGATCGCCGCGCTGCTGACGGGCGGCCAGGCGGTGTTCCCGCTGCTGGTCGAAGGCGCGCGCCTGCCCGACCCGGACGAACTGCCCGCGGACCTGGCGCCGCTGCTGCGCCGCCAGGCGATCCCGATCGGCAACGCCGACTGGGACACGACGCTCGCGCTGCTGGTGCGCGAGATCGAGGCGGTGCTGCAGCGCGCGGCGCAGCCGCCGCGCCGAGAGGCTAGCGCCTGACGGTACCCGCACGCACCCGAGACTGCCCGGCATGAACCACGAACTGCGTATCCTCGCCGCGATCCGGCGCGAACTCAGCGACTGGCGGCTCTGGCTTGCGCGCGCGCTGGTGATCGCGTCGGCCGCAGCGGCCGGCCTGGTCGTCGTCGCCTTCACCTGGCTCACCGAGCGTGCGCTGCAGGGCTTCGCGGGCCTGCAGGCCGCGCACGGCTGGGCCGCGCTGGTGTGGACGCCGCTGTGCACCGGCGCCATCGTCTGGCTGACGCGCCGCCATGCCCCGGGGGCGGCCGGCTCGGGCATCCCGCAGGTGATGGCGGCGCTCGACGCCTCGGTGGACGAGTCGCGCAGCGGCCTGTTCGTCTCGCTGCGCCTGTCGCTGGCCAAGATCGTGCTGACGGCCTGGGGCCTGCTGGCGGGCCTGTCGCTCGGGCGTGAAGGCCCGTCGGTGCAGATCTCCGCGGGCGTGATGCACGCGGTGCGCCGCTGGCTGCCCGAGCGCTCGCCGGTCACGCGCCACGGGCTGCTGGTGGCCGGCGGGGCGGCCGGCATCGCGGCGGCCTTCAACACGCCGCTGGCCGGCGTGATGTTCGCGATCGAGGAACTGTCGCGCCGCCCCGAGCAGCGCAACAGCGGGCTGCTGATCGCCGGCATCGTGCTGGCGGGCCTGATGGCGGTCTCGATCTACGGCAACAGCACCTACTTCGGCGTGATCCACGTGCCGGAAGTCGGCGCGGCGCTGTTCTGGCCGGGCCTGCTGGTGGCGCTGTGCAGCGGCCTGGCCGGCGGCCTGTTCGCGCGGCTGCTGATCGTCTCGCTCGGCGGCACGGGAACCGATCGCCTGAGCCGCTGGCGGGCCGCGCATCCGGTGCGCTTCGCGGCCGGCTGCGGCCTCGCGGTGGCGCTGATCGGCCTGGCCACCGCCGGCGCCACCTTCGGCAGCGGCTACGAGTACACGCGCGGCATGCTGGAGGGGCGCGCGGAGGTGCCCGCGGTCTACCTGCTGTTCAAGTTCATCGCCACCTGGCTGACGGCCTGGTCGGGCGTGCCGGCGGGCATCTTCGCGCCCTCGCTGTCGATCGGCGCGGCGCTCGGCAACGACATCGCGCTGCTGCTCTCGTACCCGCACGCGCCCACGCTGATCGCGCTGGGCATGGCCGGCTTCCTGGCGGCGGCCACGCAGGCGCCGCTGACCTCCTTCATCATCGTGATGGAGATGGTCGACGGCCACGCGATGGTGCTCAGCCTGATGGCCTGCGCGCTGGTTGCCAGCGGCGTGTCGCGCCTGGTCTCGCGGCCGCTGTACGGCACGCTGGCGCGCTTCCAGCTGCGGCGCCTGCCGGCCACCGAGCCGCCGCCCGGCGAGCGCGGCTGAGCCGCTGCGTTCAGGCCGCGCGCCAGGCCAGCCAGGCCGCGCTGGCCGCCAGCGTGGCCAGCGTCACCGGCACGCCCACGCGCGCATGGGTGCGCCACGAGATCGTGATGCCGCGCCGCGCGGCGGCGTCGACCACGATGATGTTGGCGATGCTGCCGACGATGAACAGGTTGCCCGCCAGCGTGCTCACCAGCGCCAGCGTCGGCCCGGCCAGCGGGTGGGTGGCGCTGGGCAGCAGCAGCATCACCGCGGGCACGTTGGAGACCAGGTTCGAGAGCACGAAGCTCACCCCGGCCAGCGGCGCCAGCTCGGTGAGCGGCACGCCGGCCGCGGCCAGGTCGGCCACCACGGCGGCCGGCAGGCCGGTCTTCTGCAGCGCGTGGTTGACGATGAACAGGCCCATGAAAAGCACCAGCAGCTCCCAGTCGATCAGGCCCAGCATGTCGCGCGAGTGCAGCTTGCGGCTCATCAGCAGCAGCCCGGCGCCGGTCAGCGCGACCACCTCGCGCGGCCAGGGCGTGAAGACGAAGCAGCCGACGATGCCGAAGGCGACCACCAGGCCCTTGGTGGTCTGCCAAAGATCGCTTGGTACGTCGCTCGGCGCGTCGCCGCAGGTCGCCTCGGGTGCGGGCGCATCCGGCGCGCCGGCGAAGTGGCCGCGGCTGGCGAAGGCGATCAGCGCCCAGGTCAGCGCGAGGCCCACCAGCACCGGCACGATCGCTTCCAGGAAGTAACCCGCGAACGACAGCTTCAGCGTCTCGCCGATCAGCATGTTCTGCGGGTTGCCGATCAGCGTCGCCGCCGAGCCGATGTTGGCCGCGCAGGCCAGCGCCAGCAGGTAGGGCAGCGGCTCGATGCGGCGCTGCCGGCAGGCGTCGATCAGCACCGGCGCGACGGCCAGGCACACGATGTCGTTGCTGAACACCGCCGACAGCGCCGCCACCACCGCGATCAGCGCGCCGAGCAGCGCCGCCGGGCCGAGCGGCAGGGCTGCCAGGCGCCGCGTCACCAGGTCGTAGAAGCCGCCCAGGCGCATCTGCGCCGAGACCACCATGAACGAGAACAGCAGGATCAGCGTCGGCAGGTGGATGGACTGTGCGGCCTCCTCGAGCGTGAGCGCCTCCATGCCGATCAGCGCGATCGCGCCCAGCAGCGCGATGCCGGTGCGGTCGAGCTGCAGGAAGGGCAGGCCGCCCAGGATCATGCCGAGGTAGACGACGAGGAATACCGCGACGATCGCTTCGGTCATGGGGCGGGGCCGTTAGGCTCGCGGGATGGGAGCGCCGATTCTCGCCGCCGCCGAGGCACCGCCGCAGCGGCTCTACCTGCGCCTGCCGGAGGACCCGCTGGCCGGGCCGGAGTCCGACACGCCGGCGCACACGATGACCGGCTTCGCGGTGGCGCCGGCGCTGCGCGACACGCTGGCCCACCTGCTGCTCTACCGCGAGACGCTCGCGCCGGGGCAGTCGCTGGTCGAGCGCGTGCTGCCCGATGGCGCGGTGCGGCTGACCGTGCAGCTGGGCGAGCGCCCGCGCGCCGAGGTGGTCGGCCCCTGGCCGGCCCCGGCGCTGGTGCGCCTGCAGGGCGCGATGCACGGCCTCACGGCCACCTTGCAGCCCGGCGCTGCCGCGGCGCTGCTGGGCGTGCCGGCGCACCAACTGGCCGGCCGCGTGCTGGCGCTGGACGACCTGTGGGGCGCTGCGGG
>QJOU01000115.1 GCA_003265685.1 Piscinibacter caeni | reverse complement strand
GCGCTGCCGCATCGGCGCGGCAGGTGTTAGGCTACGAGAGCACTCCTGGCGCCGCTGTCCCGCATGTTTCTCGCCGCCTCGTTCGCCCTGTTCTGCCTCGTGTGCTCGATCCTGGCGTTCGCGCGCCATCCGATCTGGGGCCTCTACTTCTACATGGCCACCACCTACGTGTTCCCCCCGGACCGTTGGTGGGGCTACATGCTTCCGGACCTGCGCTGGGCGTTTTCGTCGGCTGCCATCACGGTGCTGGCCGTCGTGTTCCACCGCGGCCGGCTGAGCAGCAAGCCGTTCTGGCTGGCCAACGGGCCGGCCATGCTTTACTTTCTCTACGCGCTGTGGATGCTGGTCCAGTCGCCGATGGCGATGGACCCGACCGAACACAGCAAGGCGACCGAGGTGCTGATCAAGTGCCTGCTTGCGTTCTGGTTCGTCTACCGCATCGCCGACTCGCGCGAACGGGTGCGCGACGTGATGGTGGCGCATGTCTTCGGTTGCGCGTTCCTGGGCATTCTGTGCCTGGTCACCGGCCGTCAGGGGGGGCGTCTGGACGGCGTGGGCGGCCCGAATCTGAACGACTCGAACACGCTGGGCATGTACCTGGCAAGCGCCGCGATCTGCGGCATCGGGCTCGTGCTGACGCAGAAGGGCTGGCGGCGCTGGGCATGCCTCGCCAGCCTCGTGCTGATCATGGAAGGCTTCGTGCTGGCGAACAGCCGCGGCGCCTTCCTTGGCTTTGCTGCCGGAGCGGCGGTCGTCGCCTTCTGCAAGGCCCGGGAGCACCGGCGCATGTTCTGGGCCTTTGCGGCGGTCGGTGTCGTCGGCCTCGTGCTGGTGGTCGACCAGGTCTTCATCGAGCGGATGTTCACGATCGGTGACGTCACGTCAGAGAGCGAGGACGCGGACACAAGCGCACGCTCGCGCCTGGTGATCGTCAAGGCGCAGTGGCAGATGTTCCTCGACTACCCGATGGGCACCGGCCGGCACGGCACCGTGGTGCTCAGCCCGCGCTACATCGACGAGCGCTGGCTGACCGTGGACGCGGAAGGCAACGCGGCAAGGGCATCGCACAACACCATGATGACTGCCCTGGTCGAGCAGGGTTTCATCGGCGCCATGATCTTCTCGGCCGCGCTGGCCTGGGTCGCCATCGCACCGCTGCGAATGCGCGTGCTCAACAAGGCAACGGGGGACGCGGAACTAACGACGCTGGGCGCATCGCTTGCCGGCGCGCTGATGGTCATCATGGTTTCCGGCATGACGGCCGACTACATGTATAAGGAAGTGCAGTACTGGTTGTACCCACTACTGGTCACGGTGTTCGAAATCGGACGCACGGCAACGCGAGAACGCCGCCGCGCGGCCGGCGCACGGCCGCTTCAACCCGCCGCCGGCATCAGCGCCTGAGGTCTCTCTATGTGGCAGTGGCCCCTGTCGATCGCCTCGCCCGCCGGCCCGCGCGGACGGTTGAGCATCCTGATCTTCCACCGCGTGCTGCCGCAGGCGGATCCGCTGTTCCCCGAACTGCCGAGCGCCGCAGAGTTCGAGGTGCGCATGCGCTGGGTCGGTCGCTGGTTCAACGTGCTCCCGCTCGGGACGGCGGTGGACAGGCTGTTCGCAGGGACGATCCCGACGCGCGCACTGGCGATCACCTTCGACGACGGCTATGCGGATAACGAGGAGATCGCCGCGCCCATCCTGCAGCGTCTCGGGCTGAGCGCCACCTTCTTCGTCTCGACCGGCTTCCTCGACGGCGGCTGCATGTGGAACGACCGGGTGATCGAGGCCGTACGCAGTTGCCCCGGTGACGGGATCGACCTACGCTCCCTCGGTCTCACCAACTATCGGCTCGACTCGACGGCGGCCCGCAGCTCGGCGATCGGCGCCATCCTCGCCGCCATCAAGCACCTGCCACAAGACGAGCGCCAAGCCCGCACCGTTGCGATCGAACGCGCCGCCGGCGCCCGCCCGGCGCCGGCGCTCATGATGCGGCCCGACCAGATTCGTCAGTTACACGGCCGCGGCATGGAGATCGGCGCGCATACGGTGACCCACCCGATCCTGACCCGGCTCGACGCGGCCGCGGCGCGCGCCGAGATGGCGCAGAGCAAGGCGGTGCTGGAGGATATCCTCGCCCGCCCGGTCGAGCAGTTCGCTTATCCGAACGGCGTGCCGGCGCAGGACTACGCGGCCGAACACGCGGCCATGGCGCGCGAGTGCGGCTTCCGCTCGGCCGTCACGACGGCGTGGGGCGCCGCGTCGATGCGGTCCGACCGCTACCAGCTGCCGCGTTTCACGCCCTGGGACCGAACACGCTGGCGCTACGGCGCGCGCATGCTTGGCAACCTAGCGCGCGACGAGCGACGCGCGGCCTGAACGGCATGCACCAGGTTCAGAGCCGGCGCGAGTCGAGCCAGATACCGAGCATCATCAGCACCCAGACCATGGTACCGAAGTAGGCGGCGTGCTCGCGCAAGCGGTCAGACATCAGCTCGTCGATGAATTCCGGCCGCACGACACCGCGTCGTCGCAACAGCTCGATGCTGTCGGCCGCGAGCGCACGCAGCGGTGGGTGGCCGGTGATCCAGGCGCCCACCGGCAGGCCGAAGCCATGTTTCTGTTTGGTGATGATCTGCGGCGGCAGGAAGTCCAGCAGCGCCTGCTTGAAGAACCAGCGCAATGTGGTGCGGCGCAGCTTCAGGTCGGAGGCCAGCCTGCGCGAGAAGTCGACCACGCGTTCGTCGAGCAACGGGTAGGCCACGTCCACCCCGGCCAGTTCGCACATGTGCGTGACCTTGGGCAGGTCCCCGTCCCACAGCGTGAAGCGCAGGTCGATGCCGAGCATCTGGTTGACCAGGCTCGCATCGGCATACGGGGCGTGCGCCTCGGCCAGCAGCCGGCCCGGGCGCCCGGTGTCCACCGAGGCCAGGAACTCGGGCGTGAAGATGTTCGCGTAGCCCAGGTACATCAGCAGGTTGTACGAGGCGTAGCGGTCGGGCATCGGCGGCCGGGCCTGCTGCACGTAGCTGGCGAGCTTGCGCAGCGGCATGATCTTCTGCACGCCCGGCAGCACACCGAGCAGCGGCTCGACGAGGCCCCCGCGCAACGCGCCAGGCAGGCGCCCGTACAGGCTCAGCAGGTACTGCTTCCCGTAGCGCTCGTTGCCGCCGAAGAGTTCGTCGCCGCCGTCGCCGGCGAGCAGGCGCGTGATGCCCGACTCGCGTGCGAATTTGGCGCAGTAGTAGGTAGGGATCGCCGACGCATTGCCGAACGGCTGGTCGTAGCTTGCCGCGATGCGCGGCACGGCGTCGACCACGTCCTGCGGCGTCACGTAGTACTCGTGGTGCTCGCAGCCGAAATGCCGCGCGGCGATGCGCGCGTACTCCATCTCGTCATAGCCCGCCACGTCGAAGCCGATCGAGAATGTGCGCGCCGGCGCGTTGCCGTAGCGAGCGAGCATACCGCTCACGGTCGAGCTGTCGGTTCCGCCGGACAGGAACGAGCCGCTCGGCACGCCCGCTGCCGCCTCGGCGACGCTGTCCTGCAGCGCCGTGACGAACTCGCGCTTGAGTTGGTCGAAGGAGCGCGAATCGTCCTCCTCGAAGCGCATCGTCCAGTAAGCCGAGGGCTCGCCGGCACGTCCATTGCGCCACTCGACGCAGTGTCCCGGCGGCACGCGGCGCAGCCCAGCGAACACCGTCTCCGGCCCGGGGCTGACGTGGTAGAAGAGATAGTCGAACAGCCCCTGCGACGTCAGCTCGCGCCGGATCCCCGGGAAGCCGCCGAGCATGTCGAGGGTGGTGCCGAAAACGAACCCCGCTCCGGCCCGACCATGCACCATCGGCTGGACGCCGATGCGATCCACCGCGATGAGGCCGGCGCGCGAGCGGCCGTCCCAGAATGCGAGAGCGAAGTCGCCGACGATGTCCTGCAAGGCGGCGCGGCCATCGCGGCGCAGCCGGTCGAGCAGTTCCTCGAGCCCGCCAGCGCTGCCGCGCAGCCGCGGATGGCCAGTGGCGGCCAACCAGGCCCCTTCTGATTCGACGAACTGCGGCGTCGACACCGTGTCGAATACGGCCGTGCCGCAGCCCGGCCCGGTACGCCACCGGGCCTCGACTGCCGCCGGGCGATGGGCAGCCAACATCGCGGCGAGGGCTGCATCGCCCTGGCCGGAAGGAAGATCGGCCCACCAACCGCAAAGACCTCTCATGGATTCCTCGTCATCAGGGTCGGCCGGCCGTGGGCCGCGTCGGGCTGCCGCCGGCCAGCCCGGCGAGCCAAGCCACGGTCTGCGCCTCGACGTCGTCGAGCCAGGCGCGGCGGGAGAAGGTGTGGTCGGCCTCGGGCAGGTCGCTTCGCGTGACCTTCGGATCGGCCAGCAGCCCGCGCCACGAGTCACGCGTGCCAGCGCAATGAAGGAACTCCTTGGCTGTCAGGTCGTTGCCGCTGATGATCAGCAGCACCCGGCCCCGGAAACGGGCCAGGCCTTGCGCCATGCGGTCCTGGAAAGGTGCGCCGCTCGAACCGCCGGGGCTGCCCGCGGCCGGTCGCGTAGCGGCCGTGCGCACGCTGGCGGAAAACGACTCCCAGGCCCTGCGCCACTGCAGATCGCAGCGCAGCAGCTTGGCCCAGAACTCGCGCTGCGTGAGCCGCGCCAGGTAGTAGTGGCGCAGTTGGGTACTGGCGAGCGTGGCCTCGCTGCGCGCCCAGGGGTTGACGGCCACGATCCCGGCCACGTCCGGGTCGTTTGTGGTGAACATCAGCGCCGCCGAAGCGGCATCGCAAAGGCCCCACACCACGACCCGGCGCATGTTCGGGCAGGCACGGCGGAAGGCCTGAAGCGCAGCCTCGACGTCCGGCCCGGCCGCCTCGAAATCACGCAGCGCGCCCTCGCTGTCGCCCATGCCGCGATAGTCGAATCGCAGTACCGGGTAGCCCGCCCGTGCGACACAGCGCGCGAGCTGCACGAACTGACGATGGCTGCCCACCCTGTACTGCGGACCGCCGACGATGATGAGCATGCCCGGCGCACCCTCATCACCACCCGGCGCGGGCCGCGACAGGATGCCCCACAGGCGCTCGCCCTCGCAGGTGAACGGAAGAACCTCCTCGAGGATGTCGATCGGCTGCGTCACGTTGTGCCCGATTCGGCGGCTGCGCGCGCCGCCACGGCGCCGCCCGGGGCGTCGGGCAACGGCGCTTGCGCCAGCAGCGCGCGGGTGCGCTCGAGCAGCGCATCGCAGTCCTCGATCTCCTGCGCCTGCCAGAACGGGGGCCCCGGCAGGGCCTCGGCCTGGACCGCCAAGCCCCGGTCGACGAGCGCGGAAATTGTGCGGTTCGAAGCGGGCGACAATTCGGCCGGCTCGATCTGCGTGAGCTCCAGCCACACGATGCGGCCGACCGCCGACGGCGCGATGTCGAAGCGTGCGCCTTCGAGGCCCAGGGCCAGCGCTGGGGCAAGCCGGTATCCCGCGATCTCGACCGCCTGGCCGGCACGCAGCTGCTGCAGCGGCGATCCAGCACGCGACTCGCTGGCCGTGCCGGCGATGCGTGCACCGGCCTCGAGGCGCAGGAACTGCTGCAAGTGCTGCGCGCCGGAGGTGACAGGCTGCCACAGCAGCAGGTGGCAGGGTCGCCGGGCATCCAGGGCCGCTGCAGCGAGCAGGGCACCAGCCCGCAGCCCCCACAGCCAGAGCGGCCGCTGCGACGGCGCGTCGCGCAGTTCCGCTGCGACATCGTGCACCCAGTCGGCCCAGCAGGCCTGCTCGAAATCGCCCGAGCTGTCGCCGCAGCCGGCCAAATCGCGCTGCACCACGCGCCAGCCGTCCGCGGCCAGCAGCCGTGCCATGCGGGCCGCCATGCGGCGCGACTTGTTCATCTCCTCGGCGAACGGATGCACGTAGACGACCGTCCCGCGGGCCTGCATGTCCGCCGGCTCGGTGACGATGCGAAAGCGCCGGCTGTTCTCGGCGTCGACGAAGCCAGCCGACTGCACGACCCGCGCAGGGTAGCTCATTGATCGAGCTTGCCCTGCACGAAGCTCACGAGGCTACCCACCGAAGCGAAGGTGCGGCCGTCGACCTCGTCGTCGTCGATGACGATGCCGAAGCGCTCCTCCATCGTGGTGAGCACCGAGACAACGGCCATCGAGTCGAGTTCGGCGACCTGCCCGAGCAGCGCAGACGACGCGTCGAGCGCGTGGCGCGCCGGATCCAACCCGAGGACCGAGCGCAGAATCCTGATCACTTCCTGTTCGACGTTCACGGGCGAGGGTCCTACGCAATGGCGGGAATCAGAGTGGCGTGGATTCTATGCGTCGCCCCGAGGCGCGGGCACCCCTCGTCCGCGGCGCCGGCATTGCCGGTCTAGACAAGCACCTCGACGACGTCCGGGTGACTGAGGAATCGTGCCGGGCTCGCGCTCGCCCCATAGGCCCCCGACTGATAGACGACCACCAGGTCACCCGGCCTCGCCTCGGGCAACTCCATCCGGTCGGCCAGCAGATCCAGCGGCGTGCACAGCGGACCGACCACCGAGGCCGACTCGCGGGCCGCGCCCAGCATCCGGTTGCCGATCTCCAGCGGGTAATTCTTGCGGATCACCTGGCCGAAGTTGCCCGACGCCGACAGGTGGTGGTGCAGCCCGCCGTCGACAACCAGGAACACCTGCCCGCGCGACACCTTGCGATCGACCACGCGCGACACGTAGACACCGGCCTCGCCGACCAGGTAGCGGCCGAGCTCGAGCACCAGCGCGGCCTGTGGCAGGACCCGTGCGGCATCGTGCACGATGCCGCGCAAGTGCTCGCCGATGGGCGCGGTGGGCAACGGCGTATCGCCCGGGAAATATGGGATGCCGAATCCGCCGCCGAGGTTGAGCGAGCGCACCGGCGCCGGCGCGTGCGCGGCCAGGCGCACCGCCAGGGCCAGCGACTTGGTTTGCGCCTCGCAGATCGCCTCGGCACGCAGGTTCTGCGAGCCCGAGTAGATGTGGAAGCCCTCGAACGCGAGTCCGAGGCGGCCGGTGAGCTCCAGCATTGCCGGCACCGACTCCGCGTCGATGCCAAACTGCTTCGGTCCACCGCCCATACGCATCCCCGAGGACTTCAGCTCGAAGTCCGGATTGACGCGCAGCGCGACGCGCGCGGGCCGCCCGAGTGCGCGCGAGAGGCCTGCCAGCAGGTGCAGCTCACGCTCTGATTCGACGTTGACTAGGATGCCTGCCGCGACTGCCTGCGACAGCTCAGCTTCGCTCTTGCCGGGACCAGCGAAGCTGATCTCGCGCGGGTCCGCGCCGGCATCCAGCGCGCCCAGCAGTTCACCGCCGGAGGCCACGTCGAGCCCATCGACCCAGCGCGCCATCCACGCCACCAGCGCCGGCATCGGATTGGCCTTCATGGCGTAGTGCAGCCGGATCGACGCCGGCAGCACGGCGCGCAGTTCTTCGACCCGCTGCTTCAGCAGCGCCCGGTCGTAGGCATAGAACGGTGTGCGCCCGACCCGCGCCGCCAGCAGCGTGAGCGGCACGCCGCCGACGCTGATCTCGTCGCCGACGAGAGGGAAGCGCGCCGCGCTGGGGTGTCGTTCCGGGCTCATTGCGCCGCGCCCTCCTGCGCGTCCCGGAAGGCCGTGGCGAGCGACTTGCGGTCGATCTTGCCGTTGGCATTGCGCGGCAGAGGGCCGGCGTGCAGTTCGATGCGGGCCGGCACCATGTAGGCCGGCAGGCGCTCCTTGAGCAGCTGCTGCAGACCAGTCAGGTCCGCGCCCGCGCCATCGGGGGCCGTGACCACGAGAACGACGGCTTCGCCGAGCGTCGGATGCGGCACGCCGAATGCCGCACATTCACCCACGCGTTGCGTGCCGTAGGCGACCTCCTCGACCTCGTTGGGACTGATTCGATAGCCGGAAGACTTGATCATCTCGTCGCGACGGCCGATGAAGTACAGGAATCCGTCGGCATCGCGCCGCACGGTGTCGCCCGAGAAGACCGCGATCTCGGGCAGCACCAGCCCGTCGGCACGCCCGGGAAGCGGGCGGAAGCGTTCGGCCGTCTTGTCCGGGTCGTTCCAGTATCCCTGCGCGACCAGCGCGCCGCGCTGCACAAGTTCACCGGGCTCGTCGTCAGCGCACGGTGTTCCGTCCGGGCGCAGCACGAGGATCTCGCTGTTGGGAATCGCCTTGCCGATCGAATCGGGCCGTCGGTCGACCTCGTGCGGCGGCAGGTAGGTCGCGCGGAACGCCTCGGTGAGGCCGTACATCAGGAAGGGCTGCGCCTGCGGCAGTAGCGCGCGCAGGCGCTGCAGCGTGTCCAGCGGCATGCGGCCGCCGGTGTTGGCAAAGTAGCGCAGCGAGCTGCCGGCGGCTTCGGTCCACTTGACTTGCGTGAGCTGGATCCACAACGGCGGCACGGCAGTCAGGCCAGTCACGCGATGCGCCGCAACCGCACGCACCACGTCTTTGGGCAGCAGGTAGTTCAGCAGCACGACCGACGCACCGGCGTGGAACGCGGTCGTGAGCTGGCTGAAGCCGGCGTCGAAGGACAGCGGCAACGCAGCCAGCAGCACGTCTCGCTCGTGGTTGCCGAGGTACGAGGCGACGCTCTTCGCGCCGGCCACCATGTTCCGGTGCGAGAGCACAACGCCCTTGGGCTTGCCGGTGCTGCCCGAGGTATAGAGGATGCCGACCATGTCGGTGTCGATCACGCGGTGGCCGGCGCGTGGTCCGGTCGCAAGCAGTTCGGACCAGCGGTGCAGCGCCGGCCCGGCCGGCGGCGCACCGGGAGGTTCAGCACCGCAGGTCACCACGTGGCGCAGCGCCGGGCAATCACCCAGCGACGGCGCGAGCATTGCTAAGCGATCGCCCGACGTCACCAGCACGCGCACTCCGCAATCGCGCAGGATGTAGGCAACCTGTTCGGCCTTCAGCAGCGGATTGATCGGGACGAACACCGCCCCGTGGGCCGGTGCGCCGAACGAGGACACGACGGTCTCGAGCCGCTTGTCGAGGTAGATGGCCACACGCTCGCCGCGGCCGATGCCGAGCGCAGCCAAGCCGCCCGCAAAACGCG
This sequence comes from Piscinibacter caeni, assembly GCA_003265685.1. Taxonomy (GTDB): domain Bacteria; phylum Pseudomonadota; class Gammaproteobacteria; order Burkholderiales; family Burkholderiaceae_C; genus Piscinibacter; species Piscinibacter caeni. The sequence continues at coordinate 18,899 of QJOU01000115.1, read as the reverse complement.
CAACCGCCTCGGCGAGCGCGCCGTAGCGGACATCGCTCTCGCCGTCGTGCAGCGCGACTTGCTCGGGGGCACGCTGCGCCGACACCTCGACGAGCTCGTGCAGCAAGGTGGCTTCATGCCTCATTCGCGGGGAGTCCTGACTGTGAGAGAAGCACGGGCACCGCTTCGGGGGCCCGTGCGGGAGGTGCAGCACCATCTCCGGTGGGTATGCTAGCGCCTTGCCTGCAGCGGGCATCTCCTCACCCTCGGGGGGCCACGCCCGCGCGACGTGTCCAATCTCACGGGGTGCCCACTTGACGCTGCGTTGCGAAGTCCTTGCCATCGGCCGTTTCGCCGAGGTCTCCTCGGAATGGGATGGCCTCGCGTCCCGCTATAGCCGGGCGCCCTTCATGGCCGCATCGTTCGTCGCGGCACTGCTGAAGCACTTCGGCGCGGGGGACGAACGCATCGTGCGCCTGCGTGACGAAGCAGGAATCGCCGCGCTTGGCGTGGTCGTGAAGCGACGTGGCGGGTGGGAGACCTTCCAGCCCTCCCAGACACCGCTGGGCTGCCTCGTGGTGCGCGAGGGCATCGGCCTCGTCGAGGTGCTCGATGCGATTGGTCGGGGCGCGCCCGCCCTGGCGCTGGCTGTCGGCGCCACCCAGCAGGACCCGCTGTTCTGCACCCGCCCGGATGACGGCGGTCACATCGGCACGCTGGACTACATCCGCACCGCCTCGGTGCCCGTCGAAGGCAGCTTCGACGACTACTGGAACGCGCGCGGCAAGAACCTGCGGCAGAACCTGCGTAAGCAACGGCGCAAGCTCCAGGACGACGGCGTGGAGACGACATTGGAGGTCCTGACTGCGCCTGAAGACGTGGCTGCCGGCATTGCTGACTATGCCCGGCTCGAGTCTGCGGGCTGGAAGGCGGGCGGCGGCACGGCCGTCGCGGCCGACAACGACCAGGGACGCTTCTATACGGCCGTGCTTGAGGCCTTCTGTGCCCGCGGGCGTGGCAGGATCTGTCGCTATCGCTTCGGCGAACGCGTCGTCGTCGTCGACCTGTGCATCGAATCCGATGACACGCTGGTGGTGCTCAAGACCACTTACGACGAGTCGATCCGCGCGTTCTCGCCGGCAGCACTCATGCGAGAGGAGTTGTTTCGCCGGTGGTGGCACGACGGTCGCCTGAAACGCATCGAGTTCTACGGGCCGGTGATGGAGTGGCACTCCCGCTGGTCCGACGATATCCGCACCCTGTATCACCTGACGTGGTACCGCTGGCCGACGCTGACGCGCGCCGCGCGCCAACTGGCGCAGCGGCTGCGGCCGGCCCCGACAGCCGAACCCGCCGCGGTTCAGGCCGCCGCCGACTGAGCGCCGACGCGCTCGAGCAGCGCGGCAAGTTCGACCGCGCGGGCGCGCCGTGAACCCTGCGCCACCGCATCGGTCGTAGCAATCCAGGCCGACCGGGACCCGGCATCGGCCACGAAGCGCCCGATGAGTCCCGCGATTGCGTCGACGGAGTCGAGCGCCGCCACCTCGCGGATGCCGGCACGCAGTGCCACGTGAGCCGTGTCGCCAGCCGGATCGGTCAGGGCCAACACCGGGCGGCCGGCGCGCAGGTACTCGTAGAGCTTTGCCGGGATCTGCGCATTGCAGTTGGCGGCCTGCAGAACGACCAGCGCATCGGCCCGCAACATCTCGGCCAGCGCCTCCCGGTAGGGCACGGGCGGGCAGACTTCAATCAGGTCGTCCACTCCGGCAGTGCGAGCCAGGCCGGTAATCAGCGTGTCATGTTCGCTCGCGCGGAAGCGCAGCCGGAAGCGGGCCGCGTCGATGGTGCCGGCGGCCTTCAAGCGCCCGAGCGCCTGGATCAGCTGGGTGGGGTCGCGCTCGGAAGGGTAGACGACCCCGCTGTGCAGCAAGGTCACCGCCCCGGGGATCAGCGGCAGGTTGCGCCCCGGCAGCGAGGTGGCCGAGGCAAAGGTCTCCTCGTCGTAGCCGTTTTCGATCACGGCGATACGCCGCGCCGGCACGCCGGGGTAGCGTTCGCGGTACATCGCCGCCGCGCCTGGCGTGGTGAACACCGAACAGGCGGCCTGCTCGATGGCCTGCTGTTCGATAGCCTTGAACTGGGCCCAGGTGTGCGGGTCGGCCGGGTAGCCTTCCTGCGCCATCGGATCGCGGAAGTCCGCGATCCACGGTACACCGGTGCGGGCGTGCAGCGCCGCGCCGATCACATGCGCCGACGCGATCGGGTAGGTGGACCAAATGGCATCGAAATGCTCCTGCCGCAGCAGCGCCACACCGGCCCGGATGGCGCTCGATTGCCAGGAGCGCCAGCGGTCGGGCCGTGCGAGGAAGCCGGGGTAGCGCCCAGCGATCGACAGGTGGCGGGCCGCATCCACCGCAAAGGTACGCAGCACCCGCGTGCCCGCAGGCAGGTCCGCCAGCAACGCATCGTTGGTGCGCTCGTGCGCCCGCGGGTGCGCGGTCAGCACGACCGGCTCCCAACCTTGCGCTGGCAGGTGCTGGACGAAGCGCAGCGTGCGCTGGATCCCGCTTGACGCAGCCGCGGGCGGGAAGTGGAAGGCCACCATCAGAACGCGCTTCAACTGTCGAGACTCCGTTGCTCGGCGAAGATCGTCCGGACGACCGCATTCACGTCGTCCTCGGACATGTCCTGGTGACACACGAGTTGCAGCACCCGGGTGGCCCAGAGCGCTCCGGCATCGCCGGGCAGCTGAGGCGTGCCGGGCCACACCACATCCCAGCGGTACAGCGGCACGCCGCGTTGCCGCAGACGCTGGTAGAGCCTTTCGGGGTCTTCGACCAGAAGCGGGAAGACGTAGGGCGCGGCGCCATCCGGCAAATCCGGACGCAGCGGACGCAAGCCCGCGCGGCCGTCGAATTCCCGTGCGAAGCGCTGATAGTTGCGGCGTCTGGCCGTGACGATGCGCTCAGCGTCGGCATGCTCGACGACCCAGCGCACGAAGCAGGCCGCCTCCGCGCCGGCACGGGCGGTGTCGATGGTCCTGAAGGGCGACACCGCGGGCTCGGCTGCGGCGCTGCTGGAGTCCGCCGGCGGGGCGCGCCGATGCCTGCGGTTCTTGAGCGCGGCCAGCCCCCGCACCACGGCGCCGATCGCGCCCAGCCGCCCGGCCTCCGCGGCCAGCTCGAGAGCATCCCACACCACCCTCGCCTGGTGCACCGCGCCGGCCGCAGCCAGCGGCGCCCCCAGCGGCGCCCGCAGCACCAGACATCCACCCTCGACCACGGGAAAGAACTTGGGCAGGCTGGCAATGGCGATATCGCCCAGCGCACCGAGCGGTCCTGCTTCCGACCGGCCGAAATAAGCGTGCGCGCAGTCCTCGATCAGCGCAAACCCGTGCGCGTCGCAGAAGGCACGCACCGGGCGCAGGTCCAGCGGCAGGCCGAAGAAGTGGGCCGCCAGCATGGCCCTCACGCCACCAAGGTCGAGGCGAGACAGCGTGCCCATATCGGCCAGGCCGTGCTCGTCGATCGGGTAGAAGAGCGGCTCCGCCCCTAGCAGCACCACCGGTTCGACCATGGTCGGGCAGTGGTAGGTGGGCAGCAGCACACGGTCTCCCACGCCGACGCCGAGCGCGCGCAGTCCATGCAGGATCGCCGTACGGCCACTGATCGTGAACACGGGCTGCCCCTGCCGGTCAATTCGTGGCCATGCCGGCGCGTCTGCATCACCCCATACGCCGAAAGCGATGACGGGTGCCCGGGGAATGAGCCGCAGCGGAAGCGAAGGCACCGTGGCGCCCGGCGTGCCGGCATCCAGAGTCAATTGGCGCATGGGTGTTGGAAGGCGGCCTGAATCATAGGGTGGGCTGACGCGGCCCTGGGCCCCTCGCTTGCGCGCCTCGGAGTCTTGGCCGAGGATGTACAGTCTGGCGCTGTCCGTCGGAGCGCATCGCCGCCATGTATGCCGTCCGTTACAGCCGCCTCATCGCTGCCGTGCTGCTGTTGTGTGCCCTGGGTGCGAAGGCCCAGCAGTTGATTCCCGGATATTCCGACGACGTCAAGGAGTACGACGTCCGCGAATTGCCCCTGCTGCCCGAGTACTGCAAGTTCACACAGGACTTCCGCGAGAAGGTGCCCGGCGGAAGCGAGGCCGGCCAGTGGGAGCACTGGACTGCGGTGCTCGGTCCGGCTTTCGTGCACCTGCACCACTACTGCTGGGGCCTGATGAAGGCCAATCGGGGTTTCTTCCTCGCGCGCGATGCCTTCGCCCGGACCCACTTTCTCAACGACGCGATCCGCGAATATGACTATGTCATCACGCGCTCGTCGCCGGATTTCGTGCTGCTGCCGGAGGTCCTGACCAAGAAGGGACAGGCTCTGCTGCGCCTCGGCAGGGTGCCCGCCGCGATGGGCGTGCTCGAACGAGCCATGGACCTCAAACCAGACTACTGGCCGCCCTATGCATACGCCAGCGACTACTACTTGGATGTCGGCGATCGCGACCGCGCGCGCGAGTATCTGGCGCGCGGCATCGCCGCCGCGCCGACTGCCACGGCGCTGCAACGGCGCCTGAAGGAAATCGATACCGCGGCGCGAGGCAAGACCCAGTCCAAGTCGCGCTGACGGTCGCAGCCACACCGGCGGACGGGGCCCGACGGCTGACCTGTAACAATTCTTGCGTGACTCCCAAGGCAGGAAAGGCGTCAGCGCAATCCACCGGCGCGTGCCATGCGGAGCAACCCGCTCATCGTCGGGGCCGCAGGCGTGCAGTGCTGCATGCACGGCGCGGGTGGATCGTTCACTCCGTTACACGCGGCGCCGAACTGCCCCCCACAATCGAGGGGCGTCCTGTGCTGCCCTATCGGCGGGAGCAGGAGTGCAGCCAGCGAGATTTTCCTTGAGTAGATTCACTGTCCCGCAGATTGATCACGCCGCAGAGCAGCTCGGCGATGCTGTTGTGGGCCGTCGGCGTGCATTGCTGCTGTGCCTGCTTGGGTCGGCGGCGGCGGTTGCAGCCTGCGGTGGCGGCAAGTCGCCGGGAGAGGACGGCACCGACGCTTCACCGGCTCCCGCCCCGGTTCCGGCTCCGGCTCCGGCTCCAGCTCCAGCCCCCGCCCCGGCTCCAGCCCCCGCCCCGGCTCCAGCTCCAGCCCCGGCTCCAGCTCCCGCCCCGGCTCCAGCTCCCGCCCCGGCTCCAGCTCCCGCCCCGGCTCCGTCGACCGCCCCCTGGAGTGTCGGGGCGCTAGTCTTCCCGGTAGGCAGCGGCGCAACCTTCGACTTGGCAGCAACCCTTCCGGAGGGAGTCGCCCGCGGCGGTACGTTTGGTGTGTCATCGTCGGGGGCCCGGCTGCCCGCGGGCATGTCGCTGAGTTCGGCTGGCTTGCTGTCGACCGGTTCGGCGACCGTCGGCGAAGTCGTCGGCGTGGTGTTCACCTACGCGCTGCCGTAGCCGACTCCGCCATGACCATTCACCCGCATCCGGCGCAAGTTCTCTGATGGCTACTCTTCTCTCGTCTCCCACGACGGTCAGCATCTTTTCGCCTGGCACGTCGGAACTGGCCGCGCTGGCCGCGTCGATGAGTCCGGGCCAGTGGGCCAGTTTCAACATGGGCGGCATGGGCGCATCGCTGTTGGACGCCGGCAGCGGCCACTCGATCGCCGAGTACTCGGCCCGTGGTCACTGGGACCCGGTGCACCGAAAGATCCAGTATTGGGGCCAGGGCCACTACGCCTCAGAGAAGCTCATCACCTGGGACGACGCGACGAATTCGTGGTCTTCGGCAGGCGGTGCCGGTTTGGGCACTATAGGCCATGGCTACTACCACCTCGCCCTCGATCCGGCTACCGGGGACCTGTACCTGCGAGGCTATGGTTCGTCTTCGGTGCGAAGGAAGCCTTATGGCGGATCGTGGAACAGCATCGCCAACTGCAATAGCGCGGGCAACCAAGTGGCGGGGGCGCTGGAATGGTTTGGCGCGCTGAATAATCGAGCTGGTGGCCTCGTATTCTGCGACGTCATCAGTGCCGAAACCTGGAGCGCCGCCAGCAACACCTGGGCCCAGCGAAGCACCAATTTGTCCAACCTCGGCAGCTACCACAACTGGGCTGCGGCGGCGGGCGGTTCGCTCTACTTCGGTGGCGGCAACGGCTCCAGCGCCATGTACCGCATGGATTCGTCGGGGATCGTGTCGGCCGCCGCCAGTACTCCCATCCAAGCAGGCGTGGGCGACGGCATCGTAATGCGCCATCCCGACGGCAACCAGCTCCTGATGTTCAGCCAGGGCAGTACTGGCACGGTCTATAGATTCAACGGATCTTCCTGGTCCGTTGCCGGATCACACCAGATCGGCGGTGCGACCAATCTTTGGTTCGGCGTTCCGATTGGTGACTATGGCGTGGTGCTGTTCGTCGCTCAGACCAGCAGCAGCGATGCGCCATCGGTCAAAGTCTACAAGCCCTGACATTGCAGCGCATGCCCCTGGCGGGCAGGAGTCTCGTCACGGCGTCTTAACTCAGCGTCTCATGAATTCAGTACGCCAACGCAAGCTCTTCGCCGTAACCCTCGGGCTCGGTCTCGTGTTGACTGCGTGCGGCGGCGGCTCCGACAGCGCGACCGCGGGGCCTGCTCCGGCCCCTGCCCCTGCCCCTGCCCCTGCCCCTGCCCCTGCCCCGGCTCCGGCTCCGGCTCCGGCTCCGGCTCCGGCTCCGGCACCTGCTCCGGCACCGGCACCGGCACCGGCACCGGCACCGGCACCGGCACCGGCACCGGCACCGGCACCGGCACCGGCACCGGCACCGGCACCGGCACCGGCACCGGCACCGGCACCGGCACCGGCACCGGCACCGGCACCGGCACCGGCACCGGCACCGGCACCGGCACCGGCACCGGCACCGGCACCGGCACCGGCACCGGCACCGGCACCGGCACCGGCACCGGCACCGGCACCGGCACCGGCACCGGCACCGGCACCGGCACCGGCACCGGCACCGGCACCGGCACCGGCACCGGCACCGGCACCGGCACCGGCACCGGCACCGGCACCGGCACCGGCACCGGCACCGGCACCGGCACCGGCACCGGCACCGGCACCGGCACCGGCACCGGCACCGGCACCGGCACCGGCACCGGCACCGGCACCGGCACCGGCACCGGCACCGGCACCGGCACCGGCACCGGCACCGGCACCGGCACCGGCACCGGCACCGGCACCGGCACCGGCACCGGCACCGGCACCGGCACCGGCACCGGCACCGGCACCGGCACCGGCACCGGCACCGGCACCGGCACCGGCACCGGCACCGGCACCGGCACCGGCACCGGCTCCTGCTCCTGCTCCTGCTCCTGCTCCTGCGCCTGCACCTGCACCGGTCACCAGTGCGAGCTTTGCGGAGCGCTGCGCCGCCTCCGGTGTGGTGCGCTGCGTCGGCTTCGACTCCACGGCGGAAGTCACCACTGGCGTCGGCGGCGCTAGCGGAGCCTACAAGCAGAACTTCGGCATCTTGCCGCCTTACGGTACGTCGGACTACACGCGCGCAACACGTGACACCGCGGTCAAGGCCTCGGGCAACAGTTCGTTGAAGTTCACCATCCCGCCGAACTCCGGGTCGGACTCCTCGGGCTCCTACTTCACCAACTTCTCCAGCGACCTGTCGGTCCAGTTTGGCGAGAACTCGGAGTTCTTCGTCCAGTGGCGCCAGCGCTTCAGCCCCGAGTTCATCAACACCAAGTACGCCGGCGGCGACGGCTGGAAGCAGATCATCATCGGCACCGGCGACAAGCCGGGCCTGTGGTACTCCTCGTGCACCGACCTCGAAGTGGTCCTCGTCAACACCTACCACCGCGGCTTCGCGCACATGTACAACTCGTGCTCGGGCTCCGCCTCGCACGGCCCATACAACCCGTTCGAAGAACCGTTCAACGGCTACGACTTCAAGTTGCAGAACGGCCGCCCTTCGCCGTACTGCCTGTACTCGCAGGGCAACACCTCGTACTTCGCCCCCACCGGCAACTGCTTCGGCTACGTCGCCAACGAGTGGATGACCTTCCAGGTGCGCATCAAGACCGGTCCGCGGGTCGGCGACGAGTTCACCAACAGCTACATCACCCTGTGGATCGCGCGCGACGGCAAGCCTTCCGAGGCCGCCATCACCTGGGGTCCGTACAACCTCAGCGCAGGCTCGGCCAGCGAGGACCAGAAGTACGGCAAGGTCTGGCTGCTGCCGTACAACACCAACAAGAGTTCGTCGGCCACCAATCCGGTCGCCTACACCTGGTACGACGAGCTCATCATTTCCCGTAACAGGATCGCCGATCCCTGAGTCGGGGGTCCCGGGGGTCCTCTCGGACGCCTTCCTGTGTAGCATCCAGCGTCTCGCGACGCCTCATGTCCCGCACCCGGCAGACATGTCGTAGGGTGCTCGCGGCACGACTCCGCTGAGCACCTCCACGATGTTGTCCCAAGACACTTCCGCCGAAGAGGCACACAACTCCCGAAAGCTGGGGTGGATGCTGGCGGCAGGCACCTGCGTGACCTTGGTGCTGATGCTCGCCATTTCCGAGGTGGCTGTACGGGTACGACAGCAGCTCAAGTACGGCTCCGCGGCGACACTCGAAGAGCAGTTCACCGTCGACCCTAAGATCAGACTGCGTGTGCCGGTGGCCGGCTTCTCGCGCGGTCACGTGCACGTGAACTCGCTGGGCTTTCGCGGTGACGAACTGAGCGTGCGCAAGGCTCCAGGAACGCTGCGGGTAGCCTTTCTGGGTGCGTCAACGACGTGGTGCGCCGAGGTGTCAAGCAATGAAGCCGTGTGGGCCCACCTTGTTGCTGCAGACTTGCGACGCGCGTTCGCACCGGTGCAGGTCGACTACGTGAACGCGGGCGTTCCCGGCTACACGATGGAGTCGATACTCAACGCATTGAAGAACCGCGTCGCGCCGCTGGATCCCGACGTGATCGTCATCTACGAGGCATCGAACAATCTCACTGGCGAGATGCGCCACCTCGCGGTTCGACAGGGCATCATCCCTAGCGAGCAATTCCAGGATGTCAGCTGGCCAGCACGCTACTCGCTGCTCTGGCATCTGGCGGAGAAGAACCTGAAGTTGCTCGCTGCGGAGCGCACGGCAAGGTCGACTGCGCATCTGGTCATCGAGTCCGACAAGCTGGGGGCGCACTACCGCCAGGTTTTGACCGACGTAGTCGTCGAAGCCAAGCGCCACGCAAAGGTGGTGGCCCTGGCGACCTTCTCGATCCAGCCGCGGCGCGAGCAGACGCCCGAGCGAAAGCTGCAGGCGTCGTCGTCGGCCCTGTACTACATGCCGTTCCTCCATCCGGATACGATCATCGCAGCCTTCGAACGCTACAACCAGGTGGCGCGCGAGGTAGCTCGCGAGAACGGCCTGCTGCTCATCGAGGGAGAGAATGACATCCCGGGTGACATGCGCCACTTCAACGACTCGGTCCACTTCACCGATGCCGGCAGCGAGGCGATGGCGCGCCGGGTGTCCACGGCGCTGATCGCCAGCGAGAGCGTGCGTGCGGCGCTGCCTCGATGAGCGCTACCGCCGCCACCCGAGCGAGGGGGAGGTACGCCCTGCGAACGTGGACAGTTGCACGCGACATAACCCGCCCCTCCCCTATACTGGCCCGAGCCCCAGGGTGTGCTGCCGCAGCGCCGGCTGGTTGTTCCCGCGAGGACGCGAGAATGACCCCGGCGCACCAGGTCGCCTCAGTGCGCGCCGTATCTGGCCGCATGCACGGGTGGTGGCGCGGTCGTGGCGACGGCTGGCCCACTGAGCGCCCCTTCGTCCAGACGAAACCCGCCCGCGTCCGACCATGAGTTCACGCCTGCGATCGCTGCTGACGAACTATCTGCTGATCGTGGCGAGCCTGCTCGTCGCTTTGCTGCTCGCCGAGATCGCGCTACGGGTCATCGGCTTCTCGTACATGTCGTTTCATCGCCCCGATGCGCAGCTCGGATTGCGACTGCGATCCAACATGGTCGGGCGATTCAACACCGAAGGCGGCGCGACAGTACACACCAACAGTGCGGGCTTTCGCGATCTCGAGCGCAGCGTCGCCAAGCCCCCCGGTACGGTGCGCATTGCGGTGCTGGGCGACTCCTACATTGAAGCGCTGCAGGTCGACCAAGAGGCGATGTTCACCGCTCAGCTCGAACGGAAGCTGAACGATTGCCACGCGTTCGGCGACAAGCATGTGGAGGTGCTGAACTTCGGCGTCTCGGGCTACGGTACAGCACAGCAGCTATTGACATTCCGTCTGTTCGCCTCCCGGTACGCGCCGGATCTGGTACTGGCGGCCGTGTTTACGGGCAACGACGTGCGCAACAACTCCCGCGACATCGAAACCGACAAGATGCGGCCCTTCTACGTCGCCGACGGACAGATCCTCGCGCTGGACCAGTCGTTCGCGACGAGCGACGAGTTCACCCGCCGGACCAATCGCATGCGGGAGTTCCTCGACGCTCTGAGAGTCTCGCGCGTCGTACAGGTCGCCTACCTTGCCAAGGATTCGCTCGCCGCGATCGGGGCTGGGTCGGGGAAGCAGGTCGGCGCCAGCGAAGCTGGCCTGGACGACGACGTCTTCGTCGAACCGAAGACACCCGCCTGGCGCGACGCCTGGAACGTCACCGAGTTGCTGCTGCGTCAGATGGATTCGGACGTCCGAGCGGCGGGTTCCCGGCTGATGCTGGTCACGCTGACCAACGGCATCCAGGTGAATCCAGATCCGGAGGTGCGGCGTCGCTTTGCAGCCGCACGCGGCATCACGGACATCTTCTACCCCGACCATCGCATCGCCGCCGTCGCGGCGCGCCTGAGCATCGAGTCCATCATGCTGGCGCCGTCGATGCAGCAGATGGCCGAGCGCGACAAGGTGTACTTCCACGGGTTCGCCAACACCCGCCTGGGCACCGGCCACTGGAATGAAGCAGGCCACCGCGCGGCAGCAGAACTGGTAGCCCAGCGCCTGTGCGCACGACGGCCCACCCCTTGATCAACCTACGCATAGCCTCCAGGAACGACTCGCCCAATGAGCCACGAAACGCTTGCACGAGACGAGCCCGTCGAGGGATCGTCCAATCGGACACTCGGCCTGACTTTTGCGGGCGTGTTCACCCTGATCGGCCTCTGGCCGCTGATCTTCGGTCACCCGATGCGCCTGTGGAGCCTCGCCGTGGCAGTCGTGTTTGCCGCCCTCGGCCTGATGGTGCCCGGCGTGCTCGGACCCTTGAACAAGGTCTGGACCCGCCTGGGGCTGCTGCTGCATAAGATCACCAGCCCGATCGTGCTGGGGCTGATGTTCTTCGTGGTCGTGACGCCGTTCGGCCTGGTCATGCGGCTGTTCGGCAAGGACCTGCTGAAGCTGCGCCTGGACCGCGACGCCAAGTCCTACTGGGTGCACCGCGATCCACCCGGCCCCAAACCCGACTCGCTGCCGAATCAGTTCTAGGAGAACCCCACCATGAACCTGCTCGCCCAACTATGGCGCTTCATGCGCGTGCGCAAGAAGTTCTGGCTGCTGCCGATCCTCGTGATGATGTTCCTGCTCGGCGGCCTGCTCGTGTTCGTGCAAGGTTCGGCGATCGCGCCGTTCATCTACACCCTCTTCTGACCGGAACGGCCGTCCATGAAGGTACTCGGCATCTCGGCCTACTACCACGACAGCGCCGCAGCGCTGATCGTGGACGGTGACATCGTCGCTGCCGCCCAGGAGGAGCGGTTCACCCGCAAGAAGCATGACGCCGGCTTCCCCACCCGGGCGGTGGAGTACTGCCTGAAGCAGGCCGGCATCACGCTCGACGATGTCGACCACATCGCGTTCTACGACAAGCCGCTGCTGAAGTTCGAGCGGCTGCTCGAGACCTACCTCGCCTTCGCGCCGCGGGGCTTCGAGTCGTTCCGCATGTCGATGCCGGTGTGGCTGAAGGAGAAGCTGTTCCTCGGCACGATGCTGACCAAGGCGCTGAAGCCGCTCAGCTCGCGCAAGGACATCGCCGAGCGCATCCTCTACTCCGAGCACCACCTCAGCCACGCGGCGAGCGCGTTCTTCGCCTCGCCGTTCGAGGAGGCGGCGGTGCTGACGATGGACGGCGTCGGCGAATGGGCCACCACGTCGCTAGCGCACGGCAAGGGCCACCACCTCGAGGTGCTGCGCGAGATCCACTTCCCGCATTCGCTCGGCCTGCTGTACTCGGCCTTCACGTACTACACCGGCTTCAAGGTCAACTCGGGCGAGTACAAGGTCATGGGGCTGGCCCCGTACGGCCGCCCGGTCTACACGAAGCAGATCTTCGATCATCTGATCGACCTGAAGCCCGACGGCAGCTTCAAGCTCAACATCGAGTACTTCGACTACTGCACCGGCCTGACGATGACGAACAGCAAGTTCGACGCGCTGTTCGGCGGCCCGCCGCGCAAGGCGGAGCAGAAGCTGACGCAGCGCGAGATGGACCTGGCCGCGTCGATCCAGGCCGCCACTGAAGAGGTGGTGTTGCGCCTGGCCCGCTCGGTCGCGCAGGAGACCGGGCAGAAGAAGCTGTGCCTGGCCGGCGGCGTGGCGCTGAACTGCGTCGCCAATGGCAAGGTGCTGCGCGACCGGCAGTTCGAGAAGATCTGGATCCAGCCGGCGGCCGGGGATGCGGGTGGCGCGCTCGGCGCCGCGCTGGTGGCCTACCACATGTACAAGGACCAGCCCCGCCACCTGCCCGGCGGTGGGCACGACTTCATGAAGGGCTCGTACCTCGGGCCCGCCTTCAGCGACCAGGAATGCATCGACCGCCTGCAGGCGGCCGGCGCCAAGTTCACCGTGCTCGACGACGCCGGCACCGTCGAGGCCTGCGCCCGCGCGCTGTCCGAAGGCAAGGCGCTCGGCTGGTTCCAGGGCCGCATGGAGTTCGGCCCGCGCGCGCTCGGCGGCCGCTCGATCCTCGGCGATGCACGCTCGCCGTCGATGCAGTCGGTGCTGAACCTGAAGGTCAAGTACCGCGAGTCGTTCCGACCGTTCGCACCCTCGGTGCTGCGCGAGCGCGTGGCGGAATGGTTCGATCTCGACGAGGACAGCCCGTACATGCTGCTGGTGGCCGACGTGGTCGCCAGCCGCCGGCGCCAGATGTCCGAGGCCGAGCAGGCGCTGTTCGGTATCGAGAAGCTGAACGTGCCGCGCTCGGACATCCCTGCAGTGACGCACGTCGACTACTCGGCGCGCATCCAGACCGTGCACGCCGAGACGAACCCGCGCTACCACGCGCTGCTCTCGCGCTTCGAGCAGCTCACCTCCTGCCCGGTGATCGTCAACACCAGCTTCAACGTGCGCGGCGAGCCGATCGTCGGCACGCCGGAGGACGCGTTCCGCTGCTTCATGGGCACCGAGATCGAGACGCTCGCGGTCGGCAACTGCTTCCTGCGCAAGGAGGACCAGAACATGGCCCTGAAGCAGAACTACGAAACCGCGTTCGAGCTCGACTGACCCGCGGCACGAGCGCACGCCCGGCACCACCACGCACCGCATGGACCGCGCCACGCTGCAGCTCGACGACGGCACCTTGCTGGAAGGCCAGTCGTTCGGGGCGAGCCGGCCGGTGTGCGGCGAGGTGGTGTTCAACACCGGCATGACCGGGTATGTCGAGACGCTGACCGACCCGTCCTACGCCGGGCAGATCCTGGTGCTGACCTACCCGCTGGTCGGCAACTACGGCGTGCCGGCGCCGCGGCCGGCGGGCTCGCTGGACGGCCCCTACGAGTCGGACCGCATCCAAGTGCAGGGCCTCGTGGTGCAGCACTATGTCGCCGACCACAGCCACCACGCGGCGGTGCGCTCGCTGCACGACTGGCTGACCGAGCAGGGCGTGCCGGCGCTCAGCGGCATCGACACCCGCACGCTGACGCGGCGGCTGCGCGAGCATGGCACGCAGCGCGGCTGGCTCCACCCGTCCGGCATCGACCCGGCGGCGGCCCGGGCCGCCGCCCAGGCGGTCGAGATGCACGAGGAGGTGTTCCTGCGCGTCGCGCCGCCGGCCACCACCACCCACGGCGACGGCGAACTGACCGTGCTGCTGATCGACGCCGGCGCGAAGGACAACCTGGTGCGCTCGCTGCTCGCCCGCGGCGCGCGCGTGATCCGTGCGCCCTGGCACGCCGACTTGGCGCCGCTGGCGGCGCAGAGTCACGGCGTGCTGATCGGCAACGGCCCGGGCGACCCGAAAGACCTGGGCGCGCTGGTCGCCCAGGTGCGCGGCCTGCTCGCCGACGGCAGCCGCCCGGTGATGGGGGTGTGCCTGGGCAACCAGATCCTCGCGCTGGCCGCCGGCGCCGACACCTACAAGCTTCCCTATGGCCACCGCGGCGTGAACCAGCCGGTGCAGGATCTGCTGACGCGGCGCTGCTACATCACCAGCCAGAACCACGGCTATGCGGTGCGTGACGACTCGCTGCCGCCCGACTGGGAGCCCTGGTTCGTCAACACCAACGACGGCACCAACGAGGGCATCCGCTCGCGCCTGAAGCCATTCTTCAGCGTGCAGTTCCATCCGGAGGCCCATCCCGGCCCGACGGACACCGCCTACCTGTTCGACGACTTCCTGCGCCTGGCTGGCGCGATGCGCATTCGCTGAGGAGCCGGCATGTACGGAGCCTACCTGCCGAGAAAGCCGCGCCGCGTGCTGGTGCTCGGATCGGGCCCGCTGCAGATCGGCCAGGCCGGCGAGTTCGACTACTCCGGTTCGCAGGCGCTCAAGGCGCTGCGCGAGGAGGGCATCGCGACCATCCTCATCAACCCGAATATCGCGACCATCCAGACCGGCGAGGACCTGGCCGACCGCGTCTACTTCGTCGACATCAACCCGGAGTTCGTCGAGCAGATCATCGTCAAGGAGGAGATCGACGCGATCGCGCTGTCCTTCGGTGGCCAGACGGCACTGAACTGCGGCCTGGCGCTCGACGAATCGGGCGTGCTGGCACGCCATGGCGTGCGCGTGCTGGGCACGCCGGTCTCGGCGATCCGCGACACCGAGGACCGCGCACTGTTCGTGCGCCGGCTCGACGAGATCGGCGTCAAGTCGGCCCGCAGCCGTGCCTGCCGGTCGTCCGAGGAGGTGTTCGAGGCGGCGCGCGAGATCGGCTTGCCAGTGATGCTGCGCGGCGGCTACTCGCTCGGCGGCAAGGGCAGCGGCATCGTCGACACGCAGGCGGCGCTGGAGGCCGCGGTCAAGCGAGCGTTCGCCGGTGGCGCGCGGCAGGTGCTGGTCGAGGAATGCCTGCGCGGCTGGAAGGAGATCGAGTACGAGGTGGTGCGCGACGGGCGGGACAACTGCCTGACCGTCTGCAACATGGAGAACTTCGACCCGATGGGCATCCACACGGGCGAATCGATCGTCGTCGCTCCGTCGCAGACGCTCAACGACGAGGAGTACCAGCTGCTGCGCAGCGTGGCGATCCGCACCGTGCGCCACCTGGGCATCGTCGGCGAGTGCAACATCCAGTACGCGCTCGACCCGTCGAGCTCGGACTACCGCGTCATCGAGGTCAACGCGCGGCTGTCGCGCTCCAGCGCGCTGGCCAGCAAGGCCACCGGCTACCCGCTCGCCTATGTGGCCGCGAAGCTCGCACTCGGCCGCTCGCTGACCGAGGTGCAGAACTCGATCACGCGGCGCACCACGGCGTTCTTCGAGCCGGCGCTGGACTACATCGTCTGCAAGGTGCCGCGCTGGGACCTGGCCAAGTTCCAGGGCGCCTCGGTGCGCATCGGCAGCGAGATGAAGAGCGTCGGCGAGGTGATGGCGATCGGCCGTACCTTCCCCGAGGTGATCCAGAAGGCGCTGCGCATGCTCGACACCGGCGTGCGCGGGCTCGACCCGCACGCCTACGACTTCGAGGACGTGCGCGACCAGCTCGCTAACCCGACGCCGCTGCGCATCTTCGCGATCGCCCGCGCGATGCACGACGGCATGCCGGTCGACGAGGTGCACGCGCTGACCCGCATCGACCGCTGGTTCCTCAAGGCGATCGAGGGCATCGTGCGGCTGCACCAGCGCCTGAAGGCCTCTCCCTGGCCGCTGGAGGCCGAGCTGCTGCGCCGCGCCAAGGGACTGGGCTTCTCCGACCCGATGATCGAGGTGCTGACGCAGGCACCCGCCGGCAGCGTGCGCGAGGCGCGCAAGCAACTTGGCATAGAGCGCCGCATCGTCCAGATCGACACGCTGGCCGCGGAGTTCCCGGCCGACACGAACTACCTCTACACGACCTACCACGCCAGCGCCAACGACATCGCGCCGAGCAAGCGGCGCAAGATCCTGGTACTCGGCTCAGGCGCCTACCGGATCGGCTCGAGCGTCGAGTTCGACTGGTGCTGCGTGAACGCCGTGCAGGCGGCCGCGGCGCTGGGCTACGAGACGCTGATGCTCAACTTCAACCCGGAGACGGTCAGCACCGACTACGACATCTGCGACCGCCTGGTGTTCGACGAGATCAGCCTCGAGACCGTGCTCGACCTGTACGAGCAGGAGCAGCCCGACGGCGTGGTCGTCGGCATGGGCGGCCAGATCCCGAACAACCTCGCGATGCAGTTGCACCGCGCCGGTGTCAAGGTGCTCGGCACCAGCCCGGACGACATCGACTGCGCCGAGGACCGCAACAAATTCAGCGCGCTGCTGGACACGCTGGGCATCGACCAGCCGCGCTGGATGCACATGAAGGACCTGTCGGACGCCGGCGAGGTCGTCTCGCGGCTGGGCGGCTTCCCGGTGCTGGTGCGGCCGAGCTACGTGCTCAGCGGCGCGGCGATGAGCGTGGCGCACGAGCCTAACGAGCTGGCGCACATTCTCGCCCGCGCGCGCGAGGTGTCCAATGAGCACCCGGTGGTGGTCTCGGCGTTCGAGACGCACGCCCGCGAGGTCGAGATCGACGCCGTGGCCGACCGCGGCGAGATCGTGCTGTGGGCGATCAGCGAGCACGTGGAGGATGCCGGCGTGCACAGCGGCGACGCGACGCTGGTGCTGCCGCCGCAGACGCTCTACATCGCGACGATCCGCAAGGTGCGCCGCATCGCCGCCGAGCTGGCGCGCGCGCTGCGCATCACCGGGCCGTTCAACGTGCAGTTCCTCGCGCGGCACAACGCGGTCAAGGTGATCGAGTGCAACCTGCGCGCCTCGCGCAGCTTCCCGTTCGTCTCGAAGGTCACCGGCGTGAACTTCGCGCGCGAGGCGATGGCGCGCATGCTCGGCCACGCCGGCCCGACGCGCAACGACAGCCTCAACCTCGACCATGTCGGCGTCAAGGTGCCGATGTTCTCGTTTTCGCGCATCGTCGGCGCCGACCCGATGCTCGGCGTCGAGATGATGAGCACCGGCGAGGTGGGCTGCTTCGGCAGCGACATGCACGAGGCGCTGCTGCACGCGCTGCTGGCGGCCGGCTTCCGCTTCCCGCGGCACGGTGTGCTGCTGTCGCTCGGCCCGGTGGCCGACAAGTACTGGTTCGCCGCCGAGGCGCGCGTGATCGCGCAGGACCTCGGCCTGCCGATCTTCGCGACCCGCGGCACCGCCGAGATGCTCGGCGAGATCGGCATCGAGTGCGTGGCGGTCGAGAAGCATGCCGGCCCGCAGCCCAATGCCGTCGCGCTGATCGAGCGCGGCACCGTCGACCTGGTCATCAACATCCCGCGCGAGTACGACACGGCCGGCCGGCCCGACGGCGTCGACATCCGCCGCGCAGCGGTGGATGCCGGCGTGCCGCTGATCACCGACCTCCAGCTGGCGCGTGCGGTGATCGAGGCTCTGCGGGTCAAGAAGCCCTCGGATCTACGCATGCTGGCATGGGAAGACTACGTCGGCCGGCCCGCGTCCCGCTTGCCGGCGGGATAGGCCGCGACGGCCCGGGCCCGGTGTCGCGTCGATGCCGACGGCCCGCCCGGGGCAGCGGTACGCACTTGTAAGAAGTGCTCCGTGGTCAATGTCACGAATCGTGCCGGACCACCCGGTCCACCCCCGGAACGGGGGGGTGGCGAGCTTTGTCGGGGCCGCCCGCGACAGCCACTTCCCAACTTGCCGTTACGCCCAACGGGCCCGGTTACATGGCGCCGGGACCCGATCGATAGCCTCTCGTCCATAGCGTCCGTTTGAGGCGCTGAGTGAAGCGACCACCCGCCTCCCGGCGGTGTCGCGCCGCATCACCGAGGGAGTCAGCCCGATCCCGCCACGCCGCGCATTGCCGCGGCGGAGGTCAGGTCGTGCCGGTCTTCCCGGGATGCTCCTCTGGACCGAAGGAACGTTGGAATGAAGCTGAGATTGAATCCCGTCGCCATGGTGGTGGCCCAGGCCCTCGCCGCGATGGCCCTGTCCGGTTGTGGCGGTGCGAACGACCCCGCGGACGTTGCCCAGGAATCCACCGATGGCGGTATGGCGCAGGCGGAGCGGATCCGCTGGCGCTCGCTGGACACGCAGGCGCCCACGGTGACGATGACCACCGTCTCGGCGATCTCGTCGTCCTCGACGGTCTCGCTCGGTGGCACGGCGACCGACAACCTCTACCTGTACCGCGTGCGCTGGGTCAACGACCGGGGCGGCAGCGGCCGCGGTTCGCTTAGCGGCACCAAGACCAGCGCGACGTGGTCGGTGTCGTCGGTCCCGCTGGCAGCGGGCGACAACCACCTGCTGATCTCGGTCGAGGATGCAGCGGGCAACGTCACGCAGGTGTCCAAGCTGATCTCCGTGGCCGCACCGGCGCCGGCTCCCGCACCGGCGCCTGCTCCGGCACCTGCACCCGCTCCGGCACCTGCACCGGCACCTGCACCTGCACCCGCTCCGGCACCTGCACCCGCTCCGGCACCCGCGCCCGCCCCGGCACCCGCGCCCGCCCCGGCGCCTGCGCCCGCTCCTGCACCGGCGCCCGCCCCGGCGCCTGCGCCCGCT
>KZ836136.1 GCA_003265685.1 Piscinibacter caeni | reverse complement strand
CCGCGCGCGGTGGCGCGCCAGCGTCGCGGCCAGCGCGGCCATGCCGGCGTCGGTGACGCGCAGCGTCTCGCGCCCCGCCGCGTCGCGCACGCGTTCGAGCAGCCCGGCGGCGAGCAGCTCCAGCTCGATCAGGTCCTGGCAGGGCCAGCCGGCCGAGCGCCACACCTCGCGCAGGCGGCGCTGGTGCGGCGCCGAGCGCAGCACGGCGGCGGGGCGGTCCGGATCGGGGCGGTCGATGGAGGGCATGCGCAGGACGTCGTCATTGTCCCGCTTGACGCGCCGCAATTCCCCGGCGGGGAAATAGGGGCACGCTTCGATACCCCCTCCCCCTATCGAGGCTTCATCATGCGTCCCGTCACCCTGCTGATCGCCGCCGCGGCCCTGGCCGCCGCCTCCCTCGCCACCGCCCAGCCCGGCCCGCGCGGCCCCGGCTGGGCCGCCAGCGGGGCCTCCGCGCCCGGCCCCGGCCGCATGGGCGGGGGCATGATGGGCCGCCGCTTCGGCCCGGACAACACGTCCGGCTGGGCCATGATGACGCCGGCCGAGCGCACCGCCCACCGCGACAGGATGTGGTCCTTCAAGACCGAAGGCGAGTGCCGCGCCTACGTCGACGAGCACCACCAGCAGATGGCCGAGCGGGCCAAGGAGCGCGGCCGCAGCGTGCCGGCCAATCCGCGCCGTGACCCGTGCGCCGGCCTGCCCAAGTGAGCCCGGGCGCGGCTGGCGCTTGACATACCCTGCACCGTATATATACCATACAGGGTATATGAGACCGCTGCTGCTCCTCCCGCTCCTGCTGCTCGCGAGCCTGGCCGCGCCGGCCCAGGCCGCGCCCGCCGGCCCGGCCGTGCCCACCGTCGCCGTGGGCTCGGCCAGCGCCGGCAGCCTGCTCGACCTGGACGCCGTGCTCCAGCCGGTGCGCCAGGCCACGCTGACCGCCCAGGTCGGCGGCAACGTCACCCGCCTGGGCGTGCAGGCCGGCGACAAGGTCAAGCGCGGCCAGGCGCTGCTCCAGCTCGACGACCGCGAGGCGCGCGCCGGGCTGCTGCGCGGCGACGCTGGCGTCGCCCAGGCCGAGGCCGAGCTGGCCAACGCCCGCACCACGCTGGCGCGCCAGCGCGACCTGCTGAAGAACGGCTTCATCAGCCAGGCCGCGGTCGACACGGCCGAAACCCAGTTCCGCGCCGCCCAGGCCGGGCTGCAGCAGGCCCAGGCCGCGCGCACCCAGGCCGCGCTGTCGCAGGGCTTCGCGCAACCCGCCGCGCCGTTCGACGCGGTGGTGCTCGCCACCCACGTCGAGACCGGCGACCTGGCGCTGCCCGGCCGCGCGCTGGTGACGGTCTACGAACCCGGCCGCCTGCGCGCCGTGGTGCAGGTGCCGGCCTCGCGTGCCGCGCTGGCCGCCGGCGCCACCCAGGTGCAGGTGCTGCTGCCCGACGGGCGCAGCATCGCGCCGGTCGACACCGAGCTGCTGCCCAGCGCCGACCCGGTGTCGCAGACGGTCGAGTGGCGCCTCGAGCTGCCGGCCGGTGCCGCCGGCGCGCGCCCGGGCCAGACGGTACGCGTGCAGGCGCGCGGTGCGGCGCAGGCGACACCCGGAACGCGCGCCACGCTGCCGGCCGCCGCGCTGCTGCGGCGCGGCGAGCTGACCGCCGTCTACGTGGCGCAGGCGCAGGGCTTCGTGCTGCGCGCCGTGCGGGTCGGCCCGGCGCTGGGCGGCCAGGTCGAGGTGCTGGCCGGCGTGGCGGCGGGCGAGCGTGTCGCGCTCGATCCGATCCGGGCCGGGNGCGCGCCGTGCGGGTCGGCCCGGCGCTGGGCGGCCAGGTCGAGGTGCTGGCCGGCGTGGCGGCGGGCGAGCGTGTCGCGCTCGATCCGATCCGGGCCGGGCTGGCGGGCGCCGTGCCCGCGGCGCGCTGAGGGCCGCGCGATGGAATTGGGTGTGTCGGGCCGCCTGGCCCGCCTCTTTCAGACCCACGCGCTGACGCCGCTGCTGGCGCTGGTCGCGCTGCTGCTGGGCGCCTTCGCGGTGCTCGTCACGCCGCGCGAGGAGGAGCCGCAGATCAACGTGACGATGGCCAACGTGCTGATCCCCTTCCCCGGGGCCTCCAGCGCGGACGTGCAGAACCTCGTCGCGCGGCCGGCCGAGCAGGCGCTCGGGCAGATCGCCGGCATCGAGCACACCTTCTCGGTGGCACGCCCCGGGCTGGCGGTGCTGACGGTGCAGTTCCAGGTCGGCGTGCCGCGCACCGAAGCGCTGGTGCGCCTGTACGACGTGCTGAACGCGAACCAGGACTGGCTGCCTTCCAACCTCGGCACGCTGCCGCCGATCGTCAAGCCCAAGGGCATCGACGACGTGCCGGTGCTGGCCGTCACGCTGTGGAGCAAGGACCCCACGCCGGCGCTCGACCTCGAGGCGGTGGCGCACACGCTCGAGGCCGAGCTCAAGCGCGTGCCCGGCGCGCGCGAGGTGCAGACCCTCGGTGGCCCGGGCCGTGCGGTGAACGTCTGGCTCGACCCGGCCGCGCTGCGTGCCCGCGGCGTCGACGTGGCGCGCCTGCAGGCCACGCTGGCCGGCGCCAACCAGGCCATGCCGGCCGGCGCCGTGCTCGACGACAGCGCCGCCGCGCCGCGCGCGCTGACGGTCGAGACCGGCGAGTTCCTGCGCTCGGCCGCCGAGGTGGGCGAGCTGATCGTCGGCGTGGCCAACGGCAAGCCGGTGCGGCTCTCCGAGGTGGCGCGCATCGAGGAGGGTGCGCGCCAGGCGCAGCGCTACGTGTGGTTCACGCCCGCCGCCGCCAGCGGCGCAGCCGCGGGCGCGGTGCACCCGGCGGTGACGCTGACCGTGACCAAGAAGCCCGGCGCGAACGCCGTCGACGTGGCGCAGGCCGCGCGCGCGCGCGTCGATGCGCTGCACGGCAGCGTGATCCCGCAGGGCATCGAGGCGACCGTCACGCGCGACTACGGCCTGACCGCCGCCGAGAAGGCCAACAAGCTGATCCAGAAGCTGGCCTTCGCCACGGCTTCGGTGATCCTGCTGGTCGGCCTGGCGCTCGGCCGGCGCGAGGCGGTGATCGTCGGCGCCGCGGTGATCCTGACGCTGACCGCGACGCTGTTCGCGTCCTGGGCCTGGGGCTTCACGCTCAACCGCGTGTCGCTGTTCGCGCTGATCTTCTCGATCGGCATCCTGGTCGACGACGCCATCGTGGTGGTAGAGAACATCCACCGCCACCAGCAGCTCGAGCCGGGCAAGCCGCTGGTGGAGATCATCCCGGCCGCGGTCGACGAGGTCGGCGGCCCGACCATCCTGGCCACGCTGACCGTCATCGCGGCGCTGCTGCCGATGGCCTTCGTCAGCGGGCTGATGGGGCCGTACATGAGCCCGATCCCGATCAACTCCAGCCTCGGCATGGCGCTCTCGCTGGCGATCGCCTTCAGCGTGACGCCCTGGCTGGCGCTCAAGCTGATGAAGCCGCACGCCGCCGGCCACGCGAGCGCCGAAGGCGCCGCGCCGACCCGGCTGCAGCGGGTGGCCGAGGCGCTGCTGATGCCGCTGCTGACAAGCGCGCGCAAGCGCTGGCTGCTGCTGGCCGGCATCCTCGCCGCCCTGGCGCTGTCGGTCGGCCTGGCGGTGGTGCAGTGGGTGGTGCTGAAGATGCTGCCGTTCGACAACAAGAGCGAGTTCCAGCTCGTGGTCGAGATGCCGGCCGGCACACCGCTGGAGGAGACCGCCGCCACGCTGCAGGCGCTGGGCACCCACCTGGCGGCCCAGCCCGAGGTGCGCGACCTGCAGGGTTACGCCGGCACCGCCAGCCCGATCACCTTCAACGGCCTGGTGCGCCAGTACTACCTGCGCGCCGACGCCGAGCAAGGCGACCTGCAGGTCAACCTGGTCGACAAGTCGCAGCGCCACGAGCAGAGCCACGCCATCGCGCAGCGCCTGCGCCCGGCGCTGGACGCGATCGCCGCGAAGCACGGCGCGCGGCTCAAGCTGGTCGAGGTGCCGCCCGGCCCGCCGGTGCTGGCGCCGCTGGTGGCCGAGGTCTACGGGCCGGACGAGGCCGGGCGCGAGCGCCTGGCGCAGCGCCTCGTCGAGGCCTTCGGCGCCACCTCGCACATCGTCGGCATCGACAGCACGCTGGTGGCCGACGCGCCGCGCGCCTTCCTGCGCATCAACCGCCAGCGTGCCGAGACGCTCGGCATCCCGGCCGCGACCGTCGCGCAGACGGTGCAGGCCGCGCTGTCCGGCGCCGACGCTGCCTTCCTGCACGACGGCCAGAGCAAGTACCCGGTGCCGGTGCGCCTGCAGCTGCCGCCCGAGCGCCAGCTCGGCCTGGACGCGCTGCTCGCGCTGCCGCTGCGCGCCGCCAACGGCACGCTGGTGCCGCTGTCGGAACTGGTACGCGTGGAGCGCGGCGTGATCGACAAGCCGCGCTACACCAAGGACCTGCAGCCGGTGGCCTACGTGCTGGCCGACGTCGGCACGCGCGCGGTGGCGGGCGACGAGCGCAAGCTCGTCGACTCGCCGCTCTACGGCCTGTTCGCGATCCGCACCAAGCTCGCGCAGGCGGCGCTGCCCGACAGCGGCGAGCTCGGCGAGTACTGGATCCGCCAGCCGGCCGACCCGTTCCGCGCCTACGCGATCAAGTGGGACGGCGAGTGGCAGATCACCTACGAGACCTTCCGCGACATGGGCGCCGCCTACGCGGTGGGCCTGGTGCTGATCTACCTGCTGGTGGTGGCGCAGTTCCGCTCGTACCTGACGCCGCTGGTCATCATGGCGCCCATCCCGCTCACCGTGATCGGCGTGATGCCGGGCCACGCGCTGCTGGGCGCACCGTTCACCGCCACCTCGATGATCGGCATGATCGCGCTGGCCGGCATCATCGTGCGCAACTCGATCCTGCTGGTCGACTTCATCGAGCTGCAGCTCGCGCGCGGCGTCGCGTTCCGCCGCGCGGTGGTCGACTCCGCCGCGGTGCGCGCGCAGCCGATCGCGCTGACCGGCCTGGCCGCGATGATCGGCGCCCTCTTCATCCTCGACGACCCGATCTTCAACGGCCTGGCGATCGCGCTGATCTTCGGCATCTTCGTCTCGACGCTGCTGACGCTGGTCGTCATCCCGGTGCTGTACTACGCCGTCTACCGGCGCCGGCACGAAGCTTCACCGACCTGAACCCAAGGAGATCCCCATGACCATCGAACGTGCCATCCGCCTCATGGCCGGCTTCTTCGTGATGCTGTCGCTCGCGCTCGGCGTCGAGGGCAGCCCGCTGTTCGTCAGCAAGTGGTTCCTCGCCTTCACCGCCTTCGTCGGCCTGAACCTGTTCCAGTCCGGCATCACCGGCTTCTGCCCGCCGAGTTTCCTGCTCCGGAAGATGGGCCTGAAGGAGGGCGGGGCGAGCTGCTCCCGCTGAGCGCCATGTCCGAGCAGAGCGTCACCGTGCGGCTCGCGCAGCAGCGCGACTACCGCTTCGAGATTCACTTCGGCGCGCCGGTGCCCGCGCTGCTGGCCGACGAGCCGCCGCCGCTGGGCGAGTCGGCCGGTCCCTCGCCGGTGCAGCTGCTCGCCGCGGCGGTAGGCAACTGCCTGGCCGATTCGCTGCTGTTCGCCTTGCGCAAGTACAAGCAGGCGCCCGAGCCGGTAACGGCCGAGGTGCGCGCCGAGGTCGGCCGCAACGCCGAGGGCCGCGTGCGCGTGCTGGCGCTGCACGCCACGCTGACGCTCGGCGTGCCGGCCGAGACGCTGGCCCACCTCGACCGCGTGCTGGCCCAGTTCGAGGCCTTCTGCACCGTCACGCAGAGCATCGCGCCGGCCATCCCGGTCGGCGTGTCGGTGCGCGACGCGCAGGGCCGCACGCTCAAGTAGGCTCGCCCGCATGAACACGCCGACCGATTCCCCCCTCAAGCACCTGATGCCCGGCTGGTTCGCCAGCGTGATGGGCTGGAGCGGCCTGGCGCTGGCCTGGCACCGCGCGACGCCGGCCTTCGGCGAACTCGCCGCCGGCCTCTCGCTCGTGGCCGCCGCGGTGGCGACGCTGGCTTTCGTCGCGCTCGGCCTGGCGACCCTGTGGCGCTGGCAGCGCCACCCGGAGGACCTGGCCGCGGACCTGAAGCACCCGGTGCGGCACGCGTTCGTCGCCGCCATCCCGATCTCGCTGATCCTGCTGGCCACGCTGGTGGTGGCGCATTTCGGCCCGGCCGCGCCGGGCGCCGCAGCGCTGTGGTGGGTCGGCTGCCTGGCGCAGTTCGGCGTCACCCTCTGGGTGCTGGCGCGCTGGCTGCGCGGCACGCCGGCGGCCGGCACGGCGGCGTGGAACTGGCAGGGCATCACGCCGGCCCTCTTCATCCCGATCGTCGGCAACGTGCTCGCGCCGCTGGCCGGGCTGCCGCTCGGCTTTCCGGCCTGGTCGGCGGCGCAGTTCGGCGTCGGGCTGCTGTTCTGGCCGCTGGTCAACGTGCTGGTCATCGTGCGCATCGCGCAGGCCGGCATGCTGCCGGACCGGCTGCTGCCCACCGTGTTCATCTTCGTCGCGCCGCCGGCGGTGATCGGCCTGGCCGCGCTGCAATGGGGCGCCCCGCCGGTGCTGGCCTGGATGCTGTGGGGCATGGCGCTGTTCCTGGCGCTGTGGGCCGCGTCGCTGGCGCGCCGCATCACCGCCCAGCCCTTCGGCCTGCCGCACTGGGGCATGAGCTTCCCGCTCGCCGCGCTGGCGGCGCTGACGCTGCGCCTGGCGCAGACGCCCGAGGGCGCCTGGCTGGCGGTGCCGGCGATCGCCCTGCTCGCGCTCGCCTCGCTGGTGATCCTCGCGCTGTCCCTGGCGACGCTGCGCGGCTTGCGCGCCGGCACCCTGCTGGTGCCGGAGGCGCCGGCGGTGATCCCCCTGCAGGCGAAGATGTGATGGCCACGGCTCGCGCACAATGACGGACTCCATCCCCACCCGCGGCAACGACCCCGACGTCGGGCCGCCCTGTGCCATGGCCGTCCTGAACGACGAGAAATCCCGCACCGACCTGCTGCACCGGCTGCGCCGCGCCGAGGGCCAGCTGCGCGGCATCCAGCGCATGATCGAGGACGGCGAGGACTGCCTCTCGATCGCCGGCCAGATGTCCGCCGTGCGCAAGGCGCTGGACAGCGCCTATGTGCGCATGACGGTCTGCTTCATGGAGCAGGAGCTCGGCGCCAAGCTGGCCGACAAGCGCGGCGCCAAGGCCGACCTGCTGCCGATGCTGGAGAACGTCGAGGCGCTGCTCGGCAAGATCCGATAGGGGACTTTCTCCCCGCCTCCTGGCGTACACCGGCCAGCGCGTGCAAGATCGCGCGGCCCGCGACCGGGCCTCGGTCGCCACACCAGGAGTACAGGCATGCAGAAGACCCTGATCGCCGCCGCGCTGGCGCTGGCCGCCGGCGGTGCGTTCGCCTACCACTGCCCGATGGACATGAAGGAGATCGACGCCAAGCTGGCGACGAACCCCAAGCTGAGCGAAGCCGACATGGCCAAGGTGAAGCAGCTGCGCGCCGACGGCGAGGCAGCCCACAAGGCCGGCAACCACGACGACTCGGTCAAGAAGCTCGGCGAAGCCAAGAAGATCCTCGGCATCTGAGTCGGCTCTCCAATCGCCGCAACGACGCCCGGCCCGGCCGGGCGTCGTCGTTTCCGGCGGATACATTGCCGGGCATGACCGCCTACCCCCACCTGCTCGCCCCGCTGGACCTCGGCTTCACGACCCTGCCCAACCGGGTGCTGATGGGCAGCATGCACACCGGGCTGGAGGACGGGCGCAAGCATTTCGCGGCGCTGGCTGCCTTCTTCGCCGAACGCGCCCGCGGCGGCGTGGGGCTGATGGTCACCGGCGGCTTCGCGCCCAACATCGAGGGCTGGGCCAAGCCCTTCGCCGGCACGCTGGCCACCTCCGGCGCGGCGCGCCGCCACAAGGAAGTCACCGACGCGGTGCACGCCGAGGGCGGCAAGATCGCGCTGCAGATCCTGCACACCGGGCGCTACGGCTACCAGCCGCTGTGCGTGGCGCCCTCGCGCATCCAGAGCCCGATCTCGCCGTTCGCGCCGCGCGAACTGTCGGCGCGCGGCATCGAGCGCCAGATCCGCGCCTTCGTGCGCTGCGCCCGGCTCGCGCGCGAGGCCGGCTACGACGGCGTGGAGGTGATGGGCAGCGAGGGCTACTTCATCAACCAGTTCCTCGTCACCCACACCAACAAGAGAACGGACGAGTGGGGCGGCGCCTACGAGAACCGCATGCGGCTGCCGGTGGAGATCGTGCAGCGCGTGCGCGAGGCGGTCGGGCCGGACTTCATCCTGATCTACCGGCTCTCGATGCTCGACCTGATCCCCGACGGCAGCAGCTGGGACGAGGTGGTCACGCTCGCCCAGGCCGTGGCGCGCGCCGGCGCCACGATCATCAACACCGGCATCGGCTGGCACGAGGCGCGCATCCCGACCATCGCGACGAGCGTGCCGCGCGGCGCCTTCGCCTGGGTGACGAAGAAGATGCGCGACACCTTGCGTGCGCAGGGCCTGACGATCCCGCTCGTCACCACCAACCGCATCAACACGCCGGAGGTCGGCGAGCAGATCCTGGCCGACGGCTGTGGCGACATGGTGAGCCTGGCGCGCCCGCTGCTGGCCGACCCGCACTTCGTGCGCAAGGCCCGCGAGGGCCGCGCCGAGGACATCAACACCTGCATCGCCTGCAACCAGGCCTGCCTGGACCACACCTTCAAGAACCAGCTGGCGAGCTGCCTCGTCAACCCGCGTGCCGGGCACGAAACCACGCTGCTGCTGCGCCCGGCGCCGGCGCAGAAGCGCTTTGCGGTGGTGGGCGCCGGCCCGGCCGGGCTGGCCGCAGCGACGGCGCTGGCCGAGCGCGGCCATGCGGTCGACCTCTACGAGGCGAGCGGGCGCATCGGCGGCCAGTTCAACCTGGCCAAGACCATCCCCGGCAAGGAGGAGTTCGCCGAGACGCTGCGCTACTTCGAGCGCCGCCTGACCGCCACCGGTGTGCGCCTGCACCTGGGCACGCGCGCCAGCGCCGAGGCACTGATCGCGCAGCGGCACGACGCGGTGATCCTCGCCACCGGCGTGACCCCGCGCGACCCGAAGATCCCCGGCCAGGACGGCCCGAACGTGCTGAGCTACGTCGACGTGCTGCTGCACGGCAAGCCGGTCGGCGAGCGGGTGGCGATCGTCGGTGCCGGCGGCATCGGCTTCGACGTGGCCGAGTTCCTCGTCACGCCGCCGGGCCGCTCGCCGACGCTGGACCTGCACGAGTGGATGGCCGAATGGGGCGTGGCCGACCCCGGCGCGGTGCGCGGCGGCGTGGTGCGCGCGCAGCCCGCGGCGCCGGCGCGCCGGATCACGCTGCTGCAGCGCAAGGCCGGCAAGCTCGGCAAGGGTCTGGGCAAGACCACCGGCTGGATCCACCGCGCCGCGCTGCAGATGAAGCAGGTGGAAATGATCGGCGGCGTGAACTACGAGCGCATCACGCCGCAGGGGCTGTTCGTCACCTACGGCGAACAACGGAAGGACGGCCAGCTGATCGAGTGCGACACCGTGGTGCTGTGTGCCGGCCAGGAGCCGCTGCGCGAGCTGGAGGCGCCGCTGCGCGCCGCCGGCCTCGCGGTGCACCTGATCGGCGGCGCGGACGAGGCGGCGGAGCTGGACGCCAAGCGGGCGATCGATCAGGGCACGCGGCTGGCGGCCATGCTCTGAAACGCCGCCTACTCGCTGACCTTCACGCCCTTCCAGAACGCCACCCGGCCCTTGATCTCCTTCGCGGCCTCGCTCGGCTCGGGGTAGTACCAGACCGCGTCCGGGTTCATCTCGCCCTTGACCAGCAGGCTGTGATAACGCGCCTGGCCCTTCCACGGGCAGCTCGTGCGGTGGTTGCTGAAGGTCAGGTACTCGCGCCGCACGCTGCTCTCGGGGAAGTAGTGGTTGCCCTCGACGACCACGGTGTCGTCGCTTTCGGCGATCACGACACCGTTCCAGGTGGCTTTCATGCTCGACTCCTTCGAAACGTTCAAGCGTAGCGTGCCGCCGCGCGCGCCAGCCGCTCGCGGATCAGCGCCACCAGCGGCTTGTCGCCCAGCACGGCAACGCTGTCGCCGTGGCGCAGGATGTCCATCGCCAGCTCGGTGGGCTCGCTGTAGGGCACCTGCAGCTCGTAGCGGCCGTCGTCCAGCAGGCGGCCCTGCTGGCGCGGGTGCCACTCCTCGCTGGCCACCCACTGCGCGGCGTCGGCGTCGAACAGCAGCGTCGCCCAGCGCACCTTGGCATCGCCGCCGCCGAACACGCCGTAGCCGGCGTCCAGCGCCGCCTCGAGCTCGCGCAGCGCGATCGGCCTGGCGCGCGTCTCCAGCGCCCGCGCGTCGCGCACCGCGTCGAGCGCGAAGCGGCGCAGGCCGTCGCTGGCGTGGCACCAGGCGTCGAGGTACCAGGTGCCGCGGTAGTGCACCAGGCGCTGCGGCGAGACCTCGCGCTCGCTCTCGCGCCGGTCGCGCCGCGTGAAGTAGCGCAGCCACAGGCGCTGGCGGCGCAGCAGCGCGCTGCCGACGAGCTCGAACCAGCGGCTCGGCACACGGCGCCGCGCGGTGCCGATCAGCTTGACCCGCTTGACCAGTTCGCGCGAGCCGGCCACGTCCGGCCCGAGCATGCCCTGCAGGCGCTCGAGCATGGGCTGAAGGTGGCGCGACAGCACGCCGTCGTCGTCCAGCCCGGCCAGCAGTTGGTGCATCGACAGCAGCGCGTGGATCTCGTGCTCGCTGAACCACAGGCCGGGCAGCTCGTGGCGCTCGCCGCGCGTGGCGGTGCCGTCGAAGCGGTAGCCGTTGTCGTGCGCGTCGTAGACGATCGGCGCGTTCAGGCGCTCGCGCAGGTAGGCCAGGTCGCGGCGCAGGGTCGGCGTGGAGACGTCCAGCGCCTCGCGCAGCGCCTGGAAGCTGACGCAGCCGCGCGAACGCAGCAGCATCTCGATCTTGTAGAAGCGTTCGGTGCGGTCCATACCAGCTCACTGTCTCACCACATGAGACACCCCCTGAAAGCATAACCGCCCGCAGGGTGTATCACGTGATGAGACACCAGGCCGCGAGACTGTCTCCACCGCCGCAGCCCGCGGCACCTTGCGGAGACCGCCATGTCGACCACCACCCCGCTGTTCCAGGACGCCCCCGCCGGCGCCTCGCTGACCGCGCACGAGCACATCGGCTTCGAGCTCGGCTGGGACTACGCGCACCACGCGCTGGTGCCGCCCGCCCCGTATGACCAGCAGCCCTCGGCGCTGCGCCACGGCCTGCTGGCCGGGCAGGCGGCCTTCGGCACGCGCACGCTGCAGCCCACCCGTCACGTGCGCAAGTGGCTGCAGCTGCGCCTGCACGCCTGGCTGCGCGGCCGCAGCGTGGAGCTGGTGCAGGTGACGCCGCACTACCTGCAGCAGCTCGAGGCGAGCCACTGCCCGATCACCCGCGTGGCGCTGTCCACCGCCACGCTGGAAGGCAGCGACGCCTCGGTCGACCGGGTGCGCAACGACGCCGGCTACGCGGCCGGCAACCTGGCGGTGATGAGCACCAAGGCCAACCATGCCAAGGGCGCGCTCGGCTTCCGCGAGGCCGTGCGGCTGACGCGCGACCTGGAGATCGGCCACATCCGCGCCGCCGGCGGGCTGACCGTGCCGCAATGGGCGCGCGTCGCGGTGCTGTGCAGCTTCGTCACGCCGCTGTCGCACGAGGAGGCCAGCGCGCTGCCGATGCTGGTGTTCCCGCCCAACCGGCTGCGCCTGTTCAACCCGGTGCAGGCGCTGCAGGCCTTCGTCGGCCGCCAGCTGCTGAGCCCGGGCTGGGCGCAGCGCCTGGCGCGCTTCGAGGCCCTGCTGCCGGGCAAGCCGGCGCAGCGCGCCTTCCGCCAGTTCTTCTACGCGCTGCTGCCGCGTGTGCTCGAGGCCGGCCGCACCGAGGACCCGCAGCGCGCCCGCTGGGCGGTGGAAGACGCCTGGCGCAACCCGCTCGTGCTGCAGCGCTGGACCTTCTTCGCCCGGCTGCTGGCGCCGCAGACATGTGAGTCCCTGCTTTCAGTGGCGTCGGCGAAGAAGCTCGCGCCCCAGCACATCGAGCAGATCGCGCCCGAGCGGGCCACCGAAGGCTGGCAGCTCGAGTCGCGCGGCTACGTGCCGCACGCCGTACTGATGAAGCGCAGCGCCGGGCCGCGTGCCATGGCCGGGCGGGCCCAGCAGGCGAGCCTGCCGCTCTGACGCGGCGGCGTCGGGGCGTCGATCCTAATGACCCCGCGGTCATTAGGCCCAAGTAAATCAAACGATTGATTTACTTGTTAGGATCGCCGCCCCATGAACGACGCCGTCCGCACCGCCCGCCCCCGCCCGCAGCGCAGCGACGGCGAGCAGACGCGCGAGCGCCTGATGCATGCCGCGCTGCGCCTGTTCGCGCAGCACGGCTTCGAGAAGACCTCGACGCGCGAGATCGCCGAGGCCGCCGGCACCAACCTGGCCGCCATCAAGTACTACTTCGGCGACAAGGCCGGGCTGTACCGCGCCGTGTTCTTCGAGATGCAGGGCAAGCCGGAGGACGAGATCGCGCGTTACGCCGACCCCTCCCTCAGCCTGGCCGAGGCGCTGCGCGGCCTGTACGCCGGTTTCGTCGAGCCGCTGCGCGAGGGCGACGTGGCCGAGCAGTGCATCAAGCTGCATGCGCGCGAGATCCTCGAGCCCACCGGGCTGTGGCAGCAGGAGATCACCGAGGGCATCCAGCCCATGCACGAGGCGCTGCTCGCGGTGCTGGCGCGCCACCTCGGCGTGGCCGAACCCGACGACGACCTGCGCCGCCTGGCGATGTGCCTGGCCGGGCTCGGCGTGCACCTGCACATCGCCACCGACGTGATCGAGGCCGTTGCCCCGGCACTGAAGCAGGGTGCGCAGGCCTGGGACCGCTGGCTCGACCGGCTCGTCATGTACGGCCTCGCGATGGTCGAGGCCGAACGCCAGCGCCGCGCCACGAGCGCGCCGCCAGGAGAAACCACCCCATGACCGCCCGCCTGTGGCTGGCCCTGCCGGCCGCTCTGCTCACCGCCTGTGCCCAGCTGGGCCCGACCCCGCCGGCCGCCGGCGCACCCGCCGTGCCCGACCAGTGGCAGGCTCCGCTGCCGCATGAGGGCTCGCCCGGCGAACTGGCGCGCTGGTGGCAGCAGTTCGACGACCCCGCGCTGCCGGCGCTGATCGAGGCCGCCCAGGCGGCCAGCCCGACACTCGCCGCGGCGCGCTCGCGCATCGAGCAGGCGCGCGCCACGCGGGTGGCCGCCGGCGCCGCGCTCGGCCCGACGCTGGATGCCACGGCAAGCGCCTCGTACGGCCGCTTCGATGTGCAGTCGCCGCGCGCCGGCACCGGCTCGGTCGGCGTGCAGGCCGGCTGGGAGCTCGACCTGTTCGGCGCCGGCCGGGCCGGGCGCGATGCCGCGCAGGCGCGCTTCGAGGGCGCGCAGGCGGGCTGGCACGAGGCGCGTGTCTCGGTCGCGGCCGAGACGGCCTCGGCTTACCTCGCCCTGCGTGCCTGCGAGGCCCAGCTGGTGCCCACCGAGCAGGATGCCGCCTCGCGCGCCGAGACCGCACGCCTCACCGAGCTGGCCGCGAAGGCCGGCTTCCAGCCGCCGGCCAGCGCCGAGCTGGCGCGTGCCAGCGCGGCCCAGGGCAACGCCACGCTGACCCAGCTGCGCGCCCAGTGCGCACTGCAGATCAAGGCGCTGGTGGCGCTGACCGGCCTGGCCGAAACGGCGCTGCGCGAGCAGCTCGCCGCCGGCCGCGCCCGGCTGCCGCAGCCCGCGGCGCTCGGCGTGGCGGCGGTGCCCGGCGCGGTGCTGGCGCAGCGCCCGGACGTCCACGACGCCGAACGCGAGCTGGCCGCCGCGGCTGCCGACGCCGAACAGGCGCGTGCGCAACGCTGGCCGCGGGTCACGCTGGCCGGCAGCATCGCGCCGACCCGCCTGTGGCCGCAGGACGGCCCGAGCCTGCAGGGCACGGTCTGGAGCGTCGGCCCACTGGCCGTGACGCTGCCGATCTTCGACGGCGGGCGCCGCCGGGCCGACGCCGAGGCAGCCCGCGCCCGCTACGACGCTGCCGCCGCGGCCTACGCCGCCCGGCTGCGCACGGCGGTGCGCGAGGTCGAGGAGGCGCTGGTCGCCCTCGACAGCACCGCCGCGCGCGGCGAGGATGCGCGTGTCGCGGCGCAGGGCTACGAGCGTTCGTTCCGCGCCGTCGAGTCGCGCTACCGCGGCGGCCTGGCCAGCCTGTTCGAGCTGGAAGACGCGCGCCGCAGCGCACTGGCGGCGCAGAGCGCGCTGATCGACCTGCAGCGCGAGCGCGTGGCCGCCTGGATCGCGCTCTACCGTTCCCTGGGCGGCGGCTGGACCGCCGCCGACCTGCGCGCCACCGCGCGCGACTGACCTCTCCATCGCCACGAGCGAAGCGCCCCATGAACACCAAGAACCGCCTGCTCCTCGTCGCCGCGCCGCTGGCCCTCGCCGCCGCCGCGGTGCTCGTCACGCTGGCCGCCCGGGCGGCCGACGACAAGCCCGCCGCCGCCGCCCCTGCGCGGCCCGCGCTGACCGTCACGGTCACGCAGCCGCAGCCCGCCACGATGGCGCTGAAGGTGGCCGCCAACGGCAGCATCGCGGCCTGGCAGGAGGCCAGCATCGGCACCGAGGCCAACGGGCTGCGCCTGGCCGAGGTGAAGGTCAACGTCGGCGACGTCGTCAGGCGTGGCCAGGTGCTGGCCAGCTTCGCGCCGGACACCATCGCCGCCGAGCTGGCCCAGGCGCGCGCCGCGGTCGCTGAGGCCGAGGCCACGCTGGCCGAGGCCGGCGCCAACGCGCAGCGGGCGCGCGAGCTGCAGGCCACCGGCGCGCTCTCGGCCCAGGCGATCAACCAGTACCTCACCGCCGAGCGCACCGCGCAGGCGCGGCTGGAGGCGCAGCGTGCGGTCGCCAAGACCATGCAGCTGCGCCTGGCGCAGACCCAGGTGCTGGCGCCGGACAACGGCGTGATCTCGGCGCGCAGCGCCACCGTCGGCGCGGTGCTGCCGGCCGGGCAGGAGCTGTTCCGCCTGATCCGCGGCGGCCGGCTCGAATGGCGCGCCGAGGTGGCCGCGCCCGAACTGGCCCAGCTCAAGCCCGGCCAGAGCGTCACCGTCACACCGGCCGGCGGCACGCCGGTGGCGGGCAAGGTGCGCATGCTCGCGCCCACGGTCGACCCGGCCACGCGCAATGGCATCGTCTACGTCGACCTGCCCGAGCCGGGCGCGGCGCGCGCCGGCATGTTCGCGCGTGGCGAATTCGAGACCGGCACCGCCCAGGGCCTCTCGCTGCCGCAGAGCGCGGTGCTGCTGCGCGACGGCTTCAGCTACGTGCTGCGTGTCGGCCCCGACTCGAAGGTGGTGCAGACCAAGGTGAGCACCGGGCGGCGCTGGGCCGACCGGGTGGAGATCACCG
The DNA here is from genome assembly GCA_003265685.1 of Piscinibacter caeni. Lineage (GTDB taxonomy): Bacteria > Pseudomonadota > Gammaproteobacteria > Burkholderiales > Burkholderiaceae_C > Piscinibacter > Piscinibacter caeni. Next base: position 12,693 of record KZ836136.1, on the reverse strand, counting down.
GCGGCATCGACAAGGCGGCGCGGGTCGTCGCCACCGGCGGCGGCTTCCTGGCCGACGGCGACCTGGTGCGCGTGGTCGACGCGGCCCCGCCTGCGCCGCAGAAGACGGCGTCTTCCAAGTAAGCGGAGCCTGCCATGGCGATCAACGTCTCCTCCTGGTCGATCCGCAACCCGACGCCGTCGATCCTGCTGTTCGTGATGCTCACGCTCGCCGGCCTGTTCGGCTTCCGGGCGATGAAGATCCAGAACTTCCCGGACATCGACCTGCCGATGGTCACCGTCACGGCCTCGCTGCCCGGCGCCTCGCCCGGCCAGCTCGAGACCGAGGTGGTGCGCAAGATCGAGAACTCGATCGCCACCGTGCAGGGCCTGAAGCACCTGTACGCGACCATTCAGGACGGCACCGCGACGCTGACCGCCGAGTTCCGCCTCGAGAAGCCCACGCAGGAGGCGGTGGACGACGTGCGCGACGCGGTCTCGCGGGTGCGCTCCGACCTGCCCGCCGACCTGCGTGACCCGGTGATCGCGAAGGTCGACCTCGCCGGCACGCCGATCCTGACCTACACCGTCGCCTCCAAACAGATGGACGACGAGGCGCTCTCGTGGTTCGTCGACAACGACGTCACCAAGGCGATGCTCGCGGTGCGCGGTGTCGGCGCGGTGTCGCGCGTCGGCGGCGTGACGCGCGAGGTGCGTGTCGAGCTCGACCCGGCGCGCCTGCTGGCGCTCAACGCGACGGCCGCCGACATCTCGCGCCAGCTGCGCCAGGTGCAGCAGGAGGCCTCCGGCGGCCGCGCCGACCTCGGCGGCGCCGAGCAGTCGGTGCGCACCATCGCCACGGTGCAGTCGGCCGACGAACTGGCGCGCCTGGAGGTGGCGCTGTCGGACGGCCGGCGCGTGCGGCTCGACCAGGTTGCCCGCGTCTACGACACCATCGCCGAGCCGCGCTCGGCCGCGCTGCTGAACGGCGCCCCGGTGGTCGGCTTCGAGATCGTGCGCTCGCGCGGCGCCGGCGAGATCGACGTGACGGCCGGCGTGCGCGCCACGCTCGCCAAGCTCAAGGCGGCGCACCCGGACATCGAGATCACCGAGGCCTTCAACTTCGTCGACCCGGTGCAGGAGAACTACGACGGTTCGATGAAGCTGCTCTACGAAGGCGCCGCGCTGGCGGTGCTGGTCGTGTGGCTGTTCCTGCGCGACTGGCGCGCGACCTTCGTCTCCGCGGTGGCGCTGCCGCTGTCGGCCATCCCGACCTTCTTCGTGATGCACCTGATGGGCTTCACGGTCAACGTGGTCACGCTGCTGTCGCTCTCGCTGGTCGTCGGCATCCTGGTCGACGACGCGATCGTCGAGATCGAGAACATCATGCGCCACCTGCGCATGGGCAAGACGCCGTTCCAGGCGGCGATGGAGGCGGCCGACGAGATCGGCCTGGCGGTGATCGCCACCACCTTCACGCTGATCGCGGTGTTCCTGCCCACCGCCTTCATGAGCGGCGTGGCCGGCAAGTTCTTCGTGCAGTTCGGCTGGACGGCGGCGATCGCGGTGTTCTTCTCGCTCGTCGTCGCGCGCATGCTCACGCCGATGATGGCGGCCTACCTGCTGAAGGCCCCCAAGCACGAGGAAAAGGAGCCGCGCTGGCTGGCCACCTACCTGGGCTGGGCGAAGTGGTGCCTGAAGCACCGCGTGCTGACGCTGGCCGGCGCCGGCGTGTTCTTCGTCGGCTCGTTCATGCTGGTGCCGCTGCTGCCCACCGGCTTCATCCCGCCGGACGACCTGTCGCAGACGCAGGTCACGGTCACGCTGCCGCCCGGCGCGACGCTGAAGGAGACCTACGCGGCCGCCGAGCAGGCGCGCGAGCTCGTGCAGAAGAACGAGCACGTCAAGCTGGTCTACACCGCGATCGGCGGCGGCGCCGCGGGCTCCGACCCGTTCGCCGGCGGCGGCCTGCCGGAAGTGCGCAAGGCGGTGCTGACGATCAACATGACGCACCGCACCGACCGGCCCGGCCTGTCGAAGCAGGCGATCGAGGCGCAGCTGCGCGACGCGCTGGCGGTGCTGCCCGGCGCGCGCGTCAAGGTCGGCCTGGGCGCCTCGAGCGAGAAGTACGTGCTGGTGCTGGCCGGCGAGGACGGCCGCGTGCTGGCCGAGCATGCCGCCAAGGTGGAGCGCGAGCTGCGCACCCTGCCCGGCATCGGCGCGGTCACCTCCACCGCCAGCCTGGTGCGGCCCGAGCTGATCGTGCGGCCCGACTTCGCGCGCGCGGCCGACCTGGGCGTCACCTCGGCGGCGATCGCCGACACGCTGCGCGTGGCGACCTCGGGCGACTACGACCAGAGCCTGGCCAAGCTCAACCTCAGCCAGCGCCAGGTGCCGGTGGTGGTGAAGCTCGCGCCCGAGGCGCGCGCCGACCTCGAGCTGCTCGCCCGGCTGCCGGTGCCCGGCGCACGCGGCCCGGTGCCGCTGTCCAACGTGGCGACGCTGGCGATCGATTCCGGCCCGGCGGAGGTGGCGCGCTACGACCGCATGCGCAACGTCAACTTCGAGATCGAGCTGAACGGCCAGCCGCTCGGCGAGGTCGAGCAGCGCGCCTTCGCGCTGCCCAGCCTGAAGAACCTGCCGCCGGGCGTGACGCGCACCTCGGTGGGCGACGCCGAGGCGATGGGCGAGCTGTTCGAGAGCTTCGGCCTGGCCATGGCCACCGGGGTGCTGTGCATCTACATCGTGCTGGTGCTGCTGTTCAAGGACTTCATCCAGCCGGCCACCATCCTGGTCGCGCTGGTGCTGTCGATCCCGGGCGCGTTCCTGGCGCTGTTCGCCACCCACACGGCGCTGTCGATGCCGTCGATGATCGGGCTGATCATGCTGATGGGCATCGCGACCAAGAACTCGATCCTGCTGATCGACTACGTGATCCTGGCGCGGCGCGAACACGGCCTGGCGCGCTGGGACGCGATCCTCGATGCCTGCCGCAAGCGCGCCCGCCCGATCGTGATGACCACCATCGCGATGGGCGCCGGCATGCTGCCGATCGCGCTCGGCCTGGGCGTGGACCCGAGCTTCCGCGCCCCGATGGCCATCGTCGTGATCGGCGGGCTGATCACCAGCACCTTCCTGTCGCTGCTGGTCATCCCGGTCGTCTTCACCTACGTCGACGACCTGCTGCAGTGGCTGCGCCGGCACCGGCCGCACCTGCCGCACCGCCATGCCCCGGCGGCGGCGGGCGATACCCGCGCCGGCGGCTGAGCTTCCTCAGCCGCGGGCCACGCGGCGGTGGCATGCTGGGCTTGCAATCCGGGCCGCAGGGCCCAGGTTCGAGTCCAGGAGGCCTCGATGGGAATGATCACCACGACGCGGCCCGCCGCGGTGGCGGGGCTGTTCTATCCGGACGATGCAGTGCGCCTGCGCGAGCAGGTGCACGCCGCGCTGGCCGGCGCCCGCGCCGCGCCGGGGCCGGCCGCGCCCAAGCTGCTGGTGGTGCCGCACGCCGGCTACGTCTATTCCGGGCCGATCGCCGGCAGCGGCTACGCGCTGCTCGCCCCCTGGGCCGGGCGCATCCGCCGCGTCGTGCTGCTCGGGCCGACCCACCGCGTCGCGCTGCGCGGGCTGGCAGCGCCGACGGTCGACGCCTTCGAGACGCCGCTCGGGCGCGTGCCGCTGGACCGCGCCGCGCTCGACATGCTGGCCGCGCTGCCGCAGGTCACGCGCAGTGACGCAGCACATGCGCGCGAGCATGCGCTGGAGGTGCAGCTGCCGTTCCTGCAAGCCGTGCTGGGCCCGTTCACGCTGGTGCCGCTGGCCGTCGGCGACGCTGCGCCGGAGGCGGTGGCCGAGGTGCTCGAGCGCCTGTGGGGCGGCGACGAAACGCTCATCGTGATCAGCTCGGACCTGTCGCACTACCTGCCCTACGACGAGGCCCGCGCCAGCGACCGCGCCACCGTGGAGCGCATCCTCGCCTTCGCCACCGATCTCGATCCGTACGAGGCCTGCGGCGCGCACCCGCTGGCCGGCGCGCTGCAGGCCGCGCAGGCGCACGGGCTCGTGCCACGCCTGCTCGACCTGCGCAATTCCGGCGACACCGCGGGCGACCGCGAGCGGGTGGTCGGCTACGCGGCGCTGGCCTTCGAGCCGGCCCGCGCCGCCGAAGCCGACAAGGCAGCGGACGAGGCGGCGCTCGGCGCGGCCCTGCTGGCACGTGCGCGCAACAGCATCGCCGCCGCACTCGGCGAGCGTGCCGGCGACGAACCGCTGCATCCGGCGCTCGCGCAGCCGGGCGCGACCTTCGTGACACTGCACGTGCACGGCGAGCTGCGTGGCTGCATCGGCACGCTCGAGGCGCGCCGCGCGCTGGAGGTCGACGTGCGCCGGCACGCTCAGGCCGCGGCCTTCGAGGACCTGCGCTTCGCGCCGATCCGCGCGCACGAGCTCGAGGCGCTGCAGGTCGAGGTGTCGCTGCTCGGCGCGAGCGAGCCGCTGCCGGTGGCCGGTGAACGCGAGGCCCATGCGCGGCTGCGGCCGGGCGTCGACGGCGTCACGCTGCGCTGGCGCGGCCGCTCGGCCACCTTCCTGCCGCAGGTCTGGGACCAGCTGCCGGAGCCGGGCGACTTCCTCGCCGCGCTCAAGCGCAAGGCCGGCCTGCCGGCCGACTTCTGGGCGGAGGACCTGGTGCTCGAGCGCTATACGGTGCGCAAGTTCGGGGCGGGGTACTGAGCATGGGCGCACGCGAGGCAGCCTTCGAGGGCGCGACCCCGGCGCGCTGGTGGCATCGGCTGGAGGATGGTCGCATCCAGTGCGACCTCTGCCCGCGCGACTGCAAGCTGCACGAGGGCCAGCGCGGGCTGTGCTTCGTGCGTGCGCGCGAGGGCGATGCGATGGTGCTGACGACCTATGGCCGCAGCTCCGGCTTCTGCATCGACCCGATCGAGAAGAAGCCGCTGAACCACTTCCTGCCCGGCAGCGCGGTGTTCTCGTTCGGCACCGCGGGCTGCAACCTAGCCTGCAAGTTCTGCCAGAACTGGGACATCTCCAAGAGCCGCGAGATGGACCGCCTGATGGACCGCGCCAGCCCGCAGCAGCTCGCGCAGGCGGCGCGCGACAGCGGCTGCGCCAGCGTCGCCTTCACCTACAACGACCCGGTGATCTTCGCCGAGTACGCGATGGACTGCGCCGACGCCTGCCACGAACTCGGGCTGAAGACGGTGGCCGTCACCGCCGGCTACATGCACGCCGAGCCGCGGCGCGACTTCTACGCGAAGATGGACGCGGCCAACATCGACCTGAAGGCCTTCAGCGACGAGTTCTACTTCCAGCAGACCGGCGCCCACCTGCAGCCGGTGCTCGAGACGCTCGAGTACGTCGTGAAGGAGACCGACTGCTGGACCGAGATCACGACGCTGCTGATCCCGGGCCTGAACGACAGTGACGCCGAACTCGACGCGCTGACGCGCTGGGTGGCCGAGAAACTCGGCCCGACCGTGCCGCTGCACTTCACCGCCTTCCACCCGGACTACAAGCTCGACGACCGGCCGCCCACGCCGCCGGCGACGCTGCAGCGCGCACGCCGCATCGCGCTCGCCAACGGGCTGCAGCATGTCTACACCGGCAACGTGCACGACCGCGACGGCGGCACCACCAGCTGCAGCGGCTGCGGCGAGCCGCTGATCGTGCGCGACTGGCACGAGGTGCAGCGCTACGAACTCGATGCGGGTGGCGCCTGCCGCCATTGCGGCACGCCGCTGGCCGGGCGCTTCGCCGAGCGGGCAGGCCGCTTCGGAGCGCGCCGCATCCCGGTGCGGCTGGCGCGCGCCTGAGCGATTCAGTCGCTCAGTGCTCTTCCAGCCGCGTGCTGGTGCCTTCGGCCAGTTCGCCGGTGTCGGCGTCGACCCAGTCGGCCAGGCCCAGCTCCTGCTCGGCCTCCTCCAGCGTCTCGCCGGGCTCGATGCTGCCGTCGGCGGCGGTGTACATGTCGTCCAGCGCCTCCTGCGCGCTGGCGAACGGGCCGAACTCCTGCCGGCCGTCCGGCGCCACCCAGTAGTAGCCGTCCGCGTGGCGCACCAGGGCGCTGCTGTCGGGCAGGGAGAGATCCCTCAGCGCGGCGGCATCCGGCTCGGCGTCGGACGTGGTGGCGTTCTTGGGCGACATCATGGCAACTTCCCCGACGGGTTCACGGCCGCATGCTATGCCCGCGAGGGCCGGCTGTGTTGTCGCAGAGCAAGCTGTTACGAGGGGCTTTCGGCGGCCCAGGCGCGGGTCATCGCCACGTAGAGCAGGGGCGCCGCGTCGTCGAGCGACACGTCCTTCATCGGCAGCGCCTGCAACCCGGCCACGAACACCTGCGGGAACTCCAGCCCCTTGGCGCTGTGCATGGTCAGCAGCTTGACGCTCGGGCGCTGCCAGTCGAAGCGGCGGAAGGCCTCGGCCGCCAACGCCTGCGCCATCGCGTCGCGCGGCCCTAGAGGAAGCCGATGCAGCCCGGCGCGCCGCAGCGGCAGCGCAGCTTGCCGTCGTGGTGGGTCTCGCCGTAGTCCACCGTGATCTCCTCGCCGGGGGCGAGGTCGCGCATCGCGTAGAACTCGACCCGGCCCTGGCGGATGCGCAGGCTGGCGTTGGGGCGGCACGAGTGGTTGGTGAAGCGCAGCGGGTCGCCCGAACGCGAGGCGTCGATGGCGCGCTTCTCGCTCACCTCGACGATCATGATGCGCTCGACGCCGCGCGCGCGCCGGCGCGCCTCGCGCACGCTGATCGCCTCGCCGCGGATCTCGCCGATCTTGCGCCGCGCCGGGATAGCCTCGGCGGCGAACGCGCCCTGGCCGTCGATCGCGCTGGGTTTCACGTCGACGGCGTACTTCTGCGGGTCGGCCGGCACGCCGCGCGGTCGCGGCACGGATAACGGGGCGTCAGGCATGGCGGCGATTGTGGCGTCAAGCCCTGGGGCGCAGGGAAAGCGTGTGGCGCGGCGGTGCTTTGTCACGCGGGCGCCGAGCGCGTGCGGAACAGGCGGCGGCACCGGTCGCTTTTCGGCTCATGGGGTCCGGGTGACGGTCGATATCCTGCACATCACGTTTCAACTTGCAGGACCGCCGCCATGAGCCGCCTTCAACCGCACCTGATGCTGTCCCATCCGCAGCGCCGCATCACCGAGCAGGTGGGCGCCATCGAGTGGGAGGAACTGCCCTCGCTGGCCGAGACCCTGGCCCGGCGCGACGCCGAGTACGAGCGCTCGCCGGCCTTCCGCACCTCGTGGGACGCGACGCTGCCCGCGGCGCTCGACCCGCTGGTCGAGAGCGGCCCGTTCGTCGAGTCGCTCAGCGGCGGCCTGGTCACGCGCGAGTTGCGCGAGCCCGACGTGTTCCGCCACTTCTTCGCCTGATCTTCCCGCGGCCCGCTCGCGGGCCGCGCGCACGGCAGATACTCGCGGGGCCACCGCTGCCCCGCCCGCCGTGCAGACCTTCGACGCCGCCGCCACCGCCGCCGGGCTCGACTTCCCCGCGCTGATCGCCGCGCTGCGCCAGGCCCATGTGCAGGGCGCGAACGTGCCGCTGCGCCACACCCACACCCTGGGCAACCCGGCCGCCGGCGGCGGCACGGTGCTGCTGATGCCGGCCTGGCGCGAAGGCGGCCGCTTCGGCCTCAAGACGGTCACGATCTTCCCTGCCAACGGCGCCCGCGGCCTGCCCGGGCTGCACGCCGTCTACACGCTGTTCGACGCCGGCACCGGCGTGCCGCTGGCCCAGCTCGACGGCAACGAGATCACCGCGCGCCGCACCGCCGCGGTGGCGGCGCTGGCGGCCTCCTTTCTCGCCCGCACCGACGCGCAGCGCCTGCTGGTGCTCGGTTGCGGGCGGGTTGCGCGGCTGCTGCCGGCGGCGCTGCGCGCGGTGCGCCCGATCGCCGAGGTGATGGTGTGGAACCACCGCCCCGAAGGCGCGCGGCGCCTGGCCGCCGAGCTGCAGGCGCAGGGCCTCGCGGCGCAGGCGGTCGACGCGCTCGCGCCGGCGCTCGCGCGCGCCGACATCGTCAGCGCGGCCACCTTGTCCACCACCGCGCTGCTGCACGGCCGCGAGCTCGCGCCGGGCACGCATGTCGACCTGATCGGCAGCTTCACGCCGGCGATGCGCGAAGCCGACGCCGACTGCTTCGCACGCAGCCGGGTGTATGTCGACACCGAGGAGGCGCTGGCCAAGTCCGGCGACCTGCTGGCCGCGCGCGCCGAGGGCGGCTTCGACGACACGCGGCTGCAGGGCACGCTCGCCCAGCTGTGCCGCGGCGAGCGCGCGGGGCGCGGCAGCGCCGGCGAGATCACGCTGTTCAAGGCGGTCGGCAGCGCACTGGCCGATCTCGCCGCGGCCGAACTCGTGTGGGATGCCCGCCATCAGAAATGATGGCCCAGGGAAGAATCGCTCAGAATCCGTCCTCGAGGACTGCATGCATTACCCAGACTCCAAGGACCGTTCCGCCGAGCTGCTGCGCCTGGCCATCCCGAAGATGGCCGAGCACCCGGCGCCGCTGCACCCGATCACCTACGCCGTCTGGTACGACTACCTGTCGGGCCGAAACGGCAGCCTGAAGGCCGAGGTCGACGCGGTCACCGCGCGCAGCGTGCCGCTGGGCGACGAGCTGGTCCATTCGCTGTACACGCGGCACATCGCCGAGGCGGCCGAGCAGGCCACGCGGCGCGTCAGCGACGGGCTGCGCGAGATGATCGACGACGTCGGCCGCAGCACCAGCGCCACCGGCGAGCAGGTCAGCGGCTTCCGCGATTCGCTCGAGGCGCAGGGCCGGCGCCTGCAGGCCTCCAGCCCGGGGCCGGCGATCGACGCCTCGATCACCGAGCTGCTGGCCGGCACGCGCGACGCCGGCGCCAGCCTGGCGGCGCTGGCGGCGCGGCTGGAGGCCGCCACCGCCGAACTGCAGGAGCTGCGCCGCGAGCTCGACCACGCCCGGGTGCAGGCCACGCTGGACGCACTGACCGGCGTGACCAACCGGCGCGGCTTCGACGAGGCGATGTTCGCGCTGCTCGAGCAGCAGCCGGCCGGCGAGGCCGGGCCGAGCGTGGTGCTGATCGACCTGGACCACTTCAAGCAGATCAACGACCGCTACGGCCATGTCTTCGGCGACACCGTGCTCAAGGCGGTGGCGCAGGCGATCCGCAGCTGCGTGAAGGGGCGCGACCTGGTGGCGCGCTACGGCGGCGAGGAGTTCGTCGTGCTGCTGCCGGGCACCGGCGTGGCCGGCGCGCGCGCCCTGGCCGAGCAGGTGCGCACCACCATCTCCGGCGCGCGCATCCGCCGCGGCGGCAGCAACGAGATGGTGGGCGCCATCACCGTCTCGCTGGGCGTGGCGGCACGCCGCTCCGACGAGGACATGCAGTCGCTGGTCGAGCGAGCCGACCAGGCGCTCTACCGCTCCAAGACCGGCGGGCGCAACCGGGTCAGCGTGGCCGAGTAGCCGCAGCCGCTACCGACCCTGGCACCAGGCCGCGCCGATCGCCGCGACATGCCGGTGGTCGGTGCCGCAGCAGCCGCCCAGCACGTTCAGGTTCGGCAGCACGTCGCGCAGTCGGCGGTAGCGGCCGGCCAGGTCGACCGGGTCGCCGTCGTCCAGCGTGCTCATCGCGTCCAGCTCGGCATGGCTGCGTTTCGAGGCGTTGGCGCGCAGGCCGCGGATGCGCCGCGTCCAGGCACCGCCGCCTTCCAGCACCGCCTCGAAGTGACTCGGGTGCGCGCAGTTGACCATGTACCAGGCCGGCGCCGTGCCGGCCTCGGCCGCGACTTCGGCGTCGGTGCGCGCGATGGCCTCGTGCAGCGCCTCGCCGCCGGGCAGCCGGCCGTCGGTCTCCACGGTGAACGAGACCACGCAGGGCCGCTCCACCGCCGCGGCCGCGCGCGCGACGCCGATCGCCTCGCCGCTGGTCGTCATCGTGACGGCGGTGATCCGCTCGGCGCCGGCCTCGGCCAGCGCCAGCACCTGCGGGCCGTGTGCGCGGCAGGCGTCGTCGCCGTCCATCGGCGCGCCCGGCGCGTAGCCGTCGCCGCGCGGGCCGACGCAGCCGCTGACCACGATCGCGCCGCCGATGCGGCTGCGCCACTCGTCGCGCAGCTCGTGCATCAGGGCGATCGCCAGGCCGTTCAGGCGCCGCATCGCCGCGGCGTCGTAGCCGAGCCGCCGGCCCCAGTCGAGCCCGGCGCGCCAGGTCGGCGACTCCAGCACGAAGCCGGCGCCCGGCGTCGCGGCGGCGATGGCGAGGTAGCGCTCGTAGTAGCGCCGCAGCGCGGCGCGGCCGGCAGCGCCGTCCAGCAGCACGAAGGCGGCGAACTCGGGCAGCTCGATGCCGTCCTGGTAGATCAGCACCGTCTCGATGCCGCCGTCGGTCAGGAACCAGGCGCCGTCGGCCGCCGGCAGCGGGGTGGTGCAGGCCGCCATCTCAACGCTCCTCCAGCGCCGGGCGCGACACGTCGCGCAGCAGCAGCATGTCGCCCACGCGCGCCGAGGCACCGTGCCAGAAGCCGGTGGCGTGTTCGTAGCCGGCCGGGTTGCGGAAGGTGCCGAACAGCAGGTCGATCAGCGGCAGGTCGGCGTAGTTGTGGTGGTGGATGCCGCGCGCGTGGTGCACCGTGTGCATCTCCGGCCGCTGCACCAGGTAGCCGAGCCAGCGCGGCGTGCGCACGTTGGCATGCTGGAAGGTGGCCAGCAGGTTGATCGCCAGCAGCGCGAGCGTGGCCGCCGGCGCGGGCACGCCCAGCAGCGCCAGCACCAGCGAGGGGAGCAGCGTCCAGGCCACCATGTCCAGCGGGCTGAACCAGTAGGCGCCCAGCACGTCGAGCCGCTCGGCGCTGTGGTGCATCTGGTGGAAGCTGCGCCACAGCGGCGTGCAGCGGTGCATCGCGCGGTGCCAGGCGTAGGCACCGAACTCGTAGGCGAGCAGCGCCAGCGCCGCGGCCGCCCAGGTCGGCCAGGCGGACAGGTCGAACAGCTGCAGCGCGGCGAGCGACTCGCCCCACAGCAGCGGCAGGTAGGACGAGAGCAGGAAGTACACGACGAAGGCGGCGCCGGCGCGCAGCGTCCAGAAGCGCACGCGTGGCAGCGCGCGCCCGGGGGCGACGCGCTCCCACAGCAGCAGCGCGCCGAACAGCGCGAACACGATCTGGCTGACCGGGTCGAGGATCAGGTCGAGAGGGGTGGGCATGGGCAGTTCTCCTGAAGGAGCGGGCAGTCTGGCCGTGCACGCCGTCGACCACTAAAGTCATCCGTGCAACAAACCGTCCATTCGTGCCATGCCACGCCCGGCCACGCCCGTCACCGTCGCCCTGCTCGCCGCGCCCGAGGTCAGCGCGGCCACGCTGTACGGCTTCTACGACGCGCTCTCCAGCGCCGGGCGCGACTGGGCCCTGCTGCACGGCAGCGCGCCGGACGCGCCGACGTTCCGCCCGCTGGTGGTCAGCCGCGACGGCGCGCCGGTGACCGGTGCGAACGGCGTGTCCATCCAGCCCGAGACCGGCTTCGCCGACTGCCCGCCCTGCGCCGTGGCCTGCATCACCGACCTGGCGGTGCTGCCGGGCACCGACCTCGGCACGCGCTACGACGCCGAGGTCGAGTGGCTGCGCCAGCGTCATGCCGAGGGCACGCTGCTCGCCTCGGCCTGCTCGGGGGCGCTGCTGCTGGCGCGCACCGGGCTGCTCGACGACATGGACGCCACCACGCACTGGGCCTATGCCGACGCGCTGCGGCGCGCCCACCCGCGCGTGCGCTGGCACCCCGAGCGCGGGCTGGTGGTGGGCGGCACCTCGCAGCGCATCGTGATGGCCGGCAGCGGCGTGGCCTGGCACCAGCTCGCGCTGTACCTGATCGCCCGCTTCGCCGGTGCGCAGGAGGCGATGCAGGTGGCGCGCATCAACCTGCTCGACCTGGCCACCGCCAGCCCGATCGCCTACGCCTCGCTGACGCACGGCGGCGCAGCCGACGACCCGCTGATCGCCCGCTGCCAGCACTGGGCCGCCGAGCACTACCGCGCCGAGGCACCGGTGACGCGCATGGTCGAGCTCTCCGGCCTGCCCGAGCGCAGCTTCAAGCGCCGCTTCCAGCGCGCCACCGGGCTGACGCCGCTGGAGTACGTGCACATGCTGCGCCTGGAGGAGGCCAAGCAGATGCTCGAATCGGGCGACCTGCCGGTCGAGGCGATCGCGCTGGAGGTCGGCTACCAGGACGCGAGCTTCTTCGGCCGGCTGTTCCGCCGCAAGGTGGCGCTCACGCCGGCGCAGTACCGGCGCCGCTTCCAGCCGCTGGCGCGGCAACTGCGCGCCTGCGAACGAGGCGGCCCCGGAGAACCCGCGCCGCATTAGCGGGTGCCGCGGTCACCAGTTGTCGTCGTCCGGAATGCCGGGCCGGCTGTCCTCGTCGACCAGGGTGTTGCCCAGGCCGAGCAGCTCGCGCGCCTTCTGCAGGTTGAGCAGGCCGCGGTGCGAGCGCCGCATGTGGCTCAGGCCCCGTTCCATCACCCACACCACCTCGATCATCTCGGCGGTACCGGCGGCCTGGCGGGCCCGCTCGGCGATGCGGTTGCCGGACGGCTGCGGGTCGACCCGCAGTGTCTCGAGCAGGCAGGCGCGGGCGCGCTCCAGCAGCGGCGCCTCGTCGTCGACCAGCGCGGGCGGCGGCACCGGTCGCGTCGGCGCGGGCCGCGGCGCGACGGCCTGGC
>KZ836135.1 GCA_003265685.1 Piscinibacter caeni | reverse complement strand
GCCGGCCCCGGCGCCCGCGGCTGCGGAACAGGCGGCCGCTTCGCAACCGGCGCCGATGGTCGCCGCCGCGTCGGCTCCCCAGGCGGCGCCCACGCCCGCTGCGCGTCCGCCGGCCCCGTCGGCCGCGGCCAAGGAAGAGCCGGGTCTGCTCGGCTCGCTGCTCGACGACAACCCGCTGGCGCTGGCACTCGGCGGCGGCCTGATCGCGCTGCTGGCCGGCTTCGGGATCTACCGCTTCACCAAGCGCAACAAGAAGGACAGCGGCGAGACCTCGTTCCTCGAGAGCCGCCTGCAGCCGGACTCGTTCTTCGGCGCCAGCGGCGGCCAACGCATCGACACGCGTGATGCCGGCGGCACCTCGTCGTCGATGAGCTACTCGCTGAGCCAGCTCGACGCGATCGGCGACGTCGATCCGGTCGCCGAGGCCGACGTGTACCTCGCCTACGGCCGCGACTTGCAGGCCGAGGAGATCCTGAAGGAGGCGATGCGCAGCAACCCGGAGCGCATGGCCATCCGCACCAAGCTGCTCGAGGTTTACGCGAAGCGGCGCGATACCAAGGGCTTCGAACTGCTGGCCACGCAGCTGTATTCGCTGACGCAGGGTCAGGGCGAGGACTGGGCCAAGGCGCAGGAGCTCGGTACGCAGATCGACCCGGACAACCCGCTCTACAAGCCGGGCGGTGCGCCGGCCGGCGGCGTGGCGGCGGGTGGGCAGATGGTCGAACCGCTGGGTGCGAGCACGATGCCGCAATCGGTGCTGCCGTCGCCCTCGCAGTACAACCCGGCGACGGTGACGCAGCCGACGGTCGATCCGTCCAACGTCGATCTCGACCTCGATTTCGTCGGCTCGGACGAGGCCTCGATCCCCACCGCGCCGGCCTCGCTGCAGACGACGCAGACGATCGCCCAGACCGTCACGCAGACCATCCCGCAGACGATCCCGCAGGCCCCGCCGGCGGCGGCCCCGCAGTCGGTGCCGGCGCTGGACAACTCGCTCGACTTCGACACTTCGTCGGCCGACCTGATGCTGCCTGACCTCGGTGCGCCGTCGAGCCCGGCCCCGGCACCTGCCGCGGCGCCGGCCTCGGTGGAGTTCGACCTGGCCGGGATCTCGCTCGACCTCGACCTCCCCGGCGCCGAGCCTGCTGGCGGCAGCGGCAGCAGCAGCGGCCCGCGCACCGTGCCGTCGGCTTTCGGCGACGACGTGATGTCGGGCTTCGAGGAAGACGACCCGAACGCCGACCCGCTGGCGCGCAAGCTCGAGCTGGCCGAGGAGTTCCGCCAGATCGGCGACATGGAAGGCGCGCGCGACCTGCTGCAGGAAGTGATCGCCAAGGCCTCGGGCTCGCTCAAGACCAAGGCCCAGGGCATGCTCGAGCAGCTCGCCTGAGCCCGATCAGGGCGCGCCGACACGGCGCGCCCCGTGCTGCATGAGGCTGGCGCTCGGCATCGCCTACCGCGGCTCGGCCTACCAGGGCTGGCAGAGCCAGCCCGGCGGCCGCACCGTGCAGGACGCGCTCGAGCGCGCGCTGTCGGAGTTCGCCGCCACCCCGCTGCGCACGATGTGCGCCGGCCGCACCGATGCGGGCGTGCATGCGCTGAACCAGGTGGTCCACCTCGACTGCGAGATCGAGCGCGAGCCGTTCTCGTGGGTGCGTGGCACCAACCGCTTCCTGCCCGACGACATCGCGGTGCAATGGTGCCGGCCGGTCGACCAGGCCTTCCACGCCCGCAACAGCGCGCTCGGCCGACGCTATGCCTATGTGCTGCGCGAATCGCCGGTGCGGCCGGCGCTCGAGGCCGGCCTGGCCGGCTGGAGCTTCCGGGCGCTGGACGGCGAGCGCATGCGCGAGGCCGCGGCGCTGCTGATCGGCGAGCACGACTTCTCCGCGTTCCGCGCCGCCGAATGCCAGGCGGCCTCGCCGGTGAAGACGCTGCGCCGCCTCGACATCCACCGGCGCGGCGGCTACTGGCGCTTCGACTTCGACGCCAGCGCCTTCCTGCACCACATGGTGCGCAACATCATGGGCTGCCTGCTGGCGGTGGGCGCCGGCAACCGGCCGGTGGCGTGGATGGGCGAGGTGCTGGCCGCGCGCGACCGGCGCATCGCCGCGCCGACCTTCTCCCCGGACGGCCTGTACTTCGTCGGCCCGTACTACGATGCCGGCCTTGCGCTGCCCGACGGTACGGCGGCGCTCGACTGGCTGCCGTGATTCCCCGCATCACCACCCGCACCCGCATCAAGATCTGCGGCCTGACCCGCGAGGCCGATGTCGACGCGGCCGTCGAGGCCGGCGCCGATGCGGTCGGCTTCGTCTTCTATCCGCCCAGCCCGCGCGCGGTGACGCCGGCGCGCGCGGCCGAACTGGCGCGGCGGCTGCCCCCGTTCGTCACCCCGGTGGGGTTGTTCGTCAATGCGACGCCGGACGAGATCGCCGCGGTCACCGGCGCCATCCCGACCCTGCTGCTGCAGTTCCACGGCGACGAGTCGCCCGAGGCCTGCCGCGCTGCCGCCCGACCCTTCCTGCGGGCGGCCCGGATGGCGCCGGGGTTCGATTTGCTAGACTTCGCGGCTCGGTTTCACGACGCCCATGCCTTGCTGCTCGACGCCTTCGTCGAGGGTTACGGCGGCGGCGGAAAGGTCTTCGATTGGTCCGTCATTCCCGCCAACGTGCCCCGTCCGGTCGTTTTGTCTGGTGGGTTGCATGCCGGAAATGTGATCGAAGGGATTCTTCGGGTGCGGCCCTGGGCCGTTGACGTGAGCTCCGGCGTGGAAGCGGCCAAGGGCATCAAGGATGCCGCGCTGATACGCCGGTTCTGCGAGGCGGTGCGCGAGGCGGATGCCCGCATCGCCGATTCCGAGACCTGAGGAACCCATGTCCAGTTACCAGCAGCCCGATGCACGCGGGCATTTCGGTCCGTATGGCGGCAGCTTCGTCGCCGAGACCCTCGTGCATGCGATCGAGGAACTGAAAGACGCCTACGAGGCGGCGCGCCAGGATCCGGCCTTCCAGGCCGAGTTCCGCTCCGAACTGGCGCATTTCGTCGGCCGGCCCAGCCCCGTGTACCACGCGGCGCGCCTGTCGCGCGAACTCGGCGGCGCGCAGATCTACCTCAAGCGCGAAGACCTCAACCACACCGGCGCCCACAAGGTCAACAACACCATCGGCCAGGCCATGCTCGCGCGCCGCATGGGCAAGCCGCGCGTGATCGCCGAGACGGGCGCCGGCCAGCATGGCGTGGCCACCGCGACGATCTGCGCGCGCTACGGCCTGGAGTGCGTGGTGTACATGGGCAGCGAGGACGTCAAGCGCCAGTCGCCCAACGTCTACCGCATGCACCTGCTCGGCGCGAAGGTCGTGCCGGTGGACAGCGGCTCGAAGACGCTCAAGGACGCGCTCAACGAGGCGCTGCGCGACTGGGTCACCAACGTCGAGAACACCTTCTACATCATCGGCACGGTGGCCGGCCCGCATCCCTACCCGATGATGGTGCGCGACTTCCAGCGCGTGATCGGCGACGAGTGCCTGGTGCAGATGCCCGAACTCATCGGCCGCCAGCCCGACGCGGTGATCGCCTGCGTCGGCGGCGGCAGCAACGCGATGGGGATCTTCTACCCGTACATCGAGCACGCCAGCACGCGCTTGATCGGCGTCGAGGCGGCAGGGCAGGGGCTGGACTCGGGCAAGCATGCGGCCTCCATCAGCGCCGGCTCGCCCGGCGTGCTGCACGGCAACCGCACCTACCTGCTGCAGGATGCGAACGGCCAGATCACCGAGACGCATTCGATCTCGGCCGGGCTCGATTACCCCGGCGTCGGCCCCGAGCACGCCTACCTGCACGACATCGGCCGGGCCGAGTACGTCGGCATCACCGATGCGGAAGCGCTCGAGGCCTTCCACCGGCTGTGCCGCACCGAGGGCATCATCCCGGCACTTGAATCGAGCCACGCGGTCGCCTACGCGATGAAGCTGGCGCCCACGCTGCCCAAGGACAAGCACCTGCTGGTCAACCTCAGCGGCCGCGGCGACAAGGACATCGGCACCGTGGCCGATCTCTCCGGCGCCGAGTTCTACTGCCGACCCTCGTGCCGCGGGCAGAGCGTGAAGGGAGCGGCGCGATGAGCCGCATTGCCGCCACCTTCGCCGCGCTGCAGGCCGCCGGCCGCAAGGCGCTGATTCCCTACGTGACGGCCGGCGACCCGTACTCCGACGCCACCGTCGACATCTTGCTGGCGCTGGCCCGGGGCGGTGCCGATGTCATCGAGCTCGGCGTGCCATTCTCCGACCCGATGGCCGACGGCCCGGTGATCCAGCGTGCCTCCGAGCGTGCGCTGGCGCGCGGCATCGGCCTTCCGCAGGTGCTCGACGCCGTGCGTGGTTTCCGCGCCCGGGACGACCGCACGCCGGTGGTGCTGATGGGTTACGCGAACCCGGTGGAGCGCTACGGCAGCGCGCGTTTCGTCGCCGACGCAAAGGCGGCCGGCGTCGACGGCGTGCTGATCGTCGACTACCCGCCGGAAGAGTGCGAGGCCTTTGCCGCGCAGCTGCGCGAGGTCGGGCTGGACCTGATCTTCCTGCTCGCGCCGACCTCCACCGACCGGCGCATCCGCGAGGTCGCGCGCATTGCCAGCGGCTACGTCTACTACGTGTCGCTCAAGGGCGTGACCGGCGCCGGCCACCTCGACACCGCGGCCGTCGCGCAGATGGTGCCGCGCATCAAGGCGCACGTGAAGCTGCCGGTCGGGGTAGGCTTCGGCATCCGCGATGCCGCCACCGCCCGTGCCGTGGCCGAAGTGGCCGACGCCGTGGTGATCGGCTCGGCGCTGGTGCAATTGCTCGAGACCCGCGAGCGCGGCAAGGTCGCGGCCGCGGCGGCCGACTTCATCGGCGGCATCCGCGCCGCCCTCGATTCCTGAAAGGAGCTCCCGCATGAGCTGGCTCGAAAAACTGCTGCCCCCCAAGATCCAGCAGACCGACCCGAGCGAGCGCCGCACGGTGCCCGAGGGCCTGTGGATCAAGTGCCCGTCCTGCGAGACGGTGCTCTACAAGACCGACCTGGAGCAGAACGTCAACGTCTGCCCGAAGTGCGGCCACCACCACCGCATCGGTGCACGCGCGCGGCTCGACGCCTTCCTCGACCCCGAGGGCCGCTACGAGATCGGCCAGGAGGTCATCCCGGTCGATGCGCTGAAGTTCAAGGACAGCAAGAAGTACCCCGAGCGGCTCAAGGACGCGCTCGAGACCACCGGCGAGACCGACGCGATGGTGGTGATCGGCGGCGCGCTGATGAGCATCCCGATCGTCGCGGCCTGCTTCGAGTTCGACTTCATGGGCGGCTCGATGGGCTCGGTGGTGGGCGAGCGCTTCGTGCGCGGCGTCGAGACCGCGCTCGAACAGAAGACGCCGTTCGTCAGCTTCACGGCCACGGGCGGGGCGCGCATGCAGGAGGGCCTGCTGAGCCTGATGCAGATGGCCAAGACCAACGCCGCGCTGACACGCCTGGCCAAGGCGAAGCTGCCCTACATCAGCGTGCTGACCGACCCGACCATGGGCGGCGTCTCGGCCAGCTTCGCCTTCGTCGGCGACGTGGTGATCGCCGAGCCCAAGGCGCTGATCGGCTTCGCCGGCCCGCGCGTGATCGAGAACACCGTGCGCGAGAAGCTGCCCGAGGGCTTCCAGCGCGCCGAGTTCCTGCTCGGCAAGGGCGCGATCGACATGATCGTCGACCGCCGCGAGTTGCGGCCGACGGTCGCGCGGGCGATCGCGATGCTGCAGAAGCTGCCGTCCGACGCGGTCGCCTGAGACCTCCCCCGATGTCGGCGCCGACCACGCTGGCCGGCTGGCTGGCCCACTGCGAGAAGATCCACACCAAGGAGATCGACCTGTCGCTCGAGCGCACGCAGCGTGTGCGCGAGCGGCTCGGCATCGATTTCGGCGTGCCGGTCATCGTGGTAGCCGGCACCAACGGCAAGGGCTCGACCTGCGCGATGCTCGAGTCGATTGCGCTGCAGGCGGGCTACCGCGTCGGCTTGTACGCCAAGCCGCACCTGGTTCACTTCGAGGAGCGCTGCCGTGTCGATGGCCGCAGCGTCGCGGCGGAAGACCTGCTGCCGCATTTCGAGGCGGTCGAACTGGCGCGCCGCGAGTTGACCCTGTCGATCTTCGAGTTCACGACGCTCGCCATTGCGCGCCTGCTGTCGCAGGCACCGCTCGACCTGGTGATCCTCGAGGTCGGCCTGGGCGGCCGCTTCGATGCGGTCAATGCCTTCGACGCCGATTGCGCCGTGATCACCAGCATCGCGCTGGACCACATGGAGTTCCTCGGGCCCGACCGTGAGTCGATCGGGCGCGAAAAGGCCGGCATCATGCGCCGGGGGCGGCCGGTGGTCGTCAGCGACCCGGTGCCTCCACGCAGCGTGCTCGACGCGGCCGACGCAGTGGGGGCCGACCTGTACCTGCACGGCCGCGACTTCCGCGTCGGCGGCGACCGCCAGCAGTGGCACTGGGCGGGTCGCAGCAAGCGGTACAACGGCCTGGCCTACCCGGCGCTGCGGGGGGCGAACCAGTTGCTCAACGCGGCCGGCGTGCTGGCCGCCTTCGAGGCGCTGCAGGAGCGGCTGCCGATCCCGGCGCAGGCGGTGCGCAACGGCTTCGCGCTGGTCGAGCTGCCCGGGCGCTTCCAGGTCGTGCCGGGCGCGCCGACGCTGGTGCTGGACGTGGCGCACAACCCGCACGCGGTCGCCGCGCTGGCCGAGAACCTGGACCAGATGGGCTTCCACCCGCGCACCCATGCGGTGTTCGGCGCGATGCGCGACAAGGACATTCCGGCCATCCTCGCGCGCATGGCGCCGCTGGTCGACCACTGGCATTTCACCGACCTGCCGATCGCGCGCGCCGCCCCGGCCGCCGAGCTGGCGGCGCGCCATGCCGAGCTGCGCCTGCCGGGCCCGGGCGCGGTGGAGACCGCGACCCACGCCGACCCGCGCGCCGCCCTCGATGCCGCGCTGTCCCGTGCAGACCCGGCTGATAGAATCGTCGTCTTCGGATCGTTCTACACCGTCGGCGGCGTGTTGAAGGACGGCCTGCCCCGCCTCGGGGCGCGGCACGTCGGCTGAGGGCCGCTGCCCCACCCCGCACCGCATGGGTTTCTTGTCCTTCCTGCAGCGCCGTTCCTCGGCCGCCCCGGCCCCGTCGTTCGGCAGCGACGAGGACATCGCCGCGGCCCGCACCCGGGCGCGCCGGCGGCTGACCGGTGCCACGCTGCTGGTGCTGCTGGGCGTGATCGGCTTCCCGCTCGTTTTCGAGACCCAGCCGCGGCCGATCCCGGTGGACATTCCGATCGAGATCCCGCGCAAGGACGGCGTGCCGGCCCTGGCGCTGCCGGCGCCGCGCAAGCCGGCGGCGCTGGCCTCGGCCCCCGAGCATGCACCGCGCGAGCCGGTCATCACCGAATCGGCGGCCGAAGCCGGCAAGGAGGTCGTCGCGGCCAGGCCGGCCAGCACGCCGGCACCGGCGGCGGCCCCGGCCGAGCCGCCGAAGAAGGCCGCGGTCGTGGCCAGGCCGGCCTCGAGCAGCCCCGATGCCGCCCGCGCCCGCGCCCTGCTCGAAGGCAAGGAGCCGGCGCCGGCCACCACGGTGGCCGCAGCGAAGTCCGACACGCCGGCCGATGCGGCGGGCCGCTTCGTGGTCCAGGTCGGCGCCTTCGCCGATGCCGCTGCGGCGCGCGAGATGCGCGGCAAGGTCGAGAAGCTCGGCCTGAAGACCTACACGCAGGTCGTCGAAACCTCCTCCGGCAGCCGCATCCGCGTGCGTGCCGGCCCGTTCGGCTCGCGCGAAGAGGCCGACAAGGCGCTCGCCAAGGCCAAGGCGGCCGGGCTGAACGCCGTCGTGCTTACGCTGTGAACGCATCCGCGCATGGACATCGCATCGATCGGCTGGGTCGACTGGGCGCTGCTGGCCGTGCTGCTCGCCTCGGTGATCGTCGGGCTGGTGCGCGGGGTCGTGTTCGAACTGCTCTCGCTGCTGGGCTGGGTGGCCGCGTGGTTCGCGGCCCAGTGGTTCGCACCGCCAGTGGCCGGCTGGCTGCCGGTGGGTACGCCGGGCTCGGCGCTCAACCTCGGCGCGGCCTTCGCGCTGACCTTTCTCCTGGCGCTGGTGGCCTGGACGCTCGCGGCCAAGCTCATTCGCCTGGTGCTGCACGCCACGCCGCTGAGCCTGCCCGACCGGCTGCTCGGCGCGTTGTTCGGCGTGTTGCGCGGCGGCGTGCTGCTGCTCGCGCTGGCGGTGGTCGTCGGGCTGACGCCGGCGGCGCGATCCGCCGCCTGGCAGCAGTCACACGGCGCGGCCGCGCTCGCATCGGCCCTGCGGACCCTGATGCCGCTGCTGCCGGCGCCCCTTGCACGTCATCTGCCCGCGGCCTGAGCGGCCCGGCTTCCTGAATCGAGGACCCAGCCATGTGCGGCATCGTCGGCGTCATCTCCCGCTCGCCCGTCAACCAGCTGATCTACGACGCGCTGCTGCTGCTGCAGCACCGCGGGCAGGACGCCGCGGGCATCGTCACGATGCTCGGCACCAAGTGCTTCATGCACAAGGCGCGCGGCATGGTGCGAGACGTGTTCCGCACCCGCAACATGCGCGCGCTGCCCGGCAGCGTGGGCCTGGGCCAGGTGCGCTACCCGACCGCCGGCAATGCGTACAACGAGGAGGAGGCGCAGCCCTTCTACGTGAACGCGCCGTTCGGCATCGTGCTGGTGCACAACGGCAACCTGACCAACGCGCACGCCCTCAAGCAGGAGCTGTTCGACATCGACCGGCGCCACATCAACACCGAGAGCGACACCGAGGTGCTGATCAACGTGCTCGCGCACGAGCTCGAGCTGGCCGCGCGCGAGCTGCCGCTCTCGCCCGAGTCGATCTTCAAGGCGGTGGGTGCGGTGCACCGGCGCGTGAAGGGTTCCTACGCCGTGATCTCGCTGATCGCCGGGCACGGGCTGCTGGCGTTCCGCGATCCGTTCGGCATCCGCCCGCTGGTGTTCGGCGAGAGCGAGTCCGCGGACGGGCGCGAGGTGATGGTGGCCAGCGAGTCGGTCGCGCTCGAGGGCACCGGCCACAAGCTGACCCGCGACGTGGCGCCCGGCGAGGCGATCTTCATCGACCTCGAAGGCCGCATCCATGCGCGGCAGTGTGCCGAGCGGCCGACGCTGAACCCCTGCATGTTCGAGTACGTCTACCTGGCGCGGCCCGATTCGGTGATGGACGGCGTGTCGGTCTACCAGGCGCGCCTGAACATGGGCGAGACGCTGGCGCAGCGCGTGATCTCGACCATGCCGCCCTCGGAGATCGACGTGGTGATTCCGATCCCCGAATCGAGCCGGCCGTCGGCGATGCAACTGGCCCAGAAGATCGGCAAGCCCTACCGCGAGGGCTTCGTGAAGAACCGCTACGTCGGCCGCACCTTCATCATGCCGGGGCAGGGGATGCGCAAGCGCTCGGTGCGGCAGAAGCTCAACGCGATCGTCAGCGAGTTCAAGGGCCGCAACGTGCTGCTGGTGGACGACTCGATCGTGCGCGGCACCACGAGCAAGGAGATCGTGCAGATGGCGCGAGATGCCGGCGCGCGCAAGGTCTACATGGCCTCGGCCGCGCCGCCGGTGCGCTTCCCGAACGTCTACGGCATCGACATGCCGACCAAGGACGAACTGATCGCGCACAACCGCAGCACCGAGGAGATCCGCCAGTACATCGGCGCCGATGCGCTGATCTACCAGGACGTGGCGGCGATGAAGAAGGTGGTCGCGGCGCTGAACCCGAGGCTCGACGGCTTCGAGGCCTCGTGCTTCGACGGCGTCTACATCACCGGCGACATCAGCGCGCAGGACTTCGAGACCATCGCCGCGCAGCGTGCGACCCAGGGCGACGAGGAGGAGGGCGCGCAGCGCTCGCGCCTGGCGCTGCAGGGCGTGACGGAGAACCCGTGATGAGCAGCGACAAGAAGATCCCGCGCGTGGCACTGCCCGACGACGTGAGGCTGGACACGCTGGCGGTGCGCGAAGGCCTGCCGCCGAGCGCCTGGGGCGAGAACTCCGAGGCGCTGTTCCTCACCAGCAGCTTCCGCCAGCCCGACGCGGCGACCGCGGCGGCGCGTTTCGCCAACGAGGAAGAGGCCTTCATCTACTCGCGCTTCACCAACCCGACGGTGACGATGTTCGAGCGCCGCCTGGCCGCGCTCGAGGGCGCCGAGGGCTGCATCGCCACCTCCAGCGGCATGAGCGCGATCCTGCTGCTCGGCATGGGGCTGCTGAAGGCCGGCGACAACGTGATCTGCTCGGTCAGCGTGTTCGGCTCGACCATCATGCTGTTCGGCCGCGAGCTCGCGAAGTTCGGCATCGAGACCAGCTTCGTGTCGCAGACCGACGTCGGCGAGTGGGCGCGCGCGGTGCGGCCGAACACGAAGCTGCTGTTTGCCGAGTCGCCCACCAATCCGCTGACGGAGGTGTGCGACATCGCGGCGCTGGCCGCGATTGCCAAGCGCGCCGGGGCCTGGCTGGCGGTCGACAACTGCTTCTGCTCACCGGCGCTGCAGCGGCCGATCGAACTCGGCGCCGACCTCGTGATCCACTCCGGCACCAAGTACCTCGACGGGCAGGGGCGCGTCATCGCCGGGGCGATCTGCGGCCCCGAGCAGCTGATCAACGAGAAGTTCGTGCCGGTGATGCGCAGTGCCGGCATGTGCCTGTCGCCCTTCAATGCCTGGGTGGTGCTCAAGGGCCTGGAGACGCTGTCGATCCGCATGGAGGCGCAGGGCGCGCGTGCGCTGAAGCTCGCCACCTGGCTGGAGGCGCAGCCGCAGGTCGAGCGGGTGTACTACCCCGGGCTCGCCTCGCATCCGCAGCACGAACTCGCGATGCGCCAGCAAAGCGGCAGCGGTGGTGCGGTGCTGTCCTTCATCGTCCGCGGACAGCAGGAGGGCGGGGCGGCGCTGGCGCGCAGCAACGCCTTCCACGTGATCGACAGTACCCGCGTGTGCTCGATCACCGCCAACCTGGGCGACACCAAGACCACCATCACCCACCCGGCCAGCACCTCGCACGGCCGCCTCACCGAAGAGCAGCGCCAGGCCGCCGGCATCACGCAAGGCATGGTGCGCGTGGCCGTCGGGCTGGACGACGTCGAGGACCTGAAGGCGGACCTGCGCCGCGGCCTGGAGAGCCTTGCCCGATGACCCGTCGAGTCCGCACCCGCATCGCCCCGTCGCCGACGGGCTTCCTCCACCTGGGCACGGCACGCACCGCGCTGTTCTCCTGGGCCTTCGCCCGCCACCACGGCGGGGACTTCATCCTGCGCATCGAGGACACTGACGTGGCGCGTTCCACGCAGGAGGCCGTCGACCAGATCATCGCCGCGATGAAGTGGCTCGCGCTCGACTACGACGAGGGTCCGTTCTACCAGATGCAGCGGCTGGATCGCTATCGCGAGGTGGTGGCCAAGATGCTCGCGGACGGCACGGCCTACCATTGCTACTGCACGCCGGCCGAGCTCGACGCCATTCGCGAGGCGCAGCGCACGCGCGGCGAGAAACCGCGCTACGACGGCACCTGGCGGCCCGAGCCGGGCAAGGTGCTGCCGCCGGTGCCGGCGGGCGTGCCGCCGGTGGTGCGCTTCCGCAACCCGACGGACGGCCACGTGACCTGGACCGACATGGTCAAGGGCCCGATCACGATCAGCAACCGCGAGCTCGACGACCTGATCATCTGCCGCCCCGACGGCACGCCGACCTACAACTTCTGCGTCGTGGTGGACGACTGGGACATGCAGATCAGCCACGTGATCCGCGGCGACGACCACGTCAACAACACGCCGCGCCAGATCAACATCCTGCGGGCGCTTGGCGCCGAGCTGCCGCAGTACGGCCACGTGCCGATGATCCTCGGACCGGACGGCGACAAGCTGTCCAAGCGCCACGGCGCGGTGAGCGTGACGCAGTACGAGGAGGCCGGCTATCTGCCCGAGGCGATGGTCAACTATCTTGCGCGGCTCGGCTGGAGCCACGGCGACGCGGAGCTGTTCGACCGCGCGCAGCTGGTGGCCTGGTTCGACGGCCAGCACATGGCGCGCAGCGCGGCGCAGTGGGATGCGGCCAAGCTGAACTGGGTCAATGCGCACTACCTCAAGCAGATGGCCGATGGGCCCCTGGCCGAGCTGGTGGCGCGGCACCTGCAGCAGCGCGGGATCGTGGCGGTCGCCGACGAGCAACTGCAACGCCGGTGCGCCTTGTTCAAGGACCGCTGCGCCACGCTGGTCGAACTGGCCGACTGGCTCGGCATGTACTTCGTGCCGGTGGAGCCGGCCGCCTCGGACGTGGCGACGCATGTCACCGACGCGGTGCGGCCTGCGCTGCAGTCGCTGCGCGACCGGCTTGCCGAGATCGACTGGGACAAGGCCACCATCGCCGCGGCCATCAAGGAGGTGCTCGGCGCGCATGGCCTGAAGATGCCGCAACTGGCCACCGCCTTGCGCGTGCTCGTGTGCGGTCGTGCACAGACGCCGTCGATCGACGCCGTGCTGGCGCTCTTCCCGCGCGACATGGTGCTGCGCCGTTTGCAGGCGGTTTGAAAAGCTGTCTATAATCGCAGTCTCGCTTGAAACTGTGACCGCTAGGCCTCGTTTGAAGTCGCAAGACACACGGGGGGTATAGCTCAGCTGGGAGAGCGCTTGCATGGCATGCAAGAGGTCAGCGGTTCGATCCCGCTTACCTCCACCACCAAGCCGGCCGGCGGACCGCAGATTCGGGTCGATGAAGGATTGAGTCCCCTTCGTCTAGAGGCCTAGGACACGACCCTTTCACGGTTGTAACAGGGGTTCGAATCCCCTAGGGGACGCCAAGTTACGGCAGCGCTTGAGGAGCGATCCTGAAGCTGCCGGCCACGCGGAGTGGTAGTTCAGTTGGTTAGAATACCGGCCTGTCACGCCGGGGGTCGCGGGTTCGAGCCCCGTCCACTCCGCCAAGCTCATGCGAGGGCCGATTCCGAAAGGAGTCGGCCCTTTTGTTTCAGTCCCCCGGACGGCGGAGCTTCTGATCGAGCTTGAGCATGAGCTTGAGGTACTCGAGCTGCGCGTTCAGCCGATTCAGCTCGTCGACGAGGAGCTGCCACTGGCGGATCTGGGCGCGATCGCCGGGGGCGGGTGAGGGCGACGGGGGGCTCGACATGATCGGGTGAGGTGATGCTGGATTCATGGTCGCGTCATCGCAACGGCCGAACAATCCCGTGGCTCGGGTGAGTCTCCTCAACAGGGTGCCGTATCCCGTCCAAGTTCCCCTCGTTTGGAGGGTTTCTGCGCCGAGGGGCGCTGAACAGAATCGAGCCCGCCCTGGGAGTAGGAGGGCGCCAGCCGAATTGGCTCGTGCAAAACTGAGGCTCACGCGATGCTCAAGGTCTTCCAACATCACATTCCTCTCTCGGCCGTGGCCGAGTGGCTCGCGGATGGGCTGTTCTGTTTCCTGGCCGTGATCCTGGCGGCGCAGGGCCTGCAGGCTACGCACATGGACAGCGTCGTGGCCGTCGTGCCGACGTCGCAGGTGGTCATCCCTGCGGTGGGTTTCGCGGCCCTGATGTCGCTGCTGTTCTCAGTCTTCGGCATGTACCGCTCATCGGCGGTGTCAGTGGGCGTGCCGGCGCTGATCGGCCGGGCCTTCCTGGCCGTGCTGGTCGGTTCGGCCATCGCCTATTTCGCGCTCGATGCCGAAGGCTTCGGCGGGCGCGCCTGGGCGCTCGTGTTCCAGGCCATGCTCTTCATGCTGCTCGGCCTGGTGGTCGTCCGGCTGATCTTCCATTTCGTGCGCCGTGCGGTCGTTGGCGCCCCGAAGGTTCTGATCGTCGGGGTCGGTGCCGAGGCGCTCAGCGTGGCGGCAGACCTGGCGGTGCCCGGCCGCGCCCAGCGCCGGCTGATGGGCTACTACCCGGCCGGCAACGAAGACTCCGTGCCGACGGACGCCCGCGTCTTCCCGCGCCACATGCCGCTGGCGGAGGTCGTCAGGACCCACGAGATCGACGAAGTCATCGTCGCCGTCCGCGAGCAGCGTGGCGGCGGCGTGCCGATGGACGAACTGCTCGCTTGCCGGCTCCAAGGTACGCCCGTGCTCGACCTGGCTGGTTTCTACGAGCGTACCAAGGGACAGGTTCCTACCGAGAGTCTGAAGGCCAGCTGGCTGGTGTACGGCCATGGCTTCGTGCAAGGATCGGTCCGCACGGCGGCGAAGAGGGTCTTCGACATTGCCTGCTCGGCGCTGCTGCTCGCACTGGCCTCGCCGGTGATGCTGCTGACGGCGGTGCTCATCAAGCTCGACAGCCCCGGCCCGGTCATCTATCGGCAGGAACGCGTCGGCCTTCGCGGCCGCACGTTCATGTGCCTGAAGTTCCGCAGCATGCGCACCGATGCCGAGAAGGACGGCGTGGCGCGCTGGGCGACCAAGAACGACGCACGTGTGACTCGCGTGGGCGCATTCATCCGCAAGTGCCGCATCGACGAACTCCCGCAACTGATCAGCGTGCTCAAGGGTGAGATGAGCCTGGTTGGCCCGCGCCCCGAGCGGCCGTCGTTCGTTGCCCAACTGCGCGAGCAGATCCCCTTCTACGACATCCGCCACAGCGTGAAGCCGGGCGTGACGGGGTGGGCGCAGGTTCGCTACAGCTATGGTGCCTCGATCGAAGACGCGCGCCGCAAGCATGAGTTTGACCTGTACTACGTCAAGAACAACTCACTGTTCCTCGATCTGCTGGTGCTGATCGAGACGGTCAGCGTCGTGCTGTTCCGCGAAGGCGCGCAGTAGGTTCGGGCGGCGGCCTGCGGGCGTGCGGTTCGGAGATAAGGCGCACCAAAACCCCCGGACGGGGCTTGGAGCTTGGGCGCGGCTTTGATAGGGTGTCGTCCGACACAACGCCAGGGCGACCGCGGCTGTGCGCAGCCCGCCCCGGTCTCCCATCATCATGTATGAATCGCACTTCGGCCTGTCCGGTCCGCCGTTCAGCCTGAATCCCGACCCCGACTTCTACTTTCAGAGCAAGGGGCATGGACACGCGCTGTCCTATCTTCGCTTTGGTGTCCATCAGGGCGAAGGCTTCGTAGTTGTCACGGGCGATATCGGCGCCGGCAAGACGACGTTGGTCCGCACGCTGTTGTCAGAGCTTGACGATGCCAAGATCGTCGCGGCGCAGATCGTCAGCACGCAACTCGATGCCGGTGACCTGCTTCGATCTGTCGCCATCTCTTTCGGCATCCCCATCAAGTCGTTGACAAAGGCCGAGCTGATTGCCTCGATCGAGGCTTTCCTGACATTGCTGGTCACTCAGGGGCGGCGGGCGCTCTTGATCATCGACGAGGCGCAGAACCTTCACCTGCAGGCCATTGAAGAGCTGCGCATGCTGTCGAACTTCCAGCTGGGCAACCACGCGCTGCTGCAGAGCTTCCTGGTCGGTCAACCGGAGCTGCGGACCCTGTTGACCTCCAAACCGATGGAGCAGTTCAGGCAGCGCGTGATCGCGTCCTGCCACCTGGGTCCGATGGATCGCGAAGAGACAAAGCGCTACATCGAACATCGGCTGCACAAGGTCGGCTGGTCCGATCGCCCGCGTTTCGAGCCGGCGGCGTTCGATCAGATCCACGCCGCCACTGCAGGTGTCCCGCGGCGCGTGAACCTGCTGTGCAGCCGATTGCTGCTTTCCACGTACCTGACCGATCAGGACGTGATAGACGGGGCCATGGTCGACGCGGTCGCCGACGAGGCGCGTTCCGAGGTCGGCGATTCGGCCGTGGTGCCGACGGTCTCGCATGCCGAGCCGCTTGCCTCCGGCAACAGGCCGGCGCTTGCGCCATGGCGTAGCCCGGCCGTGTCCGCGGGCGGGCCGATGCTCTGCGTTGCGGCCGACGGGGCGGACGACATCAAGATGGCGATGCTCCTGCGCGCGCTGCAGCAGCGCAAGGAGGCGCCGCCGCTGGTGCACGTGCGCGTCGGCGAGCCGGCGGAGTTCGCACCGAACGATGCCTTCCTGGCACGGATCGGACTGGACGTGCCGACCATCGAGGTGGATGTGTCCGCCGGGACGGCCGCAGCCCGGATGGCCGAGGTCATGCGCGACTTCGCCCGTCTCGTCGACCTCCACAAGCCGGCGGCCGTCGTCGTGATCGGCAGCAGTGATGCGGCGCTGGCCTGCGCCCTCGTGGCAGACAAGACCGGTTGCCGGGTCGCCCATCTCGATGGTGGCCGTCGCGGCGCAAACCGCCATGATCCGGCCGAGGTGAACCGCGCCTTGCTATGGCGCATCGCCGATGCGCATTGCACGTCGGACCGTGTGGCCTACGAAGCGCTCGTCGCGGACGGCGCGAGCGAGTCTCGTGTGTTGCTGACCGGTGATCTGCTTTCGGAGGCGGTCACGCTGGCCCGCTCGTCCACGGAGTCGGGGGCCGGTGCGGTGGTCGGCCGCAAGCCGGGCTACTGCGTCGTGCTCGTCAAGTCGCCGATTGACATGGGTGATCGGCGCTACCTCGCCGAACTCCTGACGATGTTGCGCAAGCTCAGTCGCGACGTTCCCATCGTGTGGCCGATGTCCGCGGCCTTCGGCGCACAGCTGGAGTCGCTCGGGCTGCGCAAGTCGCTGCGCGATGCCAACATCGACGTCGTCCAGCCGCTCGGCTACGTCGAACAGGTGGCCCTGCTGGGCGGAGCACGCTATGTGCTCACGGACTCCCACGACGTGCGCCAGGAGGCCGCCATTCTCGACGTCCCGGCTCTGTTGCTCGAGATGCGCAGTGGGCAAGCAGGCGGAACGCCAGCCGCCTTGCTTGGCGACCTGCATCGGCAGCAGGGGGCTGATGCAATGCACCTGCTGCGGTCGCAGTCGCGCACCCAGGCCGCGCCCTTGCCGCACGAACTTCACCCTGGCGAGCGCATCGCCGACCACCTGACCCGCTGGATCGGAGTCGAGGAGCTGGACGACACCCTGGCGACCTGAACCGACCGCCCGACGCGTCCGTGGCCGTGCAGGATGCCGCGCTGTCTCGATGCGGGATGAGTTCCCCCCCGTCTGAAGTGATTGCGCGGCCCCTGCGTGCTTGTATCCTCGCCGCGTCGTCGGTCGGGCACACTTCGACGTTGCCCGGATCGCGCAGCCTGCGCCAGGCAGCAGGTCGAACGCCCGATGGTCAGAGCCAGGCGCCAGAGCCAGGAGTTGGACATCCGGATCGCGCTCCCGGATCAGCGTACTCTTCATGGAGATTGAAATGGCCACAGAACCGTCAGCCCCCCGCTTGCTGCGCATGATCGGCCCGGTGCTTGCATTGATCATCGCGGCCACGCTGTCGGCATGCAGCATCAACCGCTATCCGGCTGCGCCGGTGTCCGCCGCGACGCCCGACTACCGCTATCTCATCGGCCCGCTCGACACGATCAACATCATCGTCTGGCGTAATCCGGAACTGTCGCTCTCGGTGCCGGTCCGCCCGGACGGCAAGATCTCCACGCCGCTGGTCGAGGATCTGCCGGCGATTGGACGCAACCCCACCGATCTGGCCCGCGACATCGAGAAGGCCCTGGCCAAGTACACGAGGGACCCGGTGGTCACGGTCGTGGTGACCGGCTTCCAGGGCGCGAGCAGCGAGCAGATCCGCATCATTGGCGAAGCCGCCAAGCCGCAGGCCATCCCCTACCGCCAGAACATGACGCTGCTGGACGTGATGATCCAGGTCGGCGGGCTCACCGACTTCGCCGACGGAAACAGCGCCGTGCTGGTGCGGGGCAAGGAGGCTGGCAAGCCCTATGGGGTGCGCCTGAAGGACCTGATCAAGCGCGGTGACATCTCGGCCAACGTCGACGTGCGTCCGGGCGACGTGCTGATCATTCCGCAAGGCTGGTTCTGAGGCCCGCCGAGCAGCGCAGCGCTGGAACGCCATGCAGGATCTGATTGCTCAGGCGCTTTCGATTGCCCGCGGCATGTGGCGGCACCGCTGGGCGGGCCTGGTCGCCGCGTGGATCGTCGGCGTGCTGGGCGCCGCCGTGTTGTGGAACATGCAGGACCGGTACGAGGCGACGGCGCGTGTCTACGTGGACACGAAGAGCGTTCTGCGCCCGCTGATGCGCGATCTGGCAGTCGAGCCCGACATCGACCAGACGATCGCGATGCTGGCGAAGACACTGATCACGCGTCCGAACGTCGAGCTGCTGATGCGCAAGTCGCACCTCGACGGGCTTCCCACCGAGGAGCGCGAGCGCATGGTCGCGATGTTCATGCGCGAGATTCGCCTGTCCGGCAGCGGCCGGGACAACGTGTTCACCTTCTCCTATCGCGACCAGAGCATGGAGCGCGCCCGAGGCATCGTGCAGAACCTCGTGGCGCTGTTCGTTGAGTCCGATCTGGGGGCGAAGCAGCGCGATACCGAGGCGGCACGCGAATTCATCGACCAGCAGATTCGACAGTACGAGGGCCGCCTTGCGGAGGCCGAGACAAGGCTGAAGGAGTTCAAGGTCCGCAACATGGGCGTAACCGACATGTCGGGGCGCGACTACTTCGCCCGCATGACCGCATTGACCGAAGAACTCGTCAAGCTCGGCACGGAGCTGCGGGCTGCCGAACAGTCGCGTGACGCGCTGCGTCGCGAACTCGAAGGCGAGGTGGCGACGCTGGTGCCTGACGTGCCTACCGTCGGCGCGGTGTCCACGCCCGAGATCGATGCGCGGCTGGATGCCCAGAGGCGCCAGCTCGACGAACTGCTGCGCCGCTACACCGATCTGCATCCCGACGTGGTTTCGACCCGACGCTTGATCGCACGACTCGAAGAGCAACGGCAGCAGGAGACTGAGGCCGCCAAGCGGCGTGCGGCTGCAGAGGCCAAGACCGCCGGAAAGGCGCCGACTAATCCGGTCTTCCAGCAGGTCAAGCTGGCGCTGGCAGAGTCCGAGGCGACCGTTGCGTCCCTCAGGGTGCGTGTATCCGAGACGCAGACGCGATTGAACCAGCTCAAGTCGTCGGCGAACCGGGTGCCCCAGGTCGAGGCCGAACTGGCGCAGTTGAACCGGGATTACGAGGTGATCCGCCGCAACTACGAGGCGCTGGTCGGCAAGCGCGAGAAGGCCTCGCTGTCGGAAGATGTCGAGTCGCAACGGCTTGCGCAGTTCCGCGTGATCGATCCGCCACGAACGGCGGAGAAGCCTGTGTTCCCGAACCGCCGGGGCGTGGCGCCCTTGATCCTGCTGCTGGCCCTGCTCGCCGGTGTCGCGGTCAGTTTCGTGCTGACGCAGATCCTCCCGACCTTCGAGGGGGCGCGGTCGCTGCAGAGGGTCACGCAGCGCCCGATCCTGGGCAGCATCTCGATGAACACACCGCCCGAGATGATCCGCATGGCACGTCGGATGAACGTCGCATTCGGGTCCGGCTTGTCGATGCTGGTCCTCGTCTATGGCGCTGGCATGGTGTGGTTGGCCAGCCGTGTGGGGCACTAGGGGATTCGTGTGAGCATCGTCGAACAGGCCGTCCGTCGCCTCGAGGAGTTGCGCCGCAGCGGCATCGAGCCCCCGGCCCGCACCGGGCGGGTGCCGGTGGCGCCCCAGTCCGCGCCCGCCCATGCGGCACCGGCGCAGGACGAGGCCGCGACGCCGCGCCAGGTGCCGTATGTCCAGTCCGAGCCGTCCGAGTCCGGCAAGGCATCGAGGACGGTCAACATCGACCTCGGGGCGCTCGCGGCCGCCGGCTACCTGACGCCGGAAACGCCGCGCGCCCGAATCGCCGACGAGTTCCGCGTGGTGAAGCGGCCGCTGCTGTCCCGCATCGAGGCCAGCGCGGGCCGGCCCGGCTCGAACCTCCTGATGGTGAGCAGTTCGCTGCCCGGAGAAGGCAAGACCTTCGTCTCCGTCAATCTCGCCATCAGCCTTGCGATGGAGCTCGACAAGACCGTCCTGCTCGTCGACGCAGACGTGTCGCGTCCCTCGGTCCTGAAGCGGCTCGGCCTGCCGCAGGCGCCAGGCTTGCTCGATCTGCTGACCGATCCCGCCGTCGGCGTGAGCGACGTGCTGCTGCGCACGAACATACCGAAGCTCAGCCTGCTGCCGGCCGGCCGGCAGCATGGCCGGGCGACCGAACTCCTGGCCAGCGAAGCCATGCGCCGCCTGCTCGACGAACTGTCGAATCGCTACGCCGACCGCATCCTGCTGTTCGATTCGCCGCCGCTGCTGCCGTCCACCGAGTCGCGCGTGCTCGCCACGCGGATGGGACAGGTCGTGCTCGTGGTCGAAGCCGAACAGACCTCTCAGAAGACCCTGGAGCAGGCGCTGGCCACGCTCGAGCAGTGCCCCGACGTCAGCCTGCTGCTGAACAAGATCAGCCGGTCCGAGGTGGGCTCGTACTATGGCTACTATGCGCCGGACGAGGCCTGAACGCGGCGGCCGGCGCAGGGTCTGCGCCGCGGCTGCCTTGCTGCTCTCCGGCCTGCCGCTCGGCGCGGCTGTGGCGCAGGTTCGCCAGGTCGAATTCGGTGTGGGCACCGACCTGACCTGGACCAGCAACTCCTCGTTCGGGGTGGCCGAGGGCGAGTCGGACGCCGCGTTGCAGGTTCAGCCTCGAGTCCGAGTGCGCAGCGAGGGGGGGCGCGTCAGAATCAACGGCTCCGCCGCCGTGTCCGCCCTGACCTACGCCAACGGGACACAGCGCAGCCGGACGGATCCGACCGCCGACATCCAGGCCCGGCTCGAGGCCATCGAGCGGCTGTTTTTTGTCGAGGTCGGCTACCGTGCGGCGCAGACCAGCGGCGACGTGTTCGGCGCGCAGCCCGACACCGCGTCGACGGCGAACACGCTGACCACGTCGCAGTGGCGCGTGAGCCCCTTCGTGGAAGGACAAGTCGGTCCGGACCTGCGCTACCGAGTGCGTAGCGACAACTCCTGGACGCGCGAAATCGGCGAGACCACGGTCGCCCCGGGCGCGGGTGGCTACTTCGGCCGCCACAGCGGGTCGATCGAACAGGATCCGCGCCCCTTCGGCTGGCGGCTCGAGGCCGAGCGGTCGATCACGCGCTACGACAATCCGCTCGAGGACGAGGTCATCATCAGCCTGGCGCGCGGCATCGTCAGCTACGCCGCCACACCGGAGTGGAGCGTCGGGCTGCGCGCCGGCCAGGAGCGCAACAACGTCGCTGACGGCGAGCAGAGGCGCCGCACGCTGTACGGCGCAGAGACCCGCTGGCAGCCGACGCCGCGCACCACCTTCAACCTCTCCGGCGAGCGCCGCTTCTTCGGCAACGCGTGGAACCTGGCCTTCGACCACCGGCGGCCGCTGCTGGCCTGGAGCGTCGCGCTGAACCGCGGTGTCGACACGACGCCGCAGTCACTGTTCGACCTGCCGGCCACCGACAACGTCGCGGGCCTGCTGGATGCCATGTTCACGACGCGCTACCCCAACCCGGCCGAACGGGCGCAGGTCGTCGCCGACTTCATCGAACAGCAGGGCCTGCCGCGTGCGACCTCGTCGCCGCGCAGCCTGTTTGCGCCGCGCTTCAGCCTGGTCACGAGTCGGCGCGCGTCGGTGTCGTTCATCGGGGCGCGCCACACGCTGACCTTCAGCGGCTATGTGATCAGGACCGAAGATGCGCTCGACAGCGGCCCGTTCGCTCTCGGCGACGTGGCGTCGAACAATTCCCAGCGAGGTGCGAGCGCTGTCCTCACCCATCGGCTGACACCGTTGACCTCGCTGACGACGACGGTCAACTGGAGCCGGATCCGTGCGTTGGGCGCCAGCGACGAGACCACCGAGCAAGGCCTGCGCGTCCAGTTCTCGATGCAGTTGGCGCCGCAGACGACCGGCGTCTTCGGCGCACGCTACCGAAAGCTCGATTCCAACGTCGCGTTCGAGGGCCACGAGGACGCCGTGTTCCTGGGATTGGACCATCGCTTCTGACAGCCCGCCCATGCAGAACAGTCACATGCCCCCGCCCCCGCTGATCAACGCCCTGACGGTGGACGTCGAGGATTACTTCCAGGTCTCCGCGCTGGCGCCGCACATCGACCGTGCGAGCTGGGACAGCCGGCCGTGCCGGGTCGAAAACAACGTGCAGAGGCTGCTGGCGCTGTTCGACCGGCGTGGTGCACATGCCACGTTCTTCACGCTCGGCTGGGTGGCCGAGCGCTATCCGCAACTGGTGCGCGACATCGTCGCCGGCGGCCACGAGCTGGCCAGCCACGGATATGGTCATCTGCGGGCCTCGGAACAGACACCGGCGGAGTTCCGCGAGGACCTGCTGCGCGCCAAGGGCATCCTCGAAGACGTCTCGGGTCAGCCGGTGCTCGGCTACAGGGCGCCGAGCTTCTCGATCGGCTACACGAATCCCTGGGCCTTCGACGTGCTGCTCGAGACCGGCCATCGCTACAGCTCGAGCGTCTACCCGGTCAAGCACGACCATTACGGCATGCCCGATGCACCGCGCTTCCCGTATGCCGCTCGCCCGGGTCTGACCGAGATCCCGGTGACGACCACCCGCATGTTCGGCCGCAACTTGCCCGGTGGGGGCGGCGGTTACTTTCGGCTCGNCACCGCGCTTCCCGTATGCCGCTCGCCCGGGTCTGACCGAGATCCCGGTGACGACCACCCGCATGTTCGGCCGCAACTTGCCCGGTGGGGGCGGCGGTTACTTTCGGCTCGCCCCCTACGTGCTGAGCCGCTGGGCGCTGAGGCGGGTGAACCGGATCGACCGTGAGCCGGCGATCTTCTACTTCCATCCCTGGGAGATCGATCCGGAACAGCCGCGTGTGCCCGGCACGAGCCTGAAGACGCGGTTCCGGCACTACGTGAATCTGGACAAGACCGAGGCCCGCCTCGACCGACTGCTCGGCGACTTCCGCTGGGGCCGTGTGGACGAGGTCTACGAACTGCGCGCAGCGTGAACCGGGTGGACGATCAATTGCTCGCGCCGCCCACCGCCGCCGCGGTGGTGCGCCCCTTCGGACCGGCGGACCACGATCGCTGGGAGGCCTTCGTGCAGGCCTGCCCGGAAGCCACCTTCTTCCACCGCATCGGCTGGCGCGAGATCTTCGAGGGTGTGTTCAGGCACCGCAGCCACTACCTGCTGGCCGAGCGTGACGGCGCGATCGTCGGCGTGCTGCCCCTGGTGGAACTGCGCAGCCTGCTGTTCGGCCACTCGCTGCAGTCGCTGCCGTTTGCGGTCTATGGCGGCGTGGCGGCGCTGGACGATGCCGCGCGCCACGCGCTGACGGCCGCGGCCGAGGCGCTCGGCCAGCGGCTCGGCGTGTCGCACCTGGAGATGCGCAACCGCAGCACGGTGGAGGCCGGCTGGCCGCGCAGCGACCTGCACGTCACCTTCCGCAAGGCCATCCTGCCCGAGGTGGAGGCCAACCTGCTCGCCATCCCGCGCAAGCAGCGCGCGGTGGTGCGCAAGGCCATCCAGCGCGGCCTGCGCAGCGAGATCGATCCCGGCACGGACCGCTTCTTCGCGCTCTACGCCGACAACATGCACCGCCACGGCACGCCGCCGCAGCCCAAGCGCTACTTCGAGGCGCTGCGCCGGGTGTTCGGCGACGACTGCGAGGTGCTGCTTGCGCTCAGCCCCGAGGGCGAGCCGGTGGCCGGCGTGATGAGCTTCTACTTCCGCGACGAGGTGCTGCCGTATTACGCCGGCGACCTCACCGAGGCGCGCGACCTCGGCGCCAACGACTTCAAGTACTGGGAACTGATGCGGCGCGCCTGCGAGCGCGGCCTGAAGGTGTTCGACTACGGCCGCTCCAAGCGCGACACCGGCTCCTTCGACTTCAAGAAGAACTGGGGCTTCGAGCCCGAGCCGCTGCACTACGAATACCGGCTGTACACGCGCGACTCGGTGCCGCAGAACAACCCGTCCAACCCCAAGTACCAGCGCGCCATCGACATCTGGCGCAAGCTGCCGCGCGGCGTGGTCAACACCCTCGGGCCGATGCTGGCCCGGCACCTGGGCTGACATGCTGCCCGCCAGTGACCCGCGCCCGCTCGTCGCCCATGTCGTTCACCGCTTCGACATGGGTGGACTCGAGAACGGTGTCGTCAACCTGATCAACCGGTTGCCGGCGGACCGGTACCGGCACGTGGTGATCGCGATGACGGAGGTGGGTGACTTCCGCCGTCGCGTGCAGCGCGACGATGTCGGTTTCCACGCGCTGCACAAGCCGCCGGGACAGGGCCTGCGCATCGCGCCGAGGATGGTGCGACTGCTGCGCGAGCTTCGGCCGGCCATCGTGCACACCCGCAATCTCGGAGCGCTCGAGATGAGCCTCCCCGCAGCCTGGGCCGGCGTGCCGGTGCGCGTGCATGGCGAACACGGCTGGGACAGCCACGATCCCGACGGCCGCAGCCGAAAGTGCCAGTGGATCCGGCGCGCCTACCGGCCGTTCGTCCACCGCTACGTGGCCCTGTCGCGGCAGCTCGAGCGCTACCTGGTCGACAAGGTCGGCGTGCCGGCCGCGCGCATCGCGCAGGTCTACAACGGGGTCGACACGCGCCGCTTCCAGCCCGCGGCCGGCGGCCGCGGATCCATCGCCGGCTCGCCCTTCGCGGGCGAGGGGCTGTGGCTGGTCGGCACCGTCGGCCGCCTGCAGGCCATCAAGCACCAGACCCTGCTCGCCCGCGCCTTCGTGCGGGCGCTGCAGCTGCAACCCGCGGCGCGCGACAGCCTGCGCCTCGTGATCGCCGGCGACGGCCCGCTGCGCGAGGCGGTGCAGCAGGTGCTGCGCGAGGGCAACGCCGAATCGCTCGCCTGGCTCGCCGGCGCGCGCGAGGATGTGCCGGAGGTGCTGCGCGGGCTGGATGCCTTCGTGCTGCCCTCGCTCGCCGAAGGCATCTCCAACACCATCCTCGAGGCGATGGCCAGCGGCCTGCCGGTGGTGGCCACCGCGGTCGGCGGCAATCCCGAGTTGCTGGAGGAGCTCGCCACCGGCCGCCTCGTCCCCTCGGACGACGTCGAGGCGATGGCGCAGGCGCTGCTCGCCGACTGGCAGGACCGCGATGGCGCACGCGCCCGCGGTGCCCGCGCCCGAGCGGCGGTACAGCAACGATTCAGCCTGGACGGCATGGTCGCGGCCTACGGCGACCTCTACGAGCGGCTGCTGACGCAGGCCGCCTCACGCGGCGCGCTGCAGCGCGCCTGACGGAGAACCCATCACATGTGCGGCATCGTCGGCATCTGGGATTCGCGCGGCACGCGGGCCATCGACAGGCAGGCGCTGCTGCGCATGAACGAATCGCAGCACCACCGCGGCCCGGACGAGACCGGCGTGCACCTCGCGCCGGGCGTGGGCCTGGGCCACAAGCGCCTGTCGATCATCGACCTGGCCACGGGACAGCAGCCGCTCTTCAACGAGGACCGCTCGGTGGTCGTCGTCTACAACGGCGAGATCTACAACTACGGCGAGCTGATCCCCGAACTGCAGGCGCTGGGCCACGTGTTCCACACGCGCAGCGACACCGAGGTCATCGTGCACGCCTGGGAGGCCTGGGGCGAGGCCTGCGTCGAGCGCTTCCGCGGCATGTTCGCGTTCGCGCTGTGGGACGAGAACCGCCAGACGCTGTTCATGGCGCGCGACCGGCTCGGCGTGAAGCCGCTGTTCTACGCGCAACTCCCCGACGGCCTGTGGCTGTTCGGCTCGGAGCTGAAGTCGCTGATGACCCACCCGGGCCTGAAGCGCGAGATCGACCCGCGCTCGGTGGAGGACTACTTCGCGGTCGGCTACGTGCCGGAGCCGCGCACCATCTTCACCTCGGCGATGAAGCTGGCGCCCGGCCACACGCTGACGCTGCGCCGCGGCCAGCCGGCACCCGCCCCGCGCCGCTACTGGGACGTGCGCTTCACCGGCGACAACCGCATCACGGCCGAGGACGCGCAGCGCGAACTGCTCGAGCGCCTGAAGGAGAGCGTGCGCCTGCGCATGATCTCCGAGGTGCCGCTTGGCGCCTTCCTCTCCGGCGGCGTCGATTCGAGCGCGGTGGTCGCGCTGATGGCCGAACAGTCGAAGGGCCCGGTCAAGTCCTGCTCGATCGGCTTCGACGACCCGGCCTTCAACGAGACCGAGTTCGCGCAGCAGGTGGCGGACCGCTATCACACGGAGCATTTCGTCGACCGCGTCGAGACCGACGACTT
Organism: Piscinibacter caeni; assembly: GCA_003265685.1. Taxonomy (GTDB): domain Bacteria; phylum Pseudomonadota; class Gammaproteobacteria; order Burkholderiales; family Burkholderiaceae_C; genus Piscinibacter; species Piscinibacter caeni. The sequence goes on along the minus strand of KZ836135.1, from coordinate 2,203 downwards.
CGACCTGATCGACACCCTGGCCGCGCTGTACGACGAGCCGTATGCGGACAGCTCGGCGATTCCGACCTACCGCGTCTGCCAGCTCGCGCGCAAGCACGTCACCGTGGCGCTCTCCGGTGACGGCGGCGACGAGACCTTCGGCGGCTACCGCCGCTACCGCATGCACCTTGCCGAGGAGCGCATGCGCTCGGCCTTGCCGCTGGGCCTGCGCCAGCCGCTGTTCGGCCTGCTCGGCCGCGTGTACCCGAAGGCCGACTGGGCACCGCGCTTCGTGCGGGCCAAGTCCACCTTCCAGGCCCTGGCGCGTGATTCGGTCGAGGCCTACTTCAACACCGTGTCGATCGTGCGCGACGACATGCGCGGCCTGCTGTTCACGCCCGAATTCCGGCGCAAGCTCGGCGGCTACCGCGCCATCGACGTGTTCCACGAGCACGCGCAACGCGCCGGGACGGACGACCCGCTCTCGCTGATCCAGTACATCGACCTGCAGACCTACCTCGTCGGCGACATCAACACCAAGGTCGACCGCGCGAGCATGGCGCACGCGCTCGAGACCCGCGAGCCGTTGATGGACCACCCGCTGGTCGAGTGGATGGCGACCCTGCCGTCCGACCTCAAGCTGAAGGGCGGCGAGGGCAAGTGGCTGCTGAAGAAGACGATGGAGCCGCACCTGCCCAACGACGTGCTGTACCGGCCGAAGATGGGCTTCGCCGTGCCGCTCTCGCGCTGGTTCCGCGGGCCGCTGCGCCAGCGCGTGCGCAGCGCGCTGCTCGACGGCGAGCTCAACCGCACCGGCTTCTTCAACCGCGCCTACCTCGAGCACATGGTCGATGCGCACGAGTCGGGCCGGCGTGACTACTCCTGGCCGATGTGGACCCTGCTGATGTTTGAGGCCTTCCTGCGAGTCGGCGGCCACGCGCCTGGCATGGCTTCGGCCACCGCCACGCCGGCCGAGACCGTGGCCGCCTGAGCCGGAGCACCCAGCAGCATGTGCGGCATCCACGGCTTCTACCACCTCGACGGCCAGCGGCCCGACCCGGCCTGGCTCGGCCGCATGGGTGACGTCACCGTGCACCGCGGCCCGGACGACGCGGGCGCGCACGTCGACGGCCCGTGTGCCATCGGCATGCGGCGCCTGTCGATCATCGATCTCTCCGGCGGCCACCAGCCGATCGCCAATCGCGACCGCTCGCTGGTGGTGGTCTGCAACGGCGAGATCTACAACTTCCGCGAGTTGCGGGCCGAGCTGCAGGGACACGGCCACGAATTCAGCACGCACTCCGACAGCGAGGTCGTGCTGCACGGCTACGCGCAGTGGGGCGAACGTTTCGTCGAGCGGCTGAACGGCATGTTCGGCTTCGCGATCTGGGACCAGCGCCGCCAGACGCTGCTGGTCGGGCGCGACCGGCTCGGCATCAAGCCGATCTACTGGCTCGACGACGGCAAGCGCGTCGCCTTCGCCTCGGAGGCCAAGGCGCTGCTGGCGCTGCCCGGCGTGGCCCGCGAGGTCGACGAGACGGCGCTGGCCGCCTACCTCGAACTCGGCTACGTGCCTGCGCCACTGGCGATCTTCAAGGGCATCCGCAAGCTGCCGATCGCCTCGATGCTGAAGGTCACGCCGCAGGGCAGCTCGGTGATCACCTACTGGCAGCCACCGACCACCGTGGACACGACGGTCAGCGCGGCCGACTGGGTGCAGCGCGTGCGCGCCAAGCTCGAGGAAGCGGTGCGCATGCAGATGGTGAGCGACGTGCCGATCGGCGCCTTCCTCTCCGGCGGCATCGATTCGAGCGCGGTGCTGGCCTTCATGAGCCGCCACAGCGACTCCCCGGTCAAGACCTACTCGATCGGCTTCGACGGCGGTGCCGCCGAGCGCTTCTACAACGAGCTCGACAACGCGCGCCAGGTCTCGCAGCTGTTCAAGACCGACCACCACGAGATTCTCGTCAAGCCCGATGTCGTGCGCCTGCTGCCCAAGCTGCTCTGGCACATGGACGAGCCGATCGCCGACAGCGCCTTCGTGACGACCTACCTCGTCTCCGAGTTCGCGCGCAAGGACGTGAAGGTGATCCTCTCCGGCGTCGGAGGCGACGAGCTGTTCGGCGGCTACCGCCGCTACCTCGGCGAGCACTACATGCGCTATGTGAACTGGCTGCCGCAGGGCGCCAAACGTGGCGCGGCGAAGCTGGCCGGCCTGCTGCCG
>QJOU01000110.1 GCA_003265685.1 Piscinibacter caeni | reverse complement strand
GCCGTCGCCGAGCCGCTGGCCGTGGCCGAGTTGGCCGTGCCGGCGGCCGTCACCGCCGCAGCGGTGGCCGAGGTCGCTGCGCCGCTGCCCGCCGCCGAACCGGTGGCGGTCCCCGCTGCCAAGGTGGAGCCCTTCGTGCTGCCGGCCGACGATCTGGCCCGGCTGGCGGAATCGGCCGGGCTGCAGTGGGTCAACTCGGACGTCGAGAAGATCCGTGCCGCGCAGGAGGCGATCGCGCGCGAGCCCAAGCCCATCCACGTGCCGCGCGAGCGGCCGCCGCGGGTGCAGATCGACGAAGGCCCGCTGGTGCTGGTCGAGACCCGCAAGGACCTGTCGCAGATCACCCTGCCGTTCGACCTGCCGGCGGGCGCCCCCGCCGCGGAGCAGCGCGCCGGCTGAGCGCGTGCCTGCCCGGCCGCGTGTCGGTCAGGGCAGGCGTTCCAGCGCGCGCTGGTAGACCGGGTCGTGCATCAGCGTGTCCCAGTCGAGCGGCGCGCTGGCCGGCAGCAGGCGCAGGCGCCGGGCCTCGCTGTCCGGATCGGCCTGCCAGCGGCCCTGCTGCTGCGCCTCGAGCAGGCCGTCGAGCAGCTGGTCGACGGCCGCGCCGCCGTCCAGGGACTGGTTGCACAGCAGCACCAGATCGCAGCCGGCCGTCAGCGCCGCGGTCGCGGCCTCCACGTAGCTCACCTCGACGCCGCCGATGCGGCGCGCGCCGGCCATGCTCAGGTCGTCGCTGAAGACGGCGCCGGTGAAACCGAGCTGCTGGCGCAGGATCTCCTTCAGCCAGCGCGGCGAGAAGCCGGCCGGCCGCTCGTCGACCTTGGGGTAGACCACGTGCGCCGGCATCACGCCGGCCAGGCTGGTCGACAGCCATTCGTAGGGCCGCGCGTCGTCGGCCAGAATGGCCTTGAGCGAGCGCCGGTCCACCGGGATCTCGTGGTGGCTGTCGGCGGCGACGAAGCCGTGGCCGGGGAAATGCTTGCCGCAGTTGGCCATGCCGGAATGCAGCAGGCCGTGCATCAGGCTCTTGGCCAGCAGCGTGGCGACGCGCGGGTCGCGGTGAAAGGCGCGGTCGCCGATCACGCCGCTGCGGCCGAAGTCGAGGTCGAGCACCGGGGCGAAGGTCAGGTCCACGCCGCAGGCGCGCAGCTCGCTGCCGAGCACGTAGCCGGCGGCGGTGGCGGCGTCGGTGGCGACGAGCGGGTCCTTCATCCACAGCTCGCCCAGCGTGCGCATCGGTGCCACGTGGGTGAAGCCGTCGGTGCGGAAGCGCTGCACCCGGCCGCCCTCGTGGTCGACGCAGATCGGCAGGTCGGCACGCAAGTCCTTGATCTGCGCGGTCAGCTCGACGAGGCGACGTCGGTCCAGCCAGTTGCGCGCGAACAGGATCAGCCCGCCGGTCAGCGGGTGCTGCAGGCGGCGCCGGTCGTCGGCGCTGAGTTCGGTGCCGGCGATGTCCAGGACGACCGGCGCGTGGGTGGCGCTCATGCGGGTGCTTTCGTTTCGACGACGACATAGGCCGCGGCGTAGTCGACCTCGTCGGTGACGCTGACATGGGCGGCCAGGCCGCGCGCCTCGAACCAGGCCGCGAGCTCGTCGTGCAGGCGGATCTCGGGCTTGCCGCTCGGCGCGTTCAGCACCTCGCAGGCGCGCCAGGACATCGGCATGCGCATGCCCAGGCCGATGGCCTTGGAGAACGCTTCCTTGGCCGAGAAGCGCGAGCCGAGGTAGGCGATGCCACGCGACTCGGAGCGCGCGAAGCGGGCGCGGAACACCTGGATCTCGCCGGGCCCGAGCACGCGCTGCGCGAACCGCTCGCCGCGCCGCGCCCAGGTCTGGCGCAGCCGGCGCAGGTCGCACAGGTCGATGCCGATGCCGTAGATCATGCGGGGACGTAGGCGGCGTGGATGCAGCGCAGGTAGTCGCGCACCGTCTCGGCGAGACCGAGCTCGAGCGCGTCGGCGATCAGCGCATGGCCGATCGACACCTCGAGCACGCCCGGCACGGCGCGCAGGAAGTCGGTCAGGTTGGCGCGGTTCAGGTCGTGGCCGGCGTTCAGCTCGAGCCCGGCCGCCAGCGCCGCCTGCGCGGCGGCGACGTAGCCGGCCAGCACCGCGGCCCCTTCGGGCGAGCCGTGGGTACTGGCGTAGTGCTCCGTGTAGAGCTCGACGCGCTGCGCGCCGAGCGCACGCGCGGCCGCCATCTGCGCGGGCACCGGGTCCATGAACAGGCTGACCCGCAGGCCCAGGCCGAGCGCCTCGGCCACCAGCGGGGCGAGGCGCGGCGCGTCGTCGGGGAAGCGCCAGCCGTGGTCGGAGGTGGACTGCTCGACGCTGTCGGGCACGAAGGTCACCTGGTGCACCGGCAGGCCGCGCTTCACGAGAGCGCGCACCTCGTCCATCAGGTTGTGGAACGGGTTGCCCTCGATGTTGTACTCGCGCCCCGGCCAGGCCCGCAGCAGCTCGGCCAGCTCGACCACGTCGTGCGGGCGGATGTGGCGCTGGTCCGGCCGCGGGTGCACGGTGATGCCGTGGGCGCCGGCCTCCAGCGCGATCGTCGCCGCCCGCGTGACGCTCGGGATGCCGATGCTGCGGGTGTTGCGCAGCAGCGCGACCTTGTTCAGGTTGACCGACAGCGCGGTCGTTCCGCGGTGCGGATCGAGTCCGCTGGTCACGAGGGGATTCATCAGAGCTGTTGCACGTCGAGCATCACCTGCCGCGTGCGCAGGGCCGGGGAGCCGAGATGATAGTGAAGCAGCGCGCGCAGCTGCTGCTTGAGCGCCGGCAGCGTGCTGGCGCAGGCCTGCTGCAGCGCAGCCAGGCTGCCGTGTTCGAGCGCGGCCTGCAGGCCGACCAGCGCGGCGGCGTCCAGTGCCACCTCGTCGGCCGACTCGATCACGCCGGCCTCGCCGCGCAGCGCGTAGCGGCGGTCCGCGCGCAGCGGCTGCTGGGTCAGCGTGGCCAGGTGCAGGTCGGGCAGCGAGCCGGTCTCGCGCAGCAGCACCAGCTCGAAGGCGCGCAGCGCCGCCTCCACCGCGGCCTCGTCGCCGGCCAGCGCGGGCAGCGTCTGCGCATAGGCGTCGAACAGCGCCGGGTGCGCGTCGTGGCGCGGCAGCAGGCGCATCAGCAGCTCATTGAGGTAGTAGCCGGAGAACAGCGCCGCGCCCTGCGGCAGCGCCATGCCGCCGGCCCACTCGGCCTGGCGCAGGTTCTGCACCTCGGCGCCCTCGGGCAGCTTGCCGAGCGACACGTTCAGGCGCTGGAACGGCAGCAGCACCGCGCGCAACTGCGAGTAGGGCCGCTTGGCGCCCTTGGCCGCGGCGACCACGCGGCCCTGGCCGCGCGTGAACAGGTCCAGGATCAGGCTGGATTCGCTCCAGTCGTGCTGGTGCAGCACGTACGCCGGCTGCGGCGCCGCGGCGCGCGAGGCGGCCATCACTCGTAGCCGTAGCTGCGCAGGTGCTCCTCGTCGGCGGCCCAGCCCGAGCGCACCTTGACGAAGAGTTCGAGGAACACCTTGCCGTCCAGCAGGGTCTCGAGCTCCTGGCGCGCCTCCGAGCCGATGCGCTTGAGCCGTTCGCCGCCGCCGCCGATCACCATGCCCTTGTGCGCCTCGCGCTCGACCACGATCGAGGCGGCGATGCGGCGCAGTTCGCCTTCCTCCTCGAACTTGTCGATCACGACGGTCGAGGTGTAGGGCAGCTCGTCGCCGGTCAGGCGGAACAGCTTCTCGCGGATGATCTCGCTGGCGAGGAAACGTTCGCTGCGGTCGGTCAGCGCGTCCTCGTCGTACAGCCAGGCCTGCGCGGGCAGGTAGGGCCGTACGATCTGCAGCAGGCGCTCGACGTCGGCGCCCTTCTTCGCCGAAAGCGGCACGTACTCGGCGAACGCGTGGCGCTCCTGCATGCCCTTGAGCCAGGGCAGCAGTTCGGCGCGGCGCTGCACGGCGTCGAGCTTGTTGGCCACCAGCACCACCGGCTGGCCGGGCCGGCCGGACTCCTGGATCAGCGCCAGCACCTTGGCATCGTCGAGCCCGAAGCGGCCGGCCTCGACGACGAACAGCACCACGTCGACATCGGCCAGCACGCCACGCACGGTGCGGTTCAGCGTGCGGTTCAGCGCCGCCTGGTGGCGCGTCTGGAAGCCCGGCGTGTCGACGAACACGAACTGGGCCTCGCCCAGCGTGCGGATGCCGGTGATGCGGTGCCGGGTTGTCTGCGCCTTGGCCGAGGTGATGCTGATCTTCTGGCCGACCAGGGCGTTCAGCAGCGTCGACTTGCCGACGTTGGGCCGGCCGACGATGGCAACCAGCCCGCAGTGCGGCGGCAAGCTGATTTCGCTCATCGGCGCGCGCGCCCGAGCGCCGGGCCGCCCCAAGCCGGGCGCGATCCCCGCGGGGGATCGGCCGATGTACTCATCGGACGAGGGGTCGTCATCACGACCTCAGCGGGCCGCCCGGGCGGTCGCTGGCCTTCAGTGCGTCCAGCATGCGCCGGGCGGCATCTTGCTCGGCCTGGCGGCGCGAGCGGCCTTCGCCGGGTTCGGCCAGGCCGAGCGCCGGCACGGCGCACTCGACCTCGAAGGTCTGCGCGTGGGCCTGCCCGCGCGTGGCGACGATGCGGTAGCTCGGCACCGGCAGGCGGCGCGCCTGCAGCCACTCCTGCAGTTCGGTCTTGGCGTCCTTGGCCCAGTTGCCGACCTCGGTGCCGGCGATCAGCTCGCCGAACAGGCGCTGCACCAGGTCCTTCGCGGCGTCGAAGCCGCCGTCCAGGAAGGTGGCGCCGATCAGCGCCTCGAGCGCGTCGGCCAGGATCGAGGCACGCTGGGCGCCGCCGCCGCGTGCCTCGCCCTCGGACAGGCGCAGCACCTCGGGCAGGCCCATCTGCAGCGCCACGCGATGCAGGCTCTCCTCGCGCACGAGGTGGGCGCGCACGCGGGTCAGGTCACCCTCGTCGGAGCCGGCGAAGCGGTCGAACAGCAAGCTGGAGATCGCCAGGCTGAGCACGGCGTCGCCCAGGAATTCGAGGCGTTCGTTGTGGTCGGCGCCGAAGCTGCGGTGCGTCAAGGCCCGCGCGAGCAGGTCCGTCTGGCGGAAGCGGTGCCCGAGCCGGGCCTGGAGTTCGTCGAGTCGTTCGTCCATGGGGTTCGTTGGATGCCCCCCTCACGCTACTTCGAGCGCCCCTCGTACTTGATCAGCAGGTAGACCGGCGCCGCCAGTTCGATCTCCTTGTTGTAGGCGAACTTGACGACGATCTTCTCGTTTTCCTTCGTGACCTCGAGGTCCGAGCCGGAGATCGACTGGATCGAGTACTCGATCGTCTTCTGCTTCTCGAAGGCGGCGCGGATCTCGGGCACCGTGGTGCCGCCTTCCTTGGCGATCTTCTCGACCGCCCGCTGGATCGTGAAGTACTCGTTCAGCGTGGGCAGCACCCGCATCGCGATCAGCGCCGCGAAGCCGATCACGATGGCCCAGAACAGCAACCCGAACAGGGTGACACCGCGCTGGCGGCGCGACCGTGCAAGCTCCCTCGTCATGCGTCCATGCTCCCGTTCAGTTGAACGACCCGATGCGCTTGAGGTTGCCGAAGTTCATCCAGACGAAGAACGCCTTGCCGACGATGTTCTGGTCCGGAACGAAGCCCCAGTAGCGCGAGTCCTCCGAATTGTCGCGGTTGTCGCCCATCATGAAATAGTGCCCGGGGGGCACCTTGCACGTGACGGCTTCCGCACTGTAGCGACAGTTCTCGCGGAAGGGGAAGGTGTAGACCTCTTCCGGACCGAACGGCCGCCTGGCCTGCGGGTTGACCAGGATACGGTGCTCGACCTCGCCGAGCTTCTCCTTGAACACCTGGAAGTAGCGCAGCGAATCCTCGTCGTAGTAGCCCGGCGGCGGCAGCGCCTCGACCGGCACTTCCTGGCCATTGAGCCAGAGCTTCTGCTCGCGCCAGGACACCTCGTCGCCCGGCAGCCCGACGACCCGCTTGATGTAGTCGACGCTGGTGTCCTTGGGGTAGCGGAACACGATCACGTCGCCACGCTGCGGGTCGTGGTTGGCGATGATCTTCTTGTTGATGACCGGCAGACGCACGCCGTAGTGGTACTTGTTCACCAGGATCAGGTCACCCACCAGCAGCGTCGGGATCATCGAGCCGGACGGGATCTTGAACGGCTCGAACAGGAACGAGCGCAGCAGGAACACCGCCAGGATCACCGGGAACAGCCCGGCCGTCCAGTCCAGCCACCAGGGCTGCGCGAGCAGCTTCTCGCGCGCGCTGTCCACGTCGGTGTCGACCCGCGTGATGCCCTGGCGCGCCAGGTCGGCGCGGCGCTGCGCGTCCTGGCGCTCGAGCTCGGCGGCAGCGGCGCGCCGCGCCGGCGCGAAGCGGAAGCGCTCGGCCAGCCAGTACACCAGCGTGACGACGCTGAGGATGAACAGCAGCAGGGAGAAGTTGCCGGTCCACTTGCCCAGGTACCAGCCACCCAGGTACACGGCCAGCGCGCCGTACAGAACGCCCGTCAGAAGTCCCATCAGTCGTCCACTTGCAGGATGGCCAGAAACGCTTCCTGCGGCACCTCGACGGAGCCGATCTGCTTCATGCGCTTCTTGCCGGCCTTTTGTTTTTCGAGGAGCTTGCGCTTGCGGGTGATGTCACCGCCGTAGCACTTCGCGAGCACGTTCTTGCGCAGCGCCTTGATTGTCTCACGCGCGATGATGTTGGCGCCGATGGCGGCCTGCACCGCCACGTCGTACATCTGGCGCGAGATCAGCTCGCGCATCTTGGTCACCACCGCACGGCTGCGGTAGACGCTCTGGCTGCGGTGCACGATGATCGACAGCGCGTCGACCCGGTCGCCGTTGAGCAGGATGTCGACCTTCACGACGTCGGCCGCGCGGTATTCCTTGAAGGCGTAGTCCATCGAGGCGTAGCCGCGCGACACGCTCTTCAGCTTGTCGAAGAAGTCGAGCACGATCTCCGCCAGCGGCAGCTCGTAGGTCAGGTGCACCTGCTTGCCGTGGTAGGCCATGTTGATCTGGTTGCCGCGCTTCTGGTTGGCCAGCGTCATCACCGGCCCGACGTAGTCCTGCGGCATGTACAGCTGCACCGTGACGATGGGCTCTCGGATCTCGCGGATGCGGCCCTGGTCGGGCATCTTCGACGGGTTCTCGACCTTCAGCACCGTGCCGTCGTTGAGCTCGACCTCGTAGACGACGGACGGGGCGGTGGTGATCAGGTCCTGGTCGAACTCGCGCTCGAGCCGCTCCTGCACGATCTCCATGTGCAGCAGGCCGAGGAAGCCGCAGCGGAAGCCGAAGCCCAGCGCCTGGCTGACCTCCGGCTCGTAGCGCAGCGAGGAATCGTTCAGCTTGAGCTTCTCGAGCGCGTCGCGCAGCTGGTCGTACTCGCTCGCTTCGGTCGGGTAGAGGCCGGCGAAGACCTGCGGCTGGATCTCCTTGAAGCCCGGCAGCGGCTCGGTGGCCACGCCGCGGTTGTTCGGCAGCTTCTTCTCGAGCGTGATGGTGTCGCCGACCTTGGCCGCCTGCAGTTCCTTGATGCCGGCGATCACGAAGCCCACCTCGCCGGCGTTCAGGCTCTCGCGCGCGACCGACTTGGGCGTGAACACGCCGAGCTGTTCGACGCCGTAGACCGCATCGCTGGCCATCAGGCGGATGCGCTCGCCCTTCGTCAGCGAGCCGTCGACCACCCGCACCAGCATCACGACGCCGACGTAGTTGTCGAACCAGGAGTCGATGATCATCGCGCGCAGCGGCGCCTCGGCCACCCCACGCGGCGCGGGGATGCGGTGAATCACCGCCTCGAGGATCTCGTCGATGCCCTCGCCGGTCTTGGCGCTGGCAGGGATGGCGTCGGCGGCGTCGATGCCGATCACCTCCTCGATCTCGGACTTGGCGCGCTCGGGGTCGGACTGCGGCAGGTCCATCTTGTTGAGCACCGGCACCACTTCCACGCCGAGCTCGATCGCGGTGTAGCAGTTGGCCACCGTCTGTGCCTCGACGCCCTGGCTCGCGTCGACCACCAGCAGCGCGCCCTCGCAGGCCGACAGCGAGCGGCTCACCTCGTAGCTGAAGTCGACGTGGCCCGGCGTGTCGATCAGGTTGAGGTTGTAGGTCTTCCCGTCGCGCGCGGTGTACTGCAGCGCCGCGGTCTGGGCCTTGATGGTGATGCCGCGCTCGCGCTCGATGTCCATCGAGTCGAGCACCTGCGCCTCCATCTCACGCTCGCTCAGTCCGCCGCAGCGCTGGATCAGCCGGTCGGCCAGCGTGCTCTTGCCGTGGTCGATGTGGGCAATGATGGAGAAGTTGCGGATGTGGTCCATGGACTGCTGATCGCGAGCCTCAGTACGTAGACACAACGGCGCAGCCGTTGCGCGGAAGGCTCATATCGCGAAGCGATGTGAAGGCCCGAAGGGCCGTGCCGCACGCAAAAAAAAGGCACGTCGAAAGAGTGACGCGCCTTCCAACAAAACGTATGGCAACTGCTTGTTGGGCCTTCATTGTAGCCAAAACACCCCCGCGGAAAACCGCGCCAATGCTTGATTTCGCGTCGTTGCAGGGTGCCAACAAGGAAATCCATCAACAGCTTGTCCACAAACCCTTGTGGACCACTTGGGGATAGTTACCGGCACCGATTTTTGTTGATCGGACCCGGCGCAACCAGCCCCCCGCGAACCCAAATTCTATCGCTTGCCGACCCCAATCCCGTCAGGTGAAAAGTTAGCGTACGCCAACTTTCAAGGCATAACAGTCATCGCACCGGCCTCGATCGGATCCGGCGTTCCGGATCGCAAAAAGACCCGGCGCCGGAGTCGGATGTCGGGGTCAGCGTGTCGGCCGGATGATCAGGAAGTTCACCGTGTCGCCGCGCCGCACGAGCACAGTGACGGCGCGGGTCTTGTCGAGCTTGGCGACCACCGACTCGAACTGCTTCGCGCTCGAGACCTCGGCGTTGTCGATCGAGAGGATGACGTCGCCCTCGCGCAGGCCGGCGCGGGCAGCCGGTCCGTCGACGCTGTCCACGCGCACGCCGTTCTTGATCTTCAGTTCGCGCTTCTGCGCGTCGCCGAGGTCCGACACGCCGATGCCCAGCGTTGCCACCGTGGCCTGCGGCTTGCTCGCGCCGCCGGACTCGGCGGCCGCGCGCTTCTGGTCGGGCTCGACCTCGGCCACCGTCACCATCAGGTCCTTGTAGCTGCCGCGCCGGAAAACCTGCAGCGTCACCTTGCTGCCCGGCTTTACACCGCCGACGATGCGCGGCAGGTCGCCCGACTTGTCGACCGCCTTGCCGTCGAACTTGGTGATGATGTCGCCCGGCTCGACGCCGGCCTTCTCGGCCGGCCCGCCGGATTCGACGCTGCGCACCAGCGCGCCGCTCGCCTTGCCCAGGCCGATCGACTCGGCCACGTCCTTGGTCACCTGGTCGATGCTCACGCCGATGCGGCCGCGGCTCACCCGCCCGCTGGTGCGCAACTGGTCGGCCACACGCGTCGCCTCGTCGATCGGGATCGCGAACGAGATGCCCATGTAGCCGCCCGAGCGGCTGTAGATCTGCGAGTTGATGCCGACCACCTCGCCGCGCAGGTTCAGCAGCGGGCCGCCGGAGTTGCCGGGGTTGATGGCGACGTCGGTCTGGATCAGCGGCAGGAACTCGCCGGTATCGCGCGCCTTGGCACTGACGATGCCGGCCGTCACGGTGTTCTCCAGGCCGAACGGCGAGCCGATCGCGATCACCCATTCGCCCACGCGCAGCTTGTTCACGTCGCCGATCTTCACGGTCGGCAAGCCGCTGGCCTCGATCTTCACCAGCGCCACGTCGGAGCGCTTGTCGGTGCCGATCAGGCGCGCCTTGAACTCGCGCTTGTCGGGCAGGGTCACGATCAACTCGTCGGCGCCGTCGACCACATGCGCATTGGTCATCACGTAGCCGTCGGCGCTGAGGATGAAGCCCGAGCCGACGCCGCGCTGCTGCGGCTCGCCACCATCGGGCGCGGGGCGCTGGCCGCGCGGCCCGGGCTGGTTCGGAATGGGCAACCCGAAGCGGCGGAAGAACTCGAGCATGTCCTCGTCCATCTCGGGCACGCCGCGCGCGCCGCGCGAGCGCTCCAGGGTGCGGATGTTGACGACGGACGGGCCGACCCGCTCGGCCAGGTCGGCGAAGTCGGGCAGCGTGACCTGCGGCTGCGCACGCACGGGCGCCGCGGGCAGCGCCGCGGCGAACGCGACGCCCAGCGTGAGGGCAGCCAGCCAGAGCCGGCGGCGCAGCGCCGGCGCGACGAGGAGATCGGTCTTCTCGATGGTCATGGTCAAGCGTGGAACGAGTGAAAACGGGGCCCGGGCCGACGCGTCAGGGGCGACGCTCGAGGCGCTTGGCGAATTCCTTCAGGGTGGCCAGCGGCACGTCGCCGACCAGCGTCACCCACCAGTCACCGTGGCGACGCATCAGCGTCTGCGTCGCGCCGAGGGTGGCACGCATGTCCTTGGTGTGGCGCGCAGGATCGTAGGGTTCGATGAACAGCGACACGTGGGTCAGGCCGTCGGAGTAGACCGCCTGCAGCACCGACTGGGCGGGGAGATCGCCTTCTCCTCCGGACGCGGCGCCGATCGGGCGCTTGACGCCGCTGATCAGCCGGAAGCCGGGCGTGGCCTCGCGCAGCACCCAGCCCTCGTCCTCCAGCCGGATCGGCTGCAGCGAGGGCCGCAACACGCGGTAGCCCTCGAGACGTCGCATCGGCTGCAGCACGCTTTCGGGCTGCGGCCGGACGTTGATCGTCACGTCGGAGAAGGCCGAGCTCTCGAGCACCTCGTCCTTGTCGTTCAACACGTCGGCGCGCAGCAGCAGCCCGGTGCTGCGGTCGGCCCACAGGCGATAGCCGAAGCGGCGATGGTCGCGCGGCTGCACCCGCAGCACGTCGGCTTCGTGGCCGGCCACGCGGCCGGCCCCCTCCGCGTGCAGCGCGTAGAACTCGGAGAGACGGTCGTCGCCAGTCTGCAGCACCGCGGGGAAGGCCCGCGGCAGCTGGGTCTGTTCGATGACCACGACGCGGCTCGAGGGCCACACCGTCTGCACCAGGTCGTTGTGCCGGAACACGTGGCGCGCCTGACCGTCGAGCGACTCGATGCGCTCGTACTGCTGCCCGGCCACGTAGAAGTGCGCGATGCGGGCACTGGACACCGCACCGCCGCCGCTGACGACGAAGGTACCCTGGAAGTTGCGCTTGCCGGCCGCCTCGTGGATGCGCATCAGCCAGCTGTGCACGGGCTGGGATGCGTCGGACGCCGCACTCGCCGCCGGCGCCGGTGCGGCGGACACGAAACCGCAGAAGGCGCCGAGCAGGGTCAGCGCAAAGAGAGGGTAGATCCGCATGGGAAGCGTGCGACCGACCCGCGCTCAGCGCTGCATCGAATCCACGGCCGCACGCCGCACCAGTGGCGAGCCGCCCAGCATGGTCGAGTTGCCGAACTGTTGATGCGCCTCGAGGTAGCGGTCGATCCGCGCGTCGCGGATCATCTTGCCGTTGGCGACGATCTCCTCGGGCTCCGCCGCCGCGACCGGCACCACCGCCGCCGGCTTCACGGCCGTGTCGGCCGCGGGACGCACCACCGCGCCGCCCTCCGCCACCGTCTGCGGCGCGAGCGGTTCCGGCGCGCGGGTCGCCACCAGCACCCCGGCCACCGCCACGAACCCCGCCGCCACCGCCGCGGGGCCGGCCCAGCGCCAGCGGCGTACCCGTACCACGGCAGGCCGCGGCATCGGCGCCAGCACGACCGGCTCGGCCTCGAGGCGGCCGCGCAGCCGGGCCAGGAAGTCCGCATCGCGGCCGGCGGCCGACGCCAGGTCGTCCGAGCGCAGCACGTCGCCGATCAGGTGGTAACAGTGCCAGGATTCGCGCAGCTGCGTGTCGTCGCGCCACGCCCGGCATGCGCTGGCCACCGCCGCGGCATCGTTCACCTCGCCGTCCATCAGCGCGGAGAGCATTTCTCCCGCCTTCGGATCGACCGCCTGTTCCCTGGACATCTGCTGCTCCATCGTCATCACCCCGGGGCCCCGCCGCCTACCAGCGCTCGCCTTTGCGCGTGTCCAGCAGGGGCCTCAACCGCGCCGCGATGGCCTCGCGCGCGCGGAAAATCCGCGAGCGCACGGTGCCGATCGGGCAGTTCATCAACTCGGCGATCTCCTCGTAGCTCAGCCCTTCGATCTCGCGCAGGGTGATGGCCTGGCGAAGATCGTCGGACAGCGCCTCGATCGCGGCGTTCACGGCCGCGGCGATCTCCTTGCTGGCAAGCACGGCGTCGGGGGTTTCGCCGTCGCTTAGTTCGTTTTCCACCCGTGAAGTTTCGTCGTCCTCCTCGCGCGCCGCGAGGGCCGCCTCCGTGATCACGGGGTCGCGCTTGAGCTCGACGAGGGATTTTTTCGCGGTATTCACCGCAATGCGGTAGAGCCACGTGTAGAACGCGCTCTCGCCGCGGAACTGCGGGATCGCCCGGTAGGCACGGATGAAGGTCTCCTGCGCGATGTCGGGCACGAGGTCGACGTCGCGCACCATGCGGCCGATCAGGCGTTCTATGCGGCGCTGGTACTTCACCACGAGCATCTCGAAGGCCCGGATGTCCCCCTGCTTGACGCGTTCGATCAGCGGAGCGTCGGCGTCGGCGGCGTTCATTCGTGGGAAGCGGGGGAGGCCGCCGCGGAGGACCCTCCGGGCGCAGGACGCGCGGAATATACCGCACAGCGAAAGGCATGCCATTGGCCGGCCAGATCCGCGCGGCCGGCCGGAACCCAGTGCCGGGCGGGCGGCACCGCGGCGTCGAAGCGCAGCAGCATCCACGCGCCGAGGTCCAGCGCCACCACCAGGCTTCCCTCGGCCGGGGCCGCAGCACCACGCGCCAGCGACCAGGCCCGTCCGTCCCAGCGCAGCCTGGCGCCGCACTCCGCGCGCAGCCGCCAGGCCGACACGATGGCCGCCGTGCCCAGCACGACAACGGCCCCGCTCAACCCGGTCGGCAGTTCACCGGAACCGAGCCACCACCAGGACACCAGGGCGAGGGACGCCAGCAGCGCCAGCGCGGCGACGCCGGCGCGCCAGGGGCGCGAAGGCGGCAGGTCCACCGTCAGGGCCGGCCAGCCGGTGCTCACGGCGCGTGCCGCAGCCGGTTCAGGCGCGCTTGAAGACCAGCGTGCCGTTCGTGCCGCCGAAGCCGAAGTTGTTCTTGACGGCGTACTCGATCTTCATCTCGCGCGCGCTGTTGGCGCAGTAGTCCAGGTCGCACTCGGGATCCTGGTTGAAGATGTTGATCGTCGGCGGCGAGACCTGGTGGTGCAGCGCCAGCACGGTGAAGACCGACTCGATGCCGCCGGCGCCGCCGAGCAGGTGGCCGGTCATCGACTTGGTCGAGTTGACGACGAGCTTGCGCGCCGCGTCGCCGAAGGCGAGCTTGATCGCGTTGCTCTCGTTGACGTCGCCCAGCGGCGTGGAGGTGCCGTGGGCGTTCAGGTACTGCACCTGGTCGGCGTTGATGCCCGCATTGCGCAGCGCCGCGCGCATCGAGCGCTTCGGGCCATCGACGTTCGGCGCCGTCATGTGGTACGCGTCCGCGCCCATGCCGAAGCCGACGAGCTCGGCATAGATCTTCGCGCCGCGCCGCTTCGCATGCTCGTACTCCTCGAGCACCAGCACGCCGGCACCCTCGCCGAGCACGAAGCCGTCGCGGTCCTTGTCCCAGGGGCGCGAGGCGGTGGCGGGGTCGTCGTTGCGGGTGGACAGCGCACGCGCCGCCGCGAAGCCGCCGATGCCCAGCGGCGAGACGGTGGCCTCGGCACCGCCGGCCACCATCACGTCGGCATCGCCGTACTCGATCATCCGGCCGGCCTCGCCGATGCAGTGCAAGCCGGTGGTACAGGCGGTGACGATCGCCAGGTTCGGCCCCTGGAAGCCGAAGTGGATCGACACGTGGCCGGAGATCATGTTGATGATCGAGGCCGGCACGAAGAACGGCGAGATGCGGCGCGGGCCGCGCTCGCGGTAGTCGCCGTCGGTCTGCTCGATCATCGGCAGCCCGCCGATGCCCGAGCCGACGAGGCAGCCGATGCGCTCGGCCTGCTCCTCGTTCAACGCGTCGTTGGTGGGCAGGCCGGCATCGCGCACCGCCTGGATAGACGCCGCCATCCCATAGTGGATGAAGGTGTCCATGTGGCGCGCTTCCTTGGCCGGGATGTAGTCCTCGATCCGGAAGCCCTTGACCTCGCCGGCGAAGCGGCATGCGAAGGCGGACGCGTCGAAGCGCGTCACGGTCGCGATGCCGGAGCGCCCGGCGACCAGGTTGCCCCAGCCTTCGGCGACCGAATTGCCCACGGGGCTGACCAGGCCCAGGCCGGTGATGACGACGCGACGGCGGCTCATGCGCAGAACAACGACGGCAAGAGCGGCGGCCTCAGGCGGCCTTCTGGTGCTTCATCGCGTAGTCGATCGCGAGCTGCACCGTGGTGATCTTCTCGGCTTCCTCGTCCGGGATCTCGATGCCGAACTCGTCCTCGAGCGCCATCACCAGCTCGACCGTGTCCAGCGAGTCGGCGCCCAGGTCGGCGACAAAGGCCTTCTCGTTGGCGACGTCGGCTTCGGGAACACCCAACTGTTCGGCGATGATCTTCTTGACTCGGGCTTCGATGTCGCTCATGACTCCTCCGGGAGTGTTTACGGAAACAAAGGCGGGATTCTAAGGGCTCGCGTCCAGCCCCCGCAGGGGCCGGCGCCGGGCTCGTCAGCACATGAACATGCCACCGTTGACGTGCAGTTCGGTGCCGGTGATGTAGCCGGCCTGCGGCGAGGCGAGGAAGGCCACGGAGTGCGCGATCTCGCTCGCGTGGCCGAGCCGGCCGAGCGGGATCTGCGCCAGCAGCGCGGCCGTCTGCGCCTCGGGCAGCGACTTGGTCATGTCGGTGTCGATGAAGCCCGGCGCGACACAGTTGACCGTCACGCCGCGGCTGCCGAGCTCGCGCGCCAGCGAGCGCGTCATGCCGGCCACGCCGGCCTTGGCGGCGGCGTAGTTGGCCTGGCCCGGGTTGCCGCTGGCGCCCACCACCGAGGTGATGTTGACGATGCGGCCGTAGCGCTGCTTCATCATCGGCCGGGTGGCAGCGCGGCAGGCGCGGAACACCGCTTTCAGGTTGGTGTCGATGACCGCGTCCCAGTCCTCGTCCTTCAGGCGCATCGACAGCATGTCGCGCGTGATGCCGGCGTTGTTGACCAGCACATGCAGGCCGCCCTGCGCCTTGACGATGCCGTCGATCGCCGCGTCGAGCGCCGCGCCGTCGGTGACGTTGAGCACCAGGCCGCGACAGCCGGCATGGCCGGCCAGCGCCTCGGTGATGGCCTGTGCGCCGGCCTCGCTGGTGGCGGTGCCCACCACCTGCATGCCGCGCTCGGCCAGTGCCAGCGCGATGGCCCGGCCGATGCCGCGCGAGGCGCCGGTGACGAGGGCCACCTGGCCGTTCATCGTGACGTGATCGCTCATGCCAGCATCCCCTTCGCCTCGGCGAGCGTCGCCGGATCGAGCACGTTGCCGACGACGAGCTCGCTGTCGATGCGCCGGGCCAGCCCGGCCAGCACCTTGCCCGGGCCGCATTCGAGCACGTGGGTGATGCCGCGGGCGCGCATTGCCTGCACGGTCTCGACCCAGCGCACCGGGCCGAAGGCCTGGCGGTAGAGCGCCTCCTTGATGGCGTCCGGGTCGCTCTGCACCGCGACGTCGATGTTGTTGATCACGGGAAACACCGGCACGGCCAACGGCACCTCGGCCAGCGCGACCTTCAGGCGCTCGGCGGCCGGCTTCATCAGGCTGGAGTGGAACGGCGCCGACACCGCCAGCGGCAGCGCACGCTTGGCGCCACGTGCCTTGAGCGCCTCGCAGGCCTTGTCCACCGCGGCCTTGGTGCCGGCGATGACGGTCTGCTTCGGGTCGTTGTAGTTGGCGGCCGCGACCGCCTCGCCGACCTGCGCGGTCACCTCGGCGCAGGTGTCTCGCACCACGTCCGCGTCCAGCCCGAGGATCGCGGCCATCGCGCCGGCGCCCACCGGCACGGCGTCCTGCATGGCCTGCGCGCGCAGGCGCACCAGCGGCAGGGCTTGCGCCAGCGTGAGCGAACCGGCCGCGACCAGCGCGCTGTACTCGCCCAGCGAATGGCCGGCCACCACCGCCGGGGCGAGCCCGGTCTCGGCCATCCAGGCCCGGTAGCAGGCAATCGCCGCGGCCAGCATCACCGGCTGGGTGTTGGTGGTCAGGTCGAGCTGCTCCTTCGGGCCGGCGTGGATCAGCGCGCCGATGTCCTCGTGCAGCGCCTCGGACGCCTCGGCAAGCGTCTGCCGCACCGCGGCGTGGTCGCCCCACGCGTCGAGCATGCCGACGCTCTGCGAACCCTGGCCCGGGAACACGAATGCGAAGGTGGCCATCGTCCTTGTCTCTCTCTTTGTCGTTGTCGTCGTCGCTCTCGCCGTCGCGCGCGCTGCGCCGCGGCGCTCAGAAGTCGAGCAGCACCGCGCCCCAGGTGAAGCCGCCGCCCACGCCCTCGAGCAGCACCGTGTCGTCGCGCTTCACGCGGCCGCTGCGCACCGCCACGTCGAGCGCCAGCGGCACCGAGGCGGCCGAGGTGTTGCCGTGTTCGTCGACCGTCACGATCAGCTTGCCCGATGGCAGCTTCAGCTTCTTGGCCGTGCCCTGCATGATGCGGATGTTGGCCTGGTGCGGGATCAGCCAGTCGATGTCGGCCTCGGTGCGGCCGGCCTTCTCGAGCACCGCGCGCGCGGCGCTCTCGAGCACGCCGACGGCGAGCTTGAACACCGCCTGGCCGTCCATCCTGAGCAGCGGCACCCCCAGCACCTGACCGCCCGCGACCGTGCCCGGCGTGCAGAGGATGTCGACATGCCGGCCGTCGGCACGCAGTTCGCTGGCCAGCAGGCCCGGACGGTCGCTCGCCTCGAGCACCACCGCGCCGGCACCGTCGCCGAACAGCACGCAGGTGGTGCGGTCCTTGAAGTCGAGGATGCGCGAGAACACCTCGGCGCCGACCACCAGCGCGCAGTCCGCCGCGCCAGTGCGGATCATCGCGTCGGCCACGCTGAGCGCGTAGACGAAGCCCGAGCACACCGCCTGCACGTCGAAGGCCGGGCAGCCGTTGGCGCCGAGCTTGTTCTGGAGGATGCAGGCGGTCGACGGGAACACCATGTCCGGCGTCGAGGTCGCGACGATGATCAGGTCGATATCGGCGGCACGCCGCCCGGCCGCCTCGAGCGCGTGGCGCGCGGCCTGCAGCGCCAGGTCGCTGCTGGTCACGTCGGGGGCGGCGAAGTGCCGCGCGCGGATGCCGGTGCGCTCGACGATCCACTGGTCCGAGGTCTCGACCCCGTCGCGGGCGAGCTGGGCGGCCAGCTGCTCGTTGCTCAGGCGGTTCGGCGGCAGGTAGCTGCCGGTGCCGGTGATGCGCGAGAAGCGCGCGCTGATGCTCATCGTGTGCTCATCGTGTGGCCACCATGGCCGGCGAGTCGGGCGGGTTCTCGCCACCGGCAACCGGCATGGCCGCGAGCGTCTCGAGGATGCGGTCGTGGACCCGGTCGAGCAGCCGGTTGCGAGCCGCATCATAGGCGCGGTTCAGCGCCTGCTGGAAGGCGAAGGCGTCGGCCGAACCGTGGCTCTTGAACACCAGCCCGCGCAGGCCCAGCAGCGCGGCACCGTTGTACCGGCGGTGGTCCACGCGTGCCTTGAAGTGCTTGAGCACCGGCATCGCCACCAGCGCGGCCATCTTGGTGAAGGCGTTGCGGGTGAACTCCTGCTTGATGAAGCTGGTCAGCATCGCGGCCAGCCCTTCGGCGGTCTTCAGCGCCACGTTGCCGACGAAACCGTCGCAGACGACGATGTCAGTGGTGCCCTTGAAGATGTCGTTGCCCTCCACGTTGCCGTGGAAGTTCAGGTGCCCGCTGGCGGCCGCCGCGCGCAGCAGCTCGGCGGCCTGCTTGATGGTCTCGCTGCCCTTGATGACCTCTTCGCCGATGTTCAGCAGGCCGACGCTCGGGTCGCCCTTGCCCTCCACCGCGGCCACCAGCGCGCTGCCCATCACGGCGAACTGCAGCAGGTGCTCGGCGCTGCAGTCGACGTTGGCGCCCAGGTCGAGCACGGTGGTGAAGCCATCGCGCTGGTTCGGCATCACGGTGGCGATGGCCGGCCGGTCGATGCCCTCGAGCGTCTTGAGCACGTAGCGCGAGACGGCCATCAGCGCGCCGGTGTTGCCGGCCGAGACGCAGGCATGCGCCGCCGCCTTGCCGTCCTCGCCCGGCTTGACCTGCGAGACGGCAACGCGCAGCGACGAATCCTTCTTGCGCCGCAGCGCCACTTCAACCGGATCGTCCATCTCGACGACCTCGGTGGCTGCCACCACGCGGGTGCGCGCCCAGCCGGCGGCCGGCGCCAGTTCGGCGG
The DNA here is from genome assembly GCA_003265685.1 of Piscinibacter caeni. Classification (GTDB taxonomy): domain Bacteria; phylum Pseudomonadota; class Gammaproteobacteria; order Burkholderiales; family Burkholderiaceae_C; genus Piscinibacter; species Piscinibacter caeni. The sequence continues at coordinate 10,267 of QJOU01000110.1, read as the reverse complement.
CGCGTCCGACGAGGATCAGTTCGGCCTGCGGATGGACGTCGAGGAAGGCCCGGCAGGCCGGCAGCGTGACCGACGGACCGTGGTCACCGCCCATGCAATCGACGGCAAGGCGGATCGCGCCGCCGATCGGCGACACCGGGGCCGCGGCTGCAGTGGGGGCGCTGCCCATGCGGAGCGTCGCCAGCTCCCGCGGTGAACGCTCAGGCGTCCGCCTTGGTCTTCAGGACCTTGCGGCCGCGGTAGAAGCCGGTCGGGCTGATGTGGTGGCGCAGATGCGTTTCGCCGGTGGTCGGCTCGATCGCGGTGCCGGGGGCGGCCACGGCGTTGTGCGAGCGGTGCATGCCACGCTTGGACGGCGACTTCTTGTTCTGCTGAACGGCCATGATGGATCTCCTGGCACGCCCACCCAGGGCATGCAACTCACGAAAAGCCGGCGATTCTAGCATTCCGCGCCGAGGCCAGCAGCGCCGGCGATCACGCCGAACCGTCCGCCCGGGGTGGACGGCCCTTCAGCGCGGCCAGCGCGGCAAAGGGATTCGGCCGCTCGTCGAAGACCTCGGCCTCGCCCGGCGCCGCCGGCAGCGGGCAGGCGGCATGCCGGGGCACCAGCGGCAGCGACAGCAGCAGTTCGTCCTCGACCAGTTCCTTCAGGTCCAGCGAGCGAGTGAGTGCCAGCACATCGTCCTCGCAGTCGGCGTCGAGTTCGGCCGCCTGGTCCTCGCCCGGCACGAACAGGAAGCTGCGTTCGGCCTGCACGTCGACCGGCAGCGGCCCGAGGCAGCGCTGGCAGACGACCTGCAGCGCGGTGCGCGCCTGCAGGTGCAGCCAGACCTGCGGCGCGCCGCCGCGCACCGCGCGCTGCTCGCCGCGCGCCTGCCAGTCGACCGGGGTGTCGCCGGGCGGGCAGTCGGCATGTGCCGCGGCGGCCAGGCGTTCCAACTCTCCCAGCGGCCAGCAGCCCTGCAGTTGCGCTGCCTGCTCGGCGAAGGCGGCGACGTCCAGGTGCAGGGGATCGAAGGCGCGCGCTTTCATGCGAGGAAGTGTATGCGGCGCGATGGGACAATCACTGCCATGCCGACGCGCCCGCGCCTGATCCTCGCCTCCACCTCGCGCTACCGGCGCGAACTGCTCGAACGCCTGCGCCTGCCCTTCGAGGTGGTCGCGCCGCAGGTCGACGAGACGGCCCGCGCCGGCGAGACCCCCGCGGCGCTGGCCGAGCGGCTGGCCCATGCGAAGGCCGCCGCCGTGGCGGCCCGCCATCCGGAGGCGGTGGTGATCGGCTCCGACCAGGTTGCCGAGCTCGACGGCGCGGCGATCGGCAAGCCGGGCAGCCACGCCCGCGCCGTGGAGCAGCTGCGTGCGATGCGCGGCCGCGCCGTGGTCTTCCACACCGCGGTCACCGTGATGCGCGCCGGGGCCGGCTACGAGCGCAGCGTGCGGGTTCCGGTGACGGTGCGCGTGCGCAGGCTGGGCGACGCCGAGATCGAGCACTACCTGCGCACCGAGCAGCCCTACGACTGCGCCGGCAGCGCCAAGTGCGAGACCCTGGGCATCGCGCTGCTGGACGCGATCGAATCCGACGACCCGACGGCGCTGGTCGGCCTGCCGCTGATCCGCACCAGCGCGATGCTGCGCGAGGCCGGCATCGACCCGCTCGCGCCATGAGCGGCACGCCCGGGACGCTCTACCTCGTCCCGAACACGCTGGATTTCGGCATCGAGGGCGCCCAGGCGGCGCCGCTGAGCGACGTGCTGCCGCTGGGGGTGCTGCAGCGCGCCGCGCAGCTGCAGCACTGGGTGGCCGAGAACGCGAAGACCACACGCGCGCTGCTCAAGCGCGTCGATGCGCTGGTGCCGCTGGCGGCGCCGCTGCAGCAGGTGTCGATCGTGGAGCTGCCGCGACCGGCCAAGGGCGCCAAGGCGGCGCCGCCGGCCGACCTGCGCCCCCTGCTCGCGCCGGCACTGGCCGGGCACGACCTCGGCCTGATCTCCGAGGCCGGCCTGCCCGCCGTGGCCGACCCGGGCGCGGCGCTGGTGCAGGCGGCGCATGCGGCCGGCATCCCGGTGCGGGCCCTGCCCGGCCCGAGTGCGCTGCTGCTCGCGCTGGCCGCCAGCGGGCTGAACGGGCAGAGCTTCGCCTTCGTCGGCTACCTGCCGGTCGAGGCCGGCGCGCGCGCTGCCCGGATCCGTGAGCTCGAGGCCGCCTCGCGCCGTCTCGGGCAGACGCAGCTGATGATCGAGACGCCGTACCGCAATGCCGCGCTGCTGGGGGCGCTGCTGGCACAGCTCAAGGGCGACACGCGCCTGTCGGTGAGCTGCGCGCTCGCGACACCGGAGGGCTTCACGCGCAGCGACAGTGTCGAGGGCTGGCAGCGTCGGCCGGCCGCCTTGCCGGCGGACCGCCCGGCCGTGTTCGCCTTCCTGGCGGCCTGAGGGCGCCAGGCCTCAGGCCGACGGCACGTCGTCGGCCTTCTTCGCGCCGAACAGCGCGGCAACCTTCTTCTTCGGCTTGATGTAGGGCGACAGGCCGCGCGGCGCGGGCGACGCGGCTTTCTGGTCCCAGGCGGGCTTGGGCGCGTCGGCCGGCGGCTCGTAGGGCTTGTCGAAGAACGGGTCGGAGGCCGGCTTGGGCGCGGCGTAGGTCGGGCGGCTGGTGCCGGCAGGGCGCGTAGGGCGCTCGTCGTCGTCGCGGCGGGAGCGGTCGCGGTAGGTGTCGCGACGCGGCGGCGCGTCGTCGAGCTCGAGGGGCTCGATCTCGACCTTCTTCTTGATCAGGCGCTCGATGTCGCCGATCGAGCGGTGGTCCTCGCGCGCCACCAGCGTCATCGCCAGGCCCGAGGCACCGGCGCGGCCGGTGCGGCCGATGCGGTGCACGTAGTCCTCGGCGTTGAACGGCACGTCGAAGTTGAACACCGCCGGCAGGTCGGCGATGTCCAGGCCGCGCGCGGCCACGTCGGTGGCCACCAGCACGTCGACCTCGCCGCGCTTGAAGGCGTCCAGCGCCTTGAGCCGCTCGTCCTGGCTCTTGTCGCCATGCAGCGCGTTGGTGCGCAGGCCGTCGCGCTCGAACGAGCGCGCCAGCCGCGCGCAGCCGAGCTTGGAGTTGACGAACACCAGCGCCTGCGTCACGCCGCGGTCCTTCAGCAGCTTGAGCACGGCACGCCGCTTGTCGTCGGAGGCCACGCTGTAGAAACGCTGCTCGACGGTGGAGGCGGTGGCGTTCGGTCGAGCCACCTCGACCAGGATCGGGTCCTGCAGGTAGCTCTCGGCCAGGCGCTTGATCTCGGGCGAGAAGGTGGCCGAGAACAGCAGCGTCTGGCGCTGCTTGGGCAGGTAGCTGAGGATGCGCTGCAGGTCGGGCAGGAAGCCGATGTCCAGCATGCGGTCGGCCTCGTCGAGCACCACGTACTCGACCTGGTTGAGCACCGCATTCTTGGCTTCGATGTGGTCGAGCAGCCGGCCGGGCGTGGCGATCAGCACCTCGACGCCGCGCCGCAGCTCCTCGGTCTGCGGCTTCATGTCGATGCCGCCGAACACCACCGCGGCGCGCAGCTGCGTGAACTTGGAGTACTGCTTGACGTTGGCGGCCACCTGGTCGGCCAGCTCGCGGGTGGGCGCCAGCACCAGCGCGCGCACCGGGTGGCGCGCCGGCGACATGCTGGCGTTCTCGTGCTTGAGCATGCGCTGCAGCAGCGGCAGCGAGAAGGCGGCGGTCTTGCCGGTGCCGGTCTGGGCAGCGCCCATCACGTCACGGCCGTCCAGCACGATCGGGATCGCCTTGGCCTGGATCGGCGTCATCGTCAGGTAGCCGGCGTCGGCCACCGCACGCAGCAGCTTCGGGTCGAGCGCGAGGGTGTCGAATCGCGCGGGTGCCGGCACGTCCGGCAGCGGGGTTTCGGTTTGCATGTTCCCCGATTATCGCCGAGGGGGGGATCCGGGGCGCAGCTGCAGCCAGCGCGGCGCCTTGAAGCGGATGATCAGCGCGTACAGCGAGACGTAGACCGCGGCGAACAGCACGATGAAGGCGCCCAGCACGCGCGAGTCGCCCCAGAAGAGCACGCTGGGCACCACCGCCAGCATGCTCAGCAGCCAGAGGTAGGGCGCCGTCAACGCATTGCGCTTCGTCAAGGCGGCGGCATCCGTGCGCCCGACCGCCCAGCGCAGCAGGCGTCGGTAGACCAGGCTGTGCAGGTGCACGCCGTCAGGCATGCCGACTGCGCGGCCGCGCACCACCTTGCGCCGGTACATCGAGAACAGCGTCTCGAACACCGGATAGATCGAGGCCAGCAGCGGGAACAGCGGCGACACCTGGGTGTTTCGCTGCAGCAGCAGCAGCGCCACCTCGGCCGCGTAGAAGCCGAGGAAATAGGCCCCGCCGTCGCCCAGGAAGATCAGCCCGGCCGGGTAGTTCCAGATGAAGAAGCCGAGGATCGCCCCGGCGCCGGCCAGCGCCAGCAGCAGTACCAGCGCGTCGCCCACCTCGCCGGCCACGTAGGCCACCGCCAGCAGGATCATCACCACACACATCGAGGCCAGGCCGTTGAAGCCGTCGATGATGTTGACGGCATTCGCCATGCCGGCCACCGCCACCACCGCCAGCAGCGCGGCGCCGACCGTGAACGACGCGACCCAGTCCAGCAGCAGCAGGTCGGTGCGGGTGATCGCGGTGCCGAGCACGAACACCGCCAGCACGGCCGACAGGATGGCCGCCATCAGGCGCACCGCCACCGAGACGCGCTTGGTCACGTCCTCCAGCAACCCGGCGACGAAGGCGGGCGCGCCGCACAGCAGCAGCAGCAGCAGCATGCGCCCGAGCGCGGACTGCGGCTGCAGCAGCGCGAACGCGGCCGCCAGCACGCCGAGCGTCGCGAACACACCGATGCCGCCCACGCGCGCGACAGGATGCACGTGGACCTTCTGCGGCCCGGTGAGGTCATGATCCTTGGTGGCCCAGCCGCGGCTGCGCAGCAGCCGGACCACGATCAGGGTCAGCGTCGCCGACAGGACAAACGCCGCCACGAACACAAGCATGACCCCAAGTGTAGTCAGGGCACCTGACGCACGGCCCGACACGGCGTCACCAAACGCATCGCCGATAATCCGCGGCCAACTCGGGCGGAGCCTTCGATCCCATGATCCTCGTCACCGGCGGCGCCGGTTTCATCGGCAGCAACTTCGTGCTCGACTGGCTCGACCGCAACGGCGACCCGGTCGTCAACCTCGATGCGCTCACCTACGCCGGCAACCTGCGCAACCTGGCCGCGCTGGACGGCGACGCACGCCACCGCTTCGTGCGCGGCGACATCGGCGATCGGGCACTGGTCGGCGCGCTGCTGGCCGAGCATCGGCCGCGCGCGGTGATCAACTTCGCCGCCGAGAGCCACGTGGACCGCTCGATCAGCGGGCCGGAGGCCTTCCTGCGCACCAACGTGATGGGCACGCTGGCGCTGCTCGAGTCGGTGCGGGCCTACTGGTCCACGCTGCCGGACCCGGAACGCGCGGCCTTCCGCTTCCTGCAGGTCAGCACCGACGAGGTGTTCGGCTCGCTCGCCCCCGACGCGCCTGCCTTCACCGAGCAGCACCGCTACGAACCCAACAGCCCCTACGCGGCCAGCAAGGCGAGCGCCGACCACCTGGTGCGCGCCTGGCACCACACCTACGGGCTGCCGGTGCTGACCACCAACTGCTCGAACAATTACGGGCCGTATCACTTCCCGGAGAAGCTGATCCCGCTGATGATCGTCAACGCGCTGGCCGGCAAGCCGCTGCCGGTGTACGGCGACGGGCGCCAGGTGCGCGACTGGCTCTACGTCGGCGACCACTGCAGCGCGATCCGCGCGGTGCTGGCGCGCGGGCGCCCGGGCCAGACCTACAACGTGGGCGGCTGGAACGAGCAGGCCAACATCGACATCGTGCGCCAGATCTGCGCGCTGCTGGACGAACTGAAGCCCGACCCGGCCGGCCCCTACGCGCGCCTGATCACGCACGTGGCCGACCGCCCGGGCCACGACCGGCGTTATGCGATCGATGCGCGCCGCATCGAGGCCGAACTCGGCTGGCGCCCGGCCGAGACCTTTGCCAGCGGGCTGCGCCGCACGGTGCAGTGGTACCTGGAGCACCCCGACTGGGTGCGCGAGGTGCAAAGCGGCGCCTACCGGGAGTGGATCGCGCGGCAGTACGGTCCAGCCGCCGCGGCATGAGACTGCTCCTGCTCGGGCGGCGCGGACAGGTCGGCTGGGAGCTGCAGCGTGCGCTCGCGCCGCTGGGAGAGCTGATCGCGCCCGTGCGCGACGACCCGGCCCGTGCGGCCGACCTGCGCGCCCCCGAGCAGCTGGCCGACACCGTGCGCCGCCTGCGGCCGGACGTGATCGTCAACGCGGCGGCCTACACCGCCGTCGACCGCGCCGAGAGCGAACCCGGGCTCGCCCACACCGTCAACGCCACGGCGCCGGCGGCGCTGGCCCGTGTGGCGGCCGAACTCGGCGCCGGGCTGGTCCACTACGGCACCGACTACGTGTTCGACGGCAGCGGCGACACGCCGCGTGACGAATCCGCGCCGACCGCACCGCTGTCGATCTACGGCCACAGCAAGCTGGCCGGCGAGGAGGCGATCCGTGCCAGCGGCTGCCGCCACCTGATCCTGCGCACCAGCTGGGTCTACGCGGCACGCGGCGGCAACTTCCTGCGCACCATGCTGCGCCTGGCCGCCGAGCGCGACCGGCTGCGCGTGGTGGACGACCAGTTCGGCGCCCCCACCGGCGCCGAGCTGCTGGCCGACGCCACGGCGCACGCGCTGCGTGCCTGGCGCGCGGAGGCGCGGCTGGGCGGCACCTACCACCTGGCGGCCGCCGGCACGACCAGCTGGCACGCCTACGCCTGCCATGCGATCGAGCGCGCCCGTGCGGCCGGGCTGCCGGTGCGCGTGGCGGGCGCGGCGATCGAGGCCATCACCACCGCCGAGTACCCCACGCCGGCACGCCGGCCGCTCAACTCGCGCCTGGACTGCGCGCGTTTCCAGGCCGCCTTCGGCCTGGCGCTGCCGCCCTGGCAGCAGGGCGTGGATCGGGTGGTCGACGAGCTGGCGGGAACCTAGGAGCACCTCATGCGACGCAAGGGCATCATCCTCGCCGGCGGCTCCGGCACGCGGCTGCACCCGGCCACGCTGGCGCTGAGCAAGCAGCTGCTGCCGGTGTACGACAAGCCGATGGTCTACTACCCGCTGTCCACGCTGATGCTGGCGGGCATCCGCGACATCCTCGTCATCAGCACGCCGCAGGACACGCCGCGCTACCAGGCGCTGCTGGGCGACGGCGCGCGCTGGGGCCTGTCGATCTCATACTGCGTGCAGCCCAGCCCGGACGGCCTGGCGCAGGCCTTCATCCTCGGGCGCGGCTTCGTCGACGGCGCGCCCAGCGCGCTGGTGCTGGGCGACAACATCTTCTACGGCCACGACTTCCAGGCCATGCTGCGCAACGCGGCCGACCAGAGGAGCGGGGCGACCGTGTTCGCCTACCACGTCAACGACCCCGAGCGCTACGGCGTGGTGGAGTTCGACGACCAGCACCGCGCCGTCAGCATCGAGGAGAAGCCGAAGGCGCCGAAGAGCAACTACGCGGTGACGGGGCTGTACTTCTACGACTCGCAGGTGTGCGACATCGCCGCGGCGATCAAGCCCAGCGCACGCGGCGAGCTCGAGATCACCGAGGTCAACGCGACCTACCTCGAGCAGGGCCAGCTCAACGTCGAGCTGATGGGCCGCGGCTACGCCTGGCTGGACACCGGCACGCACGACAGCCTGCTCGAGGCGAGCCAGTTCATCGCCACGCTGGAGCGCCGCCAGGGCCTGAAGGTGGCCTGCCCCGAGGAGGTGGCCTGGCGCGCCGGCTGGATCGACGCGGCGCAGCTCGAGGCGCTGGCCCGGCCGCTGGCCAAGAGCGGCTACGGCGCCTACCTGCTGCGCCTGCTGCGCGAGAGGGCCTACTGATGCGCTTCACCCCGACGGCGCTGCCCGAGGTGCTGATCGTCGAGCCGCAGGTGCACGGCGATGCGCGCGGCTTCTTCATGGAGAGCTTCAACCAGCGCGCCTTCGACGCGGCGGTGGGCCGGCATGTCGAGTTCGTGCAGGACAACCACTCGCGCTCGCTGCGCGGCGTGCTGCGCGGAGTGCACTACCAGCTGCCGCCGCATGCCCAGGGCAAGCTGGTGCGGGTGGCGCGCGGCGCGGTGTTCGACGTTGCGGTCGACCTGCGCCGCGGCAGCCCGGGCTTCGGCCGCTGGGTGGGCGTCGAGCTGAGCGAGGACAACCAGCGCCAGTTGTGGATCCCGCCGGGTTTCGGGCACGGCTTCCTGGTGCTGAGCGAGTCGGCGGACTTCCTCTACAAGACGACCGACTACTACGCGCCCGAGTGCGAGGCGAGCGTGCGCTGGGACGACCCGGCGCTGGCGATCGGCTGGCCGCTGGCCGGCGCCGCGCCGCAGGTCTCGAACAAGGACGCCGCCGCCCCACCCCTGGCGCAGGCCGCCACCTTCGACTGACCCGCGGGCCCGCCCGCGCGGCTCGCGCACAATGCGGCCTCGCTGCGCACCATGCTGACCACCGAACTGCCCCCCACGCCTCCCAAGCGCAACGCCTACCAGGTGCAGCGCGCGGTCCTCGTGGCACTGGTGATCCGCGAGCTGCGGGCACGTGTCCAGGGCCGCTGGCTCGGCATGCTGTGGATGCTGTTCGAGCCGCTCGCGCACGTGCTGGCGGTCCTGGCGCTGTTCAATTTCCGCCGCAACGCGGTGACGCTGAACATCGAGTTCCCGGTGTTCCTGGTCACCGGCATGCTGCCCTTCTTCGTGTTCCGCAACCTGGCGCGCCAGGTGCCGACCGCCATCAGCGCGAACCGGCAGCTCTTCGCCTACCGGCAGGTGCTGCCGATCGACGCCCTCGCGGCGCGCGCCATCGTCGAGATCGGGCTGTACGGCGCGGTCTACGTCTGCGCCCTCGCGATCCTCGGCTGGCTCGGCTACCACTGCGTGCCGCGCGCGCCGCTGGAGCTGGTGGGCACCATCGCCTTGTTCGTGCTGCTCGGCCTCGGGCTGGGCCTGATCCTGGCCGTCGCCTCTCACCGGCGTCCGCGGGTGACAACCTTCATCAACCTGGTGTTCTTCCCCCTGTACTTCCTCTCCGGGGTCATCTTCCCGCTGCATTCACTGTCGCCGGACGTGCGCGACATGCTGCTGTGGAACCCGGTGCTGCACCTGGTGGAGCTCGCGCGCTACAACTTCATCCCCAACTACACGATCCTGCCGGGTGCCAGCGCGGCATACCCGGCCATATTCGCGCTCGGTACCCTGGCATTCGGGATGAGCGCCTACCGCGTGTACCGCCACCAGTTCATCGCGGTCGCATGACCGCCCCTCCCGGCATGCTCGAGCTGCGCAATCTCACCAAGTGGTACCAGACGCCGTTGGGGCGGCGCTACGTCTTCCGCGACCTCAACTTCAAGTTTCCGGACAACGCGAGCATCGGGCTGCTCGGGCGCAATGGCGCCGGCAAGTCGACGCTGCTGCGGCTGCTGGGCGGCATCGACACGCCGAACGCCGGCGCGGTGGTGACCGATGCCCGCATCTCCTGGCCGGTCGGCCTTTCGGGCGGCTTCCAGAACGCCCTGACGGCGCGCGAGAACCTGCAGTTCATCTGCCGCGTCCACGGCGCCACCGGCCCGGCGATGCGCCGCATCCTCGACTTCGTGGCCGACTTCGCCGAGATCGGCGACTACTTCGACCTGCCGATCTCCTCGTACTCGTCGGGCATGCGCGCCCGGGTCGCCTTCGGCGCCAGCATGGCGTTCGAGTTCGACTACTACCTGATCGACGAACTGATGGCGGTCGGCGACCCGCAGTTCCGCCAGAAGAGCCAGCGGCTGCTGCGCGAGCGGCTGCAGCGCGCCAAGGTCATCATGGTGTCGCACAACACCAAGGAGATCATGCGCATCTGCGACGTGGTCGTGCTGGTGGACCGCGGCAACACGGTGCTGTACGAGGATGTCCGCGCCGGGGTGCATGCCTACCTCAAGCAGGCCGAGCCGGACCGCCCCGGGCTGCCCGAAGCCGCTGCCGGCGCCGGCGTCCGGCCCGTCGCGGTCGCCGCCCCGCGGCCCCTCGGCGCGTTGCCGGGCGAGCGGCGGCCGGGTGGCGTCCCTGTCAAGGCCAACGCCAAGGGCCCTGCCAAAGGCCCCGCCAAGGACAACGCCAAGGCAGCCGCCGGCACGGGGCCAGGC
>QJOU01000109.1 GCA_003265685.1 Piscinibacter caeni | reverse complement strand
GCGACGGCCGGGTGCGCCAGGTCGGGCGCGGCGCACAGCGTGACCGGGCGCAGGCCGCTGGCGAGCGCGGCCTGCACGCTGCGCTCGAGCAGCCAGGCCGCCAGGCGCGCCGCCCCCTCGGCCCCGAGCGCCGGGATCAGGCGCGTCTTCGCCAGGCCGGCCACCGGGGCCTTGGCCAGCACGACGACGGCGCAGCCGGTGCCGCTCATCGGTACAGCGCGGCCAGGCGCGCCGGATCGGCCCCGCGCCAGTAGGCATAGCGCAGCCGCCACATCAGCCAGATGGTGCGCCACACGCCACGCTGCTCCCAGCGCCGGCCCGAGGTGGCGACCCGCGCGCGCAGGCAGGCCGGCGGCCCGAGGCGCTTGAGGCGGCGCGACAGCTCGATGTCCTCCATCAGCGGCTGGTCGGGAAAGCCGCCGGCCGAATCGAACGCGGCGCGGGTCATGAACATCGCCTGGTCGCCGGTGGCGATGCCGGTCCAGCGCGAGCGGCGGTTCATCAGCGCGGCGATCAGCGGGAACCAGGCCGAGCCACCCTCGATGCGCACGTCGAAGCGGCCCCAGGCGCGCTCCGCAAGTGCTGCGTCGACGAGCGTGTCGGCACGCTCCGGCAGGCGCGTGTCGGCATGCAGGAAGAGCAGCCGCGGCGCGTCGGTCGCCGCGGCGCCGGCGTTCATCTGCCGGGCACGGCCGCGCGGCGCGGCGATCACCCGGTCGGCCAGCGGCCGCGCGATGGCGGCACTCGCGTCGCGGCTGCCGCCGTCGGCCACCACGAGTTCGACGCCGCGCGCGCGCAGCGGCGCGAGCGCCTGCAGCGTGGCCGCGAGGCCGGCCGCTTCGTCGAGCACCGGCATGACGATGGCCAGCCGCGGCGTCATGCGAGCCCCGCGAGCCGGTGGCGCTGCCAGGCGTGCAGGCCGAGCGCCGCGCCGAGCGCCGCCAGCCAGGCGAGTGCGTAGGCCGCGCCGGGCGGCCAGGCGCCGAGGCCGAGGTAGAGCGTGACGAAGAAGGCACCGAAGCCGGTGAGCCCGCGCACGAAGCCGCGCAGCAGCGCCACGGTGGCCGCCACGCCGTGGCGCGGCAGCGTGAAGCAGGGCAGCACGTTGCCGGTGATCGGCACCGCCAGCAGCAGCCCGCTGAAGGCGGCCGGCGCCACCCCGGCGCTGCGGATGATCAGCCAGGCCAGCCCGATGGCCGCCGCCACGCGGCAGGCCAGCTCGATGCGCGGGATGGCCACGCCGCCGGGCACCAGCGGCAGGCGCGGCATGGCCGGCGCACCGGCGGCGAGCACCGCCAGCGCCAGCAGGCAGGCCGCCTCGGGCACCAGGCCGAGCTGCGGCAGCAGCGCCCCGAGGCCGAAGAACGCCGCGTTGGCGAGCCCCAGCGCCAGTGGCCAGCCCAGGCGCGTCGCGGCCCAGGCGAAGGTGACCAGGTGCGCCACGGTGGCGGGCAGGCAGACCAGCGTGGCCAGCGCGATCGCACGCACCTGCTCGACGCTCGCGGCCAGCAGCACGAAGCCCATGATCGGCCCGGCAATCATCGGCAGGCCGGCCAGCGTGCCGCCCACCGCATGCCCGAAGCGCTTCGCCGCCAGCGACGAGAGCAGCGCCGAGCAGGCGACCAGCAGCAGCTTCAGCAGCATCCAGCGAGTCTAGGCCGGCGACCCGTAGCCTCCGCCGCCCGGGGTCTCGATGACGAACACGTCGCCCGGCTGCATCTCGACCGAGCCGATGTGGCCGAGCAGCTCGACGCGCCCGTCGGCGCGCTCGACCCGGTTGATGCCGGGTGCGCCGGGCTGCCCGCCGGCCAGGCCGAAGGCGCCCTGGGTGCGGCCGTTGGAGAGGATGGAGGCGGTCATGGCCTCGAGGAAGCGCACGCGCCGCACGCCGCCGTCGCCGCCCTTCCAGCGCCCCGCGCCGCCCGAGCCGGCGCGGATCGCGTAGCTCTCCAGCCGCACCGGGAAGCGGAACTCGAGCACCTCGGGGTCGGTCAGGCGCGAGTTGGTCATGTGGGTCTGGACCACGCTCGTGCCGTCGAAACCCTCCCCCGCACCGCTGCCCCCGGAGATCGTCTCGTAGTACTGGTGGCGCGCGTTGCCGAAGGTGAAGTTGTTCATCGTGCACTGGCTCGCGGCCAGCGTGCCGAGTGCGCCGTACAGCGCATTGGTGATGCAGGTCGAGGTCTCGACGTTGCCCGCCACCACCGAGGCCGGCGGGCGCGGGTTGAGCATCGAGCCTTCCGGGATGATGACCTTCAGCGGCTTCAGGCAGCCTGCGTTCAGCGGGATGTCGTCGCCCACCAGGGTGCGGAACACGTACAGCACCGCGGCCATGCAGACCGCGGTCGGCGCGTTGAAGTTGTTCGGCAGCTGCGCCGAAGTGCCGGTGAAGTCGATCTCGGCGCTGCGCGCGGCCGCGTCGACGCGGATCGCCACCGCGATGCGCGCGCCGTTGTCCAGCGGCAGCGTGAACGCGCCGTCCTTCAGCTTTGTGATCACGCGGCGCACCGATTCCTCGGCGTTGTCCTGCACGTGGCGCATGTAGGCCTGCACCACCTCGAGCCCGAACTGCGCCACCATGCGGCGCAGCTCCTGCACGCCCTTCTCGTTGGCCGCGATCTGCGCCTTCAGGTCGGCGATGTTCTGCGCCGGGTTGCGCGACGGGTAGGCGCCGGCGCGCAGGCGCTCGAGCAGCTCGGCCTCGAGCAGCCGCCCGGCCTCGACCAGCTTGACGTTGTCGAGCTGCACGCCCTCCTCCTCGATGCGGGTGGAGAACGGCGGCATCGACCCGGGCGTGGCGCCGCCGATGTCGGCATGGTGGCCGCGGCTGCCGACGTAGAACAGGATGCGCTCGCCCGCCTCGTCGAACACCGGGGTGACGACGGTCACGTCGGGCAGGTGCGTGCCGCCGTGGTAGGGGTCGTTGAGCGCGTAAACGTCGCCCGGCTTCATCGTGCCGGCGTTGCGCTCGATCACGGTGCGGATCGACTCGCTCATCGAGCCCAGGTGCACCGGCATGTGCGGCGCGTTGGCGATCAGCTGGCCCTGCGCGTCGAACAGCGCGCAGGAGAAGTCGAGCCGCTCCTTGATGTTCACCGAGTAGGCGGTGTTCTGCAGCTGCAGGCCCATCTGCTCGGCGATGTTCATGAACAGGTTGTTGAACACCTCGAGCATCACCGGGTCGACCGTGGTGCCGATCGCGCGGCGGGCCTCGCGCGGTGCGACACGCTCGAGCACCAGGTGGTCCAGTGCCGTGACCCGGGCGCGCCAGCCGGGCTCGACCACCGTCGTCGCGTTCTTCTCCGCGATGATGGCCGGCCCGTCGACGTACTGCCCGGGCGTGGCCTGCTCGCGCACCACCAGTGCCGCCTCGTGCCAGCGCCCGCCGCTGAACATTTGCACCGTCTCGGCCACCGGCGCCGGGGCCGGCGCGGCGCTGGCCTGCACCGCCTCGGCCGGCGCATCGCCGGCACCCACCGCCTCCACCGATACCGCCTCGACCACCAGCGCGCGCTCCTGCATCAGGAAGGCGAAGCGCTGGCGGTAGGCCGCCTCGAAGGCCGACTGGATCTCCACCGGCGAGCCGTACGGCACCACCAGCGCCGAGTCGGTGCCCTCGTAGCGCAGGTGCACGCGCCGGTGCACCTGCAGCGCCGCGCCCGCCACGCCCTGGCGCTGCAGCTCGGCACGTGCCTGCGCGGCGAGTTCGTCGAGCTGCCGCACCACCGCGGGCAGCGCGTCGGCCAGGCGCCGCTCGATGGCCGCCTCGCGGATCAGGCTCTGGTCCGCCAGCCCCATGCCGTAGGCCGACAGCACACCGGCCAGCGGGTGCACGAACACCCGGCCCATGCCCAGCGCGTCGGCCACGCGGCAGGCATGCTGGCCGCCGGCGCCGCCGAAGCACTGCAGCGTGTAGCGCGTCACGTCGTAGCCGCGCGCCACCGAGATCTTCTTGATCGCATTGGCCATCGCGCCGACCGCGATGTCGACGAAGCCCTCGGCCACCTCCTCGGGCGTGCGCGCGCTGCCGGTCGCGGCCTCGATGCGCGCGGCCAGCTCGCGGAACTTCGTCGCCACCACGGCCCGGTCGAGCGGCTCGTCGGCCGCCGGGCCGAACACCTTCGGGAACCAGGCCGGCTGGATCTTGCCGAGCATCACGTTGGCGTCGGTCACCGCCAGCGGCCCGCCGCGCCGGTAGCAGGCCGGCCCGGGGTTGGCGCCCGCGCTCTGCGGCCCGGCGCGCAGGCGCGCGCCGTCGAAGCTGAGGATCGAGCCGCCGCCCGCGGCCACGGTGTGGATGCTCATCATCGGCGCGCGCATGCGCACGCCGGCCACCTGTGTCTCGAAGGCGCGCTCGAACTCGCCGGCGAAGTGGCTCACGTCGGTGGAGGTGCCGCCCATGTCGAAGCCGATCACGCGGTCGCTTCCCAGGTCATTTCGCGCCAGCTGGGCCGTCCGCACCATGCCGACGATGCCGCCGGCCGGGCCGGAGAGGATGGCGTCCTTGCCCTGGAAGGCCTGCGCGTCGGTCAGCCCGCCCGAGCTCTGCATGAAGTACAGCCGCACGCCGGGCATCTCGCCGGCCACCTGCTCCACGTAGCGGCGCAGGATGGGCGACAGGTAGGCGTCGACCACCGTGGTGTCGCCACGGCCGACCAGCTTCATCAGCGGGCTGACCTCGTGCGACACGCTCACCTGCGTGAAGCCGAGCTCGCGCGCCAGCGCGGCGGCGGCCTGCTCGTGGGCCGGCCAGCGCCAGCCGTGCATGAACACGATCGCCACGCTGCGCAGCCCGGCGTCGAAGGCGGCCCACAGGCGCTCGCGCAGGTGCGCCAGGTCCAGCGGCGTCACCACCGTGCCGTCCGCACCGACACGCTCCTGCGCCTCGATCACGCGGCGGTACAGCAGCTCGGGCAGCACGATGTGGCGGTCGAACAGTCGCGGCCGGTCCTGGTAGGCGATGCGCAGCGCGTCGCGGAAGCCCTGCGTGATGACCAGCAGCGTCGGCTCGCCCTTGCGCTCGAGCAGCGCGTTGGTGGCCACCGTGGTGCCCATCTTCACGCACTCCACCTGCGCCGGCGTGATCGGCGCGCCGGGCGCGAGCCCGAGCAGATGCCGGATGCCGGCCACCGCCGCGTCGCGGTAATGCTCCGGGTTCTCGGACAGCAGCTTGTGCGTGACGAGCCGTCCGTCCGGGCGGCGCCCGACGATGTCGGTGAAGGTGCCGCCGCGGTCGATCCAGAACTGCCAGCGGCCGGAGGTGTGCTTGCTCATGTCGTGCTCGATGAATAGTACGGGATGAAGATCGCGTTGGCCTGCGGGCCGACCTCGCGGATCCATTCGAGGGCAAAGCGCTCGCCGAGGCGGCGCAGATGGGTGGCCAGCGCCGCGCCCGGCAGCTCGACCTTCATGCCGTGGCGGCGCAGCTCGTCGAGCGAGTCGCGCGCCGCCGCCTGGCTGGCGCTCCACCCGCGCGGCTCGGCGGCGGCAGCAGCCACGGCCAGCGCGTCGCGCTGTACCGCCGGCAGCGCCAGGAAGGCCGCCTCGCGCACGAAGACGATGTTCTTCGGGAACCAGGCGTTGATGTCGTAGAAGTGCTTCAGGCCGTCCCAGACCCGGTTCTCGACCCCGGTGACGGCCGAGGTGATCATGGTGTCGATGCGACCCTCGGCGACGGCGCGGCCGACCTCGAGCATCGGCACGTCCACCGGCGTGGCGCCGAGCAGCTCGGCGATGCGCACCGTGGTCGCGTTGTAGGTGCGCATGCGCAGGCCGCGCAGGTCCTGCGGCGCGGCGATCGGCCGGGTGCTGTAGAGGCCCTGCGGCGGCCAGGGCACGGCGTACAGCACGCGCAGGCCGCGTTCGGCGAAGGCGCGCTCGACCAGCGGGCGCTGGTGCGACCAGAGCCGCCTGGCGTCGTCGTAGTGCCGGGTGATGAAGGGCACGGCATCGGCCCCGGCGATCGGCATCGCCTTGGCCAGGCCGGTCATGATCGTCTCGCCCATCTCGGCGCGGCCCTCGCGCACGGCGTCGGCCACCTGCGCCAGCGGCGCGAGGCTGCCGTTGGCATGCAGCTCGATGCGCAGGCCGCCGCCGGTGGCGGCCTCGACCGACTGCGCCAGCGCGAGCAGGTTCTGCGCGTGGAAGGACTCGGCGCGGTAGCCGGTGGCGAGCTTCCAGGGCGCTGCGGCTGCGGCTGCGGCGGCGGCGCGCGCATGCAGCAGCGTGCCGGCCGCGCCGAGCAGCCAGGTGCGACGGAACATGGGAGCCTCCCGCAGGGTGCGCGCTACATGCGCGCGGGCAGCCAGGTGGCGATGCCGGGCACGAACCACAGCAGCAGCACGAAGCAGAGCATCAGGGCGAACAGCGGCATCGAGCGCCGCGCGATCCAGGTGATGTCGCGCCGCGTCAGGCCCTGCAGCACGAACAGGTTGAAGCCCACCGGCGGCGTGATCTGCGCCAGCTCCACCACCAGCACGACGAAGATGCCGAACCAGATCAGGTCGAAGCCGGCCTTCTCGACCGTGGGCAGCAGCACGGCCATCGTCAGCACCACCATCGAGATGCCGTCCAGGAAGCAGCCCAGCACGATGAAGAAGGCGGTCAGCCCGAGCATCAGCGCGAAGGGGCTCAGCTGGAGCGCGCCGATGAACTCGGCCAGGTGGCGCGGCAGGCCGATGAAGCCCATCGCCAGCGTCAGGAAGGCGGCGCCGGCGAGGATCAGGCCGATCATGCAGTAGACCCGCGTGGCCGCGGCCAGGCCCTCCCGGAAGGCCTGCCAGCTCAGCGAGCCCTCGACGGCCGCCAGCCCCAGCGCACCGGCCACGCCGAGCGCCGCGGCCTCGGTGGCGGTGGCGATGCCGCCATAGATCGAGCCCAGCACCAGCACGATCAGCACCACCACCGGGATCAGGTGGCGCGATTCGCGCAGCTTCGCGGCCAGCGGCAGCGGCGCGTCGGGCGGCGGCACCTGCTCCGGATGGCGCAGCGCCCAGACCACGATGTAGCCCATGAACAGCAGCGCGAGCAGGATGCCCGGCAGCACGCCGGCCATGAACAGCTTGGCGATCGACACGTTGGCCGCCACGCCGTAGACGATCATGATGATCGAGGGCGGGATCAGCAGCCCGAGCGTGCCGGCGCCGGCCAGCGTGCCGACCGCCATCGCGTCCGGGTAGCCGCGTTTCTTCAGCTCGGGCAGGGTGATCTTGCCGATCGTCGCGCAGGTCGCCGCGCTCGAGCCGGACACCGCGGCGAAGATGGCGCAGCCGATCACGTTGGTGTGCAGCAGCCGGCCCGGCAGGGCGCCGATCCACGGCGCGAGGCCGCGGAACATGCCCTCCGAGAGCCGGGTGCGGAACAGGATCTCGCCCATCCACAGGAACAGCGGCAGCGCGGTCAGCGTCCAGCTCGAGGTCGAGCCCCAGATCGTCAGCAGCATGCTGTCGCCCACCGGGCGCTGGGTGAACAGCTCCATCGCCACCACCGCGACGCCCAGCAGTGCGAGGCCGATCCACAGCCCCGAGCCGAGCACGGCCAGCAGCAGCAGAATCAGGAACACGGTGATCAGCAGGTCCATCGCCTTCCCCTCATTCGACGTGGCTGGTCTCTTCGCCCAGGCGCTCGAAGTACGTGCGGCCGCGCCAGCGCGCCACGATCGCGTCGGCCAGCGTGAGCGCGAAGCCGGCGCAGCCCAGCGCGCAGGCGAGCTGCGGGATCCACAGCGGCGTCGCGTCGGCGGCCGGCGAGACGTCGTGCATCGCGTGCGACAGCCACACCAGGCGCAGCGCATGCACCGCGAGGTAGGCCGCGAGCGTGAAGCCGGCCAGCAGCGACCACCACTCGAACGCGCCGCGGGCCTTCGGCCCGAGCCTCTCGAGCAGCAGCGTGACGCGGATGTGCTCCTGGCGCCGCAGCGTCTGCGGCAGCGCGAGGAACAGCGCGGCCGCGATCGCGTAGCCGGCGTAGGCGTCGGTGCCGGGCAGGTCGGCCCCGGCCAGCCGTGCGATCACGCCGGCCGAGACGGCCGCGAAGGCGGCCACCAGCGCAAGCGCGGCGAGCAGCGCGAGCGCCCGGTCGACCTGCGCGACGGCCGTGTGCAGGGAGTACGCCGGGGCCGGCCGCAGGGCCGGTGCGGGCTCACTTGCTGTATGCATCGATGATCGCCTGGCCGTCGGCGCCCGCTTGCTTGAGCCACTCGCCCGTCATCGTGCTGCCGATCTTGCGCAGCTCGCGCGTCAACGCCTCGCTCGGCGCGGCGACCTTCATGCCGCGCGCGGCGAGCTCCTTCAGGTACTCGGCGTTCTTCTGCTCGCTCAGGGCCCAGCCGCGCTGCTCGGCGGCGGCGGCGGCCTTCAGCACGGCCTCCTGCAGCGGCTTGTCGAGCGTGTCGAAGGCCTGGCGGTTGACCACCACCGCGTTCTTCGGCAGCCAGGCGTTGACGCCGTAGAAGTGCTTGACGCTCTCGTAGAGCTTCATCTCGACGCCGCTCGCGCTCGAGGTCAGGAAGTTCTCCACCGTGCCGGTGGCCAGTGCCTGGCCCAGCTCGGCGAGCTGGATCGTGGTGGGCTGCGCGCCGGCCAGCTGCGCGATGCGCGAGGTGGCCGGGTTGTAGGCACGCATCTTGGTGCCCTTGAGATCGGCGATCGTCTCCACCGGCTTGCTGCTGTACAGGCTCTGCCCCGGCCAGGGCACGGTGAACAGCAGCCTCATGCCCTGGGAGGCGAGCAGCTTGTCGAGCGCCGGGCGCGCGGCCTCGGCGAGGCGCTTCGCGGCCGGGTAGCTGTCGGCCAGGAAGGGGATCGAGTCGACGCCGTACAGCGGGTTCTCGTTCGCCGCGCCCGAGAGGATGAACTCGCCCGCCTGGGCCTGGCCGGTCTGCACCGCGCGCTTGATCTCGTTGGCCTTGTAGAGCGAGCCGTTCGGGTGCAGCGTGATCTTCAGCCGGCCGCTGCTGGCCTGCGCCACCTCGTCGGCGAACTGCTGCACGTTCTGGGTCTGGAAGCTGGCCGGCGCGTAGCCGGTGGGCAGGTCCCAGGCAAGGCCCTGGGCGGCCACCGGCGCCGCGAGCGCCGATGCGAGGATGGCAGGGACGAGCGACTTCATCGGAGCACCTCCGTGACGGGTTGCAGTGACAGGGATCAGAACGCCGCGAGCTGGTGGTTCAGCAGGTCGGTGATCAGCATCGCGCCGGGCGCGTGGGTGATGCAGAAGTCCGGGCGGGCCTGCGCCAGCGCCGCCTGCGGCGTGACCCCGCAGGCCCAGAACACCGGCAGCTCGTCGGGCCGCACCTCGACCGCGTCGCCCCAGTCGGGCCGCTGCAGGTCGGCGATGCCGATCAGCGCCGGGTCGCCCAGGTGCACCGGCGCGCCGTGCACGTCGGGAAAGCGCGAGGTGATCTGGATCGCGCGGATCGCCGCGGCCGCGCGCAGCGGCCGCATCGTCACCACCAGCGGGCCGGCGAACGGGCCGGCCGGCACGGTGGCGATCGAGGTGCGGAACATCGCGACGTTGCGGCCCTGCTCGACGTGGCGCAGCACCAGCCCCTCGTCGAGCAGCGCCTGCTCGAACGAGAACGAGCAGCCCAGCACGAAGGTGACGAGGTCGTCGCGCCACAGCGCACGCACGTCGGTCGGTTCCTCGACCAACTCGCCGCGGCGCCAGACGCGGTAACGCGGCAGGTCGCTGCGGATGTCGATGCCCTCGCCCAGGCTCGGCAGCGCGCACGCGCCCGGCTCGGAGACGGCCAGCAGCGGGCAGGGCTTGGGGTTGCGCTGGCAGTAGCGCAGGAAGTCGTCGGCCCAGCGCGCCGGCAGGATCACCACGTTGCCCTGCACGTGGCGCTGTGCCAGGCCGCTGGTGTGGCCGCTCCAGCGGCCGGCGCGGATCTCGCCGCGCAGCCGGGCCGGCGGGGCATCGCGCAGAGGGAGTTCGGTGGGCATGCGGCGCATTCTGTGACCCCGCCCGCGCCCCGCCAAACGAGTTTTTTTTCTATGTCTCGATCGATTCCTTCGATGCCTCGACCACCCGGGCGCGCCCCGCGCCCTTGGCTGCGTAGAGCGCGGCATCGGCACGCTGCAGCAACCGCTCCAGGCCGTCGCCGGGGCGTGCCGTCGCGACGCCGGCCGAGAAGGTGCAGCAGAAACGCGCGCCGGCGCCGTCGAACACCAGGGTGCGGAAGCTCTCGAGCAGGCGCTCGAGGCGCACCCGCGCCTGGCCGGCGTCCGCGCCCGGCAGCAGCAGCACGAACTCCTCGCCGCCGCTGCGGCAGACGATGTCGCTCGCCCGCAGCGCGCCGCGCGCCAGGCGCGCGAAGGCCTGCAGCACCTGGTCGCCCGCGGCATGGCCGTGGCGGTCGTTGACGTGCTTGAAGTGGTCGAGGTCGACCAGCACGGCGGTCAGCGGCTCGCCCTGGCGCTGCGCGAGCGCGACCAGCGCCGCGCCCGCATCCTGCAGGTAGCGGCGGTTGTGCAGGCCGGTCAGCGCATCTTCCAGCGCCTGCGCGCGCAGTCGTTCCTGCAGCCGCTCGTTCTCGGCCACCTGCTCGCGCAGCGAGGCGTTCAGCGCCTCCAGCCGCGCCGCCAGGCCGCGCGCCAGGTCGCGCTCGGATTCGGCCTGCTGCACCCGGTGGCGGATCTGCAGGCTCAGGTAACGCGCCCGCGCCGCGCGGCCGAGCAGCAGCTCGTGCGTGGCGAAGGCCTCGCATTGCAGGCGGTAGGCCAGCTCGTGGTCGCCCACCGCCGCCGCGGCCTGGGCTGCCACGCGAGTCAGGTTGACGCGGTCGATCGCGACGGTGCTCTCGTCGCCCTCGCGCAGCGCCTGGCGCGCGCGGCACAGCGCCAGCGCCTCGCCGGCGCGGCCGCGCGCGAGCAGGATGCGCGCCAGCAGCCAGACCCGCGAGGTGGCCAGCTCGTTGCTCATCGCGTCGACGTGCACCACGCCGCCCAGGCGCGCCTCGGCTTCGTCGAGCAGGCCGTTGTCCAGCAGCACGTGGGCGATCTCCTCGTCGCGCTGCAGCGCCGGCAGGTCGTCGCTGCGGATGCGCGCGATCAGCTGCTCCCGCGCGATCGCCAGCGCCTCGGCCGGCCGCCCCATGTGGCACAGGCACTGCACCAGGTTGCCGGCGGCGTAGATGATCTGGCGCCTGGAGCCGAGCGCCAGCGCGCCCGCCAGGCACTCCTGCAGCAGGCCGAGCGCGTCTTCGAGGTTGTACAGGTCGGACTGCAGCGAGCCGAGGTTGTTCAGCGCGTTGACCACCAGGCTGGGCACGCCGCTCTCGCGCGCCGTGGCCAGCGCCTCGTGGAAACGGTCCAGCGAGGCGTCGTTGTCGCCTTCCATGCCGACCACGATGCCGAGCGCGGCGATCGTCAGGTAGCGGTCCACCGCCGGCCGCGCCGCCTTGCTGCGCTCGTGCAGCGCACCCAGCAGCTCGGCCGCCCGGGCCAGCTCGCCGCGGCGGCGCAGCGCCATCGCGCGGTCGTGCTCGATCAGCCAGGCCAGACGCGGCGGCGGCTCGGCCCCGGCGCAGGCGACGGCGGCGTCGAGCGCGGCCTGGCCGTCCTCCAGCGTGCCTTCGCGGAACGCGATCAGCGCCAGCACCGCATGGGCAAGTGCCTGCTCGTGCGGCACGCCGTCGGCCAGCACGAGCGCGCGGCGGGCGAGCGCAGCGGCAGCGGCACCGTCGGCGATCACCTGGGCGAGAGCCTGCTCGGCCAGCGCGGCGGCGCCGGCGGGCGACGGGGACGGGACACTCATCGGGTCGGAACGGGCAGGCACGGCAACAGCGCAGACCCTGGTCGGATCGGCAGCGGGTGCCGGATCTTGAGGCCGGCGCGGCCTCAGGCGCCGGCCGGGGCCTGCGGCGGGCCGCGGCGTGCGACCTTGTTCACACCGGCGCCGGCAAAGGCCAGGACCGCGTCGACCAGGCTGGCCGGCACGCCCTCGGCCGGATCGTGGCGCCAGCTCAGGTGCACCGGCAGCGGGGTCAGCGGCACGTCACAGGCCAGCGGCTTGAGCGGCAGGCGTTCGGCCAGGCGCTGCACCGCGGCGCGCGGCAGCGTGGCGATGCCGACCCCGCCCTCGACCAGCTGCACCATCGCCGAGATCGACGAGATGGTGTGCACGCGCGGAGCCGCCACGCCGGCGCGGCGGAACAGGTCGAGCAGCGCCACGTGCGGCTGCGAGCCGCGCTGGAAGGTCAGCAGCTCGTGCTGCGCCAGGTCGGCCAGCGTCCAGCGGCGCCGCCGGTGCTGCTCGCGGTGGCCGACGAACACCATCTCCATCGGCGCCAGCGCGCGGCTGCGCAGCCCGTCGCCGGCGGCCGGCAGCGCGGCCAGGGCCAGGTCGAGCGTGCCGCGGCGAACCTGCTCCACCAGCACCGGCGTGGTCTCGACCGTCAGCTCGAGCTCCAGGCCGGGCTGCGTGGCGCGCATGTGCTGCACCCAGTCGATCAGCCAGGAATGCAGCACCGACTCGATCGCGCCGAGCCGCAGCGAGAGCGCGCGCGCCCGCGCCGGGCCCATCTCGGCCTTGATCTCGCGCTGCAGCGCGAGCAGCCGCTCGGCATAGTCGAGGAAGCGCGCGCCGGCCACCGTCAGGCGCAGCGTGCGGTCGCGCCGCTCCAGCAGCAGCGCGCCGAGCTCCTCCTCGAGCGCGGCGATGCGCGACGACATCGCCGACTGGGTGATGCACAGCTTGTCGGCCGCGCGCGACATGCTCTTGAGCGTCGCGACCCAGTAGAACGCCTCCACGAAACGCAGGTTCACGACCTCGGCCCCTCCTGCCGGCACGCGCATTGCAAGCGCCGGGCAAGCCCTCGCACGCCGGCCCGGCACGAGCGCTTATTCTCGGACCTTCCCCGACCCCGGAGACGCCATGCATTCGAAGCTCGCCCTCGCCTTCGCCGCGGCCTGCCTGGCCGGCAGTGCCCTCGCCCAGACCAAGTGGGACTTGCCGGCCGCCTACCCGGCCAACAACTTCCACAGCGAGAACCTGGCCCAGTTCGCCGCCGAGGTCGACAAGGCCACCGCCGGCAAGCTGAAGATCACCGTGCACGCCAACGCGTCGCTCTTCAAGGCGCCGGAGATCAAGCGCGCGGTGCAGGGCGGGCAGGCGCAGATCGGCGAGATCCTGCTGGTGAACTTCCAGAACGAGTGGCAGGTGTTCGGCGCCGACGGCCTGCCCTTCCTGGCCGACAGCTACGACGAGGCGATGAAGCTCTACAAGGCGCAGAAGCCCGTGCTCGAGAAGAAGCTCGGCGAACAGGGCCTGCTGCTGCTGTACAGCGTGGCCTGGCCGCCGCAGGGCATCTACGTGAAGAAGCCGATCGCCTCGGCCGCCGACCTGAAGGGCGTGAAGTGGCGCGCCTACAGCCCGGCCACCGCGCGCATCGCCGAGCTGGTGGGCGCGCAGCCGGTCACCGTGCAGGCCGCGGAACTCAGCCAGGCCATGGCCACCGGCGTGGTCGAGAGCTACATGAGCAGCGGCGCGACCGGCTACGACACCAAGACCTACGAGCACATCAAGTACTTCGTCGACACCCAGGCCTGGCTGCCGAAGAACGCGGTGATCGTCAACAAGGCCGCCTTCGACGCGCTCGACAAGCCGACCCAGGCCGCGCTGCTGAAGGCCGGCGCCGACGCCGAGGCACGCGGCTGGGCCACCAGCCGGGCCAAGAACACCGAGTACCTCGAGCTGCTGAAGAAGAACGGCATGACGATCGCGCCGCCGACCGATCAGCTGAAGGCCGACCTGAAGAGGGTCGGCGACACCATGCTGAAGGAGTGGCTCGAGAAGGCCGGCCCCGAAGGGGCCACGGTGATCGACGCGTACAAGAAGATGTGAGAACCTGTGAACCCATCCAGCGCGCCCGCGAGCGGCCCCGCAAAGGGCCGAATCAAGGCGCCGGGCGACGCCCAGGCTGGCAGCCTGCGCGAGCTCGGCAACGCCGAGTCGGCCCTTTGCGGGGCCGCTCCCTTTGGGCTGGGGTCGGGAAAGGCGCTGAGCGGCGTTGCGCCGCTGGCCCAGACGGCCAGTCTGGGCTGCGCGCCGCGCCTTGCTCAGCGCCTTTCCCGACCCCAGCGCGGGTGCGCTGGACGGGTTCGCAGGTTCTGACATGCGGCGCGCGCTCGACGCCCTGTACGACGGCTGCGCGGCACTCGCCGCGCTGGCGATGCTGGCGCTGCTGGGCACGGTGCTGCTGTCCATCCTCGGCCGGCAGCTCGGCTTCAACATCCCTGGCATCGACGCCTACGCCGGCTACGCGATGGCGGCGGCCGGCTTCCTGGCGCTGGCCCACACGCTCAAGCGCGGCGAGCACATCCGCGTGACGCTGCTGGTCGGGCGCCTGCGCGGGCGCGCGCGCCGCGCGGCGGAGCTCTGGGCGCTCGGCGCGGCCACGGCGCTGGCGCTGCTGGGCGCGGTCTACAGCGTGCGGCTGGCCTGGATGTCGTGGACGCTGCACGACGTCTCCACCGCCAGCGACGCCACGCCGCTGTGGATCCCGCAGCTGAGCATGGCGCTGGGCAGCGTGGTGCTCGCGCTGGCCTTCGCCGACGAGCTGCTGCTCGAGGCGCGCGGCCG
The DNA here is from genome assembly GCA_003265685.1 of Piscinibacter caeni. Taxonomy (GTDB): domain Bacteria; phylum Pseudomonadota; class Gammaproteobacteria; order Burkholderiales; family Burkholderiaceae_C; genus Piscinibacter; species Piscinibacter caeni. Next base: position 14,198 of record QJOU01000109.1, on the reverse strand, counting down.
GCGCGCGCACGACGATCCGGCCGAGGCGCTGCGCAATGAGTGAGGTGGGCGTCGCCGCGCTGCTGGTGGTGGCGCTGTTCCTGATCCTCGGCAGCGGCGTGTGGATCGGCCTGACGCTCTCGGGCGTGGCCTGGATCGGCATGCAGCTCTTCAGTTCGCGCCCGGCCGGCGATGCGATGGCGGTCACGACCTGGGGCGCAGCCTCGAGCTGGACGCTGACCGCGCTGCCGCTGTTCGTGTGGATGGGCGAGATCCTGTTCCGCACCCGGCTCTCGCAGGACATGTTCCGCGGCCTGGCGCCGTGGATGCAGGCCCTGCCCGGGCGGCTGCTGCACGTCAACGTGGCCGGCTGCACCATCTTCGCGGCGGTCTCGGGCTCGAGCGCGGCCACCTGCGCGACCATCGGCAAGATGAGCCTGCCCGAGCTGCAGCGGCGCGGCTACCCGGAGATGATGTCGCTCGGCTCGCTGGCCGGCGCCGGCACGCTGGGCCTGCTGATCCCGCCCTCGATCATCATGATCGTCTACGGCGTCAGCGCCGATGTCTCGATCGCGCAGCTGTTCATCGCCGGGGTGATCCCCGGGCTGCTGCTGGCCGCGATCTTCTCCGGCTGGATCGCGCTCTGGGCGCTGCTGCACCCGCAGCAGGTGCCGCCGCCGGATGCCCGGCTCACGTTCGTGCAGAAGCTGCACGAGTCGCGCCACCTGATCCCGGTGGTGCTGCTGATCGCCGCGGTGCTGGGCTCGATCTACGGCGGGCTGGCCACCGCCACCGAGGCCGCGGCGCTGGGCGTGGTCGGCGCGCTGGTCCTCTCGGCCGCGCAGGGCTCGCTGAGCTGGGCCACCTTCCGCGAGTCGCTGATGGGCGGCACGCGGCTGTACTGCATGATCGCGCTGATCCTCGCCGGCGCGGCCTTCCTGACGCTGGCGATGGGCTACATCGGGCTGCCGCGCCACCTGGCCGAATGGATCGCGACGCTGGCCCTGAGCAAGGCGGAGCTGATCGTCGCGCTGACCCTCTTCTACATCGTGCTCGGCTGCTTCCTCGACGGCATCTCGATGGTGGTGCTGACCATGGGCGTGATCATGCCGACGGTGCTGAAGGCCGGCATCGACCCGCTCTGGTTCGGCATCTACATCGTCATCGTGGTCGAGATGGCGCAGGTCACGCCGCCGGTGGGCTTCAACCTGTTCGTGCTGCAGGGCATGACGAAGCGCGACATCGGCACCATCGCGCGCGCCGCCTTCCCCTTCTTCCTGCTGATGGCGGCGATGGTGGTGCTGCTCGCGCTCTTTCCGCAACTCGTCACCTGGCTGCCGCAGCAGATGCGACGCTGAACCATGACGAGCCCGGCCCCGCTCGATCCGGCCCGCTGGCGGCGCCTGTCGACCGCCCTGGACGAGCTGCTCGACCTCGACGCACCGCAACGCGCGCAGCGCCTCGCCGCGCTGCATGCCGAGGATGCCGCGCTGGCCGAGGAGATCGAGCGCCTGCTGGCGATGCAGGGCCGCCTGGCCGACGAACGATTCCTCGAGGCCGGCGCCGTGCCGCAGGCCGTCGAGCCGACATTGGCCGGCCAGACGCTGGGCGCCTACACGATCGAGCGGCCGCTGGGCGCCGGCGGCATGGGCAGCGTCTGGCTGGCGCGGCGCAGCGACGGGCGCTTCGAGGGCCTGGTGGCGATCAAGCTGCTCAACCTCGCGCTGCTCGGCCGCGGCGGCGCGGCGCGCTTCGCGCGCGAGGGCAGCGCGCTGGCGCGGCTCGCCCACCCGAACATCGCGCGGCTGCTGGATGCCGGCGTCACCGGCGCCGGCCAGCCCTACCTGGTGCTCGAGCATGTCGAGGGCGAGCCGATCGACCGCTGGTGCGAGGCGCGCGGCCTCGGCGTCGAGGCGCGCGTGCGCCTGGTGCTGGCGGTGCTCGAGGCCGTGGCGCATGCGCACCGCAAGCTGGTGCTGCACCGCGACCTGAAGCCCGGCAACATCCTCGTCACGCCCGAGGGGCGCGTGAAGCTGCTCGACTTCGGCATCGCCAAGCTGATCGACGACGAGCAGCAGGCCGCCCCCGAGACCGAGATCACCGCGCTCGCCGGGCGCGCCTTCACGCCCGACTACGCCGCGCCCGAGCAGGTGGAAGGCGGCGACGTGACCACCGCCACCGACGTCTACGCGCTCGGCGTGCTGCTGTACGTGCTGCTGGCCGGCCGCCACCCGACGGCGAAATCCACCGACACGCCGGCGCAGCGCCTGCGCTCGGTGGTGGACACCGAACCCGCGCGCCTGTCCAGCGCGGCGGCGGCGTTCGCCGGCACGCTGCGCGGCGACCTCGAGAACATCTGCGCCAAGGCGCTGAAGAAGCGGCCGGCCGAGCGCTACGGCAGCGTCGACGCACTGGCCGAGGACCTGCGCCGCTGGCTGGCGCACGAGCCGGTCGGCGCGCGCGCCGATTCCTGGGCCTACCGCAGCGCCAAGTTCGTGCGCCGGCACCGCGTCGGCGTCGGCGCCGCGGCGCTCGTCGTGCTGGCGCTGGCGGCCGGCGTCGTCGGCACCACCTGGCAGGCGATCGAGGCGGACCGCCAGCGCGCTCAGGCGCTGCTGCAGCGCGACCGCGCGCAGGCCCTGCTCGGGCGCAACGAGGCGATCGTCGAGTTCGTCGACATGATGTTCACCGAGGCCGCGCCGCCCGGCCAGGCAGCGGTGCTGCGCAAGATGCTTGAGCGCAGCGAGGCACTGGTGGGCACCGCCTTCGCGCGCGACCCGGCGCACCAGGCCGAGATCCTGCGCGTGCTGGGCGGCTTCTACACCACGCTGGACCTGCCGAAGAAGCAGGTCGAGCTGCTGGCGCGCGCACGTGGTGTCGTCGAGCGCGTGCCGGACCGTTCGCTGCAGGCGCGCCTGGCCTGCGCGCACGCCCATTCGCTGTCGCTGACCGGCGAGCGCGAGGCGGCGCTGCGCCAGGTCGAGCAGTGGATCGCGGCGACCGACCTCGAGCCGCTGGTGGCCGCGCAATGCCTGCAGACCCGCGCGGTGCTGGCGCAGGAAGCGGTCGACCCGCCCAACGCGCTGCGCTACGCCGAGGCGGCGCTGCAGCGCCTGCGCGACGCCGGCGTGAACGCGCCGCTGCAGGAGGCCACGCTGCTCAGCGACGTGGGCTTCGCGCTGCACCTGGCCGGCCGCAACGGCGATGCCGACGCCGCCTACGAACGGGCACTCGCGCAGCTGCGCACGGCCGGCCGGGACGAGAGCTCGGAGTCGATCCGCATGCGCATCAACCGCGGCATCGTGCGCTATGCGATGAGCGACTTCCAGGGCGGCCTGGAACTGTTCCGCCAGGCCATCGACACCTACGAGCGGCGCGGCGAAGCCGACGTCCCGCCGCTGCTGTGGGGCAACACGGCGTTCGGGCTCGAACAGCTCGGCCGCCTTGCCGAGGCGCTGCAGGCCTACCAGCGCACCGACGAGGCCGCCGCGCGCAGCGGCTACGTCGGCGGGCAGGCCTTCGCGCGCGCCGGGCGCGCCTCGGTGCAGGTGGCACTGGGCCAGCTCGATGCCGCGCGCGCCAGCCTGGCCGAGGCCGCCGCGCTGCAGAAGGACCTGCCGCCGGCCCATGCGGCGCGCATGCGCCAGCAGATCACCCAGGCGCGGCTCGACGCGGCACGCGGCGATGTCGATGCGGCGCTGGCCGGCTACAGCCGCGTGCTGGAGCTGCTCGCGGCGCAGGGCGCGGCCACGCCGGCCCAGGCCAACGTGCTGCGCCTGCGCGCCGAGCTGCGGCTCCGGCGCGGCGAGCTCGTGCAGGCCGGCGAGGACGCGAGCGGCGCACTGCACCTGGCGCGCCGGCTGCAGGGCACCAACCCGCATTCGGACCTGACCGGCCTGGCCTGGCTCGCCTACGGCCGCACCCGTGCCGCCGGCGGCGATGCCGCGGGCGCGCACGAGGCCTTCACCCAGGCGCACCTGGAGCTGCAGGCCACGCTCGGCACGGACCATCCGGACACCCAGGCCGCGGCGCAGCTGCGCGCCGGGCGCTGAGCGGCACTGCCCGGCGCGTCAGGCAGCGCGCACCTGGCCGGCGGCCGTGAAGGTCCGCAGGTAGTCCTCGACGAGATCTCCGACCGGCGTCTGCGCCGACGCCAGGCGCACGTTCAAGGTCCGCAGGTACAAGGGCAGCTGCTCGAGCCGCGCGGCGTCGCGCGCGTAGATCAGGGGCTTCAGGCCGAGCGCGTGCGCGAAGCCGATCTCGTACATGACGTTCTCGTTGAGCTGCGTGACGTCCACGACGACGGCCGTGGCCGAACGGATCGCGTCGCCGAAGCTGCCGTAGATCGCGTCGCTGCGTGCGAGCCGGTCGAGCCGCAGCGGGTGCATGTACCGCGCGATCGCCGGCTCGATCGACGCTGCGTACAGCTGGTCGTGCACCGCGTCGAAGGGCATCAGCACCAGGCAACGGCCGATCCTGGCGCTGCGGATCAGGTCGACCGTGGCCCGTGCCGCCGCGCGCGGGTCGGCGTCGATCGACTGCGCGACCTCGTGCAGGCACGCGTCCAGCGCGCCCGGCGCAAACCCCGCCGCGATCCGATCCCGGTGCTTGCCCAGCAGATCCCTGGAGTCGCCGCCCGCGTCCGGGATCGGCAGCACCGGCAGCCCCAGTTCGATGGCCTGCTCGACCACCACCTCGGTGTGCCGCCTTCCCGAGATGGTCACCACCAGGTCCACGCCGGCGACCATCGCGAGACGACGTCCCAGCGGCGTGCGGCCCTTCATCACGCGCACCGTCACGCCGTCGGCCTCGTTCATGCGCACGGCACCGCCGACGTCGGGCCGGCTGTCGAGCGTCGGCTCGGGAATCCAGGCTTCGAAGCAGGTCCTCACGTCGACACCGCGCCGGGCGGCGAAGCGTCGAGCCCCCTCCAGTGCCGCGGCGTCCGTGGACACGGCCAGCGGTCGGTCGTTCGAATGCTTGAACCCGCCCGTGACGATCACCGCCGGCAGCGCGGTGAGGATCTCGTCGGTCAGCGAAGCGACGAAGTGTGTCGGCATGCCCTGCAGATCGGTGCCGCCGTAGATGCAGATCCTGAGCGGACGCATGTTTGGCTCCTTGTCCGGCGCATGGGCGCCGGCCGATGATCGTAGGCGGCAGGCTCCCGCCCAGGCTCCTGCGAGTTGGGGATGCGCGCCGCCAGGCGGGGCCCCTGGCGTGCGCGAATGTCCGCCGCGACCGGCTGGCTGCGTGGACCAGGGTACGGCGGACCGCCTCCGCGGACCGCGCAACCCCTGGAGATTCCGATGCCCCTGCCCTTCCCGCGCCTGCTGGCCACCATGCCTTTCCTGCTCGCGGCCGCCTGCACCAGCGTGCCCCTGCCCCCGGCCGCGCCCGCTGCGCTGCAACCGCCCGCCGACCAGCGCGCCACCGAGGTGCTGAGCGCGCGTGGCGTGCAGATCTACGAATGCGCCGCGAGCGCCGGCGGCAGCCATGCCTGGACCTTCAAGGCCCCGGAGGCCGACCTGACCGACGCCCACGGCCGCACGCTCGGCACCCATTTCGCCGGCCCGACCTGGCAGGCCGTCGACGGCAGCCGGCTGACCGGCAAGCTGCGCGCCCGCGACCCCGGCCCCGACCCGCAGGCCATCCCCTGGCTGCTGCTGGACGCGACACCGGGCGGCGCGCCGGGCCGCTTCAGCGCCGTGCGCAGCATCCAGCGCCTGCAGACCGTCGGCGGCCTCGCCCCCGCCACGCCCTGCGACGCAGCCCACCTCGGCGAGCAGGCCCGCGTGCCGTACCGCGCGGTCTACGTACTGTTCGCGGCGGCGTACTGAGCGCCCGGGGCCGGGCACAGCAGGTACGTGGGCGCCGGCAGCGCTATCCTGCCGGTCCCGGTCGGCCCGACGACCCGTGCGGAGCAATCCCCCATGGTCCTGCTTGAATTCCAGATCTCCCCGCGTGCCGACGGCGACAGCGTCAGCGCCCTGGTGGCCCAGGCCATCGACATCGTCGACCGCAGCGGCCTGCCCTATCAGCTCACGCCGATGGGCACGATCCTCGAAGGCGAATGGGACGAGACCTTCGCCGTCGTCAAGGCCTGCTTCGACAAGCTGCGCGAAGCCGGCTGCAGCCGCATCGGCGTGCACCTGAAGGTCGACTGGCGCGACGGCCCGTCAGGCCGGCTGCAGGGCAAGACGGCGAAGGTGGAGCAGGTGCTCGGCCGGCGGCTGAACACCTGAGCGCCCACGCCGGCGGAAGCGACGCCTCCGACGGAACAGATCCTCGAACGGAGTCGTCCCATTGCCCTCGCACCCATCCGATTCCTCGGCCACCGCCCCCGCAGCCGGCGAGCTCGGCCCCAGCGCGCAGCATTCGTCGACGGTTGCGCGGGCGCTGCCGCACGGCAGCGACGGGGCCGGCGAGCGCGTTGCGGACCCGGCGCTGTTCGGCGTCACGCGCGTGCTCACGTTCGCCGGCTCGCGCGGCCTGAGTTCGGCCAGCGGCTTCTTCTTCGAGCGCGGCGACCGGCTCTTCCTGGTCACCAGCCGACACGTGCTGTTCGATGCGCCGAGCGGTCATGCCCCCGACCGCATCGAGATCGAACTGCACACCGACCCGCGCGACCTGTCCCGCTGGGCGACGCTGTCCATCCTGCTGTACCGCAACGGCGTGGCGGTCTGGCACCAGGCGCGCGACAGCGGCGGCGAGGTCGACGTGGCCGCGCTCGAACTCGACCGCAGTGCGCTGCCCGAGGGCTGCGTGGTGCATGCCTTCGGGCCGCAGCATCTGGCCGTCGGCTTCGACCTGTTCGAAGTCGGCGACCGGCTCGCCATCCCGGGTTTCCCGCTCGGCTTCTTCGACACCGTGCATCACCTGCCGGTGGTGCGGCAGGCCAGCATCGCGTCGTACTACGGCGTGCGCTTCCAGGGGCTGGGCTTCTTCCTGACCGATGCGCGCATGCACCGTGGCAGCAGCGGCTCGCCCGTGCTGGCACGGGTCAACCCGGCGGGTCCGGCCGCGCCGGGCTGGTGCCTGGTCGGCGTGCATTCCAGCCGCATGGACATGGCCACGCGCGACTCCGCCCTGGACGAGTCGCTCGGCCTGAACTGCGCCTGGTATGCCGACGTGCTGCTGACCTTGACGGCGCGCGACCCGTGACCGGTCGCGAACGCGCCCCGCCGCCCGCGGGCGGCGGCGGCTCAGGGCGAGCCGCCGGCAGTGGTCGGGACGGCGGCGGGTGCCGCGCAGCCCCGCAGCACGGCGCGATGGCGCGCGGCGTCCCGCTCGAAGGTGACCAGCACGACGTCCGAGATGTCGGCGTGCAGCAGCACCGTGCGTGCCGCTTCCGCGTACGCCTCGAAGGACTCCGTCAGCCCGGTGCGCGCCGATGCGGGCAGTGCCTTGATGAGTGCGGTGACGAGGGCATCGAGCGCGATCATGCTGCCCTTCAGCTCGCAGATGCGCTCGGTGGCTTCCTGCAGGTTCTTCATGCCCATTCCTTCCGCGCCATGAAAAAAGCGCGGACCGGCCGCGCTTTCGTTGGAGGATGTCAGGCGGTGCCCGACACCCGCAGGCCGTGCAAGGCTCAGCCCAGGCTGCGGATGCGCGAGGCCTGCGGGCCCTTCTGGCCCTGCGTCACCTCGAACTCCACGCGCTGGTTCTCGGTCAGCGTCTTGAAGCCGCTGCCCTGGATTTCCTTGAAGTGCGCGAAGAGGTCCTTGCCGCCGTCATCGGGGGCGATGAAGCCGAAGCCCTTGCCTTCGTTGAACCACTTCACGGTGCCGGTTTGCGTCGTCATGTCGAATACCTTTCAAAGTTGGCGGGCGCAACAGCGCGCCCAGCGATGAAACGCCAAGAAAATCTTCAAGAAGGGATTCGACTCGACCTCCGGCGAGCGCCGGAGTTGGTAGAAAGACCTACAAGCAAACGGTCTTGTGCATATCAGCCGGGCGAATGTACACGAAACCGGGCGACCCGTCGCGATCTTTCTGCGCCACCCTGCTCGAGCATCGACACGACGTCCCCTCCGCCACGATCACCCCGGCGGCGTGGGCGCCCCTGGTCACCGCCTCTTCGTGCCACACTCGACGATGACCCAGCCCCTGCTGCAAGCCGCCGATCTGCGCGGCGCCGCCCGCCTCACGACCGAGGCCGTGGCCGGCCTGGCGAGCCTCGTCGAAGCCATGCATGCCGGCATCGCGAGCGTGCCCCGGTTGCGAAGCGCCGTCGACGCGACTCCCGCGGACGAGCGCACGCGCGGCATCACGGGCCTCGTCTACAAGACGGTGCGCGGCGTGACGCATCTGGTGGGCGGCAGCGTCGATGTCCTGCTGGGCCTGCTGGGTCCGGCCCTGGCCGCGCCGGATCCGTACCTGCCGCCGCGCCCCGAGCGAGAGGCCGTTCTCGCGGCGCTCAACGGCGTGCTCGGCGACTACCTGGCCGCGACCGACAACCCGCTGGCAATCACGATGGCGTTTCGCCGCGCCGGCCGGCCGCTGCGCCTCGAACGCTTTGCACTGCGTTCCGCCCTGCCCGGCGCGACACCGAGGCTGCTGGTGCTGCTGCACGGGCTGTGCATGAACGACCTGCACTGGCAGCGCGCGGGCCATGATCACGGCGAAGCGCTGGCGCGGGACCTGGGCTATACCCCGGTCCATCTCCACTACAACAGCGGCCTGAGCGTGTCGACCAACGGCCGCATCCTGGCGCAGCTGATGGAGCGCCTGGTCGATGCCTGGCCCGTGCCGATCGAGCGCCTGGCCCTGCTCGGGCACAGCATGGGCGGGCTGGTGGCCCGCAGCGCGATCCATCACGGCGCGCTGATCCAGCGCGACGCGCCGCGCTGGCCCGCACGCGTGGACGACCTGATCTGCCTCGGCACGCCGCACCAGGGGGCGCCGCTCGAGCGCGCCGGCCATGGCGTCGACCGCCTGCTCGGCGCGCTCCCCTATGCCGCGCCGCTGGCTCGACTGGGCAAGCTGCGCAGCGCAGGCATCACCGACCTGCGACTGGGCAACATCGTGAGCACGCCGGCCGGCGACGACGGCACGTACCGCTGCGCGCAGGTGCGCCTGCCGGACCGGGCCCGCTGCCATGCCGTGGCCGCCTGCCTGGGCCCGGCGGCGCACAGCCTGAAGTCCAGGCTGCTGGGTGACGGCCTGGTGCCCGTCGCGAGTGCGCTCGGCCAGCACGCCGAACCGGAGCGTCGCCTCGATTTCGCGCCGGAACGCCAGGCGGTGATGTACGAGACGGGTCACCTCGACCTGCTGTCGAGTGCCGAGGTGTATGGCCTGCTGCGCGGCTGGCTCGGCTGACGAACCCGGCAAGAACCGGCGTCACTCCAGCGCGATCCCCGCCTGCCGGATCAGCGCGCCCCAGGTGCGGCCTTCCTGCTCGATGTAGCGCCGGAACTCGGCCGCGCTGCCGCCGCCCGCGATCAGGCCCTGCTTGCCCAGCGCCTCCTGCACCGCGGGCTCCTTCAGCGCCGCGTTGACGTCGGCATTGATGCGCTCGACGATCTCCGGCGGCGTGCCGGCGGGTGCGAACAGGCCGTTCCAGGCCAGCGCCTCGAACCCCGGGAAGCCCGCTTCGGCGATGGTCGGCAGCTGCTTCATGCCCTCGATGCGCTGCGCGCTCGTCACCGCCAGCAGCCGCACGCGCTGGCCCTGCACCAGCGGCAGCAGCGCCGGCGCCACGGTGAAGAGCGCCTGCGTGTCGCCGGCTGCGAGCGAGGCCGCCGCGGGCGGCGAGCCGGCATAGGGCACGTGGGTGGCCTCGAAGCCGGCGGCGCGCCTGAACAGCTCCATCGTCAGGTGCGAGGAGCTGCCGTTGCCCACCGAGCCGTAGCTCAGCTTGCCGCCCTCCTTCTTCGCCCAGGCGACGAACTCCGCCACGCTCTGCGCCGGGTGATTGAACGGCACCGCCAGCACGTTGGGCTGCGAGGTGGTCAGCACCACCGGCAGCAGGTCCTTGCCCGGGTCGTAGGGCATCTTCCGGTACATGAACGGCCCGAACGCGATCGGGCCGTTGAAGCCGATGCCCAGCGTCGTGCCGTCCGGCGCGGCCTTGGCCACCAGGTCCATGCCGAGCATGCCGCCGGCGCCGGCCTTGTTGTCCACGACGATGGGCTGGCCCCAGCGGTCCTTCAGGCGCTCGGCCAGCGTGCGCACGATCACGTCCAGCGAGCTGGCCGGCGGCGCCGGCACGACGATGCGCACCGGGCGGCCCGGCCAGTTGTCGGCCAGCGCAGGGGCGGCCAGGCCGGCGGCCAGCAGCAGGGTGGCGAGGGTCTTCTTCATGGGGTCTCCGTGAGGGCAGCCGCGATCATGCCTCGGACACGAACTGAGCCCGGATCGGCGCATTTATCGTCGCATCGCGGCGTGCCTGCGGCCGGCAGCATCGGCCTCATCTGCGCCTGCCCGGCCCGTCGCCGGCCGGGCTGCCCGTTCACGAGGACACGATGGCCGAGATGCTGAGCCCGCTCGCCTGGGAACCCCCGCCGCTGCCGCGCGCGGCGGCGGACAAGCTCGGCCGCCCCGAGTTCCTCTGGCCTGCCCCACCCTTCGCCAGCTACCCGCCGCCGGCCGCCCAGACCGACCCGCTGCCCTGCGAGATCACCGGCCTGAACGACAGGACGCTTGCCGGCCGGCTCACCTTCTTCGTGCCCGAGGAGGCGGTGGCGCATGTGCAGATCCCGCCGGCGCGCACCACACTGCCGCTGCGCTTCGACCAGTTCCGCGCGCTGACGCTGACCACCCCGCTGGCCCCGCTGGCCCTGCCCGCGGGCGACCCGCATGCGGCAATGCTCGGCCAGCGCGGCGACGCCGACTACCGCGTGAAGCTGGCCGACGGCGGCGAGCTGAGCGGCCGCACCGTCGGGCATGTCGAGACCGAGCACGGCCTGTTCCTGTTTCCGCCTGCACCCGGGCCGGAGGGCGCGAACGGCGCGGTGCTGCGCCGCTTCGTGCCGCGCAGCGCCTACAGCGCGGTGGAACTCGGCCTGCGCATCGGCGAGCTGCTGGTTCAGCAGAACAGCGTCACGCCGCAGCAGGTGGAGCAGGCGGTGGACCTGCAGAACGACCTGCGCGGCCGCAAGCTCGGCGACATCCTGCTGGCGCGCCAGGTGGTCACGCCCGAGCAGCTGCTCGAGGCGGTGGCGCGCCAGGCCAGCATGCCGATGGTGCGCATCGGCGATGCGCTGATCTCGCTGGGCCTGATCAACGACGCCCAGCTGCAGGAGGCGCTGGCCCAGCAGCAGGGCGACCGCAACGTGCCGCTGGGCGAGCTGCTGGTGCGCATGGGCGTGGTGTCGCGCCAGGACCTGCAGGTCGCGCTCTCGCGCAAGATGGGCTACCCGCTGGTCGACCTGGACCAGTTCCCGGCCGAGGCCGAAGCGCTGCGCGCGCTGCCCTACGCCACCGCGAAGCGCCTGAAGGCGATGCCGCTGCTGCTGCGCGACGGCCGCCTGATCGTCGCGCTGGACGACCCGGCGCGCCGCCGCGCCGCGGTGGACGAGGTGGAGTTCGTCGCCCAGATGAAGGCCGTGCCGGTGCTGGCGCAGTGCCGCGACATCGAGGACCTGCTGGACCGTGCGTACGCGAAGATCGGCAGCCAGACGGCCGGTGCCGACGGCCTGCCGGCGATCGAGTTCCAGCTCACCGGCACCGGCGAGCTGATCGAGCAGCTCGAGCGCGAGGGCGCGCAGCGCCCGGGCGGCTTCGACGAGGACGCCGCCATCGAGCAGAGCGACAACTCGCTGGTGCGGCTGATCAACAACATGATCGTCGAGGCGCACCAGGAGGGCGCCTCCGACATCCACATCGAGAGCTACCCCGGGCGCGAGAAGATCCGCATCCGCTTCCGCAAGGACGGCCTGCTGCGCACCTACCTCGAGCTGCCGTCGAGCTACCGCAACGCGCTGGTGGCGCGCGTGAAGATCATGTGCGACCTCGACATCAGCGAGAAGCGCAAGCCGCAGGACGGCAAGATCAACTTCGCCAAGTTCTCGCCGCAGCACCGCATCGAGCTGCGCGTGGCCACCATCCCGACCAACGGCGGGCTGGAGGACGTGGTGATGCGCATCCTCGCCAGCGCCAAGCCGATCCCGCTGGACAAGCTGGGCATGGCGCCGCGCAACCTGGCCGAGCTCAAGCGCGTGGCCGAGCGGCCCTACGGCATGGTGCTGTGCGTCGGGCCCACCGGCTCGGGCAAGACCACCACGCTGCACTCGGTGCTCAGCCACATCAACGTGCCCGAGCGCAAGATCTGGACGGCAGAAGACCCGGTGGAGATCACCCAGCCCGGGCTGCGCCAGGTGCAGGTGAACCCGAAGATCGGCTGGACCTTCGCCGGCGCGCTGCGCGCCTTCCTGCGCGCCGACCCGGACGTGATCATGGTCGGCGAGATCCGCGACCAGGAGACGGCGCAGACCGCGATCGAGGCGTCGCTCACCGGCCACCTGGTGCTCTCGACGCTGCACACCAACAGCGCGCCCGAGACCGTGACGCGGCTGCTCGACATGGGCATGGACCCGTTCAACTTCGCCGATGCGCTGCTGGCCATCCTGGCGCAGCGCCTGGTGCGGCGCCTGTGCCCGCAATGCCGCAGCACACGCGCCGCGAGCGACGACGAGTTCGAGGAGCTGATGGCCGACTGGCTGCATGTCTGCCCGAGCGACGACCCGCGCTTCTCGCGCGACCTCCTGCGCGCCGACTGGCTCGCCCGCTACGGCCAGGGCGGCCGGCTGATGCTGCACCAGAGCCCCGGCTGCCCGGCCTGCGACGGCACCGGCAAGCGCGGCCGCGCCGGACTGCACGAGCTGCTGGTCGTCTCGCGCGAGCTGCGCCACCTGATCCAGACCGGCGCACGCGCCGAGGAGCTGCAGCGCTGCGCCCTGCAGGGCGGCATGCGCACGCTGCGCCAGGACGGCATCGAGAAGGTGCTGCAGGGCATCACCAGCCTGGACGAAGTGCGCGCGACGAGCAACGCCTGAGCCACGCCTGAGCAACGCATGAACGAGACCACCGCCCCTGCCGCGCCGGCCGCCCCCGCGGCCCCGAAACGCGACAAGCTGCGCCTGGGCGACGTGCTGGTGCAGCAGCAGCTCATCTCGCCCGAGCAGCTGACCCAGGCGCTCGAGCAGCAGCGTGCCACCGGCAAGAAGCTCGGCCGGCTGCTGATCGAGGCCGGGCTGATCACGGAAGAAGCGCTCGCCCACGGCCTGGCGCGCCAGCTGCGCGTGGCGGTGGTGAACCTGAAGAGCTTCCCGCTCAAGAGCGAGACGGTGCGGCTGCTGGCCGAGTCGCCGGCGCGCCGCCACCGCGCCATCGTGCTGGAGGACAAGGGCGAGCAGCTGCTGGTCGGTTTCGTCGACCCGCTGGATCTCGTCGCCTACGACGACCTGACGCGCCTGCTCAAGCGCAGCATCCGCATCGCCGTGGTGGCCGAGAGCCAGCTCGGCCCGGCGCTGGACCGCCACTACCGCCGCACCGAGGAGATCACCGGCCTGGCCAAGGCGCTCGAGAAGGACATCGGCGACGCGGTCGACTTCGGCACCCTGCAGGCGAGCGTGGGCCAGGAAGGCGCGCCGGTGGTGCGCCTGCTGCAATCGGTGTTCGAGGACGCGCTGCAGGTCGGCGCCTCCGACGTGCACCTCGAGCCGATGGAGACGGGCCTCGCGATCCGCAGCCGCATCGACGGCGTGCTGCAGACGCAGACCCAGGCCGACAAGCGCATCGCCGCCGCGCTCGCGCAGCGACTCAAACTCATGGCGGGACTCGACATCTCCGAGAAGCGCCTGCCGCAGGACGGCCGCTTCACCCTGCGCCTGCGCGAGCGCACGATCGACGTGCGCCTGTCCACCCTGCCCTGCCAGTACGGCGAATCCGTCGTGATGCGCCTGCTCGGGCACGGCGACTCGGTGCGCCGGCTCGACGAGATCGGCATGCCGGCCGACATGCTCGTGCGCTTCAAGGAGATCCTCGGCCGCAGCGCCGGCATGGTGCTCGTCACCGGGCCCACCGGCTCGGGCAAGACCACCACGCTCTACGCCGCGCTGGCCGAGCTGGACGCCGAGCAGCAGAAGATCATCACCGTGGAGGACCCGGTCGAATACCGCCTGCCCGGCCTGACGCAGGTGCAGGTGAACGACAAGATCGAACTCAGCTTCGCGCGCGTGCTGCGCGCCACCTTGCGCCAGGACCCGGACGTGATCCTGG
>KZ836134.1 GCA_003265685.1 Piscinibacter caeni | reverse complement strand
GGCACCGAAAACAAGGGGACCCCATGAGGCATGGCGGCGCGGGTGAACGCCGATCCGGTGAGGCGGGTGCGCTTGTTGGCGCGATCCCGCAGCAGTCCGGGGTCGCGCAGGGACGTGTTTTGGGGGGGTCGGGCATGGTTTGCGGACTCATGCGGCCGTTGCGGTCATCGCGGACGCGGGAGTGCCCGGACCGAGGAGTTGCGGCGCGAGGGCATGCGCATCAGGTTGTGCGCCAGCGCGTACAGCCTGACGACGCAGCGGACCTTGGCCAGCCCGCGCACCGGCATGCGCAACAAGCCCCGGTTGCGGGCCTGCGCGTTGACGCATTCGGCCGTGGCTGCACGATCCTTGTAAATCTCGCGCGCGGCGTCGGTGGCCATGCGGGCCCGCCATTGCGCCACCGCGTCGCTGTCGCCCGGCTTGGGCTCGAACTCGCTGCCCGGGGCGGGCGGCCCATCGCCGTCCTTGCCATCCTTCCACATGGTCAAAATACCAGACCTCTTGGCGTCCATTTTCGGGGGCCAGTTCACTTATGCCAACGCGCAATTGCGGCGCCGANAGTTCACTTATGCCAACGCGCAATTGCGGCGCCGAGGACTGTCCAGGTTCAACGTCTGTGGCTTGACAAAGGCGCGAGCCGTGCTGCTGTGGCATGCCCTGGCGCGCAACCTGATGCGCATGCGCAGCCTGAACATCGCCTTCGCGGCCTGAACCCGGCGCGGCCCCAGGGCCTCGCCACGCACTCCTGCCGCCCCACAGTGCCGCCACGACCTCCGAAGTCGCCCCACTCGCCAGCGGCGACCTCGCCCGGCGCGTCTGACCGTAGCCATCCACGCCGGCCAACATCGGACCCATCAGGAACTGTGGCCAGCAATTCGTTCACGGCTTGTCAGCCGATCGACCCCAGGTGTCTTCGAACACCATGTCACCGAGCGGCTGGCCCTGACGCCAGTGCTCAGCCTGCAGCATCGGCTCGTCGTAGAAGGCATCGACCGGGCCAAGGCACAGCAGGCCCAGCGGCAAGGCGCCCTCAGGCAGCCCCAGCAGCGCGGCGACGGCCGCCGGCTCGAACATCGACACCCAGCCCAGGCCCAGGTTTTCCGCACGTGCGGCCAGCCACAGGTTCTGCGCCGCCGCCCCCACCGAACACAGCGCCATCTCGCGCGGCAGCGTACGGCGGCCGAAGACCGTTCCGTCGTCGGGCGCGAGCACCAGGGCCAGCAGCTCGGCGCACTCGCGCAGGCCCTCGACCTTGAGCCGCAGGAACTCTTCGGCACGCTCGCCCAGCGCCTGCGCCGTGCGCTCCCGCTCGGCGGCCACCTGCGCGGCCAGGGACTCGCGCAGCGCCGGGTTGGCGACGCGGATGAAGCGCCAGGGCTGCATCAGCCCCACCGACGGCGCCTGATGCGCCGCGCACAGTAGGCGCTCGAGCACGGCCGGGGCCAGCGCCGTCCCGCCCGCGAAGTGCCGCATGTCGCGCCGCGCGGCGATGACGCGGTAGACGGCATCGCGCTCGTTGGCATCGAAGTGCATGGTGCGCCGAAGCTCCGGCTGCGGCGCCACCGTGGGCCGATAGTCCGGGCTCAGGCTCACCGTCTCGCCGATGATCAGGAGCCCGGGCTGCGGGCCGTACGCGGGCGCGGCCTGCGCCAGCGCTGCTAGGCCAGTGGCGAGCACGCTTTGAGTCGCGCGCGTACCGTCGCGCACGATCGCGGCCGGCGTCTCGGGCGCCAGCCCGTGGGCAATGAGCCGCTGCGCGATCTGGGGCAGGCGCTGCACGCCCATGTAGAACACACGCGTCTGCCCGGGCCGCGCCAGTGCAGCCCAGTCCAGCGTGCGGCCGTGCGCACCCTCACCCTCGGCCAGATGCCCGGGCAGGAAGACGCAGCTGCTGACCAGGTCGCGGTGCGTCAGCGGGATGCCGGCGGCCGCCGCACAGCCGCCGGCGGCGGTCACACCGGGCACGACCTCGCAGGCGATGCCGGCGGCCTGCAACGCCAGTGCCTCCTCGCCGCCGCGGCCGAACACGAAGGGATCGCCACCCTTGAGCCGCACCACGCGCCGGCCCGCCCGGGCATGCTCGACCAACAGCGCATGGATGCCCGCCTGCGGCACGGCGTGGTCGCCCGAAGCCTTGCCCACGTACACCCGCAGCGCTTGCGGCGGCGCGAGCGCCAGCACCTCCGGCGCGATCAGCCGGTCATGCACCATCACCTCGGCCTGCTGCAGGCGCCGCAGGGCACGCAGCGTCAGCAGGTCCGCCGCACCCGGCCCGGCGCCGACGATGCACACCGTGCCGGCAGCGAAGCTCGGCTCATTCGACATGGCCGGGCCCGCGGTGGAACACCAGTTCGTCGACGGGCTGCCCGCCGACCAGGTGCTGCTCGATGATGCGGTCCATGTTCTGCGGCGTCACGTCGTAGTACCAGACCCCGTCGGGCTGCACGCACATCACCGGCCCGCCGTTGCAGGCGGCGAAGCAGCTGACGCGGCTGCGCTTGACGCGCAGTTCACCTTGGTGAAGGCCCACCGCCTTGAACTTGTCGCCCAGGCTGTCGAACAACACCTGCGACTGGCCGTCCTTCGTGCAGCGCGGCCCGGTGCAGATCAGGATGTGGCGGCGGTAGGCGCCGATCTTGGGTTTTTCAACAGGAAGGCTCATGGCGTGGTTTCCAGATGGGAGTCGGCCGGCAGCGGCTGCCAGGCCAGCAGGCAGGTTTCGCCCGCGTGGTCGATGCGCAGGGCGCTGACGCCGAAGGCGCGGGCGATCAAGGCTTCATCGAGCACCTGTGCAGGCGGGCCGTCGGCCAGCAGGCGGCCCTGGTGCAGCACGGCGATGCGGGTGCAAGAGCGCGCGGCGAGCGCCAGGTCGTGCAGCACCAGCGCCACGGCTCGGCCGCCATGGGACTGCTGGCGCAGCAAAGCCAGCACGCGCAGCTGATGGGCCGCGTCGAGCGCGGCCAGGGATTCGTCGGCCAGGACGACCTGCGGCTCGCCGGCCAGCAGCAGCCGCGCACGTTCGCCGCCGGACAAGGTGTGCGCGGCGGCCTCGGCAAAGCCCTGCGTCGCGGTGGCCGCCATCGCGCGCGATGGCGTCGCGCCCGCTGGGCCGCAGCGCATCGCCATGCGGCAGCCGGCCCAGCGCCATCACCTCGCGCCCCGGCAATGGCCAGTGCACGGCCTGGCCTTGCGGCAGGTAGGCAAGCTGCCACGCCCGGGCAGCAGCACCCGCCCCTGTGCGGCGCGCGTCAATCCGGCCATCGTGCGCAGCAGCGTGGTCTTGCCGGCGCCGTTGCTGCCGACGACGCCCAGCAGTTCGCCCGCACGCGGAGACAGGCTCGCATCGTGCAGCAATGTCTTGCCGCCGATGCGAACAGTCAGCCCCTGTGGGCGCAGAAGGCTCACGACAGGCTCCTCGCGTGCGCAGGGTTCAGGCCGTAGGCGATGTCGCCGGGCGTGGCGATGTCGCGGCCCCGGTAGAGGTCGGTCTTGGCGCGCAGGCGCCAATCCAGCGCCGGGGCCAGGCCGAGGCGCAGCGCATGGTTCTGCTGGCGGTACGCCGTGTTGGGCCGCTCGACGCCCTGGCCGGCGCTGAAGTCGCCCCGGTCGAACCAGGAACCGGCGTAGTCGAAATCCAGCGCGTCGCTCAGGCTGCCGCCGATGCGGCCGCGGAGTTCCTTCAGATCGAACTCGCCGAGCGAGATCTGCCCCGTGCCGGCCACGCCGCCGTGACTCTCGCGCGTGATCAGGTTCACCACGCCGCCCATGGCCTGCGCACCATACAGCGCAGAAGCCGGGCCCTTGAGCACCTCGATGCGTTCGATCTGGTCCAGGTTCACCAGGCTCGGGTTGGTAGACATCGCGGGCCGGCCATCGATCAGCGGCAGCCAGCGCTTGTTGATGCCCGAGAACTCGAGCCGGACCCCGCGAATGCCGACGCCCGACAGGTTGCCCGGGTACTGGATCACGTCGACGCTCGCGTTCTTCTTCAGCAGGTCGGCGAGCTCACGCGTCGGCGTGCGCTCGATGTCCTCGACGCGCTGCGGCGTGTCTTCCAGTCGCGCCGCCGTGCGCCGGCCCGTGACGACGATCGCGTCGAGCGCAGCCGGTTCTTCGGCGCACGCGGTGGCGCTCGCCAGCAGGGCGGTCAGGAAACTGGCCATGGACAGCGGCGTCAAATGGGGCGCGCGTCGGGCGCCTGGTTCGGTGGTTCTCACGTGGCATCAACTCCAGGAACGACCCGCTGCACGGGATGGCGCGATACCCACGCGAGTGAGCGCGGCGCGTTCGCCGCCATCCGCTCCCCGCGGCTGGTCGCATTGCGATGACCGCCACGATTCGCGTCGCGGCGGCGCGTCGCCACAGGCCGGTATCCGGGCTCGCGAGTCTTGGTGCATCGCCTTCCCAAGCGGTCCGCGCGCGTCGTCTCGGCGACGACGCCACGCAACCGTTCAGTGGCTGGCGCTCGATGGTTCGAGCGCCGTGGACGCACCCGCACTCGCCTACCGTTGCGGGGGCAGCCGGGGATTACGGCCGGCCTGGCATCCAAGCCAGGCCGGCCTACCCCGTTC
Source organism: Piscinibacter caeni (assembly GCA_003265685.1). Lineage (GTDB taxonomy): Bacteria > Pseudomonadota > Gammaproteobacteria > Burkholderiales > Burkholderiaceae_C > Piscinibacter > Piscinibacter caeni. The sequence continues at coordinate 24,316 of KZ836134.1, read as the reverse complement.
CCGTTTGACCCGGACCATCGCTGGGCAAGGCACCTGGGGCGTGGGGGCGCGGCCGCCTTGCGGAGGTCGCGCCCGGGTTCGGTGTCTGGTGGTGTGGGCGCCCCTTCAGGTTTCGGTGTCTTCGGCCGCGGCTTCGGGCTGTGCCTCGATCGGCTCGGCCAGGGTCGCGGCGATGTAGTCGGCCGGCAGGCGGTGTCGCGCGGCGAGCTGCTCGATGCTCTCGCCGCCGGCGTGGTCGTCCAGCAGGTTCTCGAGCCAGCCGTTCAGCCCGGTCGACAGCGAACGCCCCGGCCTCTCGCCCTCGCGCGTCTCGCCGCCTTGCTCAATGTCGTACTTGTTGGCGTAGCCGCGCGGCGTGACCATCAGGCCGTCGCGCACGAAGGTGTGGCTGTTGCCGATCAGCACCGTGCTGAGCATGCCGATGTCGGCCTCGCACATCGTTTCCAGCGTGCGGAACTCGATGTGCTGCCGCCGCCGGTAGGCGCTCTTGACGATCGCCACCGGCGTGTCGGCCCGGCGGTGGCGCAGGAACAGGCGCTGTGCCTCGACGATCTGGCGCGTGCGCCGGCCGCTCTTGGGGTTGTAGAGCGCGACGACGAAGTCGGCCATCGCCACCGCGTCCAGCCGCCGCGCGATCACCGGCCAGGGCGTCAACAGGTCGCTCAGCGAGATGGCGCAGAAATCGTGCGTCAGCGGCGCGCCCACCAGCGCGGCACAGGCGTTGAGCGCGGAGGCGCCAGGCACGATCTCCACTTGCACCGCGTCCTCGGGCGTCCAGCCCGCCTGGAACAGCACCTCGTAGGTGGGGCCGGCCATGCCGTAGACGCCCGCGTCGCCCGAGGAGATGAGCGCCACCTTCTTGCCGGCGCGCGCGGCTTCGAGCGCGCTCACCGCGCGGTCCAACTCCTCGGTCATGCCCTTGCGCACGACCTCCTTGCCCTCGATCAGGTCGGCCACCAGCTTGATGTAGGTGACGTAGCCCACCACCACGTCGGCCTCGGCGATGGCTTCGCGGGCCCGCTGGGTCATGTGGCCCACGCTGCCGGGGCCGATGCCCACCAGCATGATCTTGCCGGCAGCCTGCGTCGTTCTCATCGAGAAGCTCCGATCGCCGGCGCAGCGCTGGCTGCGTTGGTCCGCATCTCGGCCAGCACCGGCTGCAGCCAGCGAGCGAAGAGCGCGCCGCCGATCACGCCCAGCGAAGCCCAGAAGGACAGCGACACCCAGGTCGTGGCCCAGACGAAGTCGCGCCCGAGTTGCGCCAGCCGAGCATGGGCCTCGCCGCTGAACCCGGCCAAGGGGTCCGCGACCTGCGGCGCGCGGACGACGAACGGCAAGGCCAGCAGCACCGCAGCTGCGATCCAACGCCAGCGCGCGGTGCTGAAGGCGAGCATCCCGCAGGCTCCTGCGGCGCCGGCGGCGGCCAGCAGCCACCAGGCCTGGCGCGCGCGCAGGTCGGCTGCGTCCATGCCGGGCACTTCGGCCGGCAGCCCAAGCGAAGGCCACAGGTGCAGGCTGAGCCAGCCCGCGGCGGCCACCGCCAACGCCAAGCGCGCCATGCCGCCGCTCCCACCGCGGCGCCAGACCCAGGCGCCCATCACGGCGAACAACAGCATGGCCATGCTGAAGCTGTGCAGCACGTTGGCCACCCAGGTCCAGAAGCCGCGTTCCGCGCCGTCCGCAGGCGACCATGCGGCTTCATCGTGGTGGTGCTCAGCGGCGGCATGCTCGTGCCCGCCCGCTGCGGCCCCTTCGTGAACGGGCTCGTGCGTGTGTTCGTGTGCGGGTGCCGGCGCTGCCGCCTTCTGGTCCTCGAAGCGCTCCGCCGCAAGGATGATGGGCAGCGCCTGCCAGCGCTGCATGGCGAATTGCAGGCTGCCCACCAGCAGCGCGGCGGCCAGCGCGCACCAGACCAAGCGTCGGAACAGCATGGCTGCGCCCTTTCAGTGGCAAGGTTTGACGGTGACGTGGCGCACGTCGTGCGCGGCGTTGTGCGCCAGCGGGCTCTCGGCAAAGGCCACGCCGTAGAGCACCGCCAGGCCCAGCGCCGCCGCGGCGGCGAGCTGGCGCGGCACCAGGCGCGAGGCGGTGGCCGGGATGCCCTGTGCGGGGGAGAAGTTCTGTGCGGTCATGGTTGGGTCCTTTCGTTGAGGTTGCAGGGGAGATTGCGGAGAAGTGGGCCGGCCTTCAGGAGAGCTCGGCGCAGCAGGCGATGGACACCGTCGCGCTGCGCCCGTCGGTGCCACGAAACTTGTGCTTCTCGACGAGCAGCGCGGGTGCGCCATCGTCGGCCTCGGCCGCCAGCAGCGCGGCGGCCTCGCTGACCGAAGGCGTGCCGGTGTAGCGGCGCACGACCTCCGAGGGGTTGGGCACGGGCACGGCGGCCAATTCGTCCGGGCGGTAGAACACGATGTCCCAGCCTCGCTGCGCGGCCAGCACCAGCAGCCCAGGTTCATCAGCCTTCAGCGTGATGCTGGCAACACTGGCCACGTCAGCCAGATCCACCCGCGCGAGGGTGAGCGCCTCGACCACCGCTTGCGCGATCGTCTCCGCAGGCGTGCCACGGTCGCAGCCGATGCCCAGCGCGATCTTCATGCATCCGCCTCGCGGGGCGGGCGGTACACCACCAGACGCTCGTGCAGGCGCTGCCACAGCGCCTCAGGCACCTCGGCATGGGTGATCCACAGCACGGCCTTGAAACGCGCCGGGTCGACCGCATCGAAGCGGTCGAAGCGCTGGATGTGGGGCGGCAGCGGCGTCGGCCGTGTCCACCAATGCGGGCTGCCGGCCTCCTGCACCACGGCCACCGGTTCTTCGTTGACCACGGCGGCCGAGACGCGGGTGATGTTGATCTTGGGCGCCTCGACCCGCCAGCCCAGCTCGCGGCCGAGGATGTCCACCGGAATGGTCTTGCCCACGTCCGATGCGGTGGTCAGCACCGGCGTGGCGCGCAGCAGAGCCGCCACCTGCTCCGCCATCGCATTGGCGCCGCCGACGTGGCCCGACAGCACCGGGATCACGAACTGGCCGGCGTCGTCGACCACCAGCACACCCGGGTCTTCGTCCTTGCTCTTCAGGTGCGGCGCGATCAGGCGCACCACCGCGCCGAGCGACACGAAGAACACGATCTGGTCGTAGCGCTCGAACAAGCCGGCGATCTCGTCCTTGAAAGCGCCGGCGTAGGCCGCGACCGGGTTGGGCAGTCCCTGCATGGCGTCGGCGAACTTGGCCGACACGCACACAGCGGCCTGCGGCATTTGCCGCGCCATCGCCGCCACCTGCGCAGCGCCGTGCTTGGTGATGGCCACCAACACCACGCGAACAGGGGCCGGGTTAGGTTGATCCGTGGCACTCATAGCTCGATCTCGATTTCCATCGGCCCGGCAGGAGCCGACATCGGTGACGTCTTTTTCAGGCAGCCCTTGATGCGTTCGCCGCGCACACGGTACGGGTTGGGCACCAGCATCAGCGACAAGTAGCTGACCTTGCTGCCGCGCAGGGCCAGCATCTCGGCGCCGCGCAAGACACGCTCGTCGGGCGCGCCGCAGCGCTCGATGAAGGACGCGCCATCGAGCAGATCTCGCGCTTGCAGCCAGTCGAACAGCTCGTCGACCAGCGGCTTGACCTTCAGCAGCACCAGCGTGTCGAAGTCGGCCAGCAGGCGGTCCAGTGCGGCAACACCATAGGCCGCCGGCACGATGGCCACGGTGTCGTCCTGTTCAGACAGTGGCTGCCCCAAGGTGGCGCAAGCAGCGGTGAAGGCGTTGACGCCGGCCACGGTCTGCACCTCGATGCGCCCGTCCAGCGAGCGCACGGTACGCGCCAGGTGCCCGAAGGTGGCGTAGGTGCTGGCGTCGCCTTCCACCAGGAACAGCACGTCGCGGCCGGCCTGTAGCCGCGGCAGCACGGTCTCGGCTGCGCGCAGCCAAGCCCGGCCGAGCTTCTCGCCGTCGTGCGTCATCGGGAACAGCAGGCAGTGGTGCTCTGTCGGTGGCAGCAGGCCAGCGCGCTGCACGATGTCGAACGCGTAGCTCGGCGTCTTGGTGCTGCGCGCGGGATAGGCCCAGACGGTGTCGCGACGCTCGAGCAGCGCCCAGGCCGTACGCGTGATCAGGCCCGGGTCGCCCGGGCCGAGGCTGACACCGATCAGCCGGCCGATGCGCGGATCGTCACTCATCGGCGCGCTCCATGGCGGTCGAGGCCGCCGGGGCGCCGGCCCCAGCCTGCGCGCAGACGATCCACACCGGATTCTCGGCCGCCATGCGGTGCATGTGCAGGATTGGCTTGCTGCGCGAGGCCTGCAGCAGCACGACATCCCAGGCCGCGCCCAGCTCGCGCAGCGTGGCGGTCGCGGTGTCCAGGTTCTCCAGCGTCACGAAGTTCATCACCAGGTGCCCCCCGGGCTTCAGGCGCCGCAGGGCCAGCGCGATCAGCTCGGCCAGCTCGCCGCCCGAGCCGCCGATGAACACGGCGTCGGGGTCCAGCCAGCCGTCCAGGTGCGCGGGCGCCTTGCCATGCACCAGGGTGTGGTTGCCCACGGCCATCGTCGCGCGGTTGCGCGCCGCGATGGCCACGTCGCCCTCGTTCTTCTCGATCGCGTAGACGTGGCCAGCCTGGCAAAGGCGCGCTGCCTCCAGGCCCACCGCGCCCGAACCGGCACCGATGTCCCAGACGATGCTATCTTCGCGCAGCTGCAGCCGCGCCAGCGACACGGCGCGCACCTCGTGCTTGGTGATCAGGCCCTTGTCGGGGTGGCGCTGTTCATAGCGGTCATCCGGCAGGCCGAAGCGGACCGGCTGCGGGCGCGCCGCGCTGCGCCACAGCAGCAGCACGTTGGGATCGGCAAAGCGTTGTTGGGCCGCCTCGGCCACGCCGAGATTGGTGACGACGCGCTCGTCGGGCTGCAACAGCCGTTCCGCCACGGCGAGCTGAAACTCGTCGGCCAAGCCCTCGGCCAGCAGCAGCCGCGCGACGCGGTCGGGCGTGTTGTCGGGGCTGGTCAACACGGCCAGCCGATCATGGTGGCGCAAGACCCGGGCCAGCGGATACAGGCCGTGGCGCGGATCGGCGCCGACGCTCCACTCGCCGGCATCCTTGGCATGGATGCTGACGATCTTCAGCTCCTGCCACACCAGGCGGACGCGCGCACAGGCGATCTGGATCGTCGACAGGTTCGGCAGCACCTCGATGGCCTCCAGGCACAACTGCATCGCCAGCGTGCCAGCAATGCCGTGGCACAGCGGGTCGCCGGTGGCCAGCACCACGCAGCGCCGGCCGGCCGCCTGTGCGGCGCGCACGGTCTCGGCCACGGCGGCGATGCCGGCGATGGGGTGGCGCTCGGCCTCCGGGGCGATGCGCGCCTCCAGCAGATCCAGCGTGCGGCGCGCGCCGATCACGACATCGGCCTGGGCCAGTGCACGCAGCGCGGCGGCACCCAGGCTGGCGGCGCCATCGTCCAGCACGCCGACGACGTGGCAGCGCGGAGGCCGCAGGTCAATGGATTCAGTCATCGGATGAAGCCTCGGCGATCTTGCGACCATCGAAATCGCACACCAGCACGTCGAGGCGGAAGCGCCCCGGGTAGCGGCCGGTCACGGTGCTCACCACCTTGCGCGCCAGTGCACCGTGGAAGGCATCGACCAGGCCGAGCACCTGCATGCGCTCGGCCGCGAAGCGCGCCGTCTCGGCCGCCGCGATGGCCGCACATTCGTCGGGCGGCGCGCCGATGCCGGCGGCGAGCTCGGCCAGCAGCGCGGTGTCCACCTCGGCCCGGTTGGCGTGGGTGATGGTCTCGCCCTGCGCGATCTTGGTCAGCTTGCCCACCATGCCGCCGATCACCACGCGCTGCAGCTTCATCTTCCCCGCGGTGTCGAGCGCGTAGCGCAGGAAATCGCCCATCTGCACGAAGCAGGCCTCGGGCAGCCCCGGCAGCTCGGCGACAGCGAACTTCTCGGTGCGCCCGCCGGTCGTCAGCACCACGGTGCCGGCACCGGTGCTGGCCGCCACTTCCACGCCCTGCACCACGCTGGCCCGGTAGGCCGCGGTGCTGTAGGGCTTGACGATGCCGGTGGTGCCCAGGATGGAGATGCCGCCCAGGATGCCCAGCCGGGCATTGAGCGTCTTCTTCGCCATCTCCACGCCCTGCGGCACTGAGATCGTCACCTCCAGGCCATCGTGCGTCAGCAGCGTGGCGCCGGCCTCGCGCACGTTGTCCTCGATGCTGCGGCGGGGCACGGGGTTGATCGCCGGGCCGCCCACGTCCAGGCCCAGCCCGGCCATGGTGACGGTGCCGACACCGAAGCCGCCGAGCAGCACGAAAGCATCGGCCTGGCCGGGCAGGCGCCGCACGTCGGCGGTGAGGTGGGCCTTGTCGGTGCAGTCGGGGTCGTCGCCGGCGTCCTTGATGACCATCGCGTGAGCGGCCTCGGCATCGCAGCGGCCGTCCTGCACGTCAAAGCGCGCGCGCTGGCCGTTGGGCAGCAGCGCCTCCACCGTGGCCGGCACCTGGCCGTCCACCAGACCCAGCACCGCCGCACGCGCCGCCGCGGCCGAGCACGCACCGGTGGTGAAGCCGGTCCGGGTGCCACGCTTGACGGTCTTCTCCATCATGAGCACGGGCCCTCCGCCGTCTCCGCCAGGCCCAGCAGCGCGTGGATCGCGGCCACCACCAGGGTCGAGCCGCCCTTGCGGCCGTCGATGACGAGCCACGGCACCTCGGTCTCCTCGCTCATCAGCGCCTTGGCCTCCGCCGCCGAGACGAAGCCCACCGGCATGCCCACGACCAGAGCTGGCCGCGCCCCGTGCTCGCGGATCAGGCGCACCACCTCGATCAGCGCGGTCGGGGCATTGCCGATGCCGACGATGGCGCCGTCCACGAGACCCAGCCGGTGGGCCTTGCGCATGGCCTGCACGGCGCGGGTCGTGTCCTCGGCACGGGCCGCCGCGATCACGTCCGCATCGGCGATGAACTGATGCGTCGTCATGCCGAAGTGGCCCAGGCGCGGCGCCGACAGACCCACGCAGATCATCTCCACGTCAGCGACGACGCGGCTGGCGCGCGAGCGCACGGCCGCCAGCCCGGCGCGCACCGCCTCGGGATGGAAGCGGGTCAGGCCGTTGAAGTCGAAGTCGGCGTTGGCATGGATCATCCGCCGCACGATGGGCCACTGCTCGGGGCCATAGGCATGCGGGCCGGCCTCGCGGTCGATGACCGCGAAGCTGTCGTGCTCGATCGCCTGGCCGGCGCGCGTGAGCTGCTCAGTGACCGTGTTGGGCGTGGCCATGCTGATCGTGGTGTTCGTGGTGCTCATGGGCGCGAGCGTGGTCGTGCCCATGGCCCGGCCCGTGATGGTGCCCCTGCCACTGCGCGGCCTCGTCGCTGACCGGCACTGCGTGCTCCGTTCCGCGCAGCAGGCCGCCGACGCGTTCGGCCAGCAGCTGGGCGATCTCGGGCTCGAAGCCGAAGTACGAGCCCAGCGCGAATCGCAGCTGCGGATACTGGCTGCGCAGGTGTTCCACTTGGCGGCCGATGCGCTGGATCAGCGTGCCGGTGAACAGGTAGTAGGGCAGCACGACGATCTGGCGCATGCCCAACTGCGCCTGGCGCTGCACCACGCGCTCCAGCCGCGGCCAGGCGATGCCGGTGAAGGCGAGGTCCACCAGCTCGTGCTCGCCTTCTTCGAACAGCCAGCGCGCCATGCGCGCCATCTCGCCGTTGGCTTCTCGGCTGGACGAACCGCGTCCCAGCAGCACGATGCCAGTGCCCGCCGGGTCGGGCATGTCCAGCGCCTGCATGCACTGGCGCAACTGCCGCTTCAGGATGGCCAGCACCGGCTCGCAGACACCCAGGTGCGGTGCGTAGTCGAAGCGCACGCCGGGGTGGCGCTGGCGCGCCCGCGCGATGTGCGACGGAATCTCGATGTTGACGTGGCCCGCTGCATTGAGGATCAACGGCACGACGATCACACGCCTCGAGTCCTTCGCGGCCAGCTCCAGCCCCTGCTCGACCTCGACGTCAGCGAACTCGATGAAGCACAGCTCGGTGCGCCACTGCGGATGGCACTCGCGCCACTGCGCCGCGAAACGCTCGATCTCGTCGTTGCCGCTCTTCTCGCGCGAGCCGTGGCCCACGAGCAGGATGGTGTCGGCGGTCATACGCTGGCCCTTCTGAAGCGGTGGGTGAATGCCGCGTCGTAGAGCTTGGACTTGGCGAGTTCGGGCCAGCCGCGCGCGCCCAGTGTGGGGCTGGCGATGACCATGGCCTGGCTGACGATGCCGCCCTCGCGGCAAAGCTGTTTGATAGTGGCCAGCGTGCCGCGCACGATGCGCTCTTCGCCCGGCCAGCTGGCCTTGTGCACGACCAGCACCGGCGCGTCGTCGGGCCAGCCGGCTTCGCGCAGGCCGGCCTCGACCTTGTGCAGCAGCGTGATCGACAGGAAGATGCACAGCGTGCAGCGGTGCGCGGCGAGCTCACGCAGCGATTCGCCCTCGGGCATCGGCGTGCGGCCTGCGACGCGGGTGAAGATGGTCGTCTGCGTGACCTCGGGCAGCGTGAAGCTCACCACCGCCGCGGCGGCTGAGGCCATTGCCGACGACACCCCCGGCACCACGGCGACGGGCACGCCGACCGCGTCCAGTGGCTGCACCACCTCGATCAAGGTGCCGTAGAGCGCGGGGTCGCCGGTCTGCAGGCGCACCACTGTCTGGTGTGCTGCCGCTCGGGCGATCAGCCAGGCCGCGATCTGCTCCAACGTCATGCCCTTGCTGTCGGCGATCTCGCAGCCGGCGGGCGCCCAGCGCGTGGCCGCCTCGTTGACCAGCGAGCCGGCGAACAGGATGGCCCCGGCGCGTGCAATCAGGTCGCGGCCCTTGACCGTGATGAGATCCGGGTCCCCTGGGCCGGCACCGACGAACCACACCGTACCGGGGCTCATCGGGCGCCTCCATCGGGAGCGAACAGGCGCGCCACCGCGCGCGGGTTCGACGGGAAGTAGGCGTGGAAGTACGAGGCCGTCAGCCGCCCGCTGCGGTACACCGCTTCTCCGCGCCGCCCCGCGCGGGCCGGTGTGGTGGAGCACAAGGGCGCGAGCGGAGTCTGCAGGCGCGAGTAGTGGAAGCTGTGACCTCGCAGCGTGCCCTCGGGCACCGTCGCTTCGTGCAAACCGATGTTGGCGAGTCGCGCTTGCATCACCGCTTCGCCCTGCAGCAGGCCGGCCATCACGGCGCGCCGGCCCTGCGCGTCGGTGAGCGCATCCAGCAGGAACAGCAGTCCACCGCATTCGGCCAAGAGCGGCCGGCTAGCGGCATGGTGCTCGCGCAGCGCCTGGTGCAGCAGCCGGTTCGCGCTCAGCGTGTCCAGGTGCAATTCGGGGTAGCCGCCGGGCAGCCAGACCGCGTCGCAGGGGGGCAAGGCCGCGTCATTCAGCGGCGAGAAAAAACACAACTCGGCACCCAAGGCTTCGAGCTGCGCCAGGTTGGCCGGGTAGATGAACGCGAAGGCCGCGTCGCGCGCGACCGCGATGCGCACGCCTTGCAGCGGCGAGTCCAGGCCGCGAAGGTCACTGATCTGCGGCGCTTCGAAACTCACCTCGGGCGGCAACTCGGCCGCATCCGGCCCGAGTGCGGCAGCGGCCCGGTCCAACCGCGCATCCAGGTCAGCGAGCTCTCCGGCCTGCACCAGGCCCAGGTGCCGCTCGGGCAAGGCGATCAGCTCGTCGCGCGCCAGGCTGCCCGACCAGCGCAAGCACGCGGGCAGGCTGTCGCGCAGCAGCGCGGCGTGGGACTCGCCGGCCACGCGGTTGGCCAGCACGCCGGCCAGCGTCAGCCCGTCGCGATAACGGGCGAGGCCCAGCGCCACGGCACCGAAGGTCTGCGCCATTGCACTGCCATCGATCACCGCGAGCACGGGCAGGCCGAAACGCAAGGCCAGGTCGGCGCTGGACGGTTCGCCGTCATGCAAGCCCATCACGCCTTCGACCAGGACCAGGTCCGCCCCTGACGCTGCCTCGTGCAGCAGCGCGCGGCAATGCGCCTCGCCGCCCATCCACAGGTCCAACTGGTGCACGGGCTCGCCGCTCGCACGGGCGAGCACCATCGGGTCGAGGAAGTCGGGCCCGGTCTTGAACACTCGCACGCGGCGCCCGCGCTGCCGGTGCAGACGCGCCAGGGCCGCCGTCACGCTGGTCTTGCCCTGCCCCGAAGCGGGCGCGGCAATCAGCAAGGCGGGGCAGCGCACAGGGCGCACCGCGGAAACAGGCATCGGCAAAGACTCGGACAGACCAGCCGGCCGCCTGCTTCCCCGCAGGCCGCCGTGTACAGGCACGCAGCACCTTCGGCACATGCGCACCCACCCAGTTGGCCGGTCTCCGGGCTGACGGACTTTCCCGTGTGCCCTTCCCACAGGCCAAAACCTGCAGTGGGCGACTCACACGGGTCGAGGCGCAAGCACCTCGTCCGCTTACCGTTGCGGGGGCAGCTCAGGTTGGATCTGTTCCGGCGGAACGCGTCTTCCTGATTCCCGTTTCACTGCGCCGACCGAATGGCCGACGCGAGCACCAACGTAATTTCATCGTAGCACAAGCGGATCACGCGGTGCGAGCAGCAGTCTTGTCCAACGAGGTATGAGCCTGGAGGGGTTCTGGCTGCGGCGGTTGGGCGGCTGAGGGGCAGCCGGCGCAGCGCGTCGATCATCGAAGCGATGGTGATCGACATGAACGAAGCGCAAGTGCGCACCGTGGAGCAGGTGCGGCAGGTGCTGGAGGGGACGCAGACGCTGGAGTTCCGGCGCGCCGAAGACGACACGCGGGGCGCTGCAGCTGGATCGACGCCGTACTGCGGCGCTTTGACTACCGCCAGCTGCTGCGCGAGGACCGCGCGCCGGTGTTGGCCTACTTGCAGCGCCTGAGCGGCTACAACCGTGCGCAGGTCACCCGGCTGGTCTCGCGCTGGGCTGGCGGCAAGCCGCTGGTTAAGCAGTACCGCGCCCCGGAGCAGGCTTTGCGCGGCGCTACACGAGCGCCGACGTGGCCCTGCTGGCCGAGGTGGACCGCGCCATGGGCACGCGCTGTCGGGTCCGGCCACGGCGTGCGTGCTACGCCGGCTACCGCGCCCAACGCGTGGTGCTGACCAAGACACAGCCCACCAAGGCCGCCACCGATCGTCTTCACCAACGCTCCACAGTGCCCGGACAGGCGTCCGGCACGACGACTTGCCTGGCGAAGGGTCGAAGCGACCCTGTGCCAAGCCGTGTTCGGTCGATCAGGAGAGGAGCGGCGGCGCGCGAGGCAGCGCGCGCACCCATGCGAAGAGCGTGCGCAGCGCTGCCAGGAAAGCCTACGGGACTTCGTCGCGCAGGTCGTGACCGAGCGCTGCAGAGCCCGGCGCGGACGACAGGCCCAGGGTCGGTGCGTGACTCGAACTCTGGCGGGCCCGAGCGTACACGAGGGCGACAAGCTCTGGGAGTACGCGGTGCTGGTGACCGACGTGGCCTACCCGCTGGAGTCGATCGGGCAGATCTACCGCGATCGGGCAGACGCGGGGAACGCCTTCGACGAGCTGAAGAACCAGTGGGGGCTCGGGGGCTTCACCACGCAGGACATCAACCGCTGCCAGACCGTGGCTCGGGCCTGCGCGCTGGTCTACAAGTGGTGGAGTTGGTACTGCCGGGCGGCGCACCCGACGGGCCGGCTGGAAGCCATCACCAGCCGGCCGCTGCTGCTGGCGGCGGTGGGCAAAGCGGCCAGCCATGCCAACCAGACCACGCTGTACCTGACGCCGCTGCACGGCCGGTCCCAAGTGCTCAAGCGGCTGATCACCAACATCGGCATGGCGTTGCAGCACGTCAAGGCTGCTGCGGAGCAGCTCAAGAACCTGGCCCGCTGGGGCTGCCGGCGACAGGGTAACTGCCGGATTTAGGCTGACCCTGGCGATGTCCGAACTGCGCGCCGGAGGATTGCTGAAGGGCGTGGCCGACGCGGTGGGGTATGGCAGCGCGACGGCATTGTCCAAGGCCTTCAAGCAACGCTACGGCGTGGCGCCGCGGGACTGGCGCAGGGCCGACCAGGCGGCCGACGAACTGGCGCCGGAAGGCTGAAGTCTGCCCTGGGACGCGCAGTCACCAACGAGCCCCGCCCTACAGCGTCCGCCCCACCCCGATGAACGCCAGTCCGGCGCAGACCACGCCGGCAGCCACCGCCCGCTGCTGCCACTGGACCCGCTCCTGGAACACGACCATCGACATCACGGTCGCCAGCACGATGCCGGCATTCGTGTAGGCCACGACCTCGGCGGCCGGCAGCGTTCGCATGGCGTGGATCACCAGGGCATAGGCCGTGCCCACGCACACGCTGCCCACCAGCAGCACCGATGCGCGCGGTCGGGCCTTGGGTATCCAGCGCCCCGTGCTGCGCCGAAGCCGCCAGCTCATGGCCAGCCAGGCCGCGAGGTAGCCGACGCTGAGGTAGCCGAGGATGCCACCGAAGCCGGCGATGTGCGCGGTGGCGGCCTTGTCCGAGAGCGAATACACGCTGGTCGCCAGCATGGCCAGCAAGGTCCAGGGCAGCGCCCGCCCCTCGTCGCTGCCGCGCGCCGTGCGGGCCATCAGCACCAGGCCCACAACGCTGATGGCGATGCCGATCCACGCCAGCGCCCCCAGCGACTCGCCGAAGAAGAGCAGGCTCCAGGCGGCGATCAGCAGCGGCGAGCTGCGCACCAGCGGGTACACGTAGGCCACCGGCGCGTGCTGGTAGGCCCGGTGCAGCCCGTGGAAGTACAGCACGTTGGCCGCTGCCGAGGTCAGCAGAAGGGCCAGCAGGTGGACGCTCCACTGGGCATCGATGACGAACCGGACGACGCCCCACGGCGCGACCAGGACCAGATGGCCCAGCAGCACCCACCACAAGGGCTCGGCGTCACGCGGCTGGTGGCGGGCGATCAGGTTCCAGGTCACGTGCATCAGCACGGACAAGCCGATGGCAACGACCGCGAAGCCGTCGGTCATGGGTGGCCGAGCGGCTGCCCGCGGCCCAGCTCGATCTGTTCCCCATCCCGCGCCACCGACACATTCCCGGCCAGAGCCGGATTCGTCTGCATCATCCACGCATCGAGGGCATGGCCGATGTGCGTCAGCCACGCCCGGCGCGGGGCCACGCGCTCGATCGTGTCCAGCGCCATCGGCCAGTCGTTGTGGCCGCGCGGCGGCGCCTCCTGCGGCGGGAAACTGCAGTCGAGCGCCAGCCCGTCGGCCTGCCAGGCCTGCAGGAACGTCTCGGTCTGGGGCGGCAGGCCCAGCGTATCGGTCAGGTAGGCGAACCGGGCCCCGTCCTCGGCCTGCACGGCATAACCGAAGGTCGGCTTGGAGTGCACCAGGGGCAAGGGCGTGAAGCTCAGGGCCCCGATGCGTTGCGGCTCCAATTTGGCCAGGCGCTGGAAGTCCAGCAGGCCCGGATGTTTGTACAGGTCGGCGCAGCCCTCGGCGTCGGGCGGCGCGTGCACCGGGATCGGCGCACCGCGCCCCCACCGCAGATGAAACAGGCCCTGCACGTGGTCGGGGTGGAAGTGCGTCAGCACGATGGCGTCGAGCGCGCCCGGCACAAAGCGCTCGTGCAGGTCTGTCAGCCCGGCGTCGACCAGCACCCGGGTGCCCGCGTGCTCGATCAGGGCGCTGCACGGACGCCGCATCCGGCTCGGGTCGCGGGCCGCCCGTTCGCAGGCCACGCAAGTGCAGCCGTACAGCGGCACGCCGCCGGCCGCGCCGGTACCCAGGAAGGTCACGCGCACAGCGGCTGCCCGGCGTGCTGGCGCACCAGAGCCACCAGCAGGTCCCCGGCGCGTTCCAGTGGTCCGTCGTTGGTGATCACATGGCCCGCGCAGGCCGACTGTGTGGTCTGCTGAGGAACAGCCTGCATGCGGCGATGCCGTTCCAGCCGCTGCTCGACCGACGCTGCATCCTCGCGACCCCGCGCCAGCAGGCGCGACCGCAGCACCTCGGTGGGCACCTCGATGCGCACCGCCAGCAGTTCCGGGAAGCGCCGGCCGGCCTCGCCCAGGTACTCGCGCGAGCCGTTGACCACCACCGAGGCGCCCTTGGCCAGCCACTGGTTGATCTCGATGCCGATGCCGTAGGCGTGGCCGTGGCTCTCCCAGGCCAGCGCGAACAGCCGATTGCGCAGGCGACTGGCGAACTCGGCGGGGGTCAGCGCGACATGGTTCTCGCCACCGGCGTCGGCGGGCCGGGTGATGTAGCGGTGCGCGAACACCACGCCGGGGTCGTCGGCCAGCTTCTCGCGGGCATAGCGCAGCAGGCTGTCCTTGCCGCTGCCCGAAGGGCCGACCACATAGATCAATCGTGCGGACATGGCAGTCTCCAGGCAAGCCGCCTCAGGCGTGGTCGAAGTGCGCGCTCAGCGCCGGGGCACCGTGCACCCACACGTACTCGGCCTGCGGCAGGCCGCCCAGCGCCTTCACCGCGATGAGGTCGGCGCGCAGGCCACTGGCGATGCGACCGCGGTCGTGCAGCCCGGCCGCCCGTGCCGGGTTGGCGGTCACCAGCGCCACGGCCTCGTGCAGGCCGATGCCGGCCAGTTCGGGCAGGCGCAGCACCGAGGGCAGCAGCGCGGCGGGCGAGTAGTCGCCGCACAGGCAGTCGGCCACGCCTTCGAGCACCGCGTCGAGCGCGCGCATCGAACCGGACTGGGACTTTCCGCGCAGCACGTTGGGTGCGCCGAACAGCGTGGCCAGCCCCTGCGCCCGCGCGGCCCGCGCCGTCGCGAGGTTGACCGGGAATTCCGAGATCGCCGCACCGAAGGCAACGACGGCCTCGACCTTCTCCGGCGAATCGTCGTCGTGGCTGGCCACCGCCACGCCGCGCTCGCGTGCCACCTGGGCCACCTGCGCGATGCGCTCGGCCGCGCCCAGCGCCGCGGCCTGCTTGCGCGCCACGATGGCGTCGAGTTCCGCCTCGCTGGTCTTGTAGCTTCGGGCCAGGTAGCTGCGGAAGGCCGTCACGTCCTTGAACTGCCCCTGACCCGGCGTGTGGTCCATGAAGCTGACCAGGTGGGCCTGGCCCTGCTGCAGCAGGTCCACCAGGAAGGGCGGCGCCGACTCGTCGGTCACTTCATAGCGGGCGTGCACGCGGTTGTCCACCAGCGCATGCGGCTGCCACGCCGTCACGGCACGGGCGATGTCGGCGGCGAAGGCGTTGTTGCGCACGCCGAGTTCGTGGTTGGCGAAGGACAGCGCGTGGAACACCGTCGTGATGCCGGCCGCGGCATTGCGCTTGTCGGCCTGCGCACACGCGAAGTCGAGCGGGAAGTGCACGCCCGGCCGCGGCTCGACCTCCTTCTCCAGCGCATCGCAATGCAGGTCGATCATGCCTGGCATCAGGATGCGCCCCGTCAGGTCGATCTCGCGGGCGCCTGCGGGCGCCGCGCTCGGGCAGATGGCCTCGATGCGCCCGTCGGCCACCAGCACGGCGGCGTCGTCGAGGGTGGTGTCGGCCAGCACCACGCGCGCGTGGGTCAGGTACAGCATCGGGGCCGCGTGGTGGGCGATGGAAGAGGTGGTGGTGGATGTCGTCATGCCGCCTGCCTATGAGGTTGATCCGCACTGGCGCTGCCGCCCGGGAGCGACGGATGCGGCAACACCCGCACCTCGCCATCGGCCAGCGCGCTCACGAGCGCCGGGTCGTGGAAGATCGCCAGCATCGCGGTGCCGGCGGCCTTGAGTTCGCGCAGCAACGCGATCGCGCAGTCGCGGGAGACCTGGTCCAGGCTGGCCGTGGGCTCGTCCAGCAGCAGCAGGCGCACCGGGCGGATCAGCCCGCGCGCCAGGTTGATGCGCTGCTGCTCGCCGCCGGAGAACGTGGCCGGCGCAACCGCCCACAGGTGCGAAGGCACGTTCAGCCGCCGCAGCAGCTCGGCCGCACGCTCGCGCGCCTGCGCCAGCGGCACGCCGGCATCGACCAGCGGCTGCGCCACCACGTCCAGCGCGCTCTTGCGCGGCAGGCAGTGCAGGAACTGCGTGACGCTGCCCAGCTCGGTGCGCCGCAGGGCCAGCATGTGCTGCTCGCTGGCCGTGGCCAGGTCGGTGAGCGCGCCATCGGCCTCGCGCAGCCACAGGTGGCCGCCGGTGGGCAGGTAGGTGCGCCAGACGCACTTCAGCAGCGAGGACTTGCCGGCGCCCGACGGCCCGGTGATGGCCAGCAGCTGCCCGGGATGCAGCTCGAGGTCGACCTGGAAGGTCGAAGGAATCCGGCGCGCCTGCTCGTGCAGGAAGAAGTGCTTGTCGAGCTTGTCGGCCTTGAGGATCCAGGGGGTCATGGCGCGGTCCCTCACAGTGCCGAGGCCACCAGCTGCTGCGTGTACGCATGCTGGGGGTCTTCGAGGATCTGGTCGGTCAGGCCGGACTCGACGACACGGCCCATCTTCATCACCAGCGTGCGCGAGGCCAGCATGCGGATCACGCCCAGGTCGTGGGTGACGGCGATCATCGACACGCCCAGTTGGTGCTGCAGCTCCAGGATCAGGTCGAGGATGCGCGCCTGCACCGACACATCCAGGCCCGTCGTCACCTCGTCGAGGAACAGCAGCGGCGGGTCGGTGGCCAGCGCGCGGGCGATCTGCACCCGCTGCTGCATGCCGCCCGAGAAGCGCCCGGGCAGCTCGTCCATGCGCGTGGCCGGCACCTCGCAGCGCGACAGCAGCTGCATGGCGCGTTCACGGATGTGCGCGTAGCGCATCTCGCCGCTCATCAGCAGCCGCTCGGCGATGTTGCCGCCGGCGCTGACCTGGAAGTTCAGGCCCAGGTGCGGGTTCTGGTAGACGATGCCGAAGCGCCGGTTGCGCAGGCGGCGGGCCTGCTGCGCGTTGAGCGCCAGCAGGTCGATGGCCTCCGCGGGCGCGTCGGGGTCGCGAAACCGCACGCTGCCGCGCGTCGGCGCATCGTCGCCGTACAGCAGCCGCACCAACGAGGACTTGCCGCTGCCCGACTCGCCCATCACCCCCAGCACCTCGCCGCGCATCAGGCTGAAGCTCACGTCCGCGCAGGCCACCACGCTGCCGCAGTGCGGGCAGACGTTGGTGCCGGCCTCGGGGCCGGTGGATTCGATGCAGCGTGTGCAGCCGCTGCCGTGAAGCCGGGTCAGGCCGCTCACGTCCAGGATGGCATCGGGCTTCGTGTTCATGCCGCCTCCCGCGTGTCTTGGGCCGCCGACTGCGCGTTCAGGCGCTCCAGACAGTGGCCAGCGTCCGAGCACTGGTGCGTCCTGCGCCCGTCCTCGCCGATCAGCTCGTCCAGGAAGCTGTCGGTGGCGCCGCAGCGCGCACACGCGAAGCGCCGGCCGGTGGCCGGGTCGGTGAAGTCCTCGACGCGAAAGGCCACGTCGTCGAAGGTCAGCGGCACCGCGTCGGTGTGCGGCGGCACGGCATAGATCTTCTTCTCGCGCCCGGCCCCGAACAGGTACAGGCACTCGGCCTGGTGCAGCTTGGGCACGTCCCAGCGCGGGATCGGGCTGGGGTCGATGACGTAGTGGCCGGCGATGCGCGTCGGGTAGCGGTGCGAGATCGTGATCTCGTCGAAGTGCACCATGTCCTCGTACAGCTTGACCCACAGCCGGGCGTAGTCGCCCTCGCCGTGCATGGTCTTGCGCCGCTCCTCCGACGGCTCGACCACCACCAGCGGGTCGGGGTACGGCACCTGCAGCACGAGGATCTGGTCGGCCCTCAGCGGCCGTTCGGGGATGCGGTGCCGCGTCTGGATCAGCGTGGCTTCGCCCGCGTGCGGGGTGGTGCGTGTGCCGGGACAGGTCAGCTCGACGAACTGGCGCAGGTTGACCGCGTTGACCGACTCGTCGGCCCCCTGGTCGATCACCTTGACGGTGTCGGTAGGGCCGATCAGGGCCAGTGTCAGCTGCAGCCCGCCGGTGCCGAAGCCGCGTGCGATCGGCATCTCGCGCGAGGCGTACGGCACCTGGTAGCCGGGCAGGCACACCGCCTTGAGCATCGACCGGCGCAGTTCCTTCTTGGCGCGGTCGTCCAGGAAGCCGAAGGCATAGCCGGCGCTGCGGTGGGTGGTGCTCATGCCTGGCCTCCAGAGATCGGCTGCTCGGCGGGCACGGCCTGATGGGGCTGCCCTGTCTGCCTGGCCCGCGTCGCGCGCAGGCGGTCCATGTCGGACTGGAAGGTCACGTAGTGCGGCATCTTGTAGTGAGTGCAGAAGCCCATCGAGTCGACTCCGTCGATGTGCAGCAGCACGAACTCGGGGTCTTCGCTGGGGTTGTCGGGGGTGCCCGCCATGCCCTTCTGCAGCGAGCGGTCGAGGATGGCCATCGAGATCGCCTTGACCTCGTTGTGGCCAAAGCAGGCGCCGTAGCCGAGCGAGAACACCGGCTTCGCCCCGGGCTCCTCGGTCGGTGTGTACATGGCCACCACCTCGCATTCGGTGACCAGCACCTCGCCGGCCTCGACCGGCTCGCCGGTCAGCGGGTGCGGCAGCATCAGCGGCACGTAGCCCACGCGCAGCTCGGCCACCGTCGGGTGCACGTCGCCGTAGCCGCGCATGTTGGAGTAGGCGATGGCCAGCATCGAGCCCGTCTCGGCGCGGCTCATGGTGGCCAGGGCCGCACTGCGCGACACCGGGAACACCAGCGGGTCGCGGGTGATGTCGAAGGCCGGTGCCGCCGCGTCGGGCGGCGCCGGGAGCAGGCCCTCCGCGCGCAGGGCGTCCACCACCTTCGGGAAGCTGTCGGGCAGGTCCGGGCTCGGCAAGTCGTGCAGCCACTCGCGCGCCAGGGCCTGGAAGGCCTCGCGGCCTTCGGCCAACTGCTCGAAGCGGAACAGGCGCTGCAGGTAGTCCGGCGTCGGGCCCAGCATCTGGCCGCCCGGGATCTCCTTGAAGGCCGAGGAGATGCGGCGCACCAGGCGCATGCCGCCACCGTCGTGGGCGTCGGTCACCGCCAGGCGCGCCCGCGTCGAGCGGAACGCCCGCAGGAAGAACGCCGCCTCCAGCGTGTCGCCCGCGGCCTGCTTGAGCGCCAGCGCCGCCAGGTCGGGGTCGTACAGGCCTCCTTCACCGATGACGCGCCCGGTCAGGAAGTGAAGCTGATCCCGCACGGCATCCACCGCCAGCGGCGCGCCGCCTCCTTGTGCGCGCAGGAACTCCAGCACGCGGGCGGCTTCGCGGATGGCTGTCTCTCCGCCCTTGATGGCCACATAGCCCATGCTCAGTGCTCCCCGGCCACGGCCGTGATCTCGATGCGCGTGGTGCGCGGCAGCGCCACCAGCGCATCGGGCGCCGCCAGCACGATGTCCACGCCCAGCGGGTAGGCCGCGACCCAGGCCGCGCGCCGCGCCAGCCAGTCGGGATGCAGCCCGCTCACGGCCAGGGTGCGCGTGCCCGCCACGCCCGGGCCCTGCAGGTGCAGCACCACGTCCTCTTCCTGAGTCGCCTCCGATCGGCTGCTGCCCACGGCGTCCACGGTCAGCAGCAGCGTGGCGCCGCCTTCGGGCGACTCCAGCGTGCCCAGCGCCGGCTCGAAGCCAGCCTCGGGTGGCCTGCGGCCATCGAGCAGGACGAAGCGTGCCAGCGCCGCAGGCGCCGTCGGTGCGAGCAGCAGACGCCGCAGGTCCGCACCCAGCACGCCCCCCGGATCGGCCAGGCTCACCGACTCGTCGAGCACCGCCGACAGGAACATCAGCACCGCACCTGGTGGCGTGGCCGGCACGCGGGTGCCAGGCCGGGCGAAGCCGTCGAGCACGGCACGAAAGGCCTGCTGCTGCGCCTGCGGCGTCCACCAATCGGCGGGCTTCATGCGGCGCCCTCCTCGTCCTCATCGGCCTCGGCCAGCAGCGCAAAGTCCACGCGCGTGCGCTGCAGCCCTGCCTGCCGGACGGTGCGGAGAGCCTCGCGGGCCTGCGCGCCGCGCGCCGCGAGGGCGTCCACCGCGTCGGCGCCGGGCCAGCGGTGGGCGAAGACGGCGTCCAGCAACGCCAGCGCCTGGGCCAGCTCGGCGTCGTCGGCCATCACCACGGCGCCGCCCTCGGCGCGTTCGCCCCGGTGGTCGACCAGCGCGACTGCCGCGCGCGCCATCGGCACCTCGCCCAGGAAGAAGGGCTGGTGCTGCACGGCGTCGCGCCACTGCATCAGCGCCAGGCCGGCCTCGGCCGGCTGCAGCGGCGTCACTGTCAGGCCTTCGCTGAGCTGGGCGGCCGTGCTCAGCACGGCCTCGCGGCCGGCCGCCGACAGGCAGGCGACCAGGTGGCGCCGTTCGATCACGGGTGCGGGACCGATCAATGAGTGGTGGGTCATGGCGTCCTCACATCAGCCGCGCGCGCAGGCGGGCCGAGAACTGGTCGAGCAGGAAGACCACGACGAAGATCGCGATCAGAATGGTGGCCACGTGGTCGTACTGGAACATGTCGAAGCGGCCCTTGAGCTCCTGGCCGATGCCGCCGGCGCCCACCAGGCCGATGACGGTGGCCATGCGCACGTTGCGGTCCAGGATGTACAGCGTGTAGGCGATGTACTGCGGCAGCACCTGCGGCAGCACGCCGTACCACAACGTCTTGAGCTTGCCGGCGCCGATGGCCTCCAGCGCCTCCTGCGGCTTCTTGTCGGCGTTCTCGATGTCTTCGGCGTAGAACTTGCCCAGGAAGCCGGCCGCGTGCAGCCCGAGTGCCAGCACACCGGCGATCGGCCCGAAGCCATAGGCCAGCACCAGGAACAGCGCCACGATCAGCTCGGGCGCCGAGCGCAGCAGGCTGATCGTGCCGCGGGCCAGCGTGTAGGTGGCCCGGTACGGCGTGTAGTTGCGCGCCGCAAAGTACGCCAGCGGCACCGACAGCAGCACCGACAGGATCGTGCCCCAGAGCGCAATCTCCAAGGTCTCCAGCATCTTCACCGTGACCGTCCAGAGATAGCCCACGGGTTTGACCAGCGTCTCGGTGCGCTCGACGGAGGCTTCCATCTTCAGCGTCTGCGGGTTCAGCCGCTGCTCGGTGCGCTCCTGCACCTCGATATAGGCCAAGGGCGGCAAGCGGTCACGGTCCAGACCGGGCAGGCGGGCCACGTCTTCCTGCTCGCTGATCGCCGGCGGCCACATCGCCGTGCCGACCCGCGACAGGCCTCGCACGACCTGCGAGTCGTCGGCCAGGCCGACGAGCTTGCCGACGGCCTGGACACTCATGGCCACCATGCGGTCCATCTCGGTGCGATGCCCAGTCCACAGCAGCAGGGCCAGCAGGCCGATCACGACCAGCAGGTGCTTGGCGCTGTACGGCGGGTCGAGGCGCCATTCGAGCTGGGTGCCTTGCGGCGGCACGGGGATGGGCTTGGCAAGCATGGCGTTCACTCCGCGGGGTGCTGCATCACGTCCACTCATGCCGCCAGCGGCTGGCGGCCCTGGGCATCGAGCGGCGCCGCGACCGTCGAACTGCCGTGCTCATCGGCCGGCTGGTCATCCCAATGGGCGCCGGCGTAGAGCTGCTGCACCCGCTCGTCACTGAACTCGGCCGGCGTGCCGTCGAAGACGACGCGGCCGTCGCGCATGCCGACGATGCGGTCGCCGAACTCGCGCGCCAGGTCCACCTGGTGCAGGCTGCACAGCACGGTGGTGTTGCGCTCGCGGGCCGCTTCGCGCACCAGCGCGAGGATGTCGCGCGAGATCTTGGGGTCGAGGCTGGCCACAGGTTCGTCGGCGAGCACGACCTCGGGGTCGAGCATGAAGGCGCGCGCGATGCCCACGCGCTGCTGCTGGCCGCCGGAGAGTTCACCGGCACGGCGGCGCAGGTGCCGGGGATCGAGACCCACGCGCTCCAGCAGCGCGCAGGCCTTGCGCCGGTGTTCGGGCGTGAACCAGCCCAGCAGCGCGCGACCCGTGGACACCACCGGCAGCAGGCCCGACAGCACGTTGCCGGCCACGCTCATGCGCAGCGTCAGGTTGAAATGCTGGTGGATCATCGCCACGCGCTGGCGCAGGGCGCGTTCGGTGTCGGCATTGAACTCAATGCCGTCGATCGTCAGCCGGCCCTCGGTCGGCCGCATCAGTCCGTTGACCGCGCGCAGCAGCGTCGACTTGCCGGCGCCCGAGGGGCCCAGCACGACGCAGAACTGGCCGCGCGGGACCTGCAGGCTGACATCGGACAGAGCCCGCGTGCCGTCGGGCCAGGTCTTGCCGAGATGCTGGAATTCGATCATGGGTTGCTCCGCGTGGCGGGAGCACCCGGCGGGCGAAGCCGCGCGGGTGACTCTTGGGTTGAAGGCTGCCGACGCGGCAGCCGCACAAGGGGCGATCAGCGCGCGCTGGCCTTCTTCATGATGTCGGTCTTGACCGTGTCGGTGACCAGCTCGAACATCTTCCCGGCGGCTGCCATGTCGGCTTCACTGACCTTGGCGGTGTAGCCGTCGACCTTCCCGCCGCCGTAGCCGCGGATCTGGTCCTTGCTGATGCCGGGCAGCTTGTCGACGTTGTTGAAGGCGTCGCGCAGCTTGGCCTTGACGCCGTCGCTCACCTTCGGGTGAATGGCCAGCGGCGGATAGGGGATCGGCGTGCTCTTGGCGATGACCTTGACCTTGCTCGGGTCCAGGGCCTTGGCGTTCACGGCCTTCTCGAACGAGTCGAAGGACGCGCCACCGGCATCGACCAGGCCCTCGGCCAGCGCCTTGAGCACATTGGCGTGGCTGCCGGCCATGTTGATGGAGCCGGCCTGGCGGGCCGGGTCCACGCCGCCGGCGATCATCATCGCCACCGGCACGTTGAAGCTCGAGGTCGAGTTCACGTCGCCCAGCGCGATGCGCTTGCCCTTGAGGTCGGCCACGCCGTTGATGCCGGCATCGGTGCGCGCGAAGATGCCCGAGTAGTAGACCGACTCACCGTGGCGTACGGCCAGCGCCAGCAGCTCGGAGCAGCCCCGGGCCTTGGCCTGCAGGTAGGTGGCGGGGCCGTACCAGGCGATGTCGGCGGCGCCGTTGCACATGGCCTCGACCACGGCCGAGTAGCTTTGGCCGACCTTGATGTCGAAGCGCAGGCCGGTGGCCTGGCCGATGGCGCCGAAGATGGGCTGGAAGTCCTTCTTCGTGCCGTCTTCGGTGCCCCCGTCGGCGGGCACGAGGATCACGCGCAGCGGCTTGGCAGCACTGCCGTCATGCTGCGCCTGGGCGAGCGCGCTGGTGGTGGCGGCGACGCCGGCCAGGCCAATGGCCAGGCCGATCGCTGTGCGGAGGAAAGCTTTGCGATACATTGATGACGCTCCTGTAAGGTCGATGGAATCAGTCGGGAACTGGCAAGGTTCAAGGGGTGATGCGCAGTTGCATGCGGTCTGCGCGGAACCGAGTCAGGGCGTACTCGACCGGGGCTCCATCCCGGTCGCGCACGTTGACGCTCTTGACGCGAAGTACAGGCACATGGGCCGGCATCGCCAACAGGCTGGCGTCATCGCCTTGCGGGAGCGCCCCCGAGACCAGGCTCTCGGTGCGCTTCAGGCGCCAGCCGTGCTGTGCTTCGATGAATTCGTGCAGTGACCCGCCGCTGTAGTCGTCGAGCACGCCCGGCAGCAGGGTCAGCGGCAGGTAGTGCGAGATGACGCAGAACGGCGCCGCGTCCACGCTGCGCAGCGTCTCGATCCAGGCCACCGGCTCGCCCTCGTCGAGTTGCAGGCGCTGGGCCACGCCGCCCTGGGCCGGGATGCGCAGCTTGCGCAGCACCGTGCTCTCGGTGACACGACCCTGGGCCTCGAGCGTCTCCGTGAAGCGGGTACGCTGGCCGATGTCGTAGTCCAGCGGCTTGTGCAGCACGAAGCTGCCCAACCCGTGGCGACGCTCGACCCAGCCTTCGGCGATCAGCCCTTCAAGGGCGCGGCGCAGCGTGTGCCGGTTGACGCCAAAACGCTCGGCCAGGGCGGCCTCCGGCGGCAGGGCGTCGCCCGGGCGATGCAGCGAGCGGATCTCGGCTTCCAGCTGCCGCTGGACTTGTCGATAGACGGTCTCGCCGATGCCACGTTGGATCACGCTTCCTCCAGATGTCTAGATATCTGGGAGCGAAGTCTCGGCAGGCTTCGTGACAGCGATGTGTCGGCGAAATGAAACTTGCAGCCCGTCGCACTCCTCGCTCGCCATGCGAGCTACCGGCGACGACACCAGGAGACGGCGTTCACCCTGCGCTGTGGGACTGGCGTCCGAAGGATTCAGAGTAGAGGCGCAAAGGCACGGGGCGCGAGCGGTAAGGCCAGCATTGCGTCGATCGCGTGGAGGCGCTCCCCACACAAGTACTGCGCGCCATCGGAACCGATGAACGGCGCCGCTCACACAAGAGAAGTCGTAACCGGGG
>QJOU01000106.1 GCA_003265685.1 Piscinibacter caeni | reverse complement strand
GGGCCTCCCGGGCGCGCTGCGCGGCGGCGGTCTCGGCGCGGGTGTCGCCCTCGAGGTGGGCCGCCACGGCCGCCTCGACCGCGCTGCGCGCCTCGCCCTGCCAGGCCGGTGCCGGCGGGCCCGAGGCACAGCCCGCGGCCAGCGCGAGCAGCAGCGTGACCAGCGGCGTGGTCAGCGCAGCTGCAGCTCGTTGTCGCGTGCAAACGGCCATCGCCGGTTCACCTCGTCCACCATCTGCTCGAGCTTGCGCACCGTCGCGTCGACCTCCCGGCGCAGCGTGCCCAGGTCGCCGGTGGCGCCCTTCACGTCGCCGGCGATGCCCTGCGCCTGCTCGAGCAGGCCGTCGACCTTGCGCAGCGTGCCGCGCGCCTCCAGCAGCATCGTGTTGAGCTGCTGGATGGTGGCGCGGCTCTCGCGCAGCAGGCCGTCGGGGCCGAGCACCTGCGCGTCGGCCCGCGCGGCGATGCCGTCCAGCCGCGCCAGCAGCGCGTTGGTGCGCGCCACCGCCTCGGAGAGCTTCTTCGCGTCGCCCTCGTTGCCCAGCAGCAGCCCGGCGGCGCCGCGCGGGCCGTTCAGCTTCTCGGTCAGCACCTGGATGTTGGCCAGGCTGGCGGCCAGCGGGCCGTCGCCGGCGGTCAGGCGCGTCAGGTTGTCGATCAGCTCGCGCATCGCCGACACCAGCTTGGGCATCTCGGCCGCGGTGTCGCCGATCAGCACCTGGCGCTGCGCGCCGTCGGCCAGCGCGGGTCCTTCGAGCAGCGCGGTGTAGGCGCGCAGGTTGGCACCGCCGACCACGCTGCGCGTGAGCGTGAACACGCTGGTCTCGCGCAGCCAGCGTGCGTCCTTGCGCGGCACGTCGATCAGGATGCGTGCCTGCCCGTCGGCGCCGAGTTCGATGTCGCGCACGCGGCCGACCGGGAACCCGGCGAAGGTGAGGTCCATGCCGACCCGCACGCCCTCCGAATCCTCGGCCACCAGCACCAGGCGCTGGGTCGGCTCGAAGGCGCCGCGCGCGTAGAGCAGGTAGAGCGCCGCGCCGCCGACCAGCAGCACGAACAGCAGCAGCAGCGCGGCCGCCTTCAGCTCGATGTTGGCGATCGGTGCCGCCGCCGGCAGGGGATCTTCGTCCGGCATCGTTCAGTAGTAGTTGCCCACCAGCGAGGCGGCCTCGACGAGCACGATCACGAGGAACATGCGCACCAGCCCCTGCAGCTCGGCGCTGGCCGAGAGGCGCCGGCGCGGCGCCTCGTCGAGCACCGCGGCCAGCGGCAGCAGCGCGACGGCCACCGCGAGCAGCAGCGCCTTGAGCACGAACACCAGCGTCACCGCGGGCGTGAACACCTGGCCCACGGTGTGGGTGTAGCTCGCCAGGCCGGCGGTGGTGAAGCCGTGCACCGAGAGGTAGGCCACCACCAGCCCGACCACCGCGCTGGTGGCCGCCAGCATCAGCGCGCAGAAGATGCCGGCGGTGGCGCGCGGCAGCGCCTCGCGGCGCAGCGGCTCCAGGCCCTGCTCGCGCAGCGCGTCCCAGCGGCCGCTGCGGCGCAGCGCGGAAATCTGGTCGGCCTGCGGGATGGTGCAGCGCAGGGCGGCGAACAGCGCGGCCGTCAGCGGGATCAGCTCGAGCACCAGCACGCGCACCACCATCTCGAGCGCGTACTGCGTCAGCCCGTAGCTGACCGCGGTGACCACGACGATGCGGATCAGCACCAGGCAGATCAGCGTGGTCAGCACCGCGAAGGAGAGCAGCGTCGGCGCGGTGCCGAGCCAGAGGTGGCGCGCAAACGAACGCCGGTGCCCGGCCGCGTAGCTGGAGGGCGAGAGCGCCAGCGCCAGCAGCACCGCGGCGAGGTGGATCAGCCGCCACCAGCCCTGCAGCCAGCGGCGCAGCCCGCGCGCCGGCGCGGTGACACGCGGCGGCAGGGGCAGGACCGGCGAAACCATGGCGCGATGATAGGTGGGCCGGAGGGGGCGCCCGGTGGGGGCGTTGGTGGCTCGGCGCTTCGAGGCCGGGGGGCGCCGCGTCAGTCCGTGACTAGCCGCCGGCACGCAGCCACAGCGCCGCCACCATCGAGCCGCCGGCGCACATCAGCAGGCCTGCGGTGGCCCGACGGATCGTGCCGGGGCTCATCCGAGGGGGATGCCGGTGCTGCCACCAGGTCACCGCATACACGACCGGAAAGGCCGACAGGCCGAGCACCACCGAGTGCTCCGTGAAGCGGCCGCTGGCCAGGATCAGCGCCAGGCGCAGCAGCTGGTTGATGCCGAACATCAGCACCAGGCACTGCTGCACGACTTCACGTGGCAGTGGCTGGCGGTACATGTGGAACACCAGCGGTGGCCCGGCGCTCGAGAACATGCCGCCCATCAGGCCCGACAGCAGGCCGATCGCACGGAAGCTCCCGCGGCTGGAGATCGCCTGCCGCGGCGACGCGCTGACCAGCAGGAGCACGGCGCAGGACACGATCGCCACGCCGAGCAGGCCACGCAGCGCCAGTGCCGCGTTGCTGCTCAGCCAGGCGAGCAGCGCGACCCCGCCGGCCACGCCTGCCAGGCTGGGCACGATGGCCGGCTTGACGACGCGCCACTCCGGCTTCAGCGGATGCAGCCGGAAGTACGACACCGTGTTGGCCAGCGTCAGCAGCGTCGCCGCATTGGCCGCGTCCGGCACCGACGCGAGGCGCAGCACGCTGACCAGGCCGAGCAGGATGAGCCCGAACGCAAAGCCGGTCAGGTTCTGCACATAGGTGGCGACCGCGACGCAGCCGATGAACGCGAACTGCAGTTCCCAGACGGAGAGTTCCATCACGCAGCCACGGTCTGGCGCACCGCGTGGTCCCAGCGCGCCTTCAGTTCGGCAGCCCGCTCGCGCGGCAGCGCCGGCTCGAAGCGCCGGCCCGGGCGCCAGAGTTCGCTCAGTTCGGCGGGACTGCGATAGACGCCGCCGGCCAGCCCGGCGAGGTAGGCCGCGCCCAGCGCGGTGGTCTCGACCACTTCCGGCCGCACGACGGGGATGCCGAGCAGATCGGCCTGGAACTGCATCAGCAAGGGGTTGACGGACGCGCCCCCGTCGACACGCAGCTCGGCCAGCGGGGCGCTGCCGGCGGCCTGCATGTCCAGCGCCATCGCGTCGATCAGCGCGGCGCTCTGGTAGGCGATGCTCTCGAGCGCCGCGCGGGCGATGTGTGCGACCGTGCTGCCGCGGCTCAGGCCGACGATGCTGCCGCGTGCATCGGCCTGCCAGTACGGCGCGCCCAGCCCGGTGAATGCCGGCACCAGTACGACCCCGCCGCTGTCGGGCACGCTCTCGGCGAGCGCCTGCACCTCGGCGCTCGAGCGGATCGCGCCGAGCCCGTCGCGCAGCCATTGCACCACCGCGCCGCCGACGAACACGCTGCCCTCCAGCGCGTAGGCGGGTTGTGCGTCCGGTTGCGCCGCGCTGCTGGTCAGCAGGCCGTTGCGCGACTGCAGCGCCCGGCTGCCGCTGTGCATCAGCAGGAAGCAGCCGGTGCCGTAGGTGTTCTTCGCCAGGCCGGGCGTGAAGCAGGCCTGGCCGAACAGCGCGCTCTGTTGGTCGCCGGCGACGCCGCCGATGGGAATCGCCGCGCCGAGCAGGCCGGCGTCGGCCTGGCCGTACAGGTGGCTCGACGGCTGCACTTCCGGCAGCAGCGTGGCGGGAATGCCGAGCGCGGCGAGCAGCTCCTCGTCCCAGCAGCGCCGGTGGATGTCGAACAGCATCGTCCGCGAGGCGTTGCTGACGTCGGTGGCGTGCACGCGCCCGCCGGTCAGCTGCCACAGCAGCCAGGTGTCGACGGTGCCGAAGGCGAGCTCGCCGCGTTCGGCCGCGGCGCGTGCGCCGGGCACGTGCTCGAGCAGCCAGGCGAGCTTCGGGCCGGAGAAGTACGCATCGACGACCAGCCCGGTCGTGGCCTGCACGCGCGGTGCGAGGCCCTGCGCGCGCAGCGCGGCGCAGACGGGCTCGGCGCGCCGGTCCTGCCAGACGATCGCGTTGTGCAGCGGCTCGCCGCTGCGCCGGTCCCACAGCAGCGTGGTCTCGCGCTGGTTGGTGATGCCGATCGCCGCCACCGCGCCGGCCGGCACGCCGGCCTTGGCGAGCACGTCCTGCGCCGTGGCCAGCTGGTCGGCCCAGATGCGGCGCGGGTCGTGCTCGACCCAGCCCGGCCGGGGAAAGACCTGCGGCAGTTCGCGCTGCGCGATCGCGACGACGCGGCCGTCGCGGTCGAACAGCACGCTGCGCGAGCTCGAGGTGCCCTGGTCGAGGGCCAGCAGGTAGCTCATCGCCGTTCAGCCGCCGATGCCGCCGAGGCAGAGGTACTTGATCTCGACGTACTCGTCGATGCCGTGGCGCGAGCCCTCGCGGCCGAGGCCGGACTGCTTGACCCCGCCGAACGGCACCTCGGCGGTCGAGATCAGCCCGGTGTTGACGCCGACCATGCCGTACTCGAGCGCCTCGCCGACCCGGAAGATGCGGCCGATGTCGCGGCTGTAGAAGTAGCTCGCCAGCCCGGCCTCGGTGGCGTTGGCCAGCGCGATCGCCTCCGCCTCGGTCTCGAAGCGGAACACCGGCGCGACGGGCCCGAAGGTCTCCTCGCGTGCGCACAGCATCTCGCTGTCCGCGTCGGCGAGCACGGTCGGTGCATAGCTGCGTTCGCCGACGCGCCGGCCGCCGGTCACCAGGCGCGCGCCCTTCGCGAGCGCATCGGCGACGTGCGATTCGACCTTGGCCAGCGCCGCGGCGTCGATCAGCGGCCCCTGCTGCACGCCGGGCTCGAAGCCGTTGCCGACGGTGATGGCCGCGGCGCGCTCGGCCAGGCGCTGCACGAAGCGCTCGTAGACGCCGCTCTGCACGTACAGGCGGTTCGCGCAGACGCAGGTCTGGCCGGCGTTGCGGTACTTGCTGACCAGCGCGCCTTCGACCGCGCTGTCGATATCGGCATCGTCGAAGACGATGAAGGGCGCGTTGCCGCCGAGCTCGAGGCCGAGCTTCTTGACCGTCGACGCGCATTGCCGCATCAGCAGGCGGCCGACCGCGGTGCTGCCCGTGAAGGACAGGTGGCGCACGACATCGCTTTCGCACAGCACGCGGCCGATCGCGACGGATCCCTCGCGATCGCCCGTGACGATGTTCAGCACGCCGGCGGGAAGCCCCGCGCGCCGTGCCAGCTCGCCCAGCGCGAGCGCGCTGAGCGGCGTCTGCTCGGCCGGCTTGACGACCACCGTGCAGCCGGCGGCCAGCGCCGGCGCGACCTTGCGCGTGATCATCGCGATCGGGAAGTTCCACGGCGTGATCGCGGCGCACACGCCCACCGGCTGGCGCAGCACGAGGTAGCGCTTGTCGGCGTCGGTGGTCGGGATCGTCTCGCCGTAGACGCGCCGCGCCTCCTCGGCGAACCATTCGACGAAGCTGGCGCCGAAGCCGACCTCGCCGCGGGCCTCCGCGAGCGGCTTGCCCTGCTCGGCGGTCATGATGGTGGCCAGGTCTTCGGCGTGCTGGTGGATCAGCGCGGCCCAGCGCTGCAGGATCGCGCCGCGCGCCTTCGCGGTGGTGGCGCGCCAGGGCGCGCCGGCCGCATCGGCGGCGGCGATGGCGGCCTGCGTCGACTCGGCGCCGTGCGCGGCGACGTCGGCGAGCACCTGTCCGGTGGCCGGGTCGGTGACGGCGAAGCGCCGCGCGCTGCCGACCCACTCGGAGCCGATCAGCGCGTCCACGCGCAGCAAGGTGGGGTCGGCCAGGCGGGCCAGCGGGGTATCGGTTCGGTTCATGGCGAGGTGGGTGTGAGTGCGCTCAGGGCAGCGTGCGGTAGCGCTGCGTGAGGTCGCGGAATTCGGCGAGTTCGGCGGCATCGACCGGGCGGCCGAGTTCGTCGGCCAGGATGTCGGCGACCGGGGCGGCGAGGGCCTCCGCGCGTGCCGCGTCGAGGAAGAGCAGCCGGCTGCGCCGCGCCAGCACGTCCTCGACGCTGCGGGCCATCTCGTGGCGCACGGCGAAGCGCACCATCGCCTCGCTGAGGCCGCAGGCCGGGGTTGGCGTGCCGTCGGCGCGCCACAGCCAGCGGTCCGCGCCGGGCAGCGTGCGCAGCAGCTCGGCATCGCTGCCGTAGAGGTGCTCGCCGGGCGCCTGCGAGATCGCGACGGCGCCGCGCGCGGGGGCGCCGGCGAGCGGCAGCCGGTTCGTCACGCCGGCGGGCCGTGCCGGAAGCAGGCCGGTGTCCTCGCAGCGGGCGAGCACGTCCTCGGCCATCGCCCGGTAGGTGGTCCACTTGCCGCCGGTCACGGTGACCAGCTTCGAGTGCCCGATGCGGACGGCATGCTCGCGCGAGATGGCCTTGGTCGTGCGGGTATCGCTGTCGGGCCGCACCAGCGGGCGCAGGCCGACCCAGACCGAGCGCACGTCCTCGCGCCGCGGCGCCTTCTTCAGGCAGCGGCCGGCCTCGCCGAGGATGAAGGCCACCTCCTCGGCAAACGGCGTGGGCTCGCTGGCGAGGTCGCCGCGCGGCGTGTCGGTGGTGCCGAGCACCGTCATGCCGAGCCAGGGCACGGCGAACAGCACGCGGCCGTCGGCGGTCTTCGGCACCAGCAGCGCGTGGTCGCCGCCGAGGAAGGACCGATCGACGACCAGGTGCACGCCCTGGCTGGGCGAGACCATCGGCCGGGCCGGCGGCTCGCCGGCGGCGGCATGGTCCATGTCGCGCACCGCGTCGACCCAGACGCCGGTGGCGTTGACGACACAGCCGGCCTGCAGCTCGAACTCCTCGCCGCTTTCCGCATCGCGTGCCCGCACGCCGCAGACGCGCTCGCCAGTGCTATCGCGCTGGTGCAGCAGGCCGGTCACGGGGCAGTGGTTCAGGATCGCGGCGCCCTGCTGCCACGCCGTGCGCGCCAGCGCGACGGCCAGCCGCGCGTCGTCGAACTGCGCGTCCCAGTAGCGCACGCCGCCGTGCAGCCCGTCGTCGCGCGCGCCCGGCAGGTATTCGCGCACTTTCGCGCTGGAGAGAAGCTGCGTCGACCCCAGCCCGCGCGAGCCGGCCAGCGCGTCGTACATCTTCAGGCCGAGGCCATACCACGGCCGCTCCCAGGCACGGTAGCCCGGCATCACGAAGGGCAGCGGCTGCGCGAGGTGCGGCGCATTCGCGAGCAGTGTCGCGCGCTCGTGCAGCGCCTCGCGCACGAGGCCGATCTTGCCCTGCGCGAGGTAGCGCACGCCGCCGTGGACGAGCTTGGTGCTGCGCGACGAGGTGCCCTTGGCGAAGTCCTGCGCCTCGAGCAGTGCGACGCGGTGGCCGCGGGCGGCGGCGTCGAGCGCGACGCCGAGTCCGGTGGCGCCGCCACCGATCACGATCAGGTCGTAGCGGGGCTCGGCGCGCAGCCGCTGCAGCAGCGTCGGCCGGTCCATCGGCAGCGCGGTGGCGGGCATGGGCAGCTCCTCGCGCTTCACGAGATGACAGACTGTTGGGCGATGCCGGCATCCACCAGCACGTGCTGGCCGGTGATGCCATCGCTGTCGTCGGACGCGAGAAACAACGTGGGTCGTGCCACATGCCCCGGGTCGAGCCGGATCTTCAGGCACTGCGCGTCCAGGAAGGCCTGGTCGGCCGCCGGATCGCGGTGCAGGGCCGTCTGACGTTCGGTGACGATCGCGCCCGGCACGATCGCGTTGACGCGGATGTTGCGCGCGCCGAGCTCGCGCGCCAGCGTGCGCGTCAGGCCGAGGATGCCGGCCTTCGCGGTGGTGTAGCCCACGAGGTTGGGCCGGCCGCGCATCCACGACACCGAGCCCATGTTGACGATCGAGCCGCCGCCGGCGGCCGCCATGCCCGGCGCGACCGCCTGGATGGCGAAGAAGTAGTGCTTCAGGTTCAGCGCCAGGCGCTCGTCCCAGAACTCGGAGGTGACCTCCTCCATCGCGTGGCGGTCGTCGCGGCCGGCGTTGTTGACGAGCACGCGGATGGGGCCGAGGCCGGCTTCCACGTCGCGCAGCAGCGCCTGGTAGGCGGCGACGTCGCGCACGTCGCAGGGCGTGAACCGCGGCGCGTGATGGCCGGCCGCGCGCACCTGCTCGACAAGCGCTTCGCCACCATCGGCGCGCAGGCCGCAGAAGGCGACCCGTGCGCCCTGCGCGGCAAACGAGCGCACCAGTTCGGCACCGATGCCCGAGCTGCCGCCGGAGATGAAGACGACGCGGTCCTTCAACGAAGGGTAGAGGGTGAAGCTGGTCATGCGGATCTCGCGATGGACGCCGGCAGTCCCGGCACGTCGACGCGCAGTTGCAGCACGCGGCCCGACCACGGCAGCGCCGCGATCTCCTCGGCCGGGCGCTTCTCGCGCGCGGTGGTGATGTAGAGGGTGCGCAGGTCCGTCCCGCCGAAGCAGGGCATGGTCGGGCAGCGCACCGGCAGGTGGATGGTCTGCAGCAGCTCGCCGGCCGGCGAGAAGCGCAGCACGCGGCCGCCTTCGAACATGGCGGCCCAGTAGCAGCCTTCGGCATCGACCGTGGCACCGTCGGGCCGGCCGGCGTAGTCGCTGCCGTGCGCAGGCGGCTCGAAGCGGGCGAACTCGCGCGGATTGGTCGGCAGGCCGCGCTCGAGGTCGTAGTCCCAGGCGGTGATGCGGTGGGCCTTGGTGTCGGCCCAGTACATCGTGTGCCCGTCCGGGCTCCAGGCCAGGCCGTTGCTGGTGGTGATGTCGCCGGCGATGCGCGTCAGGGCGCGGCCGTCGAGACGGTACAGCGCGGCGCGCGCCGCATCACGAGGCTCGTAGATCGTGCCGACCCAGAAGCGCCCGCGCGGATCGGTCTTGCCGTCGTTGAAGCGTTCGATGCGGGTGTCGTAGCCGGCCGGCACGAGCGGCTCCCGCGTGCCGTCGGCCGGATCGAACACGACCAGCCCGTCGCGCTGCGCCACCAGCAGCCGGCCGTCGTCGCGCGCGGCGACGCAGCCGAGATCCTGCGGGAACGGCCATGCGTCGTGCACGCCGGTCGCCGGGTCGTGGCGGTGCAGCGTGCGGCCGGGGATGTCGCACCAGTACAGCCGCTGCTCGAGCGGGTGCCACAGGGGCGACTCGCCCAGCACGCAGGGCTCGCCGGGCAGGGGCTGGATATCCACGGGTGTGGTCCTGTCGCTCACCAGCCCGCGGGCAGCACGTCGCGCAGCGCGACCGGCTGGCCGGTCTCGATGCTGCGGTGGGCGGCCAGGCCGGTGGCCACGGCGCGCAGGCCTTCCTCGAGCGGGATCTCCGCCGGCAGGCCTTCGCGCACCGCCTTGGCGAACTTCTGGTGCTCGACGTAGCTGGCGCCGAAGTGCTGGCCGAGGTACTTGATGTTGGTGTCGCGGATCTGGCGCACCGACACACCCTTGGCCGTGCCCGAGGGCTGGCCCCAGACCTCGCGGCGGCCCCAGTCCTCGCGGCGGCCGAAGCGCAGCACGCCCGAGGGCAGCAGCGACTCGAGCTTGCCTTCGGCGCCGACGATCACCACATGCTCGTTGTCCAGCGAGTTCTCGGCGAACATGCACAGGTCGAGGCTGGCGCGCGCGCCCGACGGGTACTCGACGATGACGTAGGCGCTGTCGAGGATGTCCGGCTTCCTGCCGCCGTACGATTCGTCGAGGTGGTTCACGCGCTGGCCGCCCGAGGCGAACACGCGCAGCGGCTGCTCCTGCAGGATGAAGTCCATCAGGTTGAAGTAGTGGCAGCACTTCTCGACCAGCGTGCCGCCGGTGTTGGCGGTGAAGCGGTTCCAGTCGCCGACCTTCGGGTAGAACGGCTCGCGGTGCTCGCGGATCGCCACCTGGTGCACCGTGCCGACGGCGCCCTGGTGCGCCATGCGGATCATCTCGGCCACCGGCGGCATGTAGCGGTACTCCTGCGCCACCCAGACGATGGCCTTGCGGCCGCGGGCACGCTCGACCAGTTCGGCGCCGTCGGCCACCTTCGTGACCAGCGGCTTCTCGCACAGGATGGGCAGGTCGGTCGCGAGCGCGTCGCGCATCACCTCGACGTGGGTGAAGTTCGGGCTCGCGATCACCAGAGCGTCGCACAGGCCGCTGTCGAGCAGCGCGCGGTGGTCCTCGAACAGGCGCACGCGGCCGTCGAGCAGCGCGGCGGCCTGCTCGCGGCTCGCGGCGGTGGGGTCGGCGATCGCCGTGACCTCGGCGCCGCCCATGGCGCGCAGGTTCTCGATGTGCTCGCGGCCCATGCTGCCGCAGCCGATGATGCCGTAACGTAGGGTCTTGGATGTCATGTGTGCTCCGAATGAATCTGTGGGTGGCTGGACGTGGCTCAGCCCTTGAGGCCGCCCTGGGTCAACCCGCCGACGACGCGCTCCTGGAAGGCGGCGATCAGCACCGCGATCGGCACGATCGCGACGATCAGCGCGGCCGAGATGACCGGCCACGGAAAGGTGAACTCGCCCTGGTACAGCGAGATGCCGACCGGCAGCGTGCGCATCGAGGCACTGGCGTTCAGCGAGAGGGCGAGCAGGAACTCGTCCCACGCGTTGACGAAGGCGAGGATGCCCGCCGTGAACACGCCCGGCGCGGCCAGCGGCACGACCACCTTCCACAGCGCGCCCAGGCGGGTGCAGCCGTCGATCATCGCGGCGTTCTCCAGGTCCTTCGGGATGCCCTGGAAGAAGCTCACCAGCACCAGCGTGCACACCGGCAGGCTGAGCACCGTGTAGGGCAGCACCAGCGCGGTGTAGGTGTTGAGCAGGTCGAGCTTGCGCATCGTCTCGAAGATCGGCACCAGCAGCGTGACCAGCGGGAACATGCTGGAGGCGACGATGCAGGTGAGGATCATCTGGCGCCGCTTCAGGTTCAGCCGGGCGATCGCGTAGGCCGCGAAGGCCGCGACGATCAGCGACACCACCGTGGAGGCGGCCGCGACGACCAGGCTGTTGCCGAGGTACTTGATCAACGGCTGGTCGGTGAAGGCCTGAACGTAGTTGCTCAGCACCAGTTCGTGCGGCAGGTAGGTGATCGGCTTGCGCACCAGTTCGGCCTCGGACTTCAGCGAGGTCAGCAGGATCCACACGGCCGGGAAGAAGCCGTTGATCACCACCAGCGCGGCGGCGATGAGGCGCAGCGAGCGCCCTTCGAAGAGCTTGTTCATGCGTTCTTTCCGATGCGCTTCAGGTAGAAGCCGGTGATGAACAGCGACAGCACGAACATGAACACCGCGAGCGTCGAGCCGTAGCCGACATCGAGGTAGTCGATCGTGGTCTTGTGGATCAGCATCGCGAGCGTCTCGGTCGAGTTGCCCGGGCCGCCCTTGGTCATCGTGTAGGGGATGTCGAAGGTCTGCAGCGCCGTGATGGTGCGGAAGATCAGCGCGACGATGATCGAGGGCATCAGCATCGGGATCGTGATCTGCCAGAACTGCTGCCAGCGGCTCGCGCCGTCGACCTCGGCCGCCTCGTAGAGCGACTTCGGGATCATCTGCAGGCCGGCCAGCAGGATCAGCGCCATGAAGGAGCTGGTCTTCCAGATGATCGTCAGGCAAATCGCGGCGAACGCGAACGCCGGCTGCAGCAGCCACATGCGGGGCTCGCCGCCGCCGAGCCGCCGCAAGACGTCGTTGACGACGCCGTACTCCGAGTGGAAGAACCACGCGAAGATCAGGCCGGCGAAGGCCAGCGGCAGCGCCCAGGGCAGCAGCAGCGCCAGGCGCACCGGCCACTGCCGCTTGAACGGCAGGTTCGCCAGCATCGCCAGGCCGAGGCCGACCACCAGCGCGCCGGGCACCGTGATCAGCGTGATCAGCACGGTGTTCTTGGTGGCGTTCCAGAAGTCCTTGTCTTCGAGCACGAGCAGGTAGTTCTCGAAGCCGATGAACTTCGCGGCGCCGCCGCCGGACAGGCGCAGGTCGTAGAAGCTGTTCCAGATCAGCCGGCCGATCGGGTAGACCACGATCAGCGCCAGCAGCAGGAAGGCCGGCGCCAGCAGCAGGACGGCCAGCGCCTTGTCGCTGGGGTCGCGCAAACGCTCGATGGACTTCATGGTCCGCTCCGCGTCAGCGCATCACCCGGCGCAGGCGCGACTCGATCTCGCTCACGCCTTCGTCGGGCTTCTTGGTGCGCGCGAGCACCGCGCTGGTGGTGGTGCGGATCACGTCGCTGACCTGGCCGTAGTCGCGCGATTGCGGGCGGCTGCGGCCGGCGCTGACCACCGCGGCGGCATCCTTCAGCCACGGCACCGCCTTGAGCACGTCGGGATCGGCGTACACGGCGGCCGAGGTCGGCAGCAGCGAGCCTTCCACCGCCAGGAGCTTGCTCGCCTCGGGGCTGGCGAGGAACTGCACGAGCTTCGCGGCCTCGGGCTTGTTCTTCGAGAACGCGCTGACCGCCCATTGCCAGCCGCCGATGCAGGTGGCGCTCTTGCCGCCGGCCACCGCGGGCAGCGGCATCACGCCGACCTTGCCGGCGACCTTGCTGTCCTTGTCCTCGGCGAAGCGGTCCCAGGCGAAGCCCCAGTTGACGGCGAACACCACCTGGCCGGCCTTGAACTCGTTGACGGTGTCGGGCGTCTTGAC
This sequence comes from Piscinibacter caeni, assembly GCA_003265685.1. Lineage (GTDB taxonomy): Bacteria > Pseudomonadota > Gammaproteobacteria > Burkholderiales > Burkholderiaceae_C > Piscinibacter > Piscinibacter caeni. Next base: position 16,881 of record QJOU01000106.1, on the reverse strand, counting down.
CTCGGCGACGTTCTTCTTGATGACGCCCTGGTCGACCATCGAGAGCCACTGGTCGAGGCCCTTCACCGCCGCGGCCTTGTCGAGCGTGAGCTTGCCGCCGGCGTCGTTGAAGTCCTTGCCCTGGCTCCAGTAGGGCAGCAGGAAGGTGCACACCGCGCCTTCGATCGGCGCGCCCTGGATCGACAGGCCCTGCAGGTTGGCATTGCCCTCGCCGGCCTGGATCTTCTTCGCCGCGGCGGCGAGTTCGTCCCAGGTCTTCGGCTCGGCGATCTTGTACTTCTCGAGCAGGTCGCGGCGGTAGTACATGAACATCGCGTCGGCGAAGGCCGGCAGTGCGGCCACCTTGCCGTCGATCACGTTCGCCGAGGCATACGCCGGCAGGTACGACTTCAGCGCGGTGGCCGGCTCGCCGACGTAGGCGTTCAGCGGCTCGAGCCAGCCGGCCCCGGCGTACTGCGCCGGGTTGACGATGTCGACCATGTAGATGTCGAGCGCCGAGTCCTTCGCGTTCAGCACCGTGGACAGGTACTGCCGCTGCAGCTCGGAGGTGGCGCCGCCGGTCTCGGACTCGATCGTCACGCCCTGGTGCTTGGCCTGGTACTGGTCGAACAGCTTGCGCATCAGGTCGGGCCGCTGGCCCGAGCCGCCGACGAAGACGCGCAGCTTGGTGTCGGCCAGCGCATTGCCGGTCAACAGGGCCGTGGCGGCGAGGATGCCGAGGAGCGAGGAGGTACGCATGGTGAAGATGTCTCCAGTGGATGTCAGGCCAGGGCGACGCCGCTTTGCGGGTCGAACAGGTGCAGGTGTGCCGGGTTCAGGTGCAGCGTGACGCGGCTGCCCGGCGCTTCGCGGAACTGCGCGGGAAGACGGGCGATCATCTCGGTGCCGCCGACCTTGAGCGTGGCCAGCGTCTCGGCGCCCAGCGGCTCGAGCAGCGACACGCTGGCCGGCAGCGCGACGTCGCCTTCCTGCGGCGCGAGGCGCAGGTTCTCGGGGCGCACGCCGAGCTTCGACGGCCCGCCGCGCTTCGACAGCGGCGCGGGCAGCGGCAGGCGGACGCCGCCCAGGTCGGCCTGGCCGTCCTGCACGTTGGCGTCCACCAGGTTCATCGGCGGTGCGCCGGTGAAGCCGGCGACGAACAGCGCGGCCGGGCGGTTGTAGATCGTGTCGGGCGTGTCGTACTGCATCTTGCGACCCGCGCTGAGCACCGCGATCCGGTCGGCCAGGGTCATCGCCTCGACCTGGTCGTGCGTCACGTAGATCATCGTGGCGCCCAGGCGCTGGTGCAGCCGCTTGATCTCGCTGCGCATCTCGCCGCGCAGCTGCGCGTCGAGGTTGGACAGCGGCTCGTCGAACAGGAACACCTCGGGCTGGCGCACGATCGCGCGGCCGATCGCCACCCGCTGGCGCTGGCCGCCCGAGAGCGCCGCGGGGCGACGCTCGAGCATGTGGTCGATGCGCAGCAGCCGGGCCGCGTCCATCACGCGGCGCTTGATCTCGTCTTCCGGCGTCTTGCGCAGCCGCAGGCCGAAGGCCATGTTGTCGTAGAGCGACTTGTGCGGGTACAGCGCGTAGTCCTGGAACACCATCGCGATGTCGCGCGAGCGCGGTGGCTTGTCGTTGACGACCTTGCCGCCGATGAGCACCTCGCCGCCGGAGATGGTCTCCAGGCCGGCGATCATGCGCAGCAGCGTGCTCTTGCCGCAGCCCGACGGGCCGACGAAGACGACGAACTCGCCCTGGCGGATCTCCAGGTCGATGCCGTGGATGACGTTGGTCTTGCCGTCGTACGACTTGACGACCTGGCGCAGTTCGACAGCGGCCATCAGTAGGCTCCCGCAGAAGAGGCCGGCGCCGGCGCGGCCTGTGAAGAAACGGCGGCCAGCGCGCCTTGTGCGCTGCGCATCAGGAGACCGAGGTCGGATCCGATCGCGAGGAAGGTGAAGCCCATCTCGCGGTACTTCGCGACGACGTCCGGCGTGCCGCCGACCGTGCCGATCGGCATGCCCAGCTTGCGCGCGCGGCGCACGGCGTCGGCCGTGAGCGCGAGCACCTCGGGGTGCATCAGCTGCCCGACGTGGCCCATCGTGGCCGAGAGGTCCCCCGGACCGATGAAGAGGGCATCGACACCCGGGACGGCAGCGATCTCCTCGAGCCGGGCGATCGCCTCGGCCGTCTCGAGCTGGACGATCACGCCGATGCGCGTGTTCTCCGTGGTGGCGAAGTCGGGCACGGTGCCGAAGCGCGAGGCGCGGCCCATCGCGGCGAGGCCGCGCCGGCCTTCGCCGGGGTAGCGGGTGGCGGCGACCGCGGCGCGGGCTTCCTCGGCGTCCTGCACGAACGGCACCAGCAGCGTCTTCGCGCCGGCGTCGAGCACGCGCTTGATCGTGACGGTGTCGTTCCACGGCACGCGCACCACCGGTTCCAGGCCGGTGCAGCCGACGGCCTGCAGCAGGTGCACCAGGCCCATCAGGTCGATCGGCGTGTGCTCCATGTCGAGCACGCCCCAGCGGAAGCCGGCGTGGCCGATCGCCTCGGCGACGATCGGGCTGGCGGACATGATCCAGGTGCCGATCGGCGGCGTGTCGCCGGCGTCGTGCAGGAGTTGCTTGAAGGTGTTCATGGCTGTTCGGGCGTCTAGAAGATGACGGGTTCGGTCGTGGTCGGCGGGCCTTGGAGGAAGTCGAAGTCGCAGCCTTCGTGGGCCTGCGTGACGTGGTCCTGGTAGAGCCGGGTGTAGCCGCGCGGCGCCTGGCGCTGCGGCGCCTTCCAGGCGGCGCGCCGCGCGGCGAGCTGCGCCTCGTCGACGTGCAGGGTCAGCGTGCGCGCCTCCACGTCCAGCGAGATCTCGTCGCCGCTTTCCACCAGCGCGAGGGGCCCGCCGATCGCGGCTTCGGGACTGACGTGCAGGATGCAGCTGCCGTAGTGCGTGCCGCTCATGCGCGCATCGGAGATGCGCACCATGTCGCGCACGCCGCGTTGCAGCAGCTTCTTCGGGATCGGCAGGCCGCCCCATTCGGGCATGCCCGGCGCACCCACCGGGCCGGCGTTGCGCAGCACGAGCACGGTGTCCTCGTCGACGTCGAGCTCGGGATCGGCGCAACGCGCGTTCATCTCGGCCGGCGAATCGAACACCAGCGCGCGACCGCGGTGGCGGAAGTACTTCGGGCTCGCGGCACTGGCCTTGATGACGGCGCCGTCCGGGGCGAGGTTGCCCTTCAGCACGGCGAGCGCACCCGAGGCGCTGACCGGGCGGTCGACCGGGCGGATCACCTCGTCGTCGAGGCTCTCGCGGCCGGCGATGTTCTCTCCGAGCGTGCGGCCGGTGACCGTGAGTTCGCCGAGGCAGAGGTGCGGGCGGATGCGGTTCAGCAGCGCGGGCATGCCGCCGGCGTAGTGGAAGTCTTCCATCAGCCGGTCGCCGCTCGGGAAGAGGTTGGCGAGCACCGGCACGTCGCGGCCGGCGCGGTCGAGGTCGTCGAGCGTCAGGGTCACGCCGGCGCGGCGCGCGAGGGCGATCAGGTGCACCGCCGCGTTGGTCGAGCCGCCGAGCGCCATCTGCACGGCAGCCGCGTTGCGGAAGGAGCCGGCCGTCAGCAGGCGCGACGGCTTCAGGTCCTCCCAGATCATCTGCACGATGCGCTCGCCGGCATCGGCGGCGATGCGCGTGTGGCCGGCGTCCATCGCCGGCACCGAAGTCGAGCCGGGCAGCGCGAGGCCGAGCGCCTCGACCATGGAGGTCAGCGTGCTGGCCGTGCCCATCACGTTGCAGGTGCCCGGCGCACGGGTCATCTTCGCTTCCAGGCCGACCCACTCGTCGGGCGCGATGCGGCCGGCCTGGTACTCGTCCCAGAACATGCGGGTGTGGGTACCCGCGCCGATGGCCCGTGCCGGCTCGCCGCGGCGCTGCAGGCGGTCGCTGAGCATCGGGCCGGCGGCGAAGAACAGGGTCGGCAGGTCGGTGCTGATCGCGCCCATCAGCGTGCCGGGTGTCGTCTTGTCGCAGCCGGCGAGAAGGACCGCGCCGTCGATCGGCAGCGAGCGCAGCAGTTCCTCGACCTCCATCGCGAGGAAGTTGCGATAGAGCATCGTGGTCGGCTTGACCATCACCTCGCCGAGGCTCATGGCCGGCAGCTCGAAGGGCATGCCCCCGGCCAGCAGCACCCCGCGCTTCACGCTCTCGGCGCGCTCGCGCAGGTGGGCGTGGCAGGGAGACAGGTCGCTCCAGGTGTTGATGATCGCGACGATCGGCCGGTCGAGCACGTCCTCGCGCCGCAGGCCCATCTGCTGGATGCGCTGGCGATGTGCGAAGCCGCGCATGCCGGCATCGGCAAACCAGCGGCGGCTGCGCAGGTCGGAAAGCGTTCGGTGCATGTGTTCGTTTGCTTGCGTGTTACCGGTAACACTATAGTCAAACGAACACAAACGCGCATAAAGGAAAACCCTTGGCTGTCGGTTGGCCTTCGGCGATGTCGCCTGAATCACCTGGGACAGCCGCTCGGCGAGCCCTCCGGGAATCGGCGGGGGCAACGCTCACTCAGGCGGCTTAGGGCCTGTTCACACTACGGGAGGGCAGACCTGCCAGGAACGCTTCGCGTGCCATGGCCGAGCGGACGGGTCGACCGAAGGTCGGCGTCGAGCGCCTTCGATCAGCAACCGCCCGCCGATGGCCGGCGACGGCCCTTCGACAGGGTCGAGTGCCCCGGCACTCCGCCCCTCACTCCACCGTCGGCGCCCGGCTCAGCTCGTTGTTCGCGGTGACCAGCTGCTTCAGCATGCGCATGAACTCGGCGCGTTCGGCCTTGGGCAGCGGTTCGAGCATGCGCTCCTGCGCGCGGCGCATGCCGGGCAGCACGGCCTCGAGCGCCTGCCGGCCGGCCGGCGTGAGCGTGAGCAGGCGCACGCGCCGGTCCTGCGGCGAGACGGCGCGCTGCAGCAGCGCACGAGCCTCGAGCCGGTCGATCACCGCGGCGATGGTCGAGGTGTCGAAGCCGATCGCACGCGCCAGGCTGCGCTGGTCGATGCCGGGCTGGTTGCACACCGTCTGCAGCGCGGCGTACTGCACCGGCGTGATGCCGGTGGCCTCGGTCTCCTGCAGGAAGATCGCCACGGCGATCTGCTGCAGGCGGCGGATGTAGTGGCCCGGCAGCTCGTCGAGGTCGGTGCCGGCGCCGGCGGTCTTCTTGCTCATGGTGGCGGCGATGATATCCCTGCACTGATCGTCAGCCGGGTGACGATCGCGACCATTCCAGGCCCAGCAGGCGCCACTGGCCGTCCTCGCGCTGCCAGCGCAGCCGCACCGCATAAGGCTCCACGCGCTCGGGCAGCAGGCCCTGCGCGCCGACCAGCAGCACCTGCGCCTCGGTCAGGCCGAGGTGAGGCGCCGACGGGTCGATCGTGCTGCGCCGCACCGGCGCGACGATGCGCACGTTCGGGTAGCGCAGGAACACCAGCGTCATGGTGCGGCGCGCCCATTCGCGGCCCGGCTCGCCCTGCACCACGCTGCCGCGGTCCAGCAGCGCCAGCACGGCGGCGCTGTCGCGCGCCTCGAGCGCATCCTGCAGGCGCTGCACGGTCGCCTCGAGCGCGGCCTGCGGGTCGTCGCGGCGGCAGGCGGCGGGCAGCAGCGCCAGCACGAGCAGGTGGCGCCGCTTCATGCACGCTCCCCGCCGAGGGTGGCGCGCGCGATGCGCTCCACCGCGTCGATCTGCGCCGCGCTCGTGCGCGGGTGCAGGAAAGCGAGCCGGATCGTGACGCGCCCGTCCAGCGTGGTGCTCGAGACGTGCAGCTCGCCGCTGGCGTTGAGCGCGTCGAGCAGGGCCTGCGTCGCGGCGTCGCCGGCGCGCGCGCGCAGCACCACGATCGACAGCGCCGGCGCCAGCGGCAGCTCGAGCGCGGGCAGCGCCGCGAGCCGCGCGTGGGCGCTGCGGGCCAGGTCCAGGCTGCGGTCGAGCGCGGCACGGAAGGCCGCCACGCCGTGCAACTGCAGCGGCAGCCAGACCAGCAGCCCGCGGAACGGCCGCGACAGCTCGGGCCCGCGCTCGAAGTAGTTGGGCAGGCCGGGCAGGGCCGGCACGTCGCGCAGGTAGTCGCCGCGGCCGCGGTGCGCGCGCGCCAGGGCGCCAGGGTGGCGCACCAGCAGCGCCGCCACGCCGAAGGGCAGCAGCAGGCCCTTGTGCGCGTCCAGCGTCACCGAGTCGGCACAAGCGATGCCGTCCAGCAGCGTGCGGCCGCGCTCGGTCAGCGCGAACGCGCCGCCGTAGGCCGCATCCACGTGCAGCCACAGGCCGTGCTGCGCGGCCAGCGCGGCGAGGGCCGCCAGCGCGTCGACCGAGCCGGTGTCGGTGCTGCCGGCCGTGCCCACCAGCAGCCAGGGCCGCGCCCCGGCGGCGCGGTCGGCCGCCAGGCGCGCGTGCAGGTCGGCCAGGTCGATGCGCCCCTGATCGTCGCAGGCCAGCGCGCGCACCTGCGCGGGGGCGATGCCGGCCAGGTGCAGCGCCTTGTGCAGCGAATGGTGCGCACGCGCCGACAGGTAGGCGACGCTGCGTGCCGGGTCGAAGTCGCCGCGCTCGCGTGCGCACACGACCGCGCTCTGGTTGGCCAGCGAGCCGCCGGACAGCAGCAGGCCCTCGGTCTCGCGCGGCAGGCCGAGCAGCCGGGCGAACCACTGCAGCACGCCTTCCTCCAGCGCCACCAGGGCCGGCGTCTCGAACGCGCTGCCGGTGAAGACGTTCAGCCCCGCGGCCAGCAGCGCGGCGACCGCGCCGCTGTACAGCCCGCCGCTCGGGACGTAGGCGAGATCACCGCCGACGCGCTTGTTCCAGCCGGTCTCGGCCGCGGCCTGCAGCTGCTGCAGCACGGTCTCCACATCGCCCGGCGCCTCGGGCGGGGCGGCGCGCATCGCCTCGACCAGCGTGTTTGGCGCGGGCGTGTGCAGCGGTGCCACGGCATCGCGCCGGTACAGGTGTTCCAGCAGCGCGAGCGCGGCGTCGGCGAGCGCGCGGCGTTGCGGGGCATCGAGCTCGTGCATCGTGAGGAGTCTCCAAGTACGATTCTTGCGTACCGGCGCCGGCAGGTGGATGGAGGTCTCCGATGGCTCGCAAGGTTCTCCCCGGTGTCGGCCCGCGCAGCCCGCAGGTCGTCGTGCTGTTCGGCGCCACCGGCGACCTGGCGCGGCGCAAGCTGCTGCCGGGGCTGTTCCACCTCGCCAGCGCCGGCTTCATCCCGGGCTGCCGCATTGTCGGCGTGTCGCTCGACGACATCGACGCCGAGGCCTTCCGCGCCATCGCGCGCGGCGCGCAGGAGGAGTTCGGCAGCCGGCAACTCGACGACGCGGCCTGGCAGGCCTTCGCCGCCGGGCTCGACTACGTGCCGCTGGCCGCCGGCGCGCCGGTGCTGCGCCAGGCGGTGGACCGGGCCGAGCGTGCGCTCGGCGCCGAGTGCCAGCGCCTGCACTACCTGAGCGTGCCGCCCTCGGCGGCGCTGGCCGCGGTGCGGCTGCTCGGCGGCGCGGGGCTGGTGGAGAACTCGCGCATCGTGATGGAGAAGCCCTTCGGCACCGACCTCGCCAGCGCGGTGTCGCTGAACGCGAAGCTGCACGAGGTGTTCCCCGAGGAGCGCATCTACCGCATCGACCATTTCCTCGGCAAGGAGCCGGCGCAGAACATCCTCGCGTTCCGCTTCGCCAACGGCCTGTTCGAGCCGATCTGGAACCGCAACTTCATCGACCACGTGCAGATCGACGTGCCCGAGACGCTCGCGGTCGGCAAGCGCGCGCCGTTCTACGAGCAGACCGGCGCCTACCGCGACATGGTGGTGACGCACCTGTTCCAGATCCTCGGCTTCATGGCGATGGAGCCGCCCACCTCGCTCGAGCCGCAGCCGATCAGCGAGGAGAAGAACAAGGTGTTCCGCAGCATGCTGCCGATCAAGCCGTCGGACGTGGTGCGCGGCCAGTACAGCGGCTACCGCGAGGAGCCCGGCGTCGACCCGCAGTCCGAGACCGAGACCTTCATCGCGCTGAAGTGCTTCATCGACAACTGGCGCTGGGCCGGCGTGCCCTTCTTCCTGCGCACCGGCAAGCGCCTGGCGCAGGGCCAGCGCATCATCTCGATCGCCTTCCGCGAGCCGCCCAAGAGCATGTTCCCGCCCGGCTCGGGTGTGGGCGCGCAGGGGCCGGACCACCTCACCTTCGACCTGGCCGACGCGTCGAAGATGTCGCTCAGCTTCTACGGCAAGCGCCCCGGCCCGGGCATGCGGCTGGACAAGCTCAGCCTGCAGTTCGCGATGCACGACACCGGGCTGATCGGCGAGGTGCTGGAGGCCTACGAGCGCCTGATCCTCGACGCGATGCGCGGCGACGGCACGCTGTTCACCAGCGCCGAGGGCATCGAGCGACTCTGGCAGGTGTCGGCGCCGCTGCTCGAGTCGCCGCCGCCGGTGCGGCTCTACGAGCCCGGCTCCTGGGGACCGAAGTCGATCCACCAGCTGATCGCGCCGCACGCCTGGCGGCTGCCCTTCGAGCGGGCCTGGCGCGATCCGAACAGCACGGGGGCCTGAGTGCCGACGCCCACGCCGACCGCCGACCAGCGTCCCGCCCACCTGGTGTTGGGCGCGGGCGGCGTGCGCGTGGTGAGCTACGTGGGCGCGCTGGTCGAACTCGAGCGCGCCGGGCTGCGCTGGGGAAGCATCGCGGCCTGCTCGGCGGGCACCTTCGTCGCCGCGCTGCTGGCGGCCGGGCTCGATGCCCAGGAGATCGAGCGCCGGGTGCTGGCCACCGACCTGCGCCGCCTGGCCGGGCGGGCCCGGCCGCTGGGCATGCTCAGCATGCTGTGGCCGCCCTATGCCCGCTACGAGGAACCCGGCGCGCCGGCGCTGTTCCGCGACATGGTGGGCGGCGACCCGTGCTTCAGCGAGCTCGTGATCCCGTTCGCCACCGCCGGCGTCGACATGCTGGCCAACCGCATGCTCGTGTACAGCAGCGACACGCACTCGGACATGAAGGTCTCCGAGGCCTTGCGCATCGCGGTCGGCATCCCCGGCCTGTACCCCGCCTACACACCGCAGGGCCGCGTGGTGGTCGATGCGGCGATCTCGACCCAGATTCCGGTGTGGCTGGCCACCGACCACGAGGACGACTGGCCGATCGTCGCGCTGGCGCCGCGCAACCCGGTCGAGCCCGAGCCGCCGCGCGGCTTCGCGCGCTTCATCACGCGCATGATCGAGTCGGGCATCGCCAGCCGCGACCACTACCTCGTCAGCCAGATCCCGCGCGTGCGCCTGGTCGAGCCCGACTGCGGCAGCCTCGAGGCACACGATTTCGCCGCCGCCGAGCGCACCAAGGCCACGCTGATCGAGCGCGGGCGCGACGCGGCGCGCGACCTGCTCGCGCACTTCGACGACGAGCCCGACGCCGAGCCGTGGCGGGTGGACGCGCAGCGCCCGCCCGAGGACCGCGCGCAGGCGCGCGCCGGCCGGGCGATGGCGCAGTTCCACCACGCACTGTCGCGCCTGACGCGCGACCGCGTCTTCATCAGCTACGCGCACGACGACCGGGACTGGCTGGCGCGACTGCGCACCTTCCTCGAGCCGCACGTGCGCTACGGCCGGCTCCAGGTGTGGGACGACACGCGCATCGAGGCCGGCGAGCGCTGGCGCGAGCACATCGACGAGGCGCTGCGCAGCACGCGCGTGGCGGTGTTGCTGGTGACGCCGGCGTTCCTCGCCTCGCGCTTCATCGCCGAGGCGGAGCTCGGCTACTTCCTGCAGGCCTCGGCGCGCGAAGGCGTGCGCCTGATCTGGGTGGCCGTCAAGGGCTGCGCCTGGGCCGCCACGCCGCTCGAGCACGTGCAGGCGGCGAACGACCCGCAGCGCCCGCTCGAGACCCTGGACGAGCCCGAGCTGAACCGGGTGCTCACCCAGGTCTGCGAGCAGATCAGCACGGCGATGCGGGCCTGAACCCGGCGCGCCGCGCGTCGCTCACTGCTTCGCGACGCTCGCCTTGAGCGCCTGTGCCTGCGCCGCCAGTGCCTGCTCGGCATGCACCCGCTGCGCCTCGGCGCGCGCGCTGTCCTCCGAGCTCACCACGATCGGCGCGCTGCGCACGCCGGCCGCATAGGCACGCAGGGCCTGCTGGCGCGCCTGCCACTGGGCCAGGCGCTGCTGCTCGTGCGCCGCGGCGCGGTAGTCGCCCGGCGCGACGGCCACGGCGTTCGGTGCGTCGTCCGCCTGGATCGCTGTGGCCTGCGCGGCCAGCGCACGCGCCTCGTCGGTGCTCGATTGCGCCGTGGCGGCGCCCGCGGCCAGCAGCAGCGTGGCGGAGAGGGCGGCGGACAGGATGGCGGGAGAGAAGGTCTTCATGGTCGGTTCCTTTCGGGGTTGTCGCGTTGGCGATGACTTCAATCTAGGAACCGGACCGCCCGCGACCAAGGCGCCGCCCGCGAAAGCAGCATTGCGCCGCCGCCAACAATCGCATCGGCCGGCCCGATTCGACGCGGCGCAGAAAGACAGTGCTTCCGCCGCGCGGCTGGTGGCGCAGGCCGCGGCTTCTTACGCTGCGCGGCATGAACAACACCTTCTCCACCTGGCCGCTGCTCGTGGCCACCGGCCTGGTGCTCGGCACCGGCGTGCCGCTGGCGCGCCTGGCCGGACTCGCCGGCGCGAGCCCGCTGGCCTTCGCGTTCTGGCCCACTGCCGCCGCCGGCCTGCTGCTCGCGCTGCTGGCCTGGCGGCGCCATGGCCCGCCGCGCCTCGGCGCGGCGCTGCTGCGCTTCGGCCTGATCGCCGGCGCGCTCGGCCATGCGCTGCCGATGACGGCGCTGTTCTGGCTGTCCGGCCAGCGCGGCGCCGGCCTCAGTGCGCTGGCCTTCACCTTGCCGCCGGTGTTCACGCTCGCCTTCACGCTGCTGCTGCGCCTGGAGGCCTGGCAGGGGCCGCGCGTCGCGGCGGTCGCCACCGGGCTGGCCGGCGCGCTGCTGCTGGTGGGCGGCCGCCGCATCGACGGCGCGCCCGACGCGGCGGCGGTGCTGGTGCTGCTGGCGGTGCCGGCGCTGATCGGCGCCGCCAACGTCTACCGCGCGCGGCACTGGCCGCCGGGCGTGGCCGGGGAGTGGCTCGGCGCGCTGACGCTGCTCGCCTCCGCGTTGCTGCTCGGGCTGCTCGCGCTGGCCAGCGGCGCGGCGCCCTGGCCCGCGGCGCCGGCCGCGCAGGCCTGGCTCGCCGTCCAGGCACTCGCGCTGGTGGCGGGCTACCTGCTGTACTTCCGGCTGCAGCGGCGCGCCGAGCCGGTGACCTTCAGCCTGATGGGCTACGTGATGACGGCCACCGGCGTGGCCGCCGGCAGCTGGCTGTTCGACGAGCGACTCGGCCTGGCCACCGCGCCCGCGCTGGTGCTGATCGTCGCGGCGCTGGGCCTGATGCGGCGCCATCCGGCGCTGCCGCCCGCCGCGGCGGGGGTGCGGGCATGAACGCAGCAGGATGGACGCTGCGCCGCGGGGCGGCACGCGGGCGGCTGCACAACGACTGGCTCGACGCACGCTTCAGCTTCTCGTTCGGCGACTGGCGCGCGCCGCATGGCGACCGCTTCGGCGTGCTGCGGGCCCTCAACGAGGACGTGGTGCAGCCTGGCCGCGGCTTCGCGATGCACCCGCACCGCGACCTGGAGATCCTGATCCTGCCGCTCGAGGGGCTGGTCGAGCACCGCGACAGCCAGGGCCGACACGCGCTGGTGCGGCCCGGCGAGGTGCAGCTGATGCGCGCCGGGCGCGGCATCGCGCACAGCCAGATGAATCCGCAGGCGGTCCATGTCGACCGGCACCTGCAGATCTGGGTCGAACCGCGCCGGCACGGCCTCGCGCCCGGCGTGTGGCAGCAGTCCCTGCGTGCGCCCGCCCCCGGGGCCTGGCAGGTGTTCGCCTCGTCCGACGGACGCGACGGCAGCCTCGTCGTCGAGCAGGACCTGTGCATCGCGCGCGGCCTGGCGGCCGAGGGGCACAGGCTGGCCTGGCCGGGCCGCCCCGGGCGCAGCCAGTACCTGCACCTGGTCGACGGCCGGGCCGAGGTGCAGGTCGGCACGGCACCGCCATTGGTGCTGGCGGCGGGCGACGCGCTGGCCTTCGATGCCCCTGCGCCGCCGGGCACGGCCGCGGGCGCGCCGTGGGCGCGCTGGCTGCTGTTCGACCTGCCGCCGGTCAGCCCGTTGCCAGGCGCTGCCTGAGGAACTGCACGAACGCACGCACCCGCTCGGGCAGGTGCTCCCGGCTCGGGTAGACGGCCCAGATGCCGCGCGGCTCGACCCGGTGCTCGGGCAGCACCGCCTCGAGCCGGCCGTCGGCCAGCGGCGCGGCCATCATCGGCACCGGCACCAGCCCGACGCCGGCGCCGCGGATCATCGCGTCGACCAGCAGCAGGCTGTTGTCGGCGCGGAAGCGGCCGCGCGGCTCGAGCTCGTGGCGGCCGTCCGGGCCGTCGAACTGCCAGCGCAGCGCGTCGCTGCCGCCGAGGTAGGGCAGGCAGTCGCGCGCCACCAGCTCGCGCGGGTGGGCGGGGCGCCCGACCCGGTCCCAGTAGGCGGGCGCGGCGGCCACACGCCGCTGCATCACCATCAGCGGGGCGGCCACCAGCGAGGAGTCATCGAGCTGCGCTTGCCCGCGCACGGCCAGGTCGACGCCCTCGCGCAGCAGGTCCACCGGGCGGTCCGACAGCCGCAGCTCGAGCTCGATGCCGGGGTGCTCGGCCTGGAAGGCGTGCAGCTGCGGGGCCAGCAGGCACAGCGTCAGCGAAACCGGCGCGGCCACCACCAGGCGCCCGCCGATGGCGCCGCGGCTGGCCTGCAGCGCCGCCAGCGTCTGCTCGGTGTCGGCCAGCACACGGCGCGCGTAGGCGTAGAACTGCTCGCCGGCCTCGGTCAGCTGCATGCGCCGCGTGGTGCGCGCCAGCAGGCGGCTCGCGCTCCACTCCTCGAGCGACTGCACCGTCTTCGTCACCACCGAGGGCGAGAGGTCCAGGTCGCGTGCCGCCGCGGCCAGGCTGCCGGTCTCGACGACGCGGCAGAAGCAGCGCAGGGCCTCGCGCGAGTCCATCGCTCAGCTGCTCGTCGCGCGGTCGTGCGCGAACCAGCTTCCCCACCAGTCCAGGCAGGCGCGGATCTTCGGCAGGCGCTGGCGCGCGCCGGCCATCACGGCATGGATCGGCACCGGCTGCGGGTCGACCAGTGCCGGCAGCACCGGCACCAGGCGGCCGGCACGCACCAGCGGGTCGCCGATCAGCGCGGCGAGGCGGCCGATGCCCAGGCCGTCGAGCACCATGTCGGCGGCCAGGCCGGTGTCGTTGGTGCGCCAGTCGCCATCCGCCGGCCAGTGCAGCGTGCGGCCGTCGACCACGAAGGGCCAGGCGTTCAGGTGCGTGGCCGCGCTGTTGGTGACGAGGCGGTGCTGCGCCAGCTCCTCCGGCCGCTGCGGCAGGCCGGCGCGCGCCGCGTAGGCGGGCGCCGCGTAGAGCGCGCGGCCGAGCTGGCCGAGCGGCCGCGCGACCATGGTCTCGGGCAGCGTGCGCGTGGTGCGGATCGCGATGTCGATGCCCTCGCGCGCCAGGTCGACGAGCCGGTCGCTGACCTCCAGGTCGATCTGCAGCCGCGGGTGGCGCTCGTGCAGCCCGGCCAGGCTGGGCAGCAGTAGGTACTTCGCGATCACCGTGCTGGCGGCCACGCGCACCCGGCCGCTCGGCTCGGCCGCCTTGCGGGCGAACTCGCCGGCCAGTTCGTCGAGCGTGCCGGTCAGGCGCCGGCAGTACTCCAGGAAGGTGCTGCCCTCGGCCGTCAGCGCCAGGCCGTGCGTGGAGCGATGGATCAGCCGCGCGCCGCAGGTCTTCTCGATGCGCGACAGCGCCCGCGAGACCTGGCTGACCGGCACGTCGCGCTCGCGCGCCACCGCCGAGAGCGTGCCCAGCGTCGCGACGCGGGCGAACAGCTTGAGGTCGTCGAAGGCGAGCGAGTCCATCGCCCGGCATGGTAGTCGCGCGGTGTTGCAGCCGCTGCAAGGCCGCTTTGGCGGCGCGGGGCTGTCGCGCCGCACGGCCGCTTCCTACAGTGGCAGCACCCCCACGAGGAGCCCGCCATGCACCCGACCGACCGCCTTCACGATGCCGCCCGCGCCCGCGCCGTGGAACTGCGCGGGGAGGCGCAGCAGGCCTTCTGGTCGGCGCTCGGGCGGGCCTTGCGCCGCGCCTGGGCGGTGCTGCGTCAGCGCGGCACGACGAAGGTCGACTTCTCCCGCAGCGCACGCTCGGCGTCGTCGCCCGTGGCCAGACGGTGCAGCTCGAAGTGGATCTCGTGGGCCCCCGGGCCCGCGGCGGCCGCGCCCTCGGGCGGCACGCGCAGTGCCAGCGTGACCCAGCGCGCCTGCGCGGGGCCGAGCCGCAGCTCCGGCGGCGCGGCCAGCGCCAGGCCGGGCAGCCCGTCGGCGCGCACGCTGTAGCGCTGCTCGCGCTCGGTGGCGTTCATCAGCTGCAGCCGGTAGACGTTCTCGATCTGGCCGTCGTCGACGAGGCGCGCCAGCGTGGCGCGGTCGCGCACGATGTCGAGCTTGAACGGCGTGCGCAGCGCGAGGCTCGTGCCGACCGCAGTGACGATGGCCAGCAGCACCGCGCCATACACCAGCACGCGCGGCCGCAGCACGCGGCGCAGGCGCTGCGCCGGGCTCAGGTGCTGCGCGAGGCCGTTCAAGGTGTCGTAGCGCACCAGGCCGGTGGGCAGCCGAAGCTTGGTCATCATCGAATCGCAGGCATCCACGCAGGCGGCGCAGCCGATGCACTCGTACTGCAGGCCCTTGCGGATGTCGATGCCGGTCGGGCAGACCTGCACGCACAGCCCGCAGTCGACGCAGGCGCCCTGCGCAGCGGCGTCGTCGCCCTTGCGGCTGCGCGGGCCACGCGGCTCGCCGCGCTGGCCGTCGTAGGTGATGATCAGCGTGTCGCGGTCGAACATCGCGCTCTGGAAGCGCGCGTAGGGGCACATGTATTTGCACACCTGCTCGCGCATGAAGCCGGCGTTGCCGTAGGTGGCGAAGCCGTAGAAGAAGGTCCAGAAGGTCTCCCAGCCCGAGAGCTGAGCCGCCAGCGCGGCGGCGCCGAGCTCGCGCACCGGCGTGAAGTAGCCGACGAAGCTGAAGCCGGTCCACAGCGCGAGTGCGATCCAGGCGGCGTGCTTGCCGCCCTTGCGCAGCAGCTTGTCGGCCGACCAGGGCGCGGCGTCGAGCTTCATGCGGGCGCTGCGGTCGCCCTCGAAGCGGCGCTCGATCGCCATGAAGATCTCGCTGTAGACCGTCTGCGGGCAGGCATACCCGCACCACAGCCGCCCGGCCACCGCGGTGAACAGGAACAGCGCGTAGGCCGAGATCAGCAGCAGTGCGGTGAGGTAGATGAAGTCCTGCGGGTACAGCACCAGCCCGAACACGTAGAAGCGGCGCGCCTCGAGGTCGAACAGCACCGCCTGGCGGCCGTTCCAGGCCAGCCAGGGCAGCCCGTAGAAGACCAGCTGCGTCAGCGCGACGACGGCCCAGCGCCAGCGCTGGAACAGGCCCTGCACGGCGCGTGCGTAGATGCGCTTGTCGGCGGCATACAGCGAGGCGGTGGCGGCGGGCAGGGCGGGGGTTGACATGCGTGTGGGTCCGTGCGGTGCAGGTACCGTGATGGGTATCAAGACGCGTGCCAGCCGCCCGGCCCGGAAAAGCCCGCGCGCGACAGCCACTTGCGCGCCGCGCCCGGGCCGCCGGCGCTGCCAGGCCTTGGCAGCGGCTGCCAGGAATGGCAGCATCGGGCATGCCTGCCTCCCGTCCCGAGCCTGCCGTGCCGCAGGAGCTGGTGGCCTTTCTCGAAGGCCTGCCCGAGCCGCACATCCTGTTCGACACGCGCTACCGCATCGCCGCCGCGAACGCCGCCTACCGGCGCCAGTTCAGCCCGCGCGCGTCGGTGGTGGGGCGCACCTGCCACGAGGTGTCGCACCGCTTCAGCGTGCCCTGCGACCAGGCCGGCGAGAGCTGCCCGCTGGCCCAGGCGCGTGCCAGCGGCCAGCGCGAGCGCGTGCTGCACCTGCACCACACGCCGCAGGGCCGCGCCTACGTCAACATCGAGCTGGTGCCGCTGCGCGGCGCGGACGGCGCGCCGGCCTGGTTCATCGAGAAGATGGAGCCGTTGCGCGGCGCCCAGGGGGAACCGCAGGCGCAGGGGCTGATCGGGCAGTCGGCGCCGTTTCGCGCCATGCTGGAGCTGGTGGCGCGGGTCGGTCCCTCGGAGGCGAGCGTGCTGCTGCTGGGCGAATCGGGCACCGGCAAGGAGCTGGTGGCGCGTGCGCTGCACGAGGCCAGCGCCCGTGCCGGGCGGCCGCTGGTGGTGGTGGACTGCGCCAGCCTGAGCGAGACCCTGTTCGAGAGCGAGCTGTTCGGCCACGAGAAGGGCGCCTTCACCGGCGCGCACGCGGCGCGACCCGGCCTCGTGGAGACGGCCTCCGGCGGCACGCTCTTCCTCGACGAGGTGGGCGACATCCCGGGCACCATGCAGGTCAAGCTGCTGCGCCTGCTCGAGAGCGGCAGCTACCGGCGCGTGGGCAGCAGCGAGTTGCGCCGGGCCGACCTGCGCATCGTCGCCGCGACCCATCGCGACCTCGGCGCGCTGATCGCGCAGGGCCGCTTCCGGGCTGACCTGTACTACCGCATCGCCACCGTGCCGATCGCGCTGCCGCCGCTGCGCGCGCGCCGCGACGACCTGCCGCTGCTCGCCCAGGCGCTGCTGGCGCGCCTGGCGCCGGGGCGCCGGCTGGTGCTCGGCGCCGCGGCGCTGCGGCGCCTGGCGGCGCACCCGTTCCCGGGCAACGTGCGCGAGCTGCGCAAC
>KZ836133.1 GCA_003265685.1 Piscinibacter caeni | reverse complement strand
GGACTGCCGGTGCCGCGCTGACGGGCCGGTTCGAGCGGCCGCCGCTGCCCGCGACGGCGCTGCTGCCGCTGGACGGCGGCCCCGCGATCGACCTGCGCCGCGCCGCCGCCGGCCGGCCGGTGGTGGTCAACCTCTGGGCCAGCTGGTGCGGCCCGTGCCGGGCGGAGATGCCCACGCTCGCGTCGGCCCAGCAGCGCGAGCCGCGTGTCGGTTTCCTGTTCGTGAACCAGGGCGAGCCCGAGGCCACGGTGCGCCGCTACCTCGCCACCCTGGGCACGCCGCTGCGCGAGGTACTGCGCGACCCGGCGTCCGGGCTCGGCCGGGCGGTCGGTTCGCCGGCCCTGCCGACGACCTTGTTCTACGATGCCCAGGGCCGCCTCGTCGACGCCCATGTCGGCGTGCTGAACGGGCCCGCACTGGACGCCCGCCTGCGCGCCCTGCGGCCGGGCGACGGACCGCCCTCCCCTGGATCGAACGCACCGCCCCAGCCATGACCCCCCAGCAAAACGACCCTGTCATCGTGAACGACGAACTGGCCCTGCTCGAGGCGCTGGTGCCCCTGGCCGGGCGCGACATCGTCGAGCTCGGCTGCGGCGCCGCGCAACTGGCCCGTTCGCTGCTGGCGCGTCACCCGGACAGCCGCGTCACCGGGCTCGAGGTCGACGAGCGGCAGCATGCCAAGAACCTGGCCGCGCCGCAGCCCGGCCTGCGCTTCGTCGCCGCCGGCGCGCAGGCCATTCCGTTCCCGGCCGCGAGCTTCGACCTGGCGCTGATGCTCAAGTCGCTGCACCACGTGCCGCTGCCGCTGCTCGAGCCGGCCCTGGGCGAGATCAACCGGGTGCTGCGCCCGCACGGCCTGCTGTACGTCTCCGAGCCAGTGTTCGCCGGGCCGCTGAACGAGGTGATCCGGCTGTTCAACGACGAGCAGGTGGTGCGCGCGGCTGCGCAGGCGGCGCTCGACGCGGCGCTTGCGAGCGNCAGGTGGTGCGCGCGGCTGCGCAGGCGGCGCTCGACGCGGCGCTTGCGAGCGGTGCGTGGGAGCAGGTGGCGCAGCGCTTCTTCGAGACGCCGGTGAGCTTCCGCGACTTCGCCGACTTCGAGCAGCGCATGATGCGGCCGACCTACGCCGACCACCGCATCGACGACGCCAAGCTCGCCGCCGTGGGCGCCGCCTTCGCGCCCCACCTGACGGCCGAGGGGGCGCGCTTCACCCGGCCGATGCACCTGCGCCTGCTGCGCAAGACGCGCTGAGCGGCGCTCCGCGCGATCAAGCCGCGCTGCGCTCGCGCTCCAGCAGGCGCACCAGGGTCAGCAGCACCTGGTTGGCCGGTGTCGGCACGCCATGGGCCTGCCCGCGCCGCAGCACGTAGCCGTTCAGGTGCTCGATCTCGCTGGGCTTGCCGCGTGCCAGGTCCTGCGCGGTGGACGAGCGCTGCTGCGGCATCGAGCCGGCCAGGCCGCGCACGGTGGCCTCGATGTCGGCCGGCACGGCCACGCCCTCGGCACACGCCACCGCGACGCATTCGCGCACGACCTGCTGCATCGTCTCGGCCACGCCCTCGACGGCCACCATGCGGCCATAGGGCACCTGGCCGATCGCCGAGATCGCGTTGTAGGCGCAGTTCAGGATCAGCTTGACCCACAGCGCCTGGCGCACGTCGGCCGAGATCTCGACCGGGATGCCGGCGGCGCGCAGCGCCTGCGCCCAGGCGTCGCCGCCGGGCCCGGGCTCGACCACCAGCTCGCCGCGCCCGTGGTGCCGCACATGGCCCGGGCCGGCCATCTCGGTGGCGACGTAGACCACCGCGGCGCGCACCGGCTGCGGCAGCAGCGCCCGCAGCCGATCGGCGTTGTCGACGCCGTTCTGCAGGCTCAGCAGCAGTGCCTGCGGCGCGAGGTGCGCGCGCATCGCCTGCGCGGCCGCCTCGGTGT
The DNA here is from genome assembly GCA_003265685.1 of Piscinibacter caeni. Taxonomy (GTDB): domain Bacteria; phylum Pseudomonadota; class Gammaproteobacteria; order Burkholderiales; family Burkholderiaceae_C; genus Piscinibacter; species Piscinibacter caeni. Next base: position 27,790 of record KZ836133.1, on the reverse strand, counting down.
CGCCTGATTTCACGCAGCACAGCACCAGCCCGGCGCCGCGCACCGCGGCGGCGTCGGTGCTGGCGCGCAGCCGCACCTGCTCGTCGAAGGCGCGCGTCTGCAGGCGCAGGCCATGCGCCTCGATCGCGCGCACGTGCTCGGGCCGGCCGATCAGCACCACGTCGTGACCGGCGCGCGCCAGCATGCCGCCGAAGTAGCAGCCGACCGCGCCGGCGCCCATCACCGCCACGCGCAGCGCTTCGTCGTTCGGCGGATGTGGCATCAGATCGGGTAGATGATGGAGTTCGGGATCAGCTCCGTATCGTAGATGCACTCGCGCCGCGCGAAGCGCAGGCCCTCGGGGGTGCGCACGATCACATCCAGGTAGCGCCCGACGTTGAACACCGTGCTCGGCTCGGAGAGCTTGGTGCGGAACACGGCATAGCCGGCCTCGCCCTCGAAGCGGTCCTCGCCGGTGCGGCGCAGCCGCGGCGCCCCGACCACGTGGCGCTGGTAGTAGGGGTCGTGGAACAGCGTCTCGCGGATGCCGTAGACGCGGTCCTTCAGCATGCCGCGGCCGGTGAGCGCGAGCGTGGCCAGCGGGAAGCCGCGCTCGTGGTTCTCGCGCGGCTGCAGGCGGTAGACGCCGTCCTCGGTGAAGAACTCCGGCCAGCGGTCCCACTCGGCGGCGTCGAGCGCATGGGCGTAGTCGGCATAGAGCCGGGTCAGGGCGAGCCAGTCCTCGAAGCAGATGTCGGCGCCCATCGTTCAGCGCTCCATCACGTCGCGCCAGTAGCGGTACATGCCGCGGATCAGCGTCTCGGTGATCATGTGCTCGCTGTCGCCCACCTCGCGCCCGCCGAGCTCGGCCAGCGCATGGCCGGAGGGCTTGCTCTCGAAGGCCTGCTGCGAGAACTCGATCACCTCGCCGTCGTCGGCCGAGACGAAGCCGGCCGGGCCGAACAGGTTGGCCTGGGTCAGGCGGCGCCGCGTCATCGCTTCGTCGTCGTCGGCGAAACCGAAATGCGTCCAGACGAAATCGAACGTGCCGTGGCCGGCCGGCTGGATGTGGCGCGTCGACACGCTGTTGACCTGCTGCTGCAGGATCACGCTCGGGAAGATCGTGGTCATCACCGCGGTCGGCCCGCCCCACCAGGGCTCGGGCACGATGTCCAGGAAGCTCGGGTCGTTGAGCTGCATCGTGGCCTTGAAGCTCGACACCTGCGTCGCCTGCCCGGCCTGGCCGCTGCCGGTGTCGCGGGTGGAGATCATCGCCGCGTGGCGGTGCTTCGCGTCCATGCGCAGCTGCGAGCGGTTGTCGGCGCGCCAGAGCCCGAAGGTGACGAACCAGGTGTGCAGCAGGCCCGGGTGGTACGGGTCCTTGATGTTCTCCTGCATCAGCTTCCAGTTGCCCGGGATGCGCTGGCGGTTGTAGCCGAGGATGCGCAGCTCGCGGCCGTTGAACAGGCGGTCGAAGTAACCGAGGATGGTCGGGCCGAGGAAGTCCTCGAAGGGCTCGACCTCGGGGTCGAAGGACGCGAACACCACGCCGCCGCGGCGCGCCACCTTCAGCCGGGTCAGGCCATGCTCGGCGGGCTCGAAGTCGGACGGCATGCCGCCCTCGACGACGCCGTCGCGGCGCAGCCCGCGCCGGAACGGCACGCCCTGCAGGCCGCCCTGCAGGTTGTAGCTCCACTGGTGGTAGGGGCAGACGAACACCTTGCGCCGGCCGTGCCGCTCGCGGCAGAAGCGCATGCCGCGGTGCGCGCAGATGTTCTCCAGCACGTTGATGCCGCCGTCGGCGTCGCGCACCATGATCACCGAGCGCTCGCCGACCACCGTGCGCTTGAAGTCGCCCGGCTGGGGCACCTCGGCCTCGAGGCCGACGTAGCACCAGTGGCCGCGGTAGAAGAAGCGCTCGAGCTCGCGCTTGTGCAGCTCCTCGCTGGTGTAGGCGGCGAACGGGATGCGGTGGGTGCCCTCGCCGGCCCAGTGCGGCTGGTCGGGAAAGCAGGGGGATGCGTGGTCCATGCGTGTCTCCTCGGTCCGGGATGCTGAGGGCTTGACGCAGATCAGCCAATAGAATGACCTGAATACAGCACATCACCACCATCAATGTTGCCGCGATGGAGCTGCGCGACCTCGACCTGAACCTGCTGGTGCTGTTCCAGCGCCTGTACGCCGAGCGGCGCGTGTCGGCGGTGGCCGAGGCGCTGGGGCTGACGCAGCCGGCGGTCAGCAACGCGCTGGCGCGGCTGCGCCGGCTGTTCGGCGACGAACTGTTCCTGCGCACCAGCGCCGGCATGGTGCCCACGCCGCGCGCCGAGCAGCTGGCCGCGCCGGTGGGCGAGGCGCTGGCGCTGATCCACCGCGGCCTGAACCCGCAGCGCGGCTTCGAGCCGGCGCAGGCCGAGCAGTCGGTGACGATCGGCATGACCGACATCGGCGAGATCGTCTTCCTGCCCGCGCTGGTCGAGCGGCTGCGCCGCGCGGCGCCGGGCCTGGTGCTCTCCACCGTGCGCAACACGGCGGTGAACCTGAAGGAGGAGATGGAAGCCGGCAAGGTGGACCTGGCGATCGGCCTGCTGCCGCAGCTCAAGGGCGGCTTCTTCCAGCGCCGGCTGTTCAGCCAGCGCTACGTGTGCCTGTTCCGGCGCGGCCACCGGCTCGACCGCAAGCGCCTCACGCTCGCGGACTTCCGCGCTGCCGAGCACCTGGTGGTGGTGTCGGCCGGCACCGGGCACGGCCGGGTGGACGAGCGGCTGCGCCGCGCCGGCATCGAGCGGCGCGTGCGGCTCACCGTGCCGCACTTCGTCGGCGTGGGCCACATCCTGCAGGGCTCGGACCTGGTGGCCACGGTGCCCGAACGGCTCGCGCAGCGCCTGGTCGAGCCCTTCGGCCTGGTCTGCGCGCCCCACCCGGCCGAGCTGCCGGAGGCGGCCATCAAGCTCTTCTGGCACGCCAAGCTGCACCGCTCGGCGGCTAACCAGTGGCTGCGCGAACAGATCGTCGACCTGTTCGCCGACCGCGGGACCGACGCGAGCGCCGATTTGCGCTAGGGTCGCGCTCTTCGCACCCGGAGATGCCGATGCCCTACATGCTGATGATCGTCGAGCCGGTCGGCCAGCGCGCCACCCGCACCGAGGCCGAGGGCCGGCAGGCCTACGCGAGCATGGTCGATTTCGCGCAGACGCTGAAGGCACAGGGCAAGCTGCTCGCGGTGGAGTCGCTGCAGTCGCAGGACAAGGCGGTGCGCGTGGCCGTGCGCGGCGGCAAGCTGCAGACGCTCGACGGCCCCTACGCGGAGGCCAAGGAGATGGTCGGCGGCTTCTTCCTGCTCGACGTCGCCACGCGCGAGGAGGCGCTCGCGATCGCCGCGCGCTGCCCGGCGGCGCAGTGGTGCGAGGTCGAGGTGCGCGCCACGGCGCCTTGCTACGAGTAGCCGCGGTCGAAACCGGCGCACGCCGTTCGTCGTCCTGCTGTCGACACGACGGAGCCCGACATGCGCTACCTGATCATCGTGAAGGCCACGGCCGCCAGCGAGGCCGGCGAGATGCCGAGTGCGCGCCTGATGGCCGCCATGGCCGACTACCACGAGCAGCTCGCGCGGGCCGGCGTGCTGCTCGATGCCGCCGGCCTGCAGCCGAGCGCGACGGGCTGGCGCATCCGCTACGACGGCACCCGGCGCCAGCTGATCGACGGCCCGTTCGCCGAGGTGAAGGAGCTGATCGCCGGCACCACGCTGATCCAGGTGCGCTCGCGCGAGGAGGCGCTCGAGTGGTCGCGCCGCTTCCCGGCGCCGCTCGAGGGCCTGCCCTGCGAGATCGAGGTGCGCCGGCTGTACGAGTTGGAGGACGTCGCCCCGGGCGAGGCCGCCGAGCGGTTCCGCGAACCGAGCGCGACGCGCTGAGCGCACCGGCCGTGGCGACGAACCCGACGCATCAGGCCGTGCAGGCCGTCTGGCGCATCGAGGCGGCGAAGATCGTGGCCGGCGTCGCGCGCTTGGTGCGCGATGTCGGCCTGGCCGAAGAGATGGCGCAGGACGCGCTGGTCGCCGCGCTCGAGCACTGGCCGGCCGAGGGCATCCCCGACAACCCGGGCGCGTGGCTGATGGCCACCGCCAAGCATCGCGCGCTCGACCACCTGCGCCGCCAGCAGATGCTGGCACGCAAGCACGAGGAGATCGGCGCCGACCTGGAGGCGCAGGAGGCGCTCGTCGTGCCCGACTTCGTCGACGGCCTGGACGACAAGCGCGCCGACGTGATCGGCGACGACCTGCTGCGCCTGATCTTCACGGCCTGCCACCCGGTGCTCTCGACCGAGGCACGGGTCGCGCTGACGCTGCGCCTGCTCGGCGGCCTGACGACGCAGGAGATCGCGCGCGCCTACCTGGTGGCCGAGCCGACCGTGGCGCAGCGCATCGTGCGCGCCAAGCGCACGCTGGCCGAGGCCCGCGTGCCCTTCGAGCTGCCGCAGGGCGCGGCGCTGGCGGCGCGGCTGGCCTCGGTGCTGGAAGTGATCTACCTGATCTTCAACGAGGGCTACACCGCGACCACCGGCGACGACTGGATGCGCACCGAGCTGTGCGACGAGGCGCTGCGCCTGGCGCGCATCCTGGCCGGGCTGGCGCCGGACGAATCGGAGGTGCATGGCCTCGTCGCGCTGCTCGAGCTGCAGGCCTCGCGCGCCGCCGCAAGGCTGGACAGCGAGGGCCGCCCGGTGCTGCTGCTCGAGCAGGACCGCTCCCGCTGGGACCGGCTGCTGATCCGCCGCGGCCTGGCGGCGCTGGAGCGCGCCGAGGCACTCGGCGGCGCGCTCGGGCCGTATGCGCTGCAGGCCGCCATCGCCGCCTGCCATGCGCGCGCCGCGACGCCGCAGCAGACCGACTGGCCGCGCATCGTGGCGCTGTACGACGCGCTGGCGCAGGTGGCCCCCTCGCCGGTGGTGGAGCTCAACCGCGCCGTGGCGGTGGCGATGGCCTTCGGCCCGGAGCAGGGCCTGGCGCTGGTCGACGCGCTGCGCGACACCCCGGCCTTGCAGCAGTACCACTGGCTGCCCAGCGTGCGCGGCGACCTGCTGGACAAGCTCGGCCGCCGCGCCGAGGCGCGCGCCGAGTTCGAGCGCGCCGCCGGCCTGGCACGCAACGCCCGCGAACGCGAGTTCCTGCTCGGCCGCGCCGCCGCGCTGGCCGACCCCGCCCGATAGAATCCGCGGCTCTCGCAGCCACTGGATCTACACCATGTACCGCTGTCTCGCTGCCGCCGTCGCGGCGGTTTCGCTCGTGGGCGCCGCGAGTGCTCAATCCCTGCGCGCCTTCCCGGCCGACGCCCTGCGCGGCGAGATCGTGGTCGGCCAGTCACCCAACGTCCAGCTCAACGGCCAGGCCGCACGCCTGGGCGCCGGCGCCCGCCTGCGCGGCCCGGACAACCTGGTGCGCATGCCGGCCTCGCTGATCGGCCAGAAGTTCCTCGTCCACTACACGGTCGACACGCAGGGCCTGCTGCGCGAGGTGTGGATCCTCAGCGAGACCGAGGCGGCCAGGAAGCCCTGGCCGGCCACCCGCGAGGAAGCCGCGAGCTGGCGCTTCGACGCCATCGCGCAGACCTGGATCAAGCCCTGAGGGCCACACGATGACCAGCGCCAAGACTGCGCCCAAGGTCTTCATCAAGACCTTCGGCTGCCAGATGAACGAGTACGACTCGGACAAGATGGCCGACGTGCTGAACGCGGCCGCCGGCTACGAGAAGACGAGCGACGTCGAGCAGGCCGACCTGATCCTCTTCAACACCTGCTCGGTGCGCGAGAAGGCGCAGGAAAAGGTGTTCAGTGACCTCGGCCGCATCAAGCACCTCAAGGACAAGGGCGTGCTGATCGGCGTGGGCGGCTGCGTCGCCAGCCAGGAGGGCGCGGCGATCGTGGAGCGCGCGCCCTATGTCGACGTGGTGTTCGGCCCGCAGACGCTGCACCGCCTGCCCGAGATGCTGAAGCAGCGCGCGCAGCTGCGCCGCCCGCAGGTGGACATCAGCTTCCCGGAGATCGAGAAGTTCGACCACCTGCCGCCGCCGCGGCGCGAGGGGCCGAGCGCCTTCGTGTCGATCATGGAAGGCTGCTCCAAGTACTGCAGCTACTGCGTGGTGCCCTACACGCGCGGCGAGGAAGTGTCGCGCCCGTTCGAGGACGTGCTGACCGAGGTGGCCGGCCTGGCCGACCAGGGCGTGAAGGAAGTGACGCTGCTCGGCCAGAACGTCAACGCCTACCGCGGGAAGATGGGCGGCACGACGGAGATCGCCGACTTCGCGCTGCTGCTCGAGTACGTGGCCGAGGTGCCGGGCATCGAACGCATCCGCTACACCACCAGCCACCCGAACGAGTTCGGCGCGCGGCTGATCGAGGCCTACGGCCGCATCCCGAAGCTGGTGAGCCACCTGCACCTGCCGGTGCAGCACGGCAGCGACCGCATCCTGATGGCGATGAAGCGCGGCTACACCGCGATGGAATACAAGAGCACGATCCGCAAGCTGCGCGCGGTGCGGCCGGGCATCAGCCTGTCGAGCGACTTCATCGTCGGCTTCCCGGGCGAGACGGCCGAGGACCATGCCCGCACGATGGCGCTGATCGAGGAGATCGGCTTCGACGCGAGCTTCAGCTTCGTGTTCAGCCCGCGCCCCGGCACACCGGCGGCCAACCTGGCCGACGCCACGCCGCAGGCCGAGAAGCTGGCGCGGCTGCAGGAGCTGCAGGCTGCGATCGAGGCGAATGCGCGGCGCATCGGCGAGTCGCGCGTCGGCACGCGGCAGCGCATCCTGGTCGAGGGCCCGTCGCGCAAGGATCCGGCCGAGCTGATGGGGCGCACCGAGTGCAACCGCATCGTCAACGTCGCCGCTCCGGCGCGGCTGGTCGGGCAGATGGTCGACGTGACCATCACCCGCGCCTACCCGCACTCGCTGCGCGGCGAGGTGGTGGTGGGCGAGACCGTCGCGGCCTAGGACGCTAGGCCTTGCCGCCGCGCAGGCCCGACCACCAGAGGGCGGCGGCGCAGGCGGTCAGCATCAGGGCGTAGCCGGCCATCTTGCCGTCGCGGCCGAAGATCACCAGCGCGGCCACCAGCGCCACGGCCGCGGCCGCGCTGGCCACCAGGCCGAGGCGCCACCAGGGGGCGCCGCGCAGCTCGCGGAACCAGACCAGCTTGGTCAGCGCCGCGACGATCAGGCCCACGCCCAGCGCGGGCGCGAAGAAGTTCAGCAGGTGCCAGGTGGCGTCGAGCGGGCCCATCGGGGAAGATCCTCGGCGGGCAAGGCGCTGCGCTTGAGGAGAATCAAGCTCGTCCGCCGCCCGGAAGCAGGCTGGAATTTTATAATCCGCCCCCATGAGTGTGTTCGCCCTGGGCCTGAACCACACGACCGCGCCGGTCGACCTGCGCGGCCGTTTTGCATTCGCCCCGGAGCAACTCGCCCCCACGCTGAAGGGCTTCCGCGAGCGCCTGCAGCGCGCCGCCGAGGTGGCGATCGTCTCGACGTGCAACCGCACCGAGGTCTACGTCGGCGCCCCGCCCACGCTGGTGACACCGGCGATGGACTGGCTGGCCGGCCTGGGTGGCGTCTCGCCACAGGCATTGAAGCAGCACAGCTACCTGTTCGAAGGCAGCGGCGCGGCGCGCCATGCCTTCCGCGTGGCCAGCGGGCTCGATTCGATGGTGCTGGGCGAGCCGCAGATCCTCGGCCAGATGAAGCAGGCGGTGCGCGAGGCCGATTCGGCCGGCACGCTGGGCACCACGCTGCACCAGATGTTCCAGCGCAGCTTCGCGGTGGCCAAGGAAGTGCGCACCGCCACCGAGATCGGCGCGCACTCGATCAGCATGGCCGCCGCCGCGGTGCGCCTGGCCTCGCAGCTGTTCGAGGACCTGAAGGAAACCCGCGTCCTGTTCGTCGGTGCCGGCGAGATGATCGAGCTGGTGGCCACGCATTTCGCCGCGCGCACGCCCAGGGCGCTGGCGGTGGCCAATCGCACGCTCGAGCGGGGCGAGAAGCTGGCCGGGCGCTTCGGCGCCGAGGCGCTGCGCCTGGCCGACCTGCCGGCGCGGCTGGCCGATTTCGACATCGTCGTCTCCTGCACCGCGAGCACGCTGCCGATCATCGGCCTGGGCGCGGTCGAGCGCGCCCTGAAGCTGCGCAAGCACCGCCCGATGTTCATGGTCGACCTGGCCGTGCCGCGCGACATCGAGCCCGAGGTCGCGCGCCTGTCGGACGTCTACCTCTACACCGTCGACGACCTGTCGGCGCTGGTGCAGACCGCCGGCGAGAAGCGCCAGGCCGCCGTCGAGCAGGCCGAGGCGATCATCGAGACCGGTGTGCAGGGCTTCGAGCACTGGCTCGGCCAGCGCGAGGCGGTGCCGCTGATCAAGGCGCTGCACCACCAGGCCGACGACTGGCGCCAGGCCGAGATCGCCCGGGCGCGCAAGATGCTCGCGCGCGGCGAGGACGTCGAGGCCGTGCTGGAGGCGCTCTCCAAGGGCCTGACGCAGAAGATGCTGCACGGCGCGATGGCCGAGCTGCATGCCGCCGACCACACGCAGCGGGCCCAGCTGGTGCACACGGTGTCGCGCCTGTTCCTGCGCCAGAACCCGCGCGACCCGGCCGACGAGTCGCACTAGCGGCGCCCGCCGCACCCGGCCGGCCGCGCCGGCTCCCGCCCTCGCCTGCCGCGGCGCCACGCGCCGCAATGTTGTCGCCCTCCCCGCATGAAAGAGTCCCTCCGCCAGCAGTTCGAACGCCTGGGCATGCGCCTGGCGGAGCTCGACGCCACGCTGGCCGATCCGCGCGTGGCCTCGGACATGAAGCGCTTCCGCGAGCTGACGCGCGAGCATGCGGAGGTGGGCTCGCTGGTCGAGCGCTTCCGCCGCTTCCGGCAGCGCGAGCACGACCTGGCCGGCGCGCGCGAGATGCTGGCCGATCCTGAGCTGGCCGAGATGGCGCGCGAGGAGATCGGCGCGGCCGAGGCCGACATCGCCGCGCTCGACGCCGAGCTGCAGACCGCACTGCTGCCGCGCGACCCGGACGACGTGCGCAACGCCTTCCTCGAGATCCGTGCCGGCACCGGCGGCGATGAATCGGCCCTCTTCGCCGGCGACCTGGCGCGCATGTACCTGCGCTACGCCGAGCGCTGCGGCTGGCGCACCGAGATCATGTCGGAGAGCCCGAGCGAGCTGGGCGGCTACAAGGAGGTGGTGATCCGCGTCGAGGGCGAGGGCGCCTACGGCCGGCTGAAGTTCGAGTCCGGCGGCCACCGCGTGCAGCGCGTGCCGGCCACCGAGGCGCAGGGGCGCATCCACACCAGCGCCTGCACGGTGGCCGTGCTGCCCGAGCCCGACGAGGCCGAGGAGGTGCAGATCAACCCGGCCGAGCTGCGCATCGACACCTTCCGCGCCAGCGGCGCCGGCGGCCAGCACGTCAACAAGACCGACAGCGCGATCCGCATCACCCACCTGCCGACCGGCATCGTGGCGGAATGCCAGGACGACCGCTCGCAGCACCGCAACAAGGCCAAGGCGATGGCGGTGCTGGTGGCGCGGCTGCGCGACAAGGAGCGCAGCGAACGTGCCGCCAAGGAGGCCGCCACGCGCAAGGGCCTGATCGGCAGCGGCGACCGCAGCGACCGCATCCGCACCTACAACTTCCCACAGGGCCGGCTGACCGACCACCGCATCAACCTGACGCTGTACCGGCTGCAGGCCATCGTCGACGGCGACCTGGACGAGGTGATCGCCGCGCTGCAGGCAGCGCGTTCGGCCGAGCAGCTCGCCGCACTCGAAGGCGCCGCGTGACGACCATCGCGCAGGCGCTGGCGGCGGCACGCCGGCGCGGCGTGGACCGGCTCGACGCCCAGTTGCTGCTCGGCCAGCTCCTCGGGCGCGAGCGGGCCTGGCTGCTCGCGCACGACGACGAGCCACTCGCCGCCGCGGCGGCCGCGCAGTTCGAGGCCCTGCTGGCGCGCCGCGCCGCCGGCGAGCCGCTGGCCTACCTGGCCGGCGAGCGGGAGTTCCACGGCCTCGCCCTGGCCGTCGACCGCCGCGTGCTGGTGCCGCGGCCCGACACCGAGACCCTGGTCGACTGGGCGCTCGAGCGGCTTGACGCGCTGGCCCTGCCCGCCCCGCGGGTGCTGGACCTGGGCACCGGCAGCGGGGCGATCGCGCTGGCGGTCAAGCAGGCACACCCGGCGGCGCGCGTCATGGCCACCGACGCCAGTGCGGAGGCGCTCGAGGTCGCACGCTCGAACGCGCAGCGGCTCGGCCTGGACATCGAGCTGTGCGCCGGCTCGTGGTGGCAGGCGGTCGCCAGCCGGCGCTTCGACCTGGTGCTGTCCAACCCCCCATATGTGCGCAGCGACGACCCGCACCTGGCCGAGCTGTCGCACGAACCGCGCGCTGCCCTGACCCCGGGGCCGACCGGGCTGGAGGCCTTCGAGGCGATCGCTGCCGGCGCGCACGGCCACCTCGCCCCCGGGGCCTGGCTGCTGCTCGAGCATGGCTGGGACCAGGCCGCGGACCTGCGGCTGTTGCTCGCACGACACGGCCTCGCCGACCCCGCCACCCGCCGCGATCTCGCCGGCCACGAGCGCTGCACCGGCGCCCACGCGCCGGCGCAGTGACATTCCCCACGCTCGCGACACCGGAAACAGGTGTATCCGGCGTGCCGCCGCGCCTGCAGCGGCGTAGGATGAAATCGCACACCGGGTCTGGAGGAGCTTGCCATGAGGATTGCCAAGCTGTTGCTCGCCACGATGTTCGCCGCGGCGCCGCTCGCCGCCGCATGGGGCCAGAACGAAGGCCTGCTGGCCCATCCCGACAACCTGCCCTGGCCGCGCTGGCAGGCCCGCGTGTCGGTCTCGGCGCTCGACCTATACCGTCCCCAGGCCACCAGCCTGGGCCTGATGAGCGACTACTTCTTCGCCCGTGCCGCGGCGGAAAGCGGCCGGGCCAGCGGCTTCCGCGCCACCGGCGGGCTGGTGGTCGGACCGCAGCCGACGCTGTGGATGGTGTCGCCGGCCATGGCCGGCGGGCCGCTGACCAGCGCCGACCGGCGCCTGGCCGGCGAGCCGGCCGACAGCCTCGCCGTGCCCTACCTGGGCGTGGGCTACAGCGGCCTGAGCGGCCGCAACGGCTGGAACTTCAGCGCCGACTTCGGCCTCGTGGGTCAGCCGTCGCGCCAGACGGTGCGCTTCGGACGCGCCTACATCGGCGCGCCGGGGCTGGAAGAGCAGGTGCGCGACCTGCGCCTGGCGCCACTGCTGCAGGTGGGCGTCTCCTACTCGTTCTGACCTGCCGGGCAGGGCCATGACGCGGCGCACGGCGCCGCGCCGGGGCTTGCCGTATAACCTCGGCTGGTCTCAGTTCCCCGACTCCCAGCCATGAGCGACGTCCAGCAACGCATAGCCGAAATCGTCAAGAGCAACCGCGTCGTGCTCTTCATGAAGGGCACCGCGCAGTTCCCGATGTGCGGCTTCTCCGGTCGCGCCGTGCAGATCCTCAAGGCCTGCGGCGTGAACGACCTGAAGACGGTCAACGTGCTCGAGGACGAGGACGTCCGCCAGGGCATCAAGGAATTCGCCAACTGGCCGACCATCCCGCAGCTGTACGTGAACGGCGAGTTCGTCGGCGGCTCGGACATCATGATGGAGATGTACCAGGCGGGCGAACTGCAGCCGCTGTTGCAGCAATGAGCGTTCGGCCCCGCCGGGTGGTGGTCGGCATCACCGGCGCCACCGGGGCCATCTACGCGCTGCGCCTGCTCGATCGCCTCAGGGCCACCGGCTGCGAGACCCACCTCGTGGCCAGCCCGGCCGGCGTGCTCAACGTGCACCACGAGCTCGGCCTGGACCGGCGCGAGCTCGAGGCCCACGCCGACCTGGCCTACGCGCCGGGCGACGTGGGCGCAGCCATCGCGAGCGGCTCGTTCGCGACCGACGCGATGGTGGTGGCGCCCTGCTCGATGAAATCGCTCGCCGCGATCGCGCATGGCCTGGCCGACAACCTGCTCACGCGTGCCGCCGACGTCACGCTGAAGGAACGCCGCCGCCTGGTGCTGATGGTGCGCGAGACGCCGTTCAACCTGGCCCACCTGCGCAACATGACCGCGGTGACGGAGATGGGCGCGGTGGTGTTCCCGCCGCTGCCGGCCTTCTATCACCGGCCGGGCTCGATCGACGAACTGGTGGACGACACGGTCGAGCGCGTGCTGGCGTTGATCGGCGTCGAGAGCGCGCACCCGCGCGCCTGGCCGGGGCTCTGAGCGCGCGTCAGGCGCGCTCGGCGCGGTACTCCCAGGCCTTGCGCGCGCCGAACACCGCGTTCGGGTACTCGGGCCGGCCGCGGCTGCCGTTGTAGCGCCCGAGTGCGAGGAAGAGGTCGCCGCGCTCGACGTCGACGTAGTGGCGCAGGATCACGCAGCCGAAACGCAGGTTGGTCTGCATGTGGAACAGCCTGGCCGAATCGCCGTCGCCGATCAGGCGCGCCCAGAACGGCATCACCTGCATGTAGCCGCGCGCGCCGGCGGCGCTGATGGCGTACTTGCGAAAGCCGCTCTCGACCTGCACCAGCCCCAGCACCAGGGAGGGCTCCAGCCCGGCGCGCGTGCTCTCGTACCAGAGCGTCTCGAGGAACTCGACGCGCGTCATGTTCTCGGGCTTGCGGCGCTTCAGCCGCGTGCTCATCTCGCCGAGCCAGCGCAGGTAGACCAGCCGCGCTTCCATGTCGGTGAACACCGGGCGCGGCGGCGCGCTGTTGGCGATCGCGGCCGACAGTGCGCCGCGCACCGAGTCCGCCAGCGGCTCCTCGATCTGTGCCCCGGCACGGGCAGGACGAACTGCACACGGGCCGAGCAGCAGGGCCGCGGCGAGCCGACGCCGCGCTCTCCCGTCGCGGGAGAGCTCGTGGTTCATGCGCCGAGCCGGCCCTTCACGAAGGCCAGCGCCTCGGCCGCCGGCACCGCCGTGGCCTGCGCCTCGCGCCGGCCCTGCACCTCGACACGGCCTTCCTTCAGGCCGCGGTCGGAGATCACGACGCGGTGCGGCACGCCGATCAGCTCCCAGTCGGCGAACATCGCGCCCGGACGCTCGCCGCGGTCGTCCAGCATCACGTCGATGCCGAGCGCGGCCAGCTGGTCGTGCAGCGTGTCGGCCGCGTCCTTCACGGCCGGCGTGCGGTCGTAGCCGATCGGGCAGATCACCACGGTGAAGGGCGCCATCGCGTCGGGCCAGATGATGCCGCGCGCATCGTGGTTCTGCTCGATGGCGGCGCCGAGGATGCGCGTGACCCCGATGCCGTAGCAGCCCATCTGCATCAGCTGCGGCTTGCCGGATTCGTCCAGGTAGGTGGCGTTCATCGCCGCGCTGTACTTGGTGCCGAGGAAGAACACATGGCCGACCTCGATGCCGCGCTGGATCGCGAGCACGCCGCGGCCGTCGGGCGAGGGGTCGCCCTCGACGACGTTGCGGATGTCGGCCACCAGGTCGGGCTCGGGCAGGTCGCGGCCCCAGTTCGCGCCGGTGTAGTGGAAGTCGGCCTCGTTGGCGCCGCAGATGAAGTCGCTCATCGCGGCCACCGTGCGGTCGGCCACCACCTTGACCGGCGAGCGCGTGCCGATCGGCCCGAGGTAGCCCGGCTTGCAGCCGAAGTGCGACTCGATCTCGGCGACGGTGGCGAAGCGGAAGCCGTCCTTCAGGCCCGGCAGCTTGCCGGCCTTGACCTCGTTGAGCGCGTGGTCGCCGCGCACCAGCAGCAGCCAGACCGTGGTGCCGGTGATGTCGCCGCGCTCGTTCTTCGTGTCGGTGGCCAGCACCAGCGACTTCACGGTGGTCTGCAGCGGCACGCCGAGCAGCTCGGCCACGTCCTCGCAGGTGCTCTTGCCGGGCGTGGGCGTCTTCACGAGCGGCTTGGTTGCGGCAGCACGAGGCGCGGCGGGCGCCACGGCCTCGGCCAGCTCGATGTTGGCAGCGTAGTCGGAGCCGGGGCAGTAGACGATCGCGTCCTCGCCGGTGTCGGCGATCACCTGGAACTCGTGCGAGCGGTCGCCGCCGATCGCGCCGGTGTCCGCCGCCACCGCGCGGAAGGTCAGGCCCAGGCGCTCGAAGATGCGCACGTAGGCCGCGTACATCTGGTCGTAGCTGCGGCCGGCGGACTCGGCGTCACGGTCGAAGGAGTAGGCGTCCTTCATCGTGAACTCGCGGCCGCGCATCACGCCGAAGCGCGGCCGGCGCTCGTCGCGGAACTTGGTCTGGATGTGATAGAAGTTCTTCGGCAGCGCGCGGTAGCTGCGCAGCTCCTGGCGGGCCACGTCGGTGATCACCTCTTCGGACGTGGGCTGGATGATGAAGTCGCGTTCGTGCCGGTCCTTCACGCGCAGCAGCTCGGGGCCCATCTTGTCGAAGCGACCGGTCTCCTGCCACAGCTCGGCCGGCTGCACCACCGGCATCAGCAGCTCGACCGCACCCGCGCGATTCATCTCCTCGCGGATGATGTTCTCGACCTTGCGGATCACCCGAAGCCCCATCGGCATGTAGGTGTAGATGCCGGCGCCGAGCCGCTTGATGAGCCCGGCGCGCATCATGAGTTGGTGGCTCACGACTTCGGCATCAGCCGGCGCTTCCTTCAGCGTCGAGATGAAGAACTGGGTGGCTTTCATGGGGGGTGGCACCGCGCCCGGGTGAGGGAAACCGAAGGGATTGAATCCCGCCTCGGCGATGCAATAATGAATTCAAGCAGCAAGAATCGGGGTTGATTATGCTCGACCGTGAGGGGTTCAGACCCAACGTCGGCATCATCCTGCTCAACACCAAGAACCAGGTCTTCTGGGGCAAGCGCATACGCACCCACTCCTGGCAGTTCCCGCAAGGGGGCATCAAGCACGGCGAGACGCCTGAGCAGGCGATGTTCCGCGAGCTCCACGAGGAAGTGGGGCTGCTTCCCGAGCATGTGCGCATCGTCGCCCGCACGCGCGACTGGCTGCGCTACGAGGTGCCCGAGCACTACATCCGGCGCGACGCGCGTGGCCATTACCGCGGGCAGAAGCAGATCTGGTTCCTGCTTCAGCTGGTCGGCCGCGACAGCGACATGAACCTGCGTGCCACCGACCACCCGGAGTTCGACGCCTGGCGCTGGAACGAGTACTGGGTGCCGCTGGAGGTGGTGATCGAGTTCAAGCGCGACGTCTACCAGATGGCGTTGACCGAGTTGGCGCGCTACCTGCCGCGCAACCACCACCACAACCGCTACCTGCGCTCGGGGATGCGGCCACACGGGCCGCATGAGCCGCACCCGGACCGGCGCACGCTGGACGGCCGCCCGTCGGACCTGGGGCCGCTGGAGGCGCCCCCGGATTCGGTGAACTGAGTCTCTGGCAGCAGTGATTTTGGCTCCGGCTCACGTCGCTGCGCGATATGAGCCTTCGCCGCAATCTCGTGCTCGCTACGCGAGCACGAGATTGTCGCGGTGGATCATCTCCGGCTCGGCGCTGTAGCCGAGCAGCTTCTCGAACTCGCTCGAGGGCTTGCGTGCGATGAGCCGCGCCTCGGCGCTGCCGTAGTTGGCCAGGCCACGGGCGACTTCGGCGCCATCCTGATCGCGCACCGCGATCACGTCGCCGCGGTGGAATTCGCCCTGCACCTCGACCACACCAATCGGCAGCAGGCTCTTGCCTTCGCTGCGCACCTTGTGCGCCGCGCCGGCGTCGACCACCACCGCGCCGCGCAGCTGCAGGTGGTCGGCCATCCACTGCTTGCGCGCCGTGAGCTTGGGCGTGGTGGCCAGCAGCGCGGTGCCGATCGACTCGCCGGCCGCCAGGCGCAGCAGCACGTCGGGCTCGCGGCCCCAGGCGATCACCGTGCTCGCGCCGCTGCCGGCAGCACGCTTGGCGGCCAGCACCTTGGTGATCATGCCGCCGCGCCCGATGCTCGAGCCGGCGCCGCCGGCCATGCGCTCGAGCTCCGGGTCGCCGGCGCGCGCCTCGTCGATGAAGCGCGCCTGCGGATCGCGCCGCGGGTCGGCCGAGTACAGGCCCTTCTGGTCGGTGAGGATGACGAGGGCGTCGGCGTCGACCAGGTTGGCCACCAGCGCACCGAGCGTGTCGTTGTCGCCGAACTTGATCTCGTCGTTGACGACGGTGTCGTTCTCGTTGATGACCGGCAGCACGTTCAGCGCCAGCAGCGTCAGCAGCGTCGAGCGCGCGTTGAGGTAGCGCTCGCGGTCGGCCAGGTCGGCATGCGTCAGCAGCACCTGCGCGCTGCCCAGGTCGTGCTCGCGCAGCTTGCTTTCGTAGATCTGGGCCAGCCCCATCTGCCCGACCGCGGCCGCCGCCTGCAGCTCGTGCAGCTCCTTCGGGCGGCTGCGCCAGCCCAGGCGCTTCATGCCCTCGGCCACCGCGCCGCTGGAGACCATGATCATCTCGCGCCCCTGGCCGGCCAGCGCGGCCAGCTGGCGGCACCAGTTGCCGACCGCGTCGGCGTCGATGCCGCGGCCCTCGTTGGTGACCAGGCTGGAACCGACCTTGACGACGATGCGCCGGGCCTGCACGAGCGGAGCGTTCATCGCGGCGGCTCCTGCGCAGGCTCGCCGGCAAAGCGCGGATCGGGGTCGGCCGGCACCTCGTGCCGCGCCGCCGCCACATGCTGGAAGGCGGCCCGCACCAGGCCCTCGCAGCCTTCGCGCGTGAGCGCCGAGATCGCGAACACCGGGCCCTTCCAGCGCAGGCGGCGCACGAAGTCCTTCACGCGCTTCTCGCGTTCGTCCGCGTCCAGCATGTCGAGCTTGTTGAGCACCAGCCAGCGCGGCTTGGCATGCAATGCCGGGTCGTACTTCTTCAGCTCGGCGACGATCGCCCGCGCCTGCGCCACCGGGTCGACGGCCTCGTCGAACGGCGCGAGGTCGACCACGTGCCACAGCAGCTGGGTGCGCTGCAGGTGGCGCAAGAACTGGTGGCCGAGGCCGGCGCCTTCGGACGCCCCTTCGATCAGGCCCGGGATGTCGGCCACGACGAAGCTCTGCTCCGGCCCGACACGCACCACGCCCAGGTTGGGGTGCAGGGTGGTGAACGGGTAGTCGGCGATCTTGGGCCGGGCGTTCGAGATCGCGGCGATCAGGGTCGACTTGCCGGCGTTGGGCATGCCGAGCAGGCCGACATCGGCCAGCACGCGCAGTTCGAGGCGCAGCTTCTTCTGCTCGCCCGGCCAGCCCGGCGTCTTCTGGCGCGGCGCGCGGTTGGTGCTGCTCTTGTAGTGCAGGTTGCCGAAGCCACCGTCGCCGCCCTTGGCCAGCAGCACCGGCTCGCCGGGCACCAGCAGTTCGGCCAGCACGGCACCGGTCTCGGCGTCGCTGATGATCGTGCCCACCGGCATGCGCAGCACCACGTCCGCGCCGGCGGCGCCGAACTGGTCCGAGCCGCGGCCGGCCTCGCCGTTGCGCGCCTCGTGCCGGCGTGCGTAGCGGAAGTCGATCAGCGTGTTCAGATTGCGGTCGCCCACCGCATAGACGCTGCCGCCCCGCCCGCCGTCGCCGCCGTCGGGCCCGCCGAAGGGGATGAACTTCTCGCGCCGGAAGCTGGCGCAGCCGCTCCCGCCATTGCCGGCCACGACGTCGATGGTGGCTTCGTCGACGAACTTCATGACTTCCCGTCACCCGCCGAGGGCGGCCGGTCACCGGGGCGGCGCCGGTGGTCGACGATCGACCAGACGCCGATCCCGATCAGGATGAGCGGCCACCACTGGCGCAGCCAGCCCCACTCGAGCAGACCGAAGTTGTGCGCGAGGAACAGGCAGCCGAGGACGATGAGGATCAGTCCGCTCTTGTTCATGATCGAATGCTTGCAGGCCGCAACCGCGCCGATGGTAAGCCAGGCCTCAAATGACGAAGCCCCGGCGTGCCGGGGCTTCGCTGCAGCCGGCCCGACGGGCCGGAAGGCGTCAGGCCGCCGTCTTGACGCTGACTGTCTGGCGGTTCTGCGGCCCCTTGACCGCAAACTGCACCTCGCCGTCGACGAGCGCGAACAGCGTGTGGTCCTTGCCGGTTCCGACGTTCGTGCCGGCGTGGAACTTGGTGCCGCGCTGGCGAACGATGATGGAACCGGCCGGCACCGTCTGGCCGCCGTACACCTTCACGCCGAGCATCTTCGGCTTCGAGTCGCGGCCGTTTCGGGTCGAGCCGCCGCCCTTTTTTTGTGCCATGGTCTGTGGACTCCTTCAGCCGCGATCAGGCGTTGACCGCGCTGATCTCGAGTTCGGTGTAGTGCTGGCGGTGGCCGCCGTGCTTCTGATAGTGCTTGCGACGGCGCATCTTGAAGATGCGCACCTTGTCGTGCCGGCCCTGGGCCACGACCGTGGCCTTCACGCTGGCACCCGCCACCAAGGGAGTCCCGACCTTGAGGTCCGCACCGTCACCCACGGCAAGCACCTGGTCGATCGTGATCTCTTGGCCGACGTCCGCAGCAATCTGTTCTACCTTGATCTTTTCGCCGGCAGCAACCTTGTACTGCTTCCCGCCGGTTTTTATGACCGCGTACATATCAGCCCTTTCGATAAACCTCCGCCATCAAAGGCGAAGCCGAAAATTCTACCATGTGGACCCTTCGCATGCACGCAGGGGTAGGCGGTTCCTATAATTCCCGGTCTTCCCGCACCGAGCCCAGCGTGTCCGCACCCCTTTCGCCCCCGTCGGCCACCTCGGTCGGCGCCGCCAGCCTGATGGCCGACGAGATGCGGCAGGTTGATGCGGTGATCCAGCGTCGCCTGGCCTCCGATGTGGTGCTGATCAACCAGATCGCCCACTACATCATCAGCGCCGGCGGCAAGCGGGTCCGGCCGATGCTCGTGCTGCTGTTCGCGCGGGCGCTCGGCTTCACCGGGCCGGAGCGCTTCGAGCTGGCCGCCACCGTCGAGTTCATCCACACCGCGACCCTGCTGCACGACGACGTGGTCGACGAGTCGGCCCTGCGGCGCGGCCGCAAGACGGCCAACGCCCTGTTCGGCAACGCCGCCAGCGTGCTGGTGGGCGACTTCGTCTACTCGCGCGCCTTCCAGATGATGGTGTCGGTGAACCGGATGCGCGTTCTCGAGGTCCTGGCCGATGCGACCAACGTGATCGCCGAGGGCGAGGTGCTGCAGCTGATGAACATGCACGACCCCGACATCGCGGTCGACGACTACCTGCGTGTCATCCGCTACAAGACCGCGAAGCTGTTCGAGGCCAGTGCCCGTCTCGGCGCCGTGCTGGCCGAAACGCCCGAGGCGGTCGAGCAGGCCTGCGCGTCCTATGGCCGCTCGCTGGGCACCGCGTTCCAGCTCGTCGACGACCTGCTCGACTACGAAGGCACGACTGCGCAACTGGGCAAGAACGTCGGTGACGACCTGCGCGAAGGCAAGCCCACGCTGCCGCTGCTGCTGGCGATGGCGCGCGGCAGCGGTGCCGAGCGCGAGCTGATCCGGCACGCCATCGAGCACGGCGAGGTCGACCGCCTGGCCGAGATCGTCGAGATCGTGCGCCATACGGGCGCCATCGCGGCAACACGCGAAGCCGCGCGCGCCGAGGCGAACGATGCCGTGCGGCAACTCGACGCGCTGCCCGCGTCGCCCCACCGCGAAGCTCTGCTAGAATTTTGTGTTCGGTCGGTGGAGCGCTCGTCCTGAGCTGAATCCACCGCCCATCGGGGTGTAGCTTAGCCTGGTAGAGCGCTACGTTCGGGACGTAGAGGCCGGAGGTTCGAATCCTCTCACCCCGACCAGGACTTCCGATTCGGCCGCCGCGGTTCACGCCCCGGCGGCCGCTTCATTTTGTTGCATCTTCTCCGGGACGGCCGCGGGAATTGTTGGCTGGCGCCCACCTATCTCTCGTTTACAGTCCCCGGCGGATCGGCGATCATGATCTGATCCCGTAACAACCTGCTTGGCATTCCCGCGTGGACACATTGGCAGAGGTACCGCAGTCGACCCTTTCCGGTGTCGCCCGGGTGCTCGTCCACGCCGGTCGCCTGAATGCCAAGACGGCCGAGGAACTGGTCAAGAGCGCCAAGGAAAAGAAGGCCAGCTTCATCAGCTCGGTCATCGGTGCGGGCGCCGTGGCGCCGGCCGATCTGGCGCATACCTTGTCCACCGCCCTCGCGCTGCCGCTGCTCGACCTGGCGGCGGTCGACGTCCAGAAGCTGCCCA
The DNA here is from genome assembly GCA_003265685.1 of Piscinibacter caeni. GTDB lineage: Bacteria > Pseudomonadota > Gammaproteobacteria > Burkholderiales > Burkholderiaceae_C > Piscinibacter > Piscinibacter caeni. The sequence continues at coordinate 7,627 of KZ836133.1, read as the reverse complement.
AGAACGTCGTCGACAACAAGCTCGCGGCGCAGTACCAGGTCGTCGTGCTCGGCAAGCGAGGCAACCGCCTGTTCATCGGCGGCGCGGACCCGACCGACCAGGAAGCCGTCGAACGCATCAAGTTCGCCACCCAGCTCTCGCCGGAATGGGTGATCGTCGAGCACGACAAGCTCGCCAAGCTGCTCGAGGCGACCGGCGCCAGCGCCAACGAAGCCATCGAGTCGCTCTCCTCGGGTGACTTCGAGTTCGACGTCACCGACGACGTCACCGCGCCGCAGGAGCAGGAGGCGGCTACCGACGTCGAGGACGCGCCGGTCGTGCGCTTCCTGCAGAAGATGCTGATCGACGCCATCAACGCCCGCGCGTCCGACCTGCACTTCGAGCCCTACGAGTACCACTACCGCGTGCGTTTCCGCATCGACGGCGAACTGCGCGAGATCACGCAGCCGCCGATCGCGATCAAGGACAAGCTCGCCTCGCGCATCAAGGTCATTTCCCGCCTGGACATCGCCGAGAAGCGCGTCCCGCAGGACGGGCGCATGAAGCTGAAGTTCGGCAACAAGGCGATCGACTTCCGCGTCAGCACCCTGCCCACGCTGTTCGGCGAGAAGATCGTGATCCGTATCCTGGATCCGTCCTCGGCCAAGCTCGGCATCGACGCGCTGGGCTACGAGAAGATCGAGAAGGACCGCCTGCTCAAGGCCATTCACCGGCCCTATGGCATGGTGCTGGTCACCGGCCCGACCGGCTCCGGCAAGACCGTCTCGCTCTACACCTGCCTGAACATCCTGAACCAGCCGGGCGTGAACATCGCCACGGTGGAGGATCCGGCGGAAATCAACCTGCCCGGCATCAACCAGGTCAACGTCAACGACAAGGCGGGGCTCAACTTCGCCGTCGCGTTGAAGTCCTTCCTGCGCCAGGATCCGGACATCATCATGGTCGGCGAGATCCGCGACCTGGAGACGGCGGACATCGCGATCAAGGCCGCCCAGACCGGCCACATGGTGATGTCCACGCTGCACACCAACGACGCGCCGACCACGCTGACCCGCCTGCTCAACATGGGCGTGGCGCCGTTCAACATCGCCTCCGCGGTGCTGCTGATCACCGCGCAGCGCCTGGCGCGCAAGCTGTGCGAGAACTGCAAGGCCCCCGCGGACTACCCGCGCGATGCCATGCTCAAGGCCGGATACGCCGAGACGGATCTCGACGGCAGCTGGAAGCCCTACCGCGCCGTGGGCTGCTCGTCGTGCAGCAACGGCTACAAGGGCCGCGTGGGCATCTACCAGGTGATGCCGATCACCGAGGAGATCCAGCGCCTCATCCTGGCCGAAGGCACCGCCATCGACCTGGCCGCGCAGGCGCAGCGCGAGGGCGTGCGCGACCTGCGCCAGTCGGGTCTCATCAAGGTCCGCGCGGGCGTCACGACGCTCGACGAAGTGATCTCGGTGACCAACGAATAGTCTCCAACGATCGAAGGGCGGGGGAACCATCCCTCGGACAAGCATGGCCACTGCAGTCGCTGCGAAGAACCTGAAAGACCTCGTCTTCGAGTGGGAAGGCAAGGACAAGAACGGCAAGATCGTCCGCGGCGAGATGCGCGCCGGCGGCGAGGCCATGGTCAGCGCGAGCCTGCGGCGCCAGGGCATCCTGACCACGCGCGTGAAGAAGCGCCGCACCAGCGGCGGCAAGTCCATCAAGCAGAAGGACATCGCGATCTTCACGCGGCAGCTGGCCACGATGATGAAGGCCGGCGTGCCGCTGATCCAGTCCTTCGACATCGTCGCGCGCGGCGCCACCAACCCCAAGCTGACCCGCCTGCTCAATGACATCCGCGCCGACGTCGAGACCGGCACCAGCCTGTCGTCGGCGTTCCGCAAGCACCCGCTGTACTTCGACGCGCTGTACTGCAACCTCGTCGAGGCCGGCGAGGCCGGCGGTATCCTGGAACAGCTGCTCGACCGGCTCGCCGTCTACCAAGAAAAGACGATGGCGATCAAGAACAAGATCAAGTCGGCGCTGATCTACCCGGTCGCGGTGATGGTGGTCGCGTTCATCGTGCTGGCGGTCATCATGCTGTTCGTCGTGCCCGCCTTCAAGGACGTGTTCACGTCCTTCGGCGCCGACCTGCCGGCGCCGACGCTGTTCGTCATCGCGATGTCGGAGTTCTTCGTCAAGTACTGGTACCTGATCTTCGGCGTGATCGGCGGCGGCACCTATTTCTTCTTCGAGTCGTGGAAGCGCTCGGTCCGCATGCAGAAGACCATGGACCGCCTGCTGCTGCGCGTGCCGGTGTTCGGCGAACTCGTCAACAAGTCCTGCATCGCGCGCTGGACGCGCACGCTCTCGACTATGTTCGCCGCCGGCGTGCCCCTGGTCGAGGCGCTCGATTCGGTCGGCGGCGCCTCGGGCAACGCGGTGTTCGCCGAGGCCACCGAGCAGATCCAGAAGGACGTCTCCACCGGCGCCGCGCTGACTACCTCGATGCAGACCACCGGCGTGTTCCCGACCATGGTGATCCAGATGTGCGCCATCGGCGAGGAGTCCGGCGCGCTCGACCAGATGCTCGGCAAGGCCGCCGAGTTCTACGAGGACGAGGTCGACGAGGCGGTCAAGGGCCTGTCGAGCCTGATGGAGCCCTTCATCATCGTGATCCTCGGCACGCTGATCGGCGGCATCGTGGTCGCGATGTACCTGCCGATCTTCAAGCTCGGCCAGGTGGTCTGACGCGCGTCCGATGGACGCCCTGCTGAGCGAGACGCTGTTCTCGCCCGTCGTGCTCGCCCTGCTCGGGCTGTGCATCGGCAGCTTCCTGAACGTCGTCATCTACCGCATGCCGCTGATGCTCGAGCGGCGCTGGCGGCTCGAGAGCGCGGACATGCTGGGCGTCGAGGCCGAGGTGGCCGAGGCGATCACGCTGTCGCGGCCGCGCTCGCGCTGCCCGTCCTGCGGCCACGCGATCCGCTGGTACGAGAACATCCCGGTGCTGAGCTGGCTCGGCCTGCGCGGCCGCTGCGCGGGTTGCGGCACGCGCATCCCGCTGCGCTACCCGGTCGTCGAACTGCTGACGGCGGCGCTGTTCGGCCTGGTCGCCTGGCGTTTCGGCCCGAACCCGACCGCCCTGCTGTGGTGCGGCTTCGTCGCGGTGCTGCTGGCGCTGGCCGGCATCGACTGGGACACCACCTTCCTGCCCGACGACCTGACGCTGCCGTTGCTGTGGGCCGGCCTGGTGGCCAGCGCGCTGGGCTGGACACTGCCGCTGAACGAGGCGGTCTGGGGCGCGGTGGCGGGCTACCTGTCGCTGTGGTCGGTCTACTGGCTGTTCAAGCTCGCCACCGGCAAGGAAGGCATGGGCTACGGCGACTTCAAGCTGCTGGCCGCGCTGGGCGCCTGGCTCGGGCTGAAGATGATCCTGCCGATCGTGCTCGCCGCCTCGGTGGTGGGCGCTGTGGTCGGCATCGCGATGAAGTTCAGCGCGCAGCTGCGCGAGGGGCGCTACGTGCCCTTCGGCCCGTTCCTCGCCGGCGGCGGGCTGCTGGTGTTGCTGGCCGGCCCGGCGCGCGTGCTGGGCTGGCTCGGCTGGGCCTGATCCGGCCATGCACGCCGCCACGCTGCGCATCGGCTTGACCGGCGGCATCGGCAGCGGCAAGAGCACGGTGGCGCGGTGCCTGGTCGAGCTCGGCGCGGGGCTGGTCGACACCGACGCGATCGCCCGCGAGCTGACGCTGCCCGGCGGCGCCGCGATCGAGCCGCTGCGCGCCGAGTTCGGCGCGGCCGCGATCGCCGCCGACGGCAGCCTGGACCGCACGCACATGCGCCAGCTCGCCTTCGCCGACCGCGCGGCGCGCCAGCGCCTGGAGGCGATCCTGCACCCGCTCATCGGTGCCGAGGCCGAGCGCCGCGCCGCGCTGCTGCAGGTGCCGGCCATCGTGTTCGACGTGCCGCTGCTGGTGGAATCCGGCCGCTGGCGCGCGCGGGTCGACCGCGTTTTGGTGATCGATTGCAACGAAGCGACGCAGGTGCGGCGCGTGGTGGCACGCTCGGGCTGGACGCCCGAGGCGGTCGAGTCGGTGATCGCGCAGCAGGCCACGCGCGCCGCGCGCCGCGCCTGCGCCGACGCGGTGATCTTCAACGAGCACCTGAGCCCGGCGGAACTCGACCGCGCGGTGCACGATCTGTGGGATCACTGGAGCGCGGGCCCGGGCTAGTCGTGTGGAACAATCGGCGCCGCGCGGTCGGCCGCCGGCACGTGCAGGACCCTGGCCCTTGATCCTCTACGAGTACCCCTTCCACGAGAGCATCCGCACGATGCTCCGTCTCGAGCACCTGTTCGATCGGCTGGCCCAGCTGATCGGGCGCGAGGCGCCGGTGGACCACCATTTCGCGCTCGCCACGATCTTCGAGATCATGGACGTCGCCTCGCGCGCCGACCTGAAGTCCGACCTGCTCAAGGAGCTCGAGCGCCACAAGGCACAGTACGCCGGCTTCCGCGGCAACCCGTCGATCTCCGAGGCCGCGCTGGACCAGGTCATCGCGCGCATCGACCACGCCTTCAACGGCCTGAATCAGCTGCCCGGCAAGGCCGGTGCGGCGCTCACCGGCAACGAGTGGCTGATGAGCATCCGCAGCCGCATCAGCATCCCCGGCGGCACCTGCGAGTTCGATCTGCCGGCCTACTACGCGTGGCAGAAGCACGAGCCGGCCCGCCGCCGCACCGACCTGCTGCACTGGTCGGCCTCGCTGATGCCGCTGGCCGAGGCGCTGTCCGTGCTGCTGGGCCTGCTGCGCGATTCGGGCGTGCCGCACAAGGTGGTCGCGCCGGGCGGGCAATACCAGCAGAGCCTGCCGGCCGGGCGTGTCTACCAGCTGCTGCGCCTGCGCCTGCCCGATGCCAACGGGCCGATCCCCGAGATCAGCGGCCACCGGCTGATGGTCTCGATCCGCCTGATGAAGCAGGATGCCGAGGGCCGCCTCAAGCCGAGCGGCGAGGACACGAGCTTCGAGCTCACGCTGTGCACATGAACGGCAGCCCCCCGCCGCGCCGCACCGTGCCCTGCCCCGGCTGCGGCGGCCCGAGCCTCTACGCGCCGGAGAACCCGTGGCGCCCGTTCTGCAGCGAGCGCTGCAAGAACCACGACTTCGGCGCCTGGGCCAGCGAGCAGTACCGCGTCGCCGCCAAGCCCGAGCGCGACGAGGACGACGCCGAGCCGCCGCCGAGCCCGACGCACTGAGACTCTGAGCCGCCGGCTCGCGCGCTACTCCAGCGAGGCCAGCAGCGCGGCCAGCTCCGGATCCATCTCCGTGCTCTCCTCGGCCGGCGCCTCGCTGGCGGCAGCCTCCTCGCCCGAGGCCGAGGTGTCGTCGCCGCCCAGGCTGGCGAGCAGGTCGTCCAGGCTGCTGTCGCTGCTCTCGCCCGCGTCGGCGGACGCGCCCTCGTCGCCGGCCAGCGCCATGTCCGCGTCGCTCGACACCTCGCTGCTCGCGTCGGCCGCGGCCGCGGCGGCCTCGCGCTCCTTGCGGCTGCCGATCGCCATGCTGACGCCCACGCGCGCCGCCGGCCGGGCGCTGGTGGCCAGCGCGATCGCCTGGCCCGACACCGCGTCGATGCCCGAGACGCGCACCTCCGGCTGGCCCTTGTGCGCCATCAGCGCGGTCAGGCCGACCTGGCCCAGCCGCGCGGCAGTCTCGGCGTTGATCAGCCGTTCGGTGCAGGGCAGCGCGATCTGGTCGCCGTCGGCATCGACGTAGTAGTGGAACGGCAGGTCGCCGATGCCCAGCGACTTGCCGTTGGGCGCGGCCAGCAGGCAGGCCGCGATGATCGCCGGGTGGCCCCACAGCATGCCGCGCAGGCCGTCGGTGCTGGTGAACTCCTCGAAGGCGAAGGCGCTGATCGGGTCGCTGCGCTTGCCGTAGGGGTGGCGCAGCATGAAACGCGGCGCCATCAACGAAAGGTAAGGCGCCTCGGGAAGGCCGCGCAGCTCGCGCAGCGCCTGCGCCACCAGCGGGTGCGGCGCCTTCTTCGCGCTCATGAACTCGTCGCAGGCCATGCCGGTGACGAAGGGCGCGCCGGCCTTGGAGGCGATCTTCGCCATGCGGCCGAGCAGCTCGGCATGCGGCGGCGTGGCCTCGAACTGGTAGAGCCCGCAGATCAGCGAGACGCCGCCGTTCTTCTCCTGGCCGGGCTTGTCGACCAGCATCGAGTACAGGCCGGTCTCGCTCAGGTCGTCGCTGCCGCTCAGGTCGGCGGCGAACTCCTCGGCCGACACGTCCACCAGCAGCACCTGCAGCATCGGCCCGGTCTCGATGCGCCTCAGCAGCATGTCCATGCCGCGCCAGAGCGACTCGAGGTTCTGGAACTCCGGCTGGTGCAGCACCGCACGCATCGCGTCCGACAGCGCCTGGTCGACGGTGGCCACCAGCGCGTCCTTCTTCGGGTCCGGCGCCTTCACGACGAAGGGCCCGACGATGCGCCGCAGCAGCGCATCGATGGGCGCGTCGGTGTCGACCTCCGGCGCGCTGCCCACCAGCCGCGCGAAGTCGCTCAGCTTCGCATTGGCGGCCGGCGCGCCGCTCTTCGACCGGCGCTTGCGGCTGCGCGAGACGCGGCTGCCGCCGGCCCAGGACTGCACCTCGGCCGCCGCCTTGGCAAAGGTCGAGGTGTTGTTCAGCCGCTTGCGCAGGTCGGCCAGCGCGCGGAACACCTCGAGCTCGCGGTACAGCTGGTCGGGGTGGAAGGCGTCGAGCTCGCCGAACTCCAGCGCCACGCCGGCGCCGCCGTCGCCGATCGGCAGCGTCAGGCTGACCGACAGGCGCGCCAGCGTGTCCTCGAGGTTGTCGAACTCGACCGGGATCATCTTGCGCCGCGCCAGCTCGGCGCCGGTGTCGAGCCGGCCGGCGGCGGCGCCGGCGCTGAAATCCCCCAGCACCGCGATGCGCACCGGGCGCTTGGCGGCCCATTCGGGCGCCGCAGTGTCGAGCGATCCGAAATTCGGGCTCCAGTCGTCGGACATGCTCACTCCTTCAGGGAATCTGCTGGGACGAGAACAGCGCGGCACCGTAGCGGTCGCTGCAGTCGCCGCTGCACACCGGCTTGCCGAGGAACAGCGGCGCCGTGCCGCCCTGCGCGCGCGCCGCCGCGGCAACGGTCTCCGCGCTGGCCATACCGAAGCCGTCCTGCACCTTCAGGCCGATGGCGCCGAAGTCGCGCGGGTACTCGGACACGATGGCGATGAAATGGTCGGTGCCGGCCGGACCGCTGGCCTTCATCGCCCAGTTGGACTGCGGCGGCGGCAGCGTGATCGTCTGCCCGGCGCGCAGCCTGTTGTTGCGCGCGGAGGCGTTCGGGAACACCTGCACCAGCACGCCGTCGGAGCCGTGCAGGAAGACGTACAGGTGGCCTTCGCGCGCGGTCTTGACGGTGAACGAGAGGTAGTCGCGGTCGATGCGGAACTGCGGCTTGGCGGTGGCCGCCTCGACGCCGAAGTCGGCCGTCTGGCCGACGGCGACACGCTCGAAATCCTGCTCCGGGTCGAAGCGCGCCTCGATCGCGGCCGGCGGCGGCGGCGCCGGTTCGGCCACCGGCGCGGGCGGCGGCGCCGCGGCGACCGCGGCGCTGGCCGGCTCC
>QJOU01000103.1 GCA_003265685.1 Piscinibacter caeni | reverse complement strand
CTGCGCGGCGACAACGGCGACGACCTGCTGCGCGGCGGCGCGGGCCTGGACACGCTGCAGGGCGGCGCCGGCAACGACACCGTGACGGTGTACGCCGGCAACGGGGCGGACGTGATCGACGGCGGCAGCGGCATCGACCGGGTCGAGCTGAACGGCCTGGCGGGCGTGTTCACGGCCCAGGCGCCGGCGCTGCTGAACACGCTGGCCGACGGCACCACGCTGATCAACGTCGAGGCCTACACCATCACCGGCTCGGACGGCGCCGACACCTTCACCACGCACGACGGCGACGACGTGCTGTCCTCCTACGGCGGCAACGACCGCCTGGCGGGCAACGGCGGCGCCGACCAGCTCGACGGCGGCACGGGCCGGGACCGGCTCGACGGCGGCAGCGGCGACGACCACCTGATCGTCAAGGGCGGCGGCGCCGACACCCTGCTCGGCGGGGCCGGCACCGACAGCGCGGTGATCGACGCCAGCGACGCGCTCGACACGCCGGTGACCTTCTCGATCGCGGGCAACACCGCGACGCTCTCCAACGGCACCACGGCCACCGACGTGGAGATCTTCAGCATCGAGAGCAGCCTGGGCAACGACCGGCTCGACGGCCGCGGCGCGCTGCAGGTGAGCTTCGACGCCGGTGCGGGCAACGACACCCTCTACGGCGGCAGCGGCGACGACGTGCTCGACAGCGGCAGCGGCAACGACGTGGTGTACGGCGGCGCCGGGCACGACCGCATCCTCGACTGGGGCGGCGCCAACACCATCAACGCGGGCGACGGCAACGACTCGGTGCAGGTCGAGGTCGAGTTCGCCGGCACCGGCGCCAACCGCATCCTGCTGGGCAACGGCGACGACACGGTCTACGTGAACAACGCGACCGGCGCGACCGCCGGCGCGTTCACGGTCGACGGCGGCGCGGGCACCGACTACGCCTGGGTGAGCCGCTTCGATTCGCGCGCGGACCTGAGCTTCACGCTGAGCCAGAACGCCACGCTCGTGAACGGCAACGTCACGCTGACCGGCATCGAGCGCATCCACCTGCACTCGGGTTACGGCAACGACCAGCTGACCGGCGGCGCGCTGGACGACTGGTTCAACGGCAACGACGGCCACGACACCATCAGCGGCCTCGCCGGCAACGACTCGATCCAGGGCTGGAACGGCGCCGACCGGCTCGACGGCGGCCTCGGCAACGACACGCTGTACGCCACCGGCGGGCTCTCCGACGCGGACGCCGACACCCTGATCGGCGGCGCCGGCGACGACGCGCTGCACTTCAACGCCGGCGACAACGCCGACGGCGGCACCGGCACCGACCGGGCCTTCCTCGAGCTGGGCGACGAGACCACCGGCGTCAGCTTCGTGTTCTCCACCGCGACGACGACGGTGAACGCGGGCACCCGCTTCTCGGGCATGGAGTCGCTCGAGTTCGACGGCACGGCCGGCCACGACCAGGTGACCGGCGGCGCGCTGTACGACCTGCTCGACGGCAACGCCGGCAACGACGTGCTCAAGGGCGGCGGCGGCGACGACTGGCTCTACGACGGCGACGGCAACGACGTGCTCGACGGCGGCGCCGGCAACGACGGCTTCGTGCGCGACGACTTCGACGCGAATGGGGTCGACCGTTTCGTCGGCGGATCGGGCATCGACACGGTGTTCTTCAACATCGTGTCGGACCTGTCGGTGCGCGTCGACCTGGCCGACAGCACGAAGAACGCCGGCATGGCCCAGGGCCTGACGCTGGTGGGCATCGAGCAGGTGGTGGGCAGCGACCGCGACGACGACCTGCGCGGCAGCACCGGCAGCGACGGCTTCTGGGGCGGCCAGGGCGACGACCGGCTGGAAGGCCGCGCCGGCGACGACTTCCTGGCCGGCGGCGGCGGCGGCGACTGGCTGATCGGCGGCGCGGGCAAGGACTCGTTCGCCTTCGGCGGCGATGCGACCGGCTCGGGCGACCTGATCGCCGACTTCGTGCGCGGCGAGGACACGCTGGTGATCGACCGCGCCGGCTTCGGCCTGGCGGCCGACGCAGCGCTGTCGCTCGTCGTCGGCAGCGCGCCGGTGGCCAGCGGCACGGCCGGTCAGTTCCTGTTCGAGACCGGCACCGGGCGGCTGTGGTTCGATGCCGACGGCGCCGGCACGGGCTACGAGGCCGAGCTGGTGGCCACGCTGAGCGGCGTGAACACCCTCGCGGCGAGCGACTTCACGCTGCAGTGAGCGGCTCGGGGGTTGCCGCGAGCGCCGCGGCGATCACCCCGCCGCCCAGGCAGACCTCGCCGTCGTACAGCACCGCGGACTGGCCCGGCGTCACGGCCCACTGCGCGGCGTCGAAGCGCAGCGTGAAGCGGCCGCCGGCCTCGTGCGCCAGCGTGCAGGGCGCGTCGGCCTGGCGGTAGCGCGTCTTGGCGGCGAGCCGCCCCGGCGCGGGCGGCGTGCCGGCGATCCAGCTCGTGTCGTCGGCGCGCAGCGCAGGCGCGAGCAGCCAGGGGTGCTCGTGGCCCTGCACGACGTAGAGCGTGTTGGCGGCCAGGTCCTTGCGCGCCACGAACCAGGGTTCGTGTTCGCTGCCGCCCTTGGCCGCGCCGCGTTCCTTCAGCCCGCCGATGCCGATGCCCTTGCGCTGGCCGAGCGTGTAGAAGGAGAGGCCCACGTGTTCGCCGATGGTGCGGCCGCGGTCGTCCTTGATCGGGCCGGGCGTGTTGGCCAGGTAGCGGTTCAGGAACTCGCGGAACGGCCGCTCGCCGATGAAGCAGATGCCGGTCGAATCCTTCTTCTTCGCGTTCGGCAGGCCGATCTGCGCGGCGATGCGGCGCACCTCGGTCTTGGCCAGTTCGCCGACCGGGAACAGCGTCTTCGCCAGCTGCGCCTGCGTCAGGCGGTGCAGGAAGTAGCTCTGGTCCTTCAGCGGATCGAGGCCCTTGAGCAATTCGAAGCGTCCGTCGCGCTCGCGCACGCGGGCGTAGTGGCCGGTGGCGATCTTCTCGGCACCCAGGCGCAGCGCATGGTCGAGGAAGGCCTTGAACTTGATCTCGGCGTTGCACAGCACGTCGGGGTTCGGCGTGCGGCCGGCCTGGTACTCGCGCAGGAACTCGGCGAACACCCGGTCGCGGTAGTCGGCCGCGAAGTTGACATGCTCGAGCTCGATGCCCAGCACGTCGGCCACCGCGGCGGCATCGAGGAAGTCCTGGCGCGACGAGCAGTACTCGCCGTCGTCGTCATCCTCCCAGTTCTTCATGAAGATGCCGATCACCTCGTGGCCCTGCTGCTTGAGCAGGTGCGCGGTGACGGCGGAGTCGACCCCGCCGGAAAGCCCGACGACGACCCGGTGCCGCTTGTCCATGACGCGATTATCCCGGGCCGCTCATGACCCGCGCTGGCGCCCCGGCTTGCGCATGCCGGCGAACACGTCGTAGAGCTGCTGCGCCGCCGGCGAGAGCGTGCGGCCCTTGCGGCGGATCAGCCCGACGCGCCGCGTCACCACCGGGTCGACCAGCGGAATGCTGACCAGCAGCGGGTGGTCCTTGCCCGGCATCGCGAGCGAGGGCACCGCGGCCACGCCGAGCCCGGCCTCCACCAGGCCGAGCTGCGTCGTCACGTGCTGCGTCTCGTACAGCCCCTCGGGCCGGACCGCGACGCCGGCCAGGGCCTGGTCGAGCAGCAGCCGGTTGCCCGAGGTCTTGGCGACGTTGATGAAGTCGTAGGCCGCCAGGTCGGCCCAGCTGACCTGGCGGCGCCTGGCGAGCGGGTGGTCGCGCCGGCAGGCGGCGACGAAACGTTCCTCGAGCAGGGTGCGGAACTCGATCTCCGGCTCCTGGCTGCCGATGAAGTTCAGCCCGAAATCCGCCTCGCCGCGTGCCACCGCGCCCAGCACTTCGCTCGCGCCGGCATCGAACACGCGCACGCGCAGCTTCGGGTAGCGCTCGCGGTAGCGGCCGATCACCTGCGAGAGGTGGTAGTAGACGGTCGAGGGCACGCAGGCCACGGTGACCTCGCCCAGGCGCGTGGCGGCCACGCCGCGCACGGCCAGCAGCGTGCTGTCCAGCTCGTCGAGCCACTGCGCGACCTTGCGCGCGAACTCGCGCCCGACGGCCGTCAGCCCGACACGCCGCGTGGTGCGCTCCAGCAGCCGCACGCCGAGCGCCTGCTCGAGCTTGTCGATGCGTCGGCTGAAGGCCGGCTGCGAGAGGTGCACCGACTCGGCGGCGCGGCGGAAGTTGCCGATCTCGGCCACCGCGCGGAAGGCGAGCAGGTCGGGCAGGTCGAAGTTCAGGGCCATTGATGCGCTCCAGCTATCAATCAATCGTAACTCTGCAATTCACATGCATGACTGCGGCGACCATGATCCGGTCCATGTCATCGCTCACCGTCCCCTGCGTCCTGATGCGTGCCGGCACCTCGCGCGGCCCGTTCTTCCTGCGCGACTGGTTGCCCGCCGACGAGGCGCAGCGCGACCAGGCGCTGATCGGCGCGATCGGCGCGTCCGACCTGCTGCAGGTCGACGGCGTGGGCGGCGGCAGCACGCTGACCAGCAAGGTGGCGATCGTCTCGCGCTCGGCGCAGCCGGACTGCGACGTCGACTACCTGTTCGCCCAGGTCGGTGTCGGCCAGAAGTCGGTCGACACGCGGCCCAACTGCGGCAACATGCTCTCGGGCGTGGCACCCTTCGCGATCGAGCAGGGGCTGGTGGCGGCGCGCGAGGGCGAGACCACGGTGCGCGTGTTCAACGTGAACACGAAGTCGCGCATCGACGTCACGGTGCAGACGCCCGCGCGGCGCGTCACCTACGACGGCCTGACCAGCATCGACGGCGTGGCCGGCACGGCGGCACCGATCCGGCTCGACTTCCTCGACGCCTGGGGCGCCGTGACCGGCTCGGTGTTCCCGACCGGCCAGCGCGTCGACCTGATCGACGGCGTCGAGCTCACCTGCATCGACGCGGCGATGCCGCTGATGATCGTGCGCGCCGCCGACCTCGGCGTCACCGGCCGCGAGGCGCCGGCCGAGCTCGATGCGAACCGCGCGCTGCTCGAGCGGCTCGAGTCGCTGCGCCGGGCTGCGGGGCAACGCATGGGGCTGGGTGACGTCTCCGGCAGCGTGGTGCCCAAGCCGGTGCTCGTCAGCGCCGGCGACGACGGCCACAGCATCACCTCGCGCTACTTCACGCCGCGCCGCTGCCACGCCTCGCACGCGGTGACCGGCGCGATCGGCGTGGCCGCCGCCTTCGCGCTGCCCGGCACGGTGGCCAGCGGCGCCGCCCACGAACCCGGCACGCGCCGCATCGCGGTGCTGCACCCGCAGGGCCGCATCGACGTCGAAGTGCAGATCGACGGCCGCGGCGACGAAGCCCGCATCCAGCGCGCCGCGCTGCTGCGCACCGCGCGCAAGATCCTGCAGGGCGAGCTGCACATCCCCGACTACGTGTTTTCCAGACCTCCCGAAGGAGACAAACCCATGAAGCGACTGCTCGCCCCGGCCCTGGCTGCCGCCCTTGCTGCCGCGGCGCCCGCCGCGCTGGCCTTCCCGACCAAGACGATCACGATCGTCGTACCCACTGCCGCCGGCGGCGGCAACGACGCGATGGCGCGCACCATCGGCCAGAAGCTCGGCACGCTGCTCGGCCAGACGGTGATCGTCGACAACCGCGCCGGCGCGAACGGCGCGATCGCGAGCGAATACGTGGCCCGCGCGACGCCGGACGGCCACACGCTGATGCTCGGCTACATCGCCACGCACGCGATGAACCCGGCCCTGCAGAAGCTGCGCTACGACCCGGTGGCCGACTTCGAGCCGATCGGCCTGGTCGGCTACTCGCCGACGCTGATGGTGGCCAACGCCACCGTGCCGGTGAAGGACGTGAAGGACCTGGTCGCCCAGCTCAAGGCCAAGCCGGACAAGTACACCTACGCCTCGGCCGGCAACGGCACGGCGCCGCACTTCGCCGCGGAGCTGTTCAAGCTGAACGCCGGCGTGGTGATGCTGGGCGTGCCCTACAAGGGCGCGGCACCGGCCGTCAGCGACACGATCGGCGGGCAGACGCAGTTCATGTTCCCGAGCCTGTTCACCGCCGTGCCGCACGTCAAGAGCGGCAAGCTCAAGGCCATGGCGATTGCCGGGCCGAAGCGCTCGCCCCTGCTGCCGGACGTGCCGACGCTGAAGGAAGCGGGCGTCGACGGCGTCGAGGTGCAGCAGTGGTACGGCTTCTTCGCGCCGGCCAAGACGCCCAAGGCCATCGTCGAGCAGATCAACAAGGCGCTGAACCAGGTGCTGGCCGACCCCGAGATCATCAAGCGCATCGAGGAACACGGTGCGGACGTCGAGAGCAGCACGCCGGAGCAGTTCGGCGCGCTGGTGAAGTCGGAACTGGCGAAGTGGCGCGGCGTGGTGCAGAAGGCCAAGCTCACCGCCGACTGAGAAGCACGAGCGCCCAACCCGAGGAACACACCATGGACGACCTCGCCGCCTGGATCGGCCGCAGCGAGACGCTGCACGACACGCTGCACGCGACGCCGCCGAGGGCGCTGAACGCGACGCTGGACCATCCCGCGGCGGACTTCGCAACCGGCACGCCGCTGCCGCCGCTGTGGCACTGGCTGTACTTCCTGCCGCTGCACCGCCAGAGCGAGATCGGCCCGGACGGCCATGCGAAGCGCGGCGGCTTCCTGCCGCCGGTGCCGCTGCCGCGGCGCATGTGGGCCGGCAGCCAGTTCGAGTTCCGCGCGCCGCTGCGCGTGGGCGACGCGGTCGAGCGCACCTCGACGATCGCCGACGTGACGGTCAAGCAGGGCCGCACCGGGCCGCTGGTGTTCGTCAAGGTGCGCCACGAGATCCGCTGCAACGGCGCGGCGGAGGCGGCGCTGGTGGAGTTCCACGACATCGTCTACCGCGAGGCAAAGCGGCCCGGCGACGTCGAACCCCCGCCGCAGGCCGCGCAACCCGGCGCGCCCTGGCAGCGCGAGCTGGTGCCCGACGACGTGCTGCTGTTCCGCTACTCCGCGCTGACCTTCAACGGCCACCGCATCCACTACGACCGGAAGTACGTCACCGAGGTCGAGGGCTACCCGGGCCTGATCGTGCACGGCCCGCTGATCGCGACGCTGCTGATGGACCTGCTGCGCCGCGAGGCGCCGGGGGCCGACGTGGCCGCGTTCCGCTTCAAGGCCGTGCGGCCGACCTTCGACGGCGCTCCGATGCGCGTGAACGGCGCGCGCGAAGGCCAAACCGTCAAGCTCTGGGCGCAGGACCACGAAGGCTGGCTGACGATGGACGCGGTCGCCACGCTGCGCTGAAGGAGCACTCGACATGCAACCGCTCAAGGGCCTCACCGTCGTCACGCTCGAACACGCGATCGCCGCGCCGTTCGCCACGCGCCAGCTCGCCGACCTGGGCGCGCGCGTCATCAAGATCGAGCGGCCCGGCACGGGCGACTTCGCCCGCGGCTACGACGCCCGGGTGCGCGGCCTGGCCTCGCACTTCGTCTGGACCAACCGCAGCAAGGAGAGCCTGACGCTGGACGTCAAGCATCCGCAGGCCCATGCGCTGCTGCAGCGCCTGGTGCTCGAGAAGGCCGACGTGCTGGTGCAGAACCTCGCGCCCGGCGCCGCCGCGCGGCTGGGGCTGGGCTACGACGCACTGGCGCGAAAGAAACCCGGCCTGATCGTCTGCGACATCTCCGGCTACGGCAGCGACGGCCCGTACCGCGACAAGAAGGCCTACGACCTGCTGATCCAGAGCGAGGCCGGCTTCGTCTCGACCACCGGCACGCCGGAGGAGCCGTGCAAGGCCGGCGCCTCGATTGCCGACATCGCCGCCGGCATGTACGCCTACAGCAACATCCTGGCGGCACTGCTCGAGCGCGGCCGGACCGGCCGCGGCCGGCACATCGACGTCTCGATGCTGGAAGCGCTGACCGAGTGGACCAGCTACCCGCTGTACTACGCCTTCGAGGGCGCGAGCCCGCCGCCGCGCACCGGCGCCAGCCACGCGACGATCTACCCCTACGGCCCGTTCCCGGCCGGCGACGGCGGCACGGTGATGCTCGGGCTGCAGAACGAACGCGAGTGGGTGGTGTTCTGCGAGAAGGTGCTGCGCCAGCCCGCGCTCGCGAGCGACCCGCGCTTCGCCGGCAACGCGCGCCGCTCGGCCGAGCGCGGGGCGCTGCGCGCGATCATCGTCGAGACCTTCGCGGCGCTGAGCAGCGCGCAGGTGATCGACCGGCTCGACGACGCGCAGATCGCCAACGCACGCGTCAACACGATGGCCGAGGTGTGGGCGCACCCGCAGCTGAAGGCGCGCGGCCGCTGGCGCGAGGTCGGCTCGCCGGCCGGCCCGCTGCCGGCGCTGCTGCCGCCCGGCAGCTGGGACGAGGAGCCGCGCATGGACCCGGTGCCGGCGCTGGGCGAGCACACCGACGCGCTGCTGGCCGAACTGGGTTGCGACGCGGCGCAGATCGCCGCGCTGCGCGCCGAGGGGGCGGTGTGAAATGAAACCCCCACGCTCACTCCGTTCGCTGCCCCCCGAGGGGGCGCGTCAGTGGCTTCGGGCGGCCGGGCGCCACTGACATGGACGCACGCAGCTACCTCTTCGTGCCGGGCGACCGGCCGGAGCGCTTCGCCAAGGCGCTGGCCAGCGGGGCCGATGCGGTGGTGCTGGACCTCGAGGACGCCGTCACGCCCGAGCGCAAGGCTCTCGCCCGCGAGGCGGTGCGTGACCAGATCGCCGCGGGTGACCCGCGTGTGGTCGTGCGCCTCAACGACGAGGGCACGCCCTGGTTCGCCGACGACCTGGCCGCCGTGCGCGGCGCGGCGGCGATCCTCCTGCCGAAGGCGGAACGCATCGAGACGCTGGAGCGCGTGCGCCAGGCCTGCCCCGGCGCGGCCGTGCTCGCGCTGATCGAGACGGCGCGCGGCGTGCTCGCCGCCGAGGCGCTGGCGCAGGCCGCGCAACGCCTCGTGTTCGGCACGATCGACTTCGCGCTCGACCTCGATCTCTCCGGCGACCCGCTCGGCCTCGACCATGCCGCGAGCCGCCTCGCGCTGGCGTCGCGCGCCGCCGGCATCGCCGCGCCGGTGGCCGGCGTCACCGCCGCGCTCGACGACGACGAGGCGCTGCGCGCCGACGTGGCACGCGCCCGCGCCCACGGCTTCACGGCCAAGCTCTGCATTCACCCGCGCCAGGTCGCGCGGGTGCACGAACTGCTCGCACCGAGCCCGGCCGAGATCGACTGGGCGCGCCGCGTGGTCGCGGCCAGCGAAGCGGCCGGCGGCGCGGCGGTGCAGGTCGACGGCCGCATGGTCGACAAACCCATCCTCCTGCGCGCGCAGCGCCTGCTCGCGCGCCTTCCCTGACTTCAAGGAGCCTTCCATGGCCGCTTCCATCATCGACTCGTCGATCTTCCAGGGCATCTTCAGCAGCGATGCGATGCGCGAGGTCTGGTCCGACGAGAACCGCACCCGCAAGTACCTGGACATCGAGGCCGCGCTGGCGCGCGTGCAGGGCCGGCTCGGCCTGATCCCGGCCGAGGCGGCCGAGGAGATCGTCAGCCACTGCCGGCTCGACCAGATCGACATGGCCAAGCTGCGCGCGCAGACCGAGCGCATCGGCTACCCCATCCTCGGCGTCGTGTCGCAGCTCAACGCGCTGTGCCGCGACAAGCTCGGCGAGTACTGCCACTGGGGCGCGACGACGCAGGACATCACCGACACCGCGACGGTGCTGCAGATCCGCGAGGCGCTGGAACTCGTCGATGCCGACCTGGCGGCGATCGGCGCCGCGCTGGCGAAGCTTGCCAAGGAGCACCGCCTGACGCCGATGATCGGCCGCAGCAACCTGCAGCAGGCGATTCCCGTGACCTTCGGCTACAAGATGGCCGGGCTGCTCTCGGCCGTGCAGCGCCACCGCGAGCGCCTCGCGCAGCTGCGTGAGCGTGTGCTGGTGGGCGAGTTCGCCGGCGCCGCCGGCACGCTGGCCTCGCTCGAGCGCGGCGCGATGGAGACGCAGGCCGGCCTGTGCGCCGAGCTGGGCCTGGCGCAGCCGGTGATCGCCTGGCACACCATTCGCGACAACATCGCCGAGGTCGGCGCGTTCCTCGGCCTCGTGGGCGGCACGCTGGGCAAGCTTTCGATGGACGTGAAGCTGATGATGCAGACCGAGGTCGGCGAGGTCTACGAGCCCTACCACCACGGCCGCGGCTCCAGCAGCACGATGCCGCAGAAGCGCAACCCGATCTCGAGCTGCTACATCCACGCCGCGATCTCGGTGGTGCGCCAGCATGCCGCCGCGCTGATGGACGCGATGGTGGCCGACCACGAGCGCAGCACCGGCCCGTGGGAGATCGAGTGGATCGTGCTGCCCGAGGCCTTCTGCCTGATGGCCGGCGCGCTGAAGCAGGCGCGTGCGGTGGTCGAGGGGCTGGAGGTCGATGCCGCCGCGATGCGCCGCAACCTCGACATGACCCACGGCCTGGTGATGAGCGAGGCGGTGATGATGGGCCTGGGGCCCTACATCGGCCGCGAGTACGCGCACGACCTGGTGTACGACATCTGCCGCGAGGCCCTGCAGCAGCAGCGCCCGCTGCTCGACCTGCTGGCCGAACACCCGCAGATCAACAAGCACCTCGACCGCGCGGCGCTGGCGCGGCTGTGCGACCCGGCCAACTACCTCGGCCAGTCCGGCACGATGGTCGACCGGGTGCTGGCGCGGCAGTGATCAGCCGCCCTTGATCTCCGGCGCGACGAGCGTCGGGTCGGCGTGCACCAGGTCGAGCGGGAAGCGCCGCCCGGCCGCATGGTCCTCGATGCAGCGCAGCACCAGGCCGCTGCGGTGCCGCGCGCGGCTGGCGCGCAGCTCGTCCAGCGTCATCCACAGCGTGCGCACGATGCCCTCGTCCAGGCCGAGCGCGGGGTCGGGGTCGCCCACCGTGCCGGCGTAGGCGAAGCGCAGGTAGGTGACGTCCTCGCCGCTGGCCGGGCGCCGGAAGCGCGACAGGTAGACACCCACCAGCGCCTCGGGCACGAACACCCGCGCCGTTTCCTCCAGCGCCTCGCGCACCACGCCCTGCTCGGGGCTTTCGCCCGGGTCCAGGTGGCCGGCCGGGTTGTTCAGCTTCAGGCCTTCGGGCGTGTGCTCCTCGACCAGCAGGTAGCGGCCCGCCTGCTCGATGATCGCGGCGACGGTGACGCTCGGGCTCCAGCGGGTGTTCATGGGCCGCCATGGTAGTCGGGCGCCAGCGTGTAAGCTCTCGCCCCGTGAAATAAGTCCGAGGCCAGAGGAGACGTCGATGAAGATTGGGGTACCGCGCGAGACGGCGGCGGGTGAAAAGCGCGTGGCCACCGTGCCCGACGTGGTGGAGAAGCTGGTCAAGCTCGGCTTCTCCGTGGCGGTGCAGAGCGGCGCCGGCGAGGCCGCCAACTTCGCCGACGACACCTACCGCGCCGCGGGCGCCGAGATCGTCGGCAGCGCCGCCGAGCTCTGGGCCGGCAGCGACATCGTCTTCAAGGTGCGCCCGCCGACGCTCGACGAGGTCGCCCTGATGCGCGAGGGCGGCCACCTGATCGGCTTCGTCTGGCCGGCGCAGAACCCCCAGCTGATGGAAGCGCTGGCGGCCCGCAAGGCCACCGTGCTGGCCATCGACTGCCTGCCGCGCCAGCTCTCGCGCGCGCAGAAGATGGACGCGCTCACCTCGATGGCCGGCGTCAGCGGCTACCGCGCGGTGATCGAGGCGGCCAATGCCTTCGGCCGCTACTTCAACGGCCAGATCACCGCCGCGGGCAAGATCCCGCCGGCCAAGGTGTTCATCGCCGGTGCCGGCGTGGCGGGCCTCGCGGCCATCGGCACCGCGGCCGGCCTGGGCGCCATCGTGCGCGCCAATGACACGCGCGCCGAGGTGGCCGACCAGGTGGTCTCGCTGGGCGGCGAGTTCGTCAAGGTCGACTACGAGGAAGAAGGCTCGGGCGGCGGCGGCTACGCCAAGGTGATGAGCGAGGGCTTCCAGGCCGCGCAGCGTGCGATGTACGCGCAGCAGGCCCGGGAGTGCGACATCATCATCACGACCGCGCTGATCCCGGGCAAGCCGGCGCCGCGGCTGATCACCGCCGAGATGGTTCAGAGCATGAAGCCGGGCAGCGTGATCGTCGACATGGCGGCCGAGCAGGGCGGCAACTGCGAGCTCACCGAGCCCGGCCAGGCCGTCGTGAAGCATGGCGTCACGATCGTCGGCTACACGGACCTGGCCAGCCGGCTGGCCAAGCAGTCGTCGACGCTGTACTCGACCAACCTGCTGCGCCTGACCGAGGAGCTGTGCAAGGCCAAGGACGGCGTGGCCGTCGTCAACATGGACGACGACGCGATCCGCGGCCTCACCGTCATCAAGGACGGCACCGTCACCTGGCCCGCGCCGCCGCTCAAGCTGCCGGCCCCGGCCCCCAAGCCCAAGCCCGCAGCCGCGGCGCCCGCGGCCAAGGGCCACGGCCATGGCGCCGGCGAACCGATGTCGGCCAAGTCCCTGGCCATCACCTTCGGCATCGGCGCGCTGGCGCTGCTGGGCGTGGGCCTGTTCGCGCCGGCCTCGTTCCTGTCGCACTTCACCGTGTTCGTGCTGGCCTGCTTCATCGGCTACATGGTGATCTGGAACGTCACGCCCTCGCTGCACACGCCGCTGATGAGCGTGACCAACGCGATCTCCTCGATCATCGCGATCGGGGCGCTGATCCAGATCGCGCCGCCGCTGACGAGCGCCGGCGCGGACCGCCCGAGCGGCCTGATCCTCGGCATGGCGGTGCTGGCGCTGGTGCTCACCGCCGTCAACATGTTCGGCGGCTTCGCGGTGACGCGGCGCATGCTGGCGATGTTCCGCAAGTGAGAAGAACGAGAAGAACATGACCGACAGCCTCGCCACCGTCGCCTACATCGGCGCTACCGTTCTCTTCATCCTCAGCCTCGGCGGCCTCGCCAACCCCGAAACGGCCCGCCGCGGCAACCTGTTCGGCATGATCGGCATGGCCATCGCGGTGATCGCCACCGTGCTCGGCCCGCGGGTCACCGGCGCGGGTTATGCCTGGATCGTCATCGCGCTGGTCGTGGGCGGCAGCATCGGCCTCTTCGCCGCGAAGAAGGTGCAGATGACGCAGATGCCCGAGCTGGTCGCGCTGATGCACAGCCTGGTCGGCCTCGCGGCCTGCCTGGTGGGCTTCGCCAGCTACGTGGACACCTCGACCGTCTTCGCCACGCCGGCGGAGAAGACCATCCACGAGGCCGAGGTCTACATCGGCATCCTGATCGGCGCCGTCACGTTCTCCGGCTCGCTGATCGCGTTCGGCAAGCTCTCCGGCAAGATCGGCGGCAAGCCGCTGCTGCTGCCGGCGCGGCACTGGCTCAACCTGATCGCGCTGCTGATCGTGCTGTGGTTCGGCCGCGCGTTCCTGAACGCGCACGACGTGGCCTCGGGCATGACACCGCTGCTGGTGATGACGGTGATCGCTCTGCTGTTCGGCATCCACATGGTGATGGCCATCGGCGGCGCGGACATGCCGGTGGTCGTCTCGATGCTCAACAGCTACTCCGGCTGGGCGGCGGCCGCCACTGGCTTCATGCTGAGCAACGACCTGCTGATCGTCACCGGCGCGCTGGTGGGTTCCTCGGGCGCGATCCTCTCCTACATCATGTGCCGCGCGATGAACCGCAACTTCCTCAGCGTGATCGCCGGCGGCTTCGGTGGCGGCGCGCCGGCCAAGGCGGCCTCGGGCGACGCGGCGCAGCCGCAGGGCGAGGTGACGCCGATCAGCGCGGCCGAGACGGCCGAGCTGCTGAAGGAGGCCAAGAACGTGGTCATCGTTCCGGGTTACGGCATGGCGGTGGCGCAGGCGCAGCACGTGGTGTGCGAGATCACCAAGATCCTGCGCGCCAAGGGCGTGAACGTGCGCTTCGGCATCCACCCGGTGGCCGGCCGCATGCCGGGCCACATGAACGTGCTGCTGGCCGAGGCCAAGGTGCCCTACGACATCGTGCTCGAGATGGACGAGGTCAACGAGGACTTCCCGGAGACCGACGTGTCCATGGTGATCGGCGCCAACGACATCGTGAACCCGGCCGCACAGGAGGACCCCGGCAGCCCGATCGCCGGCATGCCGGTGCTCGAGGTGTGGAAGGCCAAGACCTCGATCGTGATGAAGCGCAGCATGGCCTCGGGTTATGCCGGCGTCGACAACCCGTTGTTCTACAAGGAGAACAACCGGATGCTGTTCGGCGACGCGAAGAAGATGCTGGACGAGGTGCAGGCGGCCCTGAACGCCTGAGCGCTGCTACAGCCCGGCGGGCAGTGCCGCCCGCCGCGGCAGGCCCTCGATGTCGCCCACCACCTGGATCGCCTGCGCGCCGATCCAGTTGGCGCGCGCCAGGGTCGCCGGCCAGGAGAGCCCCTCGAGCCGGCCGCTGATCACGCCCACCGCGAAGGCATCGCCGGCGCCGACGGTGTCGACCACGTGCTCGACACGGACGCCGGGCACACGACCCTCCCCGTCGGCGTCGCGCCAGTACGAGCCTTCCGCGCCCAGCTTGACGACCACCGCCGCCGCACCCCGCTCGCGGTAGAACGCGGCGATGGCCTCGGGCGTCTCCAGTCCGGTGAGCGCGTGGCCTTCGGCGATGCCGGGCAGCACCCAGTCCGCCAGGCCCGCGAGCCGGTTCAGGTGCGCGGCCATCGCCTCGCGGCTCGGCCACAGGCGCGGGCGCAGATTGGGGTCGAACGAGACCGTGCGGCCGGCGGCGCGCATCGTCTTCATCGCGTGCTCGACCAGCTCGGCGCACGAGGGTGAGAGCGCCGGCGTGATGCCGGTGACGTGCAGGTGGCGCGCCGCGAGGAACAGCTGCTCGTCGAAATCGGCCAGCGAGAGCGCACTCGCCGCCGAGCCGCGCCGGAAGTACTCGACCACCGGGTCGGCTCCGGCCAGCGCGCGCGACTTGAGCATGAAGCCGGTCGGCCGAGTCGGGTCTTCCGCCACCGCGCGGCAGTCCACGCCCTCGGCCGCGAGCGTGGCGCGGATGCGCTGCGCGAAGGAATCGGCGCCCAGGCGGCTGACCCAGGCGACCCGCAGGCCAAGCCGGGCGAGGCCGACCCCGACGTTGGTCTCGGCGCCGCCGACGATGGCGGTGAAGCTGCGTGCCTCGGCCAGCGGGCCGGGCTGGTCGGCGGCAAAGGAGACCATGGTCTCGCCGACGGTGATCACGTCCAGGGTGGGGTTCATGGCTCGAGTGTGGCGCGCACGCCGTGCGCTCGCAGGCGGGCGGTGCGGCGGGCCACCGCGTCGATGAAGGCCGGCTCCTGGCCGAGCGCGCCGAACACCGGCGCGAAGCCGGTGACGACGGCCACGCGGCTGCGCTCGTCGGGCGCCGCCTCCGCCTGCGTTCGAAGGGCGGCGAGCGCGCCGGCCAGCGGGTCGTCGATCGGGTAGGCGCGGCCCTGTTCGTCGACGCCGCGCAGGAAGTGGATCCAGGCCGCGACGCCGAGCGCGAGCCGTTCGATGGAGGCGCCAGCCGCGAGCCGGTCGGCGATCGTGCCGAGCAGGCGCTGCGGCAGCTTCTGCGAGCCGTCCATCGCGATCTGGCGCGTGCGGTGCGCCAGCGCCGGGTTGGCGAAGCGCTGCAGCAGGCGGGCGCGGTAGGCGGCCAGGTCCAGGCCGGGCAGGGCGGGCAGGGTGGGTTCGATCTCCTCGCGCATCAGCGCCTCGATCGCGCGGCGCAGCGCGCTCTGGCCGATCGCCTCGTCCACCGTCGCCCAGCCGGCCACCACAGCGAGGTAGGCGATGGTCGAGTGGGTGCCGTTGACCATGCGCAGCTTGAGCTTCTCGAAGGGCTCGGCGCTCGGCACGAAGCGCGCGCCGTAGGCCGTCCAGTCGGGCCGGCCGGCGGCGAAGCGATCTTCCACCGCCCAGTCGAAGAAGGGTTCGGCGGCGATCACGGCCGGGTCGTCGCTGCGCGGCACGATGCGGTCGACCATCGCGTTCGGGAACGTGCACTGCGCGTCGATCCAGCCGGCCAGCGACGGATCGACCTGTCTGGCAAAGGCCCGCAGCAGGCCGCGCAGGGTGTCGCCGTTGGCCGGCAGGTTGTCGCACGACAGCAGCGTCACCGGGCCGAGGCCGCGCTCGCGCCGCCGTGCCAGGCCATGGGCCAGCAAGCCGAGCGTGCTGCGCGGCGACTCCGGGTGGGCGAGGTCGTGCGCCAGGTCCGGGTCGTCCGATCGAAGCCGGCGCGTGGCCGGGTCGTGGTGGTAGCCCTTCTCGGTGACGGTCAGGCTGACGATGCGGGTGGCCGGCGCGGCGATGGCCTCCAGCACCGCGCCCGGGTCCCCGGGCGCGACCAGCACGCCGCGCAGCACCTCGATGGTGTCGCGCCGTTCGCGCGGCCGGCCCTGGTCGTCGGCATCGCGCAGCGCCAGCGTGTAGCGGAAACCGTGCGGCGCAAGTGCATCGCGCACGTCCGGGTGGCGCAGCGAGACGCCGAGCACGCCCCACTGCTGTTCGCCCGTCGCCGCCATTGCCGCCTGGGTGGCCGGCAGCAGGTGGGCGCGCGCGAAGGCGCCCAGGCCCAGGTGGACGATGCCCGGCGGCGCTACCAGTGCCACAGCGTGCCGTCGTGCTGCAGCCGGTTCACCGGCAGGTAGGCGCGCTGGTAGGGGTAGGTCGCGGCCAGCGCCTCGTCGATCTCCACGCCGTGGCCGGGCGCCTCGCCGGGGTGCAGGAAGCCGTCGTCGAAGCGGTACGCGTGCGGGAACACCGCGTCCGTCTCATCGCTGTGGCGCATGTACTCCTGGATGCCGAAGTTGGGCACCCAGCGGTCGAAGTGCAGGGCGGCGCCCATGCAGACGGGCGAGAGATCGGTCGCGCCATGGCTGCCGGTGCGCACCTGGTAGAGCGCCGCGAGATCCGCGATGCGGCGCAGGTGGGTGATGCCGCCGGCGTGCACGACGGTCGTGCGGATGTAGTCGATCAGCTGGTTCTGGATCAGGTCCTTGCAGTCCCACACGGTGTTGAACACCTCGCCCACCGCCAGCGGCGTGGTGGTGTGCTGGCGGATCAGGCGGAAGGCCTCCTGGTTCTCGGCCGGCGTCGCGTCTTCCATCCAGAACAGGCGGAAGGGCTCCAGGTCCTTGCCCAGGCGCGCCGCCTCGATCGGCGTCAGGCGGTGGTGCACGTCGTGCAGCAGGTGCACGTCCGGGCCGACGGCGCTGCGCACCGCGTCGAACAGCTGCGGCGTGTGGCGCAGGTACTTCTCGGTCGACCAGTCGTGTTCGCTCGGCAGTGCGGCATCGGCCGGCTCGTAGGCCATGGTGCCGCGGCCCACGCCGTAGACCTTCTCCAGGCCCGGCACGCCGCTCTGGGCGCGGATCGCCCGGTAACCCATCTCCTTGTAGCGCAGCACCTCCTCGACGGTGTGGGCGATGTCGCGCCCGTTGGCGTGGCCGTAGACCATCACCCCCTCGCGGCTCGCGCCGCCGAGCAGCTGGTACAGCGGCAGGCCGGCCGCCTTGGCCTTCAGGTCCCACAGCGCGGTGTCGACGGCCGCGATGGCGCTCATCGTCACCGGCCCGCGCCGCCAGTAGGCGCCGCGGTAGAGGTACTGCCAGGTGTCCTCGATCGCGTGGGCGTCGCGGCCGATCAGGCACGGGATCACGTGGTCGCTCAGGTAGCTCGCCACCGCCAGTTCGCGGCCGTTCAGCGTGGCGTCGCCCAGGCCGGTAAGGCCTTCGTCGGTCTCGATCTTCAGCGTCACGAAGTTGCGGCCCGGGCAGCAGACGATGACGCGGGCGGCGGTGATCTTCATGGTGGGACTGGTCAAGTGGTCAGACCAATTCTGGGCAAAGCGGCAAGGCCCGCCATGCTCGTTTTCCTTGAGGATCAGCGCAGCGGTATCGGCGTGCCGCGCTCTACCGGCACCGCCGTGACGCTGTTCTGCGGCGAGCCCTCGATCAGCCGGTCGGAGTAGGTCAGGTAGACCAGCGTGTTGCGCGGCTGGTCGACCATGCGCACCACGCGCAGCCGCTTGAACACCAGCGAGATGCGCTCGGTGAACATCTCCTCCTGCTGGCGCAGCGGCGCGCGGAAGCTGATCGGCCCGGTCTGGCGGCAGGCGATCGAGGCTTCGGACTTGTCTTCCGCCAGGCCGAGCGCGCCCTTGATGCCGCCGGTCTTGGCGCGCGAGACGTAGCAGGTGACGCCGGCCACGCCGGGGTCCTCGTAGGCCTCGACGACGATCTTGTGGTCGGGCCCGATCAGCTTGAAGACGGTGTCGACCTCGCCGATCGGCTCGGCGCGCGAGCAGGCCACCGCGACGAGCGCAGCCAGCACGAACAGGGATTTCTTCATCTCGGCCTCCGGGAGCGGAGGCCGAGGGTAGCTCAGACGATGGAGCGCGCCACCGACACGAGCACGATCGCGCCGGCGATGCACAGGACCAGCGCCCAGTTGGGCAGCGAGCCCTTGGGCGTCGGCGTCGGGCGGTGACGAATCTTGTCGGTCATGCGAAATCCGGTCACCTGCTGCAGCCGCGAAACGCGGCGGATTCGGCGAAAACCGGCCCCTCGAGTTCAGATTGACATCTTCCGTGCGAACTTCGTGCCAGGGCATCGCCCGTCCCGGGGGATAGCATGGCGGCATGAGCGACACCCCCTTCGACGACGCCCGCGCCAAGTGGAATGCCCGCTTTGCCGGGGAGGAATTCGCCTTCGGCACCGAGCCCAACACCTGGCTGCGCGAGCAGGCCGGCGCGCTGCCTCCGGGCGGCCGGGTGCTGTGCGTGGCCGACGGCGAGGGCCGCAACAGCGTCTGGCTGGCGCGCCAGGGCTTCGCGGTGGATGCGTTCGACCTGTCCGAACGCGGGGTCGCCAAGGCGCGGCGCTTCGCGGCAGCGCAGGGCGTGGCGGTGAACCACGCGGTGGCCGACGGCGACACGCTGGCCTGGCCGGAGGGCGTCTACGACGGCGTGGTGGCGATCTTCGTGCAGTACGCGACGCCGGCCGAGCGCGCGCGGCTGTTCGCGAACATGTTGCGCTGCCTGAAGCCGGGCGGTGTGCTGATGCTGCTGGGCTACACGCCGAAGCAGCTGATCCACCGCACCGGCGGCCCCGGCATCGACAGCCACCTCTACACCGCGGCGCTGCTGCGCGAGGCCTTTGCCGCGATGGCGATCGAGCGCCTGGACGAGTTCGAGGCCGAACTCGCCGAGGGGACGTCCCACATCGGCCGCTCGGCGCTGATCGGCCTCGTCGCCCGCAAGCCGTAGCTACATCACCGCCCCGAGCTGCCAGGGCACGAACTCGTTCTGCCCGTAGCCGTGCAGCTCGCTCTTGGTCTTGCGGCCGGAGGCGGTGTCGAGCATCAGGCGGAAGATGCGCTCGCCGAGTTCGTCGATGCTGGCTGTGCCGTCGACCACCTCGCCGCAGTTGATGTCGATGTCCTCCTCCTGCTTCTGCCACAGCGCGGTGTTGGTGCTGAGCTTCAGCGAGGGTGAGGGCGCGCAGCCGTAGGCCGAGCCGCGGCCGGTGGTGAAGCAGATCAGGTTGGCGCCACCGGCCACCTGGCCGGTGGCCGACACCGGGTCGTAGCCCGGCGTGTCCATGAACACCAGTCCCTTGGCCGTCACCGGCTGCGCGTACTCGTAGACCTCGACCAGGTTGGTGGTGCCGCTCTTGGCGATCGCGCCCAGGCTCTTCTCGAGGATGGTGGTCAACCCGCCGGCCTTGTTGCCGGCCGAGGGGTTGTTGTCCATCTCGCCGCCGTTGCGGGCGGTGTAGTCCTCCCACCATTTCAGGCGGGCGACCAGCTTGTCGGCCACCGCCTGGCTGACGGCGCGACGCGTCAGCAGGTGTTCGCCGCCGTAGACCTCGGGCGACTCGCTCAGGATCGCGGTGCCGCCGTGGCGCACCAGCCGGTCCACCGCGGCGCCGAGCGCCGGGTTGGCGCTGATGCCGGAGTAGCCGTCCGAGCCGCCGCATTGCAGGCCGACGATGAGGTGGCTGGCCGGCACCGGCTCGCGCTGCACGCGGTTGGCCTCCTCCAGCATCCACTCGACCAGCTCGATGCCCTTGGCCACCGTCTTCCGCGTGCCGCCGCTGTCCTGGATCGAGAAGGTCTGCAGATGGGGGCCGGCGGCCAGGCCCTCCTGCTCGAGCAGACCGTCGATCTGGTTGGTCTCGCAGCCCAGGCCCACCATCAGCACGCCGGCGAAGTTCGGGTGGCGCGCATAACCGCCCAGCGTGCGGCGCAGGATCTGCAGCGGCTCGCCGTCGCTCGCGGTGGCGCAGCCGGCGCCATGCGTCAGCGCCACGACGCCGTCGACGTTCGGATAGCGCTCCAGCGCCCGCGGGTTGATGTCGCGCCGGAAGTGGTCGGCGATCGCCCGCGCCGCGGTGGCCGAGCAGTTCACCGAGGTCAGTACGCCGAGGTAGTTGCGCGTGGCGATCCGCCCGTCCGGCCGCACGATGCCCTGGAAGGTGGCGGGCACCGGAACGAAGTCGGTGGGGTGCGTGCCGGTGCCGACCGCGTAGTCGCGCGCGAAGCTGGCGAACTCCAGGTTGTGCGTGTGCACATGCTGGCCGGGCGCGATGTCGGCCTTGGCGGTGCCGATGATCTGGTTGTAGCGGCGCACCGGCTGACCGGCGCGGATGGCCCGCACCGCGACCTTGTGGCCGGGCGGAACCAGCCCGATGACGGTGACGCCCTCGCCCTCCAGCCGCATGCCGCCGACGAGCTGCTGCTTGGCGATCACCACGTCGTCGGCCGGGTGGATGCGGATGACCGGATCCATGCTTGCCTCGTTCACTTGTCGATCAGCTCCGGATCCCAGGCGTGCACGCTCTGGCGCTGCTCGCCGAGTTTCTCGATGCCCAGGCGCATCGTGTCGCCGGCTTTCAGGTACACCGGGTTCGGCTTGACGCCCATGCCCACGCCGGGCGGCGTTCCGGTGGAGATCAGGTCGCCCGGGAAGAGCGTCATGAAGCGGCTGACGTAGCTGACCAGCTGCGCCACGCCGAAGATCATGGTCCTCGTGCTGCCGTTCTGGAAGCGGTGGCCGTTGACCTCGAGGAACATCGACAGGTTCTGCGGGTCACCGACCTCGTCGGCCGTCACCAGCCAGGGGCCGACCGGGCCGAAGGTGTCGCAGCCCTTGCCCTTGTCCCAGGTGCCGCCGCGCTCGATCTGGTACTCGCGCTCGGACACGTCGTTGACCACGCAGTAGCCGGCCACGTGCTTCAGCGCGTCGGCTTCCGATACGTAGCGTGCCTTGCTGCCGATCACCACGCCGAGCTCGACCTCCCAGTCGCCCTTGACCGAGCCCTGCGGCAGCACCACCGGGTCGTTCGGGCCGACCCGCGCAAAGATCGGCTTCATGAACAGGATCGGCTCCTTCGGGATCGGCAGGTTGGATTCGGCCGCATGGTCGGCGTAGTTCAGCCCGATGCAGAGGAACTTCTCGCAGCCGCTCCACGGCGGCGCGATGCGGCCGGGGTTCTCGACCACCGGCAGGCTGGCCGTGTCCAGGCCGCGCAGCCGGTCCAGCCCCTTGGGCGTGAGCGTCTGGGCGGTGATGTCGGCCAGCACGCCGGAGAGATCGCGCACCTTCCCGTCGGCGTCGACGAGGGCGGGTTTTTCGGCGCCCTTGGCGCCATATCGCATCAACTTCATCGTCTTCCTCTAGTTGCTCCAGCCGCCGTCGATCAACTGCACGGTGCCGGTGGTGAATGATGACTCGTCGCTCGCCAGGTAGACGGCCAGCGCCGCGATCTCTTCGGCGCGGCCGAGGCGGCCCATCGGCTGGCGCCCGACGAAGGCGGCCTCGACCTGCTCGACGGTCTGGCCGCTGGAGCGCGCCTGCGCCGCGATGCGCTCGCGCAGGCTGGGCGACTCCACGGTGCCCGGGCAGATCGCATTGCAGCGGATGCCGCGGGTGACGAAGTCCGCCGCGACCGACTTGGTCAGCCCGACCACGGCCGCCTTGGTGGTGCCGTAGACGAAGCGGTTCGGCACGCCCTTGGTGCTGCCTGCCGCCGAGGCCACGTTGACGATGGAGCCGCGGCCGCGCTCCAGCATGCCGGGCAGGAAGGCCTTGATCGTGCGGTACATCGAGCGCACGTTCAGGTCGAAGGCGAGGTTCCAGTCCTCCTCGCTGCACTCGAGCACCGTGCCGGCGTGCACGATGCCGGCGCCGTTGAACAGCACGTCCACCGGGCCGACCTCGGCGGCCAGCGCGGCGATCGCGGACGGGTCGAGCACGTCGAGCCGGTGCGCGGCGGCGCCGGCCAGCGTGGCGAGCAGCCGCTCGTCGCGGTCGGTGGCGATCACGCGCGCACCCTCGCGCACGAAGGCCTCGGCCGTCGCGCGGCCGATGCCCTGGCCGGCGGCGGTCACCAGGGCGATCTTGCCCGCGAGTCTTGCAGTCATCGAGTCGTTCTCCGTCAGCGTCAGAGCCCCATCAGGCGCGGCAGCCACAGGCCGATCGCCGGGACGTAGGTCAGGATCACCAGGCTGCCCAGCAGCGGCAGCAGCCAGGGCAGGATGGCCATCGTGGTGCGCTCGACGCTCAGCTTCGCCACCCGCGCCAGCACGAACAGCACCATGCCCATCGGCGGGTGCAGCAGGCCGATCATCAGGTTCAGCACCATCACCAGGCCGAAGTGCACCGGGTCCACGCCGAGCTGGCGCGCGATCGGCAGCAGGATCGGCACCAGGATGGTGATGGCCGCGGTCGGCTCGAGGAAGCAGCCGACGAACAGCATCAGCAGGTTGGCCATCAGCAGGAACAGCCAGGGTTCCTGGGTGAGCGCCAGCACCCATTGCGCGATCTGCGCGGTGACGCCGGTGGCGGTGAGCATCCAGCCGAAGATCGACGCGGCGGCGACGATGAACATCACCGTGGCGGTGGTCTCGACCGTGTCGAGGCAGACCTTGACGAACATCTTCCAGCTCATCGTGCGGTACCACGCGAGCCCGAGCACCATGGCCCAGACGCAGGCCGCGATGGCGCCCTCGGTGGGCGTGAAGAGGCCCGTGGTCATGCCACCGATCAGCAGCACCGGCGTCATGATGGGCAGCACGGCCTGGAAGCGGAACACGCGGTCGGCGGCGAACAGCAGCACGATCGCGCCGATCACCGTCGGCTGCGCCGGCGCGCCGGCCTGCACCGCGTAGTACACCGCGAGCGGCCAGCCGGCGACCACGGCGGTCTCCAGCATCGCCTTGCCGAAGCGCGCGCCGGAGAAGCGGATGTCGCCGCCCCAGCCGTTCTTGTGCGCGAAGTACGCCACCGTGGCCATCATCAGCACCGCCATCAGCACGCCGGGCAGGATGCCGGCGAGGAACAGCGCGCCCACCGAGACGTTGGCCATCATCGCGTAGATCACGAAGGGCAGCGAGGGCGGGATGATCGGCCCGAGCGTGGCCGACGCGGCGGTCACGCCGACCGCGAACTCGGTGGCGTAGCCGTGGTCCTTCATGGCCTTGATCTCGATGGTGCCGAGCCCGGCCGCGTCGGCGATCGCCGTGCCGCTCATGCCGGCGAAGATCACCGAGCCGACCACGTTGACATGCCCGAGCCCGCCCTTGAGCCAGCCGACCAGGGCGAGCGCGAAGTTGTAGATGCGGTTGGTGATGCCGGCGTTGTTCATCAGGTTGCCGGCCAGGATGAAGAACGGCACCGCCAGCAGCGGGAAGCTGTCGATGCCGCCGATCATCCGGTGCACCACCGCGAAGGGCGGCAGGTTGCCGGACACGAGGATGTAGATCAGCGACGAGCCCGCCATCGCGATGGCCACCGGCATGCCGCCGGCCATCAGCAGCAGGAAGAGGAGCTTGAGCATGCCTAGCGGTCTTCCATCGTGGTCTCGGGCCGCTCGAGCACGCTGTAGCCGCGCTGCCAGTGCACCTTCATCACCCAGGCCGAGCGCAACGCCATCATCGCCAGTCCGAACAGGCACACGCCGTAGACGATGTTCATCGGCAGGTCGACGATGGTCATCTGGTAGCTGCCCATCTTCTGCATCATCTGCGCGGTCAGCACCACCATCGCGCCGAAGAACAGCACGCGCAGCAGGTCGACCGCCAGTGACAGCGCGCGCGCCGCGCCGCGCGGCAGCCAGCGGTACAGCAGGTCGACCTGGATGTGGTTGTTCTTCGCCACGCCGATGGCCGCGCCGACGAACACCGTGCCGATCAGCAGGTAACGCGCGATCTCCTCGGTCCACGAGGCGGAGTTGTTCAGCACGTAGCGGGTGAAGAACTGGTAGAACACCACGCCGCCGAGGGCCCAGAAGATCGCCAGCGCGATCCAGCCTTCGAGCGGCGTGCGGGAGAGGTCCACGGCCTCGTCGGTGGCGTGGAACTCCCCATCGTCGCCCATCACCTTCGGGCCGGACTCCAGGTCGACACTCATGTCACTTCACTTGATGGACACGATGCGGTCGTAGTCCTTCTTGTCGAAGCCCATCGACTCCACCGGCTTGGCCTTCAGCACCGCATCGACGAAGCTCTGCCGGTTCACCTCGTGGATGCCCAGGCCCTTCTTGCGGAACTCGTCCACCAGCTCGGCCTCGCGCTTCTTGATCATCGCCGTGGCGCGCGAGGCGGCCTCCTGCGTGACCTCGGTGAACATCTTCTTCTCGGCATCCGACAGCGTGTTCCAGACATGCGGCGCGATCTGCGTGGTCAGCCCGTCGACGATGTGGCCGGTCAGCATGATGTGCTTCTGCACCTCGTAGAACTTCTTCGCCTCGATGGTGGTGAGCGGGTTCTCCTGCGCGTCCACCGTGCCGTTCTGCAGCGCCAGGTAGACCTCGGCGAAGGCGATCGGCGTCGGGTTGGCGCCGCAGGCCTCGGGCGTGGCGCGGTAGGCCGGCACGTCGGGCACGCGGATCTTCAGGCCCTTCATGCCGGCGCAGTCCTTGAACTCCTTCTGGCTCGTCGTGTGGCGCGCGCCGTAGTAGGTGTAGGCGGTGATCTGGATGCCGGTCTTGGTGCGGAAGCCGTCGACGATCTCCTTGAACACCTCGCTGCGGCTGTAGGCGAGCAGGTGGTCGCCGTCGCGGAAGATGAACGGGTAGTAGGCGATGCCCAGGCGCGGGTAGCTGCGCGCCGCGAACGACGGGCCGCTGATGATCATGTCGACCGTGCCCAGCAGCATGCCCTGGTTGATGTCGGTCTCCTTGCCGAGCGAGGAGGCGGGGAACACCTGGATGTCGAACTTGCCGTTGCTGCGCTTCTTGATCTCCTCGGCCGCCCACACCGACTGCGTGTGGTACGGCTCGCTGGTCTCGTAGACATGCGCCCACTTGAGCTTGGTCTGCGCGAACGCGCCGACGCTCGCGCCCAGCGCGGCGGCGGCGATCAGGACTTTCAGGAACGGCTTCATCGCGGGTCTCCTTTCGCGGTGTCAGTCGGGGATCAGCTGGACCTTCGTGCTGCGGCTGCGGTCGGCCGCGAGCTCGAAGGCTTCCTGCGCGCGCGACAGCGGCAGCGCGGCGGAGAGCAGCGGGCGGACGTCGACGCGCCGCGTGCGCAGCGCCTGCACGGCCCAGTCGAACGCATGCGCGGCGCGGAACGCGCCGACATAGTCGAGCTCGCGGACCATGATCTGGTTGGCCGGGAAGCTGATGCCCTGCGGCGGCAGCGTGCCCACCTGCACGATGCGCCCGCCGCGGCGCACCGCGTCCAGGCAGGTCTGCAGCGCGGCGGCGCTGCCGGCGGCCTCGATCGCCACGTCCGCGGCGTCGGCCAGGTCGGCGGCGGCCAGCATGTCGCCGCGCAGCGTGCGCTCGGCGCCCATCGCGCGGGCCACGGCGAGCGGCCGGTCGGCCAGGTCGACCACGCTCACCTCGGCCGCGCCGGCCAGGCGCGCCGCGGCGGCGCACAGGCAGCCGATCGTGCCGGCGCCGGTGACCAGCACGCGCGCGCCCAGCAGCGGCCCGGCGCGGTGCACCGCATGCAGGCCGATCGACAGCGGTTCGGCGCAGGCCAGCTCGGCCAGCGGGATGTCTTCGTCCACCGCGGTGAGCTGGGCCTCGCCGATCACGAAGCGGCTGCGAAACAGGCCCTGCGCGTGCGGGAACACGCTCGCGCTGCCGAGGAACAGCATGTGCTCGCACAGGTTCTCGCGGCCCTCGCGGCAGCGCGCGCAGCGGCCGCAGGGGTGCGAGGGGTTGATGGCCACCTTGTCGCCCGGTGCCACGCGGGTCACCGCGGCGCCGGTGCGCAGCACCGTGCCGGCGGCCTCGTGGCCGGGCACCAGCGGCTCGCGCAGCACGAAGGCGCCGGCCCGGCCCTCGCGCCAGTAGTGCAGGTCCGAGCCGCAGATGCCACCGGCGCCCAGCGCCACCTCGACCTGGTGCGCGCCGAGCTCGCCCGCCTCGGGCAGCGCCTCGACGCGCAGGTCGCGCGCCGCGTGCAACCGGAGCGCGAGCGTCATGCCGCGCTCCGTGAACGCCGGGACGCCTTCGGCGGCGCCTCGGCGGGCCAGCTGGCCATGAAGCGTTCGTGCGAGTTGGCCAGGTGCAGGGCCATCGCCTCGCGCGCCGCCTGCGGCGACTGGTGCGCGATCGCCTCCAGCACCGCGCGGTGCTCGGCGATCGCGATGGCCCAGCTGCGCGGGTTCTCGAAGTGGCTGCCGAGCTGCTCGAACAGCGGGTTGCGCCGCTCGTCGAACAGCTCGCCGACGAGGCGCAGCAGCACCGAGTTGTCGCTCGCCTCGGCGATGCGGGTGTGGAACAGCCGGTCGCCGCCGGTGGGCACCTGGCCATGGCGTGCCTCGTCCTCCATCAGCGCGATCGCCTCGCGCAGGCCGGCGAGCTGGGCCCGTTTCATGTGCAGCGCCGCGTAGGCGGCCAGCTCGCCCTCGATCAGCTGGCGCGCGCGGATCGTCTCCAGCGGGCTCTCGGCCTCGTGCAGCGCGGCGCGGGCGGCGCCGGCGTCGGGCTCGCGCACGTAGATGCCCGAGCCCATGCGCACCTCGACGCGGCCCTCGACCTCCAGCGCGATCAGCGCCTCGCGCACCGAGGGGCGCGAGACGCCGAGCTGCGCGGCCAGGTCGCGCTCGGGCGGCAGGCGCGTGCCGGCCGGGAACTCGCCGCGCTCGATCGCCTCGCGCAGCTGGTCGGCGATCTGGCGGTACAGGCGGCGCGTCTCGATGGCTTGCAGCGGCATGGGGCAGGCAGGGCAGTGGTCAAGTGGCCTGACCAGTTGATCGAGTATCGCGCCGCGGCCTGCGCGGGCGATGCCGGGATTACCCGGGGCGAAAGTCGGCAGCCCTGTCGAAAAACCCTAGCGGGACGCCAGCATGGCTCGGTCAGAATCCCCCGCAACCCGACGGAGCCCCGTAGCCCATGGAAAAGACCTGGCTGAAGCAGTACCCCGCAGGCGTGCCGGCCAACATCGACGTCGCCCAGTACCCCTCGCTGGTGGCGCTGGTCGAGGAAAGCCTGAAGAAGTACGCGAACCTGCCGGCCTACAAGTTCATGGGCAAGGCGATCAGCTTCGCCCGCCTGGACGAGGCCTCGCGCGCGCTCGCTGCCTACCTGCAGTCGCTCGGCCTGGACAAGGGCGACCGCGTCGCGGTGATGATGCCCAACGTGCCGCAATACCCGGTGGCGGTGTGCGCGATCCTGCGCGCCGGCTACGTGGTGGTGAACGTCAACCCGCTGTACACGCCGCGCGAGCTCGAGCACCAGCTGAAGGACTCCGGCGCCAAGGTCATCCTGATCCTGGAGAACTTCGCCAACACGCTGCAGCAGGTGATGAGCGCGGTGCCCACCAAGAAGGTCATCCTGACCGCGCTCGGCGACATGCTCGGCTTCCCGAAGTCGCTGATCGTCAACTACGTGGTGCGCAAGGTGAAGAAGATGGTGCCGGCCTTCGAGCTGCCCGGCGCCGTGCGCTTCGCCGACGCGCTCGCCGAGGGCCAGCGCAAGACCTTCAGGCCGGCCCAGGTGGGCCCGGACGACATCGCCGTGCTGCAGTACACCGGCGGCACCACCGGTGTGAGCAAGGGCGCGGTGCTGCTGCACCGCAACCTGGTGGCCAACATCCTGCAGGCCGAGGCCTGGTACCAGCCGGCGCTGAAGAAGATCCCGAAGGGCGAGCAGATCAACACCGTCTGCGCGCTGCCGATCTATCACATCTTCGGCTTCAACACGAACATGATGCTGTCCATGCGCATGGGCGGCTGCAACATCCTGATCGCCAACCCGCGCGACCTGCCGGCCATGTTCAAGGACCTGGCGCGCGAGAAGTTCCACAGCTTCCCGGCCGTCAACACGCTGTTCAACGCGATGGCCAACCACCCCGAGTTCAACTCGGTCGACTGGAGCGGCCTGGTCATCTCGGTGGGCGGCGGCATGGCGGTGCAGAGCGCCACCGCCAAGCTCTGGCTCGAGAAGACCGGC
Source organism: Piscinibacter caeni (assembly GCA_003265685.1). GTDB lineage: Bacteria > Pseudomonadota > Gammaproteobacteria > Burkholderiales > Burkholderiaceae_C > Piscinibacter > Piscinibacter caeni. Next base: position 2,640 of record QJOU01000103.1, on the reverse strand, counting down.
TGCCCGATCGTGGAAGGTTATGGCCTCTCCGAGACCTCGCCCTCGGCCACCTGCAACCCGGTGGACAGCACGGCCTACAGCGGCAACATCGGCCTGCCGATGCCCAACACCGAGCTGACCCTGCTCGACGACGACGGCCGCGAAGTGCCGATGGGCACGCCCGGCGAGATCGCGATCAAGGGCCCACAGGTGATGGCCGGCTACTGGCAGCGCCCCGACGAGACGGCCAAGGTGATGACGGCCGACGGCTTCTTCCGCACCGGCGACATCGGCGTGGTCGACGAGCGCGGCTACTTCAAGATCGTGGACCGCAAGAAGGACATGATCCTGGTCAGCGGCTTCAACGTCTACCCGAACGAGGTCGAGGACGTGGTCACGCAGATGGACGGCATCCTCGAGTGCGCGGCCATCGGCATCCCCGACGAGAAGGCCGGCGAGGCGGTCAAGCTGGTCATCGTCAAGAAGAACCCGGCCGTCACCGAGGCCGACGTGCGCGCCTACTGCGAGGCGCACCTGACGGGCTACAAGCGGCCCAAGGTGGTCGAGTTCCGCACCGAGCTGCCGAAGACGCCGGTGGGCAAGATCCTGCGCCGGGAGCTGCGAAGCAAGGCCTGAACCGGTTGGTGGCAACATCGGGCCCGTGACCCGGAGCCCCGATTGAGCCGTACCGCGATCGTCAGCGCGATGCACGAGGAGCTGCGCGCGCTGCTGCCCCTGCTCGACAAGCCGCAGCAGGCCGAGTTCGCCGGCCGGCGCTTCCACCTCGGGCAGATGATGGGCAAGCCGGTCGTGCTGGTGCTCTCGGGCATCGGCAAGGTGGCCGCCGCCACTACCGCCGCGCTGCTGCTGCACGAGGTGGAGGTCGAGCGCATCGTCTTCACCGGCGCCGCCGGCGGGCTGGGCGCCGGCGTGCGGGTGGGCGACGTGGTGCTGGCGCGCGAGCTGCTCCAGCACGACATGGACGCCTCGCCGCTGTTCCCGCGATTCGAGGTGCCGCTGACCGGGCGCGCGCGCTTCCCGACCGACCGCGCGCTCGCCGATGCGTTGGCCGCCGCCGCGCTGCACTGCCTGAACGACGCGCGCAGGCGCATCGGCGAGGCGCACCTGGCCGACTTCGGCATCGACAGCCCGCTGCTGCACGAGGGCCTGGTGATCAGCGGCGACCGCTTCGTCGCCACCGCGCCGGAGAGCGAGCGGCTGCGCCGCCTGCTGCCCGACGCGCTGGCCGTCGAGATGGAGGGCGCGGCGCTGGCCCAGGTGTGCGCCGACTTCGGTGCGCCGTTCGCCGTGCTGCGCACCGTCTCCGACCGCGCCGACGACAGCGCGCATGTCGACTTCGGCCGCTTCATCGTCGAGGTGGCGAGCGTCTACACGCGCGAGATCATCGGCACCTGGCTGGAAGGCGCCTGAGGTGCCGCCGCGGTTCCATGTCGACGCGCCGCTGGTCGCCGGCGCCGCGCTGCGCCTGCCCGACGGCGCGGCGCGCCACGTGCAGGTGCTGCGCCTGCAGCCGGGCGACACGCTGACGCTGTTCGACGGGCGTGGCGGCGAATGGTCGGCGCGGGTGGCGGCGATGGGCCGCCACGCGGTCGACGTGCAGGTCGGCGAGCACGACCCGGTCTCGCGCGAGCTGGCGCGGCCGGTCACGCTGGCGCTGGGCATGCCGGCCAACGACCGCATGGACACGCTGGTCGAGAAGGCCTGCGAGCTCGGCGTCGCGGCGATCCAGCCGCTGCTGTGCGAGCGCTCGGTGCTGCGCCTGGCCGGCGAGCGGGCGCTGAAGAAGGTGCAGCACTGGCAGGCGGTGGCGGTGGCGGCGGCCGAGCAGTCCGGCCGCACGCGGGTGCCGCAAGTGGCGCCGGTGTGCAGCCTGCCCGACTGGCTGGCCGGCCTGCGCGACGAGGACGAGGCCTGGCGCCTGCTGCTCAGCCTGCGCGACGTGCAGCCGCTGCCGCGCGAGGCCGGGCGTGAGCCAGTGCTCGCGCTCAGCGGGCCCGAGGGCGGGCTGAGTGCGGACGAGGAGGCACTGGCGCGCGCGCGCGGTTTCGTGCCCGTCTCGCTCGGCCCGCGCGTCCTGCGCGCCGACACCGCGCCGCTCGCGCTGCTGGCGCACCTGGCGATCCATCTCGAAGGGGCGCGCTGAGCAGGCGCAACGTGCGCCGCGGTATCGTGGAAGCACCGCTTGCGCTGTGCCGCGCCGGTGGCAAGCTCGCTGCACCGGAATGGTTCGCGTGCGGCCGGTACGCCACAGCGCCGCGCCACCGGAACAAGGATGAAGGTCAGCAACGTGACGAGCGCTCGGGCCGCCGAACCGGATCTGGAAGGCGTGTGGCGCGCGCTGTGCCGGATCGCCGGCGAGGCCGATCCGGCGCGCCTGCCGGGCACCGTGGCCGCGGCCGCCCTCGACGGCAGCGACGCCGACGAGGCCTGCGTGCTGGTCGAGGCCGGCGGGCGTTGGGTGGTCGCCGGCCGGGCCATGCGCGACGGTGGTGCCGCGCGGCCGCCCGTCGTCGATCCGGCGGCCGGCCCCTGGGCCGCGGCCGTGGCGGAGGCGGCACGCACGCTGCAGCCCGTGCGCAGCGGCGCCCGGCTGTGCCTGCCGATGCTCTGCGGCGGCCGCCTGGGCGGCCTGCTGGCCCT
>KZ836132.1 GCA_003265685.1 Piscinibacter caeni | reverse complement strand
GACCTGCACGCGCAGCGGCTCGACACGCTGGCACTGCGCCTGGCGCGCCCGGCCGAGGGCCTGCGCCGCCGCGACGCCGAGCTGGTGCTGCTGGGCACGCGCCTGGCGCGCGCGGCTCGGCGTGTGCTGGAACGCTCCGACGACCGCCTGCAGCAGCTCGGCGCGCGCCTGGCGCGGGCCGGCGGCGTGTTGCGCCGCACCGAGGCGCAGCGCCTGGCGGCGCTGGACGACCGGCTGCGTGCACTCGACCCGCAGCATGTGCTGGAGCGCGGCTACGCCTGGCTGGCCGACGCGCAGGGCAGGGTGGTCGGCACGGTCGAGCGCCTTGCCCCGGGCGATGCGCTGGAGGCCACGCTGGCCGACGGCCGCGCGATGCTGCAGGTCGAGGTTGTCCGTCCCGGCCGGGAGTGACGCCGGCAGGGCGATGCGCCGCTGCCTACAATGGTCCGGTCCGTCCCCCGAACAATCCCGCACCAAGAGGATCCGCATGGAACACGTTCTTCCCCCGCTGCCCTACGCCATCGATGCGCTCGCCCCGCACCTGAGCAAGGAGACGCTGGAGTTTCACCACGGCAAGCACCACAACGCCTATGTCGTGAACCTGAACAACCTGCAGAAGGGCACCGAGTTCGAGAGCCTGACGCTCGAGGAGATCGTCAAGAAGTCCTCCGGCGGCATCTACAACAACGCCGCGCAGATCTGGAACCACACCTTCTTCTGGAACTGCATGAAGCCCGCCGGCGGCGGCGAGCCCAAGGGCGCGCTGGCCGCGGCGATCAACGCCAAGTGGGGCAGCTACGCCGCCTTCAAGGAGGCGTTCACCAAGAGCGCGGTCGGCAACTTCGGCTCGGGCTGGACCTGGCTGGTGAAGAAGGCCGACGGCAGCGTCGACATCGTCAACATGGGCGCGGCCGGCACGCCGCTGACCACCGGCGACAAGCCGCTGCTGACCATCGACGTGTGGGAGCACGCCTACTACATCGACTACCGCAACCTGCGCCCGAAGTTCGTCGAGACCTTCCTGAACGCGCTGGTCAACTGGGAGTTCGCCGAGAAGAACTTCGGCTGAACCGGATCCGCCGTCGCTGCAGGCCGGCCGTGTGCCGGCCTGTTTCGTTCAGGGCCGGAACGGCGCGCCGGCGATCTTCGTGCCGGGCTTGATGCCGCGCTTGTCGAACCAGCCCTGGTTCATCTCGAGCGCGAAGCGCACCGGCTTCTTCGAGCAGTGCGACTCGAGCGTCTGCGCCTTCATCTCCTCGATGTTGACGATCGTGCCGTCGTCGGCGAGGAAGGCGATGGACAGCGGCAACAGCGTGTTCTTCATCCAGAAGCACTGCTGGGCCGGTGCCTCGAAGGCGAACAGCATGCCGCCGTTGGGCGGCATGCTCGGCCGGTTCATCAGCCCGACCTGGCGCTGCAGCGGCGTCTGCGCCACCTCGGCCTCGATCAGGTGAAAGCCGGCGGTCAGGCGGATCGCCGGCAGCTGCTGCGGCCCTTCCTGAGCGGCGCCGGGCCGCGGGGCCAGGCTGGCCACCAGGGCGGCGGCGAGGGCGTACTTGATGATTGTCATTTCCAGGCTGGGGCTGAGCGCGTAGATTATCCGGGTGTCTTCCGCCTCGCTCCCCAACGCGCCGCTGCAGGTCCTCGATGACCCGCTGGAGCAGGCCCGATTCACCACCTGGCACGACACCCCGGGCGGCGCGCGCGAGGCCACCTCGCGCTTTCGCGTCTCCGGCCTGCACTGCGGGGCCTGCGCCGGCCTGATCGAGGCGGCGCTGCGCCAGGTCGACGGCGTGCTCGACGCGCGGGTGCAGTCCGCCGCCGAACTCGCGGAGGTGCGCTGGGACCCGCGCCGCACGCGGCCGTCCGCCCTGGTGGCGGCCGTGCAGGCGGCCGGTTACGGCGCCTTGCCCGACGCCGCGGCCGGTGCGCGCGAGCAGCGCCGCGGCGAGCAGCGGCGTGCGTTGTGGCGCCTGGCCGTGGCCGGGCTGTGCATGATGCAGGTGATGATGTACGCCACGCCGGCCTACGTGGCCGCGCCAGGCGACATCTCCGCCGACGCGCTGCGCCTGCTGCAATGGGCCAGCTGGCTACTCAGCCTGCCAGTGCTGCTGTTCTCGTCGGGGCCGTTCTTCGCCGGCGCCTGGCGCGCGCTGCGCCAGCGCCGGCTCGGCATGGACGTGCCGGTGGCGCTGGGCATCGCGGTCACCTTCGTGGCCAGCAGCGGGGCCACCTTCGACCCGGGGGGCCCGTTCGGCCACGAGGTCTACTTCGACTCGCTGACCATGTTCGTGTTCTTCCTGCTGGCCGGGCGCTGGCTGGAGGTGCGCGCGCGGCACCGCGTGGCCGATATGCTGGAGCAGGGCGCCGCCGCGCTGCCCGACACCGCGCAGCGCGAGCGCCCGGACGGCGTGTTCGAGACCGTCTCCGTGGGGCGCCTGCAGCCGGGCGACCGGGTGCGCGTGCTGGCCGGGCAGGTGCTGCCGGCCGATGGCGAACTGCTCGAGGGCCGCGCCCTGGTGGACGAGGCGCTGCTGACCGGCGAATCGACCCCGCTGCCCAAGCAGCCGGGCGACGAGCTGGTGGCCGGCAGCACCAACCTGCAGGGCCCGTTGCTGATGCGCGTGCTGCGTGTCGGCGAGGACACCCGCCAGGCCGACATCGTGCGCCTGATGCGCAGCGCGCTGACGCAGCGTCCGCGCATCGTGCAGCAGGCCGAGCGCATCGCCGGCCCGTTCCTCTGGGGCGTGCTGCTGCTGGCCGCGCTGGCGGCCGCGGCCTGGTCGCTGATCGACCCGGACCGTGCGGTCTGGGTCGCCGTGTCGGTGCTGATCGTCACCTGCCCCTGCGCGCTGTCGCTGGCGGCGCCCTCGGCGCTGCTGGCCGCTGCCGGCGGGCTGGCGCGGCGCGGCCTGCTGCTGCAGCGCCTGGAGGCGCTCGAGGCCCTGGCCGGCATCGACACGGTGATGCTGGACAAGACCGGCACGCTGACCGAGGACCGGCTCGAGATCGCCGCGACGCGCCTGCTCGACGACGGCACGGACCCGACCGAGACGACGCGCCTGGCCGCCTCGCTGGCCGGGCTGTCGACCCACCCCGCCGCGCGCGCGCTGGCGGCGCACGACGGCGGCGCGGCCGTGGTCTGGCGCGAGGTCGAGGAACTGCCTGGCGCCGGCCTGCAGGCGCGCGATGCGCAGGGACGTCTGTGGCGGCTCGGCCGCCGCGCCTGGGTCGATGCCGCGCAGCCCGAGGCGGGCGGCAGCGCGATCTGGTTCGGCTGCGACGGGCGTGCCCGGGCCGTGTTCGAGTTGCGCGAGACGCTGCGCGCCGATGCGGCCGAGACCGTGCAGCGCCTGCAGGCCGAGGGCCTTGAGGTGATGCTGCTGTCGGGCGACTCGCCGGCGCGCGCGCAGGAGCTGGCGCGGCGCCTGGGCATCGGTCGGGTCGAGGGCGGGGCCAGCCCGGCGGACAAGCTGGCCGCACTGGCGGCCGCGCAGCAGCAGGGCGCGCGCGTGGCGATGGTCGGCGACGGCATCAACGATGCGCCGGTGCTGGCGCGCGCCGACGTGTCGTTCGCCTTCGCGCACGGTGCGGCCGTCGCGCGTGCGCAGGCCGACCTGATCGTGCTCGGCACGCGCCTGGGCGGCCTGACCGAGGCACGTGACCAAGCGCGCCGGACGCTGCGCGTGATCCGCCAGAACCTCGCCTGGGCCGCGCTCTACAACGCCGCCTGCGTGCCGCTCGCCCTGGTCGGCTGGCTGCCTCCCTGGGCCGCAGGGCTGGGCATGGCGGCGAGTTCGCTGGCAGTGGTGGGCAATGCACTGCGCCTGTCGCGCGTGAAGGCCCGGTGCTGAGCGATGGACATCCTGTACCTGCTGATCCCGCTGTCCGTGGTGCTCGTGTTCCTGATCATCGGCGTGTTCGCCTGGGCGGTGAACTCGGGCCAGTTCGATGACCTGGAGCGCGAGGGCGAACGCATCCTCGAGCCCGAGCGTCCGGGCGAATTCCCGCCTGCGGGAAAGGTTGATGGCGCGCAAGGGGGGGCAATGACCCCATCGCCAACAATGGAAACATTCGTCAAGCAAGAAGGAGCAACCAATGGCCGATAAACCGTTGACGGGAGGAGCGACTGCGCCTGTCTACGACGATGGCGTCGTTCGTGCGTTCTCACTCGCCGCCGTGTTGTGGGGCATCGTGGGCATGCTGGTCGGCGTGATCATCGCCGCGCAGCTCGCCTGGCCGGAGCTGAACCTGGGGATCCCGTTCCTCAGCTACGGCCGCCTGCGGCCGCTGCACACCAACGCAGTGATCTTCGCCTTCGGCGGCTGCGCGCTTTTCGCCAGCAGCTACTACGTGGTGCAGCGCACGTCGCAGACGCGCCTGTTCGGCGGGCCGCTGGGCTGGTTCACCTTCTGGGGCTGGCAGCTGGTGATCCTGCTGGCGGCGATCTCGCTGCCGCTGGGCTTCACGCAGGCCAAGGAGTACGCCGAGCTCGAGTGGCCGATCGACCTGCTGATCGCGGTCGTCTGGGTCGCCTACGCGGTGGTGTTCTTCGGCACCGTCGGCACGCGCAAGGTGCGCCACATCTACGTGGCGAACTGGTTCTTCGGCGCGTTCATCCTGACGGTCGCGCTGCTGCACATCGTCAACAGCGCCGCGATTCCCGTGAGCCTGACCAAGAGCTACTCGGCCTACGCGGGCGTGCAGGACGCGATGGTGCAGTGGTGGTACGGCCACAACGCGGTGGGCTTCTTCCTGACCGCGGGCTTCCTGGGGATGATGTACTACTTCATCCCCAAGCAGGCCGAGCGCCCCGTCTACAGCTACCGGCTGTCGATCGTGCACTTCTGGGCGCTGATCTTCACCTACATGTGGGCCGGCCCGCACCACCTGCACTACACCGCGCTGCCCGACTGGACGCAAAGCGTGGGCATGCTGTTCTCGCTGATCCTGCTCGCGCCCTCCTGGGGCGGCATGATCAACGGCATCATGACCCTGTCGGGTGCCTGGCACAAACTGCGTGACGACCCGATCCTGAAGTTCCTGATCGTCTCGCTGTCGTTCTACGGCATGTCGACCTTCGAAGGGCCGATGATGTCGATCAAGACCGTCAACGCGCTCAGCCACTACACCGACTGGACCGTCGGCCACGTGCACAGCGGCGCGCTCGGCTGGGTGGGCCTGGTGTCGATGGGCACGCTGTACTACCTGATCCCGCGCATGTTCGGCCGCAAGCAGATGTACAGCGTGCGCGCCATCGAGCTGCACTTCTGGGTGTCGACGATCGGCATCGTGCTCTACATCGCCGCGATGTGGATCGCCGGCGTGATGCAGGGCCTGATGTGGCGCGCCATCAACCCGGACGGCACGCTGGTCTACAGCTTCGTCGAGAGCGTGAAGGCGACGTATCCCTTCTACGTGATCCGCCTGTGCGGCGGCCTGCTGTACCTCAGCGGCATGCTGATCATGGGCTGGAACGTGATCAAGACGGCCACCTCGGGCAAGTACGAGCCGGTGCCGATCCCTGCCGCGCCTGCGCACGCCTGAACCCACGGAGAAGAGCAACATGGCACACGCACAAGCCAGCGGTCACGAGAAGATCGAGACCAACAACTTCCTGATGATCGTGCTGATCCTGCTGGTGGTGGCGGTCGGCGGTCTGGTCGAGATCGTCCCGCTGTACTTCCAGAAGTCCACGACCCAGCCCGTCGAGGGCCTCAAGCCCTACACCGCGCTGCAGCTCGCCGGGCGCGACGTCTACATCCGCGAGGGCTGCTACAACTGCCACTCGCAGATGATCCGGCCGTTCCGCGCCGAGACGCTGCGCTACGGGCCGTACTCCACGGCCGGCGAGTTCGTCTATGACCATCCGTTCCAGTGGGGCAGCAAGCGCACCGGGCCGGACCTGCACCGCGTGGGCGGCAAGTACAGCGACGAGTGGCACCGCATCCACCTGACCAACCCGCGCGACCTGGTACCCGAGTCGAACATGCCGGCCTACCCGTGGCTGAACAAGGGCACGATCGACCCGGCCGACATGGCGCCCAAGATGCGCGCCCTGCGCACCGTCGGCGTGCCCTACAGCGACGAGGAGATCGCCAAGGCCGGTGACGAGGTCAAGGGCAAGAGCGAGATGGAGGCGGTGATCGCCTACCTGCAGGTGCTCGGCACCGCGCGCAAGTGAGGAGGCCCGCATGGACATCAACGACCTGCGCAGCATCGTGACCGTGGTGTCGCTGCTGACCTTCCTGGGCATCGTCGCCTGGGCCTGGTCGCGCCGCAACCGCGCACGCTTCGACGAGGCAGCCATGCTGCCGTTTGCTGACGATCCGGCCGACGCATCCGGCCGCGCCCGGCAAGGAGAACAACAGTGAGCGACTTCGTTTCGAGCGGCTGGGCGATCTACGTCGCCGCAGCCACGGTGATCAGCATCGCCGCCTGCCTGGCGTTGCTGATCGTGGCGGCCCGGCGCCGCGTGATGGCGGCCGACAACAGCACCGGCCACGTCTGGGACGGTGACCTGAAGGAACTGAACAACCCGCTGCCGCGCTGGTGGATGGGCCTGTTCGTCATCACGATCGTCTTCTCGGCGCTCTACCTGGCGCTGTTCCCGGGCCTCGGCAATGCGACCGGCGTGTTCAAGTGGAGCAGCGCCGGGCAGTACGAGGCCGAGCAGGCCAAGGCGCAGGCCGCGATGGCGTCGGTGTACGCGAAGTACAACGACATGAACGCCGAGCAGCTCGCCAAGGAGCCGCAGGCGATGGCCATCGGCGAGCGCCTGTTCATCAACAACTGCGCGGCTTGCCACGGCTCGGACGGGAAGGGCAGCAAGGGCTTCCCGAACCTGACGCTGCCGGTCGAGTCGCGCCTGGCGACGGACAGCTTCGAGTCCGTCAAGGCGACCATCGCCAACGGCCGCGCCGGCGTGATGCCGCCGATGGCCGCGGCCGTGGGCACCGGCGAGGACGTGCGCAACGTGGCGAACTACGTGCTGAGCCTGTCGGGCAGCCCGCACAACACGATCGCCGCGCAGCTGGGCAAGGCCAAGTTCGCGGCCTGCGCCGCCTGCCACGGGCCGGACGGCAAGGGCAACAAGGCCCTGGGCGCGCCCAACCTGACCGACAAGGTCTGGCTGCACGGCTGGGGCGAGGAAGCGGTGATCGCGATGGTCAACAACGGCAAGACCAACGTGATGCCGGCCCAGGCCTCGCGCCTGACGCCCGAGCAGATCCACGTGCTGGCCGGCTACGTCTGGAACCTGTCGCAGAAGACGGTCGTCGCCGCGCAGTAACATCGATCGATGACCGAGCCCGCCGTCCGCGGCGCCCCCTCGGGCGGCGGAGATGCCGCCGTCGAGGTGGTGTCGCTCTACCAAGCGCAGCAGAAGATCTACGCCCGCGCCGTGACCGGCTGGTTCTCCGGCTGGCGCTGGGCCCTCGTCTGGCTCACCCAGCTCGTGTTCTACGGGCTGCCCTGGCTGAGTTGGAACGACCGCCAGGCCGTGCTGTTCGACCTGGGCGCGCGGCGCTTCTACATCTTCGGGCTGGTTCTGCACCCGCAGGACTTCATCTACCTCACGCTGCTGCTGATCATCTCGGCCTACGGCCTGTTCCTGTTCACCGCGGTGGCCGGGCGGCTGTGGTGCGGCTACGCCTGCCCACAGACGGTCTACACCGAGATCTTCATGTGGGTCGAGCAGAAGTTCGAGGGCGACCGCACCAGGCGCATGAAGCTCGACGCCTCGCCCTGGAGCGGCGAGAAGCTGCTGCGCAAGGGCGGCAAGCAGGCGGCCTGGATCGCCATCGGCCTGTGGACCGGGTTCACCTTCGTCGGCTACTTCACGCCGATCAAGACGCTCTGGGCCGAGGCCTTCACCCTGGGCTTCGGGCCCTGGGAATGGTTCTGGGTGCTGTTCTACGGCTTCGCGACCTACGGCAACGCCGGCTTCATGCGCGAGCAGGTCTGCAAGTACATGTGTCCGTACGCGCGCTTCCAGAGCGCGATGTTCGACAAGGACACGATGGTCATCAGCTACGACGAGTCGCGCGGCGAGCCGCGCGGCTCGCGGCCCAAGTCCATGCCGCATGCGGCGCTGAAGGACGCGGGCAAGGGCGAGTGCATCGACTGCACGCTGTGCGTGCAGGTCTGCCCGACTGGCATCGACATCCGCAAGGGGCTGCAGTACGAGTGCATCGGCTGTGCCGCCTGCATCGATGTCTGCGACGGCGTGATGGACAAGATGAACTACCCGCGCGGGCTGATCCGCTACGCGACGCAGAACGGCATCAAGAACCACTGGACCCGCGCCGAGATGTTCCGCCGCGTGCTGCGGCCGCGCGTGCTGATCTACACCGGCATCCTGGTGGCCATCGTGGCCGCCTTCGGCGCCAGCCTGGCCCTGCGCAGCCCGTTCCGCGTCGACGTGGTGCGCGACCGCGGCGCGCTGGCGCGGCTGGTCGAGGACGGTCGCATCGAGAACGTCTACCGGCTGCAGGTGATGAACGCCACCGAGTCGCCCCAGCGGTACCGCATCGAGGTCGAGGGCATCCCCGGCATTCGCCTGGCCAGCCCGGCCGAAGTGCAGGTGAGTGCCACCGAATCGCGCTGGGTGCCGGTCGCGGTGCAGATCCCGCCCGAGGCCGCCGCCTCGCTCGGGGCCGGCGCCCACGCCATCCGTTTCGAGATCAAGCGCCAGGCCGGGCACGATGCCGACAAGGCCGAGGTGCACGAGAAGTCCACCTTCGTCGTGCCGCGCTGAACCAAGGACAGACCATGAACGACACGACCGCGCGCACCGCGCCGAACGAACGGCCCCCGCTGCCCTGGTGGCGCTCCGGCATGGTCTGGCTGGTGATCGCCGGCCCGGCCGCGGTGGTGGTCGCCAGCCTGGTCACCGCGGCGGTGGCCTGGACGCACATCGACCCGGTGGTCACCGCCAATGGCCGCTTCGGGCCCGACGACGACGTCGCCACGCCGCGCGACCCCAAGGATCCCCTCGCGCCGGCGCAGAAGGCGCGCAACCACGCGGCGACGCCGGCGCAGTGAACGAGCCGGAGGCAAGTGGCGTGAAGCAGCGTGCCCTGACGATCCTCTGGCCGTCCTTCCTGATGGCCGGCGTGCTGGAGATGCTCGTGTTCGTGGTGGTCGACCCGAGCGATCTGCGCTGGTTCGGCGGCGAGGCCGTGCAGCTCTCGCGCCAGGGCGTCTACACGGTGACCTTCCTGATCTTCTGGGCGGTGATCTCGCTGTCCGGCGCGCTGACCGCACTGCTGGGCATGAGCGCCGACGAGATCAACGAGGACCGCGGCCGCCGCTGGCCGCGCTGAGGAGCAGGGCGCTCAGCAGGCGGTGTGGTTGATCAGCTGGCGCAGGCCGGCCTGGTCGACGATGCGGATGTGGCGCTGCTTCACCTCGAGCAGGCCCTCGTCCTGGAACTTCGAGAAGGTGCGGCTGACGGTCTCGAGCTTCAGGCCGAGGTAGCTGCCGATCTCCTCGCGCGTCATGCGCAGGATCAGCGAGGACGACGAGAACCCGCGCGCCTGCAGGCGCTGCGTCAGGTTGAGCAGGAATGCCGCGAGGCGCTCCTCCGCGCGCATGCTGCCCAGCAGCAGCATCATGCCGTGGTCGCGCACGATCTCGCGGCTCATGATCTTGTGGAACTGGTGCTGCAGCGCGGTGAAGTCGCGCGACAGCGCCTCGAGCTGCCCGAACGGGATCACGCACACCTGCGAGTCTTCCAAGGCGATGGCGTCGCAGTTGTGGCGGTCGTGGCTGATGCCGTCGAGGCCGAGCAGTTCGCCGGCCATCTGGAAACCGGTGACCTGGTCGCGCCCGTCCTCGGAGGAGACGCAGGTCTTGAAGAAGCCGGTGCGCACCGCGTAGAGCGACTGGAAGGCATCGCCCGCTCGGAACAGCGCATCGCCGCGCGACACCGGGCGGCGCTTGGCGACCAGCGTGTCGAGCCGCTCCATGTCGGGCTCCGACAGACCCACGGGCAAGCACAGCTCACGCAGATTGCAGTTCGAGCAGGCCACCTTGAAGGCCTCGGCGCGGATCGGCACGAAACCATCCGCACACGGGCGCGCTGCCGGCCGGCTGTCGGGATCCTGGGCGGGCAGGGGCTGGGTGTTGGTGTTCATGGTCCTGTCGTGACGCCGCTCAACGAGGTTCATTGTGCGCACGTCGACCTGAATCAAGGTTGACGGTCATCAAGGTGCAACGCCGGTGCCGCGGCACAGTGCAGGTCATGCTGACCGAGACCACCGGGCCCGTGATCACCGAGGAGCTGCTGCGCCGGCTCGACGTGGCCGGGCCACGCTACACCTCGTACCCGACCGCCGACCGCTTCGTCGACGCGTTCGGGCCTGCGGACTACATCCAGGCGCTGCAGCAGCGCAGCCAGGGGCCTGGCGTGATCGGCGGCGGCAGTCCGCTGTCGGTCTACGTGCACATCCCGTTCTGCGAATCCCTGTGCTACTACTGCGCGTGCAACAAGGTGGTCACCAAGCACCACGAGCGCGCCGGCGAGTACCTCGACGCGCTCGAACGCGAGATCGACCTGCACGTGGAGCAGCTCGGCCGGGGCCGCCCGGTCTCGCAGTTGCACTTCGGCGGCGGCACGCCGACCTTCCTGAGCGACGCCGAGCTGACGCGCCTGATGGGCAAGCTGCGCGATGCGTTCCGCGTCGCCCCGGGCGCCGAGACCTCGATCGAGGTCGACCCGCGCACGGTCGACGAGGCGCGCCTGCAGCACCTGGCGAGCCTCGGCTTCAACCGCCTGAGCTTCGGCGTGCAGGATTTCGACCCGGCCGTGCAGCAGGCGGTGCATCGCGTGCAGAGCCGTGAAAGCGTGGCCGCACTGATGGCCGCGGCGCGCCGGCTCGGCTTCGAGTCGACCAACGTCGACCTGATCTACGGCCTGCCGCGCCAGACGCCGGAGTCGCTCGCACGCACCGTTCAGCAGGTGGGGGAACTGCGGCCCGAACGCATCGCGCTGTATTCCTACGCCCACCTGCCGGCGCGCTTCAAGCCGCAACGCCGCATCGACGCGTCGGCCCTGCCGAAGCCGGAGGACAAGCTGCGCATGCTGTCGGGCGCCATCGCCGGCTTCGTCGGATATGGCTACCAGTACATCGGCATGGACCACTTCGCGCTGCCCGGCGACGCGCTGGCCGCCGCCAAGCGCCAGGGTCGGCTGCACCGTAACTTCCAGGGCTACAGCACGCAGCCCGATTGCGACCTGATCGGCCTGGGCGTCTCGGCCATCGGCCGCATCGGCGCGACCTACAGCCAGAACGCCAAGACACTGACCGAGTACTACGACGCGCTGCAGCAGGGCCAGTTCCCGGTGGTGCGCGGGCTGGCGCTGACGCGCGACGACCTGCTGCGCCGCGCCGTGATCATGGCCATCATGTGCCAGGGGCGGCTCGATTTCGAATCGGTCGCATTGGCGCATCTGGTCGAGCCCAGGCAGTACTTCGCCGCCGAACTGGAGCAACTGAGGCGGCTCGAGCAGGACGGCCTGGTCGAACTCGAGCCCGAGGCCGTGCAGGTGACGCCGCTGGGCTGGTACTTCATCCGCAGCGTGGCCATGGTGTTCGACCGCCACCTGCAGGCCGATCGCGCGCGGGAGCGGTTCTCGCGCATCATCTGAGGGATGAACGCCGCCCTTGCCACGACCGCGCTGCTGATGGGCCTGGCCGGTGCGCCGCATTGCGCGGCGATGTGCGGCCCGGCCTGCGCCGGCGTGCTGCGCGGCTGCGGCGGCTCGGCCGGGTCGACCCTGGGCTTCCACATCGGCCGGCTGGCCAGCTACGCGGCAGGCGGCGCGCTCGCGGCCGGCAGCCTCGCCTGGCTGGCCACGCAGGGCCCGCAGGTGGCCGTGCTGCGGCCCATGTGGACCCTGCTGCAGGTGGCCGCGGTGGCGCTCGGCCTGTGGCTGCTCTGGCGCGGGCGCCAGCCGGCCTGGATCGAAGCCATCGGCGCACGCCTCACCCGACCCGCGGCGACCGGCCGGGTGGTCTGGCTGCACGCGCCGGCGCGCGCTGGCGCGGCAGGTGCCCTGTGGGTCGCGTGGCCCTGCGGCCTGCTGCAGTCGGCCCTGGTGGTCTCGGCGCTCGGCGGCTCGGCGCTCGGCGGCGCGACGCTGATGCTGCTGTTCGGCGCCGGGTCGGCGCTCGGCCTGTGGCTCGGGCCGGCGCTGTGGCTGCGCCTGGCCGGACGGCATGGCGCGCTGGCCCAGACGGCCGCCGTGCGGCTGGCCGGCGCGCTGCTGGCGCTCGCCTCGGGCTGGGCGCTGTGGCACGGCATCGCCAGTGCGATGGGCGGCGACTACTGCCTCGTGCCCGGGGCCTGAAAACAACAACGCCCGGTCGCGGAACCGGCCGTCGCGCGCGGGTCCCTCAGGACCCGCCGATCACTTGGCGGCCGAAGCGGCGGCGGCCGGCTTGGCAGCCTTGTGCTTCTTGACCTTCTTGGCCTTCTTGGCCGGCGCCGCGGCGGTGGCGGCAGCGGGTTCGGCGGCCGGTTTGTCCGCGGCGTAGACGCCGACGGTGAACAGGGCGGCCGTCAGGGCGGCGAGGAACTTGGTCATGGGAACGTCCTTCTGTCGTGGGTGGAATTGAAGGGGATCGCCTCGCTCGGAGGTGCCTGCCCAACGGGCCCGGACGTCAGTCGGTTGACAGATACGGTCGAATAGAATCCGTGCGGTTTTCGCCCCCGAAACTTCCACGCGCAGCGCGCCGCAGCCATGTCCAAGTACCAGCACATCAAGGTGCCCGAAGGCGGGCAGAAGATCACCGTCAACGCGGACTTCTCGCTCAACGTGCCCGACCAGCCGATCATCCCGTACATCGAGGGCGACGGCACCGGCTTCGACATCACGCCGGTGATGATCAAGGTGGTCGATGCCGCGGTCGCCAAGGCCTACGGCGGCAAGAAGAAGATCCACTGGATGGAGATCTACGCCGGCGAGAAGTCGACCAAGGTCTACGGGCCGGACGTCTGGCTGCCGGCCGAGTCGCTCGACGCGCTGCGCGAGTACGTGGTCTCGATCAAGGGCCCGCTGACCACGCCGGTGGGCGGCGGCATCCGCTCGCTGAACGTGGCGCTGCGCCAGGAACTCGACCTGTACGTCTGCCTGCGCCCGGTGCAGTACTTCAAGGGCGTGCCCTCGCCGGTGAAGGAGCCGGAGAAGATCGACATGGTGATCTTCCGCGAGAACTCGGAGGACATCTACGCCGGCGTCGAGTGGGAGGCCAAGACCGACAAGGCGAGGAAGGTCATCAAGTTCCTGATCGAGGAGATGGGGGTCAAGAAGATCCGCTTCCCCGAGACCTCCGGCATCGGCATCAAGCCGGTGTCGATCGAGGGCACCGAGCGCCTGGTGCGCAAGGCGATCCAGTACGCGATCGACAACGACAAGCCCAACGTGACGCTGGTGCACAAGGGCAACATCATGAAGTACACCGAGGGTGGCTTCCGTGACTGGGGCTACGCGCTGGCGCAGCGGGAGTTCGGCGCGGTGCCGATCGACGGCGGGCCGTGGTGCAAGTTCAAGAACCCGAAGACGGGCAAGGAGATCACCGTCAAGGACTCGATCGCCGACGCCTTCCTGCAGCAGATCCTGCTGCGCCCGGCCGAGTACTCGGTGATCGCGACGCTCAACCTCAACGGCGACTACATCTCCGACGCGCTGGCCGCGCAGGTCGGCGGCATCGGCATCGCGCCGGGCGCCAACCTGTCCGACTCGGTGGCCTGCTTCGAGGCCACGCACGGCACGGCACCGAAGTACGCCGGCAAGGACTACGTCAACCCCGGCTCCGAGATCCTCTCGGCCGAGATGATGCTGCGCCACATGGGCTGGCTCGAAGCCGCCGACCTGATCATCAGCTCGATGGAAAGGGCCATTCAGTCGAAGAAGGTCACCTACGACTTCGCCCGCCTGATGGAAGGTGCGACCCAGGTGTCGTGCTCGGGGTTCGGGCAGGTGATGATCGACCACATGTGACGCAGTCCCGGGGCGTCTCCCGGCGTCCCAGACGGTCCCACCAGAAGCCCCAGATCGTTGATTCGACTGGGGTTTTTGTCTTTCTTGGTCTCAGGCGATTTCTTGACATCGCAACGGGACGGGGCCACATTCGGGGCCACAGGGGCGGCCGTGGCCCCATTCAGGGTGGCCCCCCATGCGACACATCAACTACGTCCTGAAGCCCGCGACGATCGACAACGCGAAGCCGAAGGACAAGCGCTACGACCTCACCGATGGTGGCGGCCTGGTGCTGGAAGTCATGCCGTCGGGCTCAAAGACCTGGCGCTTCAAGTACCACTTGAACGGCAAGCGCGAGAAGGTGACGATCGGCGCGTACCCGGCTTTCACCATCAAGCAGGCCCGTGACCGGCACGAGGAACTGCGCGCGCTGGTCGAGCGAGGCCAGAGCCCGGCTCAAGCCAAGCGAGTGCAATCGATCGAGCAGAAGGCCGCTGACGCGCGCCGCCTGAGCTTCCGCAACTTCGCCCAACGCTGGGTCGACGAGACGCTGTTCTATCGGTCCGGCGGCTACAGGGCCCAGACCGTGCGCTGGCTCGATGCCTACGTCTATCCAAGCATCGGCGACATGCAGCTCGACGAGGTGCAGCCTGGCGACGTGCTGGCCATCATCAAGGCGCGCGCCGACACCGCCGTGACGGCCGAGCGAATCCGCGTGATCGTGCAGCAGATTTACAACCACGCGATCCGCAACCTGCTGGTGACGACGAACCCGGCGCAGCCGCTGCGCGGCGCCATCGCACGCGCGCCGGTCGAACACCACCGCCATCTGAGCGAGAAGGAACTGGGGGCGTTCTGGCGCAAGCTGGACGAGCAGGGCGCGCACACCACGACGATCGCGGCGACCAAGCTGCTGCTGCTCACGATGACGCGCAAGAGCGAACTGCTGCGCTCGAAGTGGCCCGAGTTCGACCTCGATGCCGCGCAATGGGACATCCCGGCGGAGCGTATGAAGATGGGCAAGCCGCATCGCGTGTTCCTGTCGCGCCAGGCGGTCGAGATCCTGCGCCAGGTGCACGAGCTGACGGGGCATGGTGAGTACGTCTTCCCGTCGATCTTCCGCGGGAGTGTGCCGATGGGAGACGTGACGTTGAACCACTTCTTCAAGCGCATCGACTTCGGCGTGCCCGATTTCAGTCCGCACGGGACGCGCGGCACGGCGGCGACGTTGCTGCGCGAGTATGGCTTCGGGCGTGATGTGGTCGAACTGCTGCTGGCCCACAGCGAGAAGAACGCCACCGTGGCGGCCTACAGCCACATGGAACTGGCCGCGGATCGGAAGAGGGCGTTGCAGCACCTTGCCGACCGCGTCGACGTGCTGGCCGCAGGCACAAACGTGATATCGCTCCGCGCCGCATGAATCGACTTGCCGGCGTCAAGTGCCGCATCAGGCTGGCGTACGATGCTTAGTCACGACGCATAGCCCAAAACTGAGGGTGGCAGAAAGGTCCGAATACGGCATGTCTAACAAGAATCCAGCCCGTATACGGGGCCGCGTGTTCGCGTTGAACAATCAATGGCGCCTCGGACACATCCGAACGCCGGACAACTCGCGCATCTCTTTCGCGGTCGAAAGTGTCGACCCAGCCTCGCGGATGCCGAACTTGGGAGAGCTGGTTGAGTTTGCAGTCCTCGCAACACCAGACGGCCTTTGCGCGCAACAGATGCGGGTGGTGGAGCCGACACCCGTCGAGATTCCTTCCGCCGAGACAACAGAGCCGGCCCAGTCCAACAGCGACGATCCGCCATTGTCGGTAGTTGACGTTGCGATGACCGATCTAGAGAAGCACAGCTCCGACCAGATGGCGGGTGCTGTTGGACCTGCGTCAACATTCAGCCAAGACGAGGTGCCCGGTCAGTACTATCAACTCGGGATCGTCGCTCGGTCCGAAGGAAGAATCAGGGATGCCCGTCAGTTGTTCGATCGGGCGATTGAGTTTGAGCCATCACCGAACGCCTATGCTGCCTACGCCAAGATGGAGACTGAGCAAGGTGATGGGCGGCGAGCGCTTGAATTGATCGATGAGGCCCTCAAGAAGTATCCGAGCGCTCCTGCACTCTACGTGATGAAGGGTCAGATGGCTCGAAGAGCCGCCAAGCATCGTGAGGCTGAACGGATCTTCCGCGCCGGAATCTTGCGGGCTCCAAGCGACGTCAATCTACGTCAGTCGCTCGCCCGAACGCTTGCAGACATTGGAAGCGCAGCAAGTTTCAAAGAGGCGAACCAACTCTTTGAGGAGCTTGAGCGTGAGGGGAAGGTCAACACCGGCGACGGAGCATATCAGCGCTACCGGGCGCTCAAGAATAGCGCGCGGGCATCGCGGGCGTACGCCTTCTTCGATCAGTTCGCCGGCTTCCGCGTTGACATCCCAGGTAGACGTGAACTGCCAGCGCATGTCACCGACTTGATAGTACAGATAAGCAGCCAAGAGTTCGAGGCCTCGTTCGGATTGCAGGGCGCCTACCTTGTGCGTTGCTTTGATTTACAGCCTCAAAAAGCCGAGATTGAGAGTCTTTTGAGTCGTCTCAAGACCTTTGGCACCGAAGCAATTGGACTTTCTGCCGGTAAGGAAGTGTCATTGAATCCGAATATGGCCTTCGTCATTGTTCCGGGAACGGGGGCAGTTCGCGATCAGTTTATGAGTGTATTGAGTGAGAACAACGAAGCCCTAATTCCATTGGACGATGGAAATCTATCGGCAACCCGCAGCCATGCAGCCGAAGTACTCAAGCAGCTCATTGCACAATTTCTCGGATCGCGAGACTTGTATCTAAGTACTCTCCCCGTATCGGGTCGAAAGTTCTATGGTCGCGAAAGACTCCTCGTACAAGTCACAGATCAAATTCGAAGAGGCGAGTTTGTTGGCATCTTCGGACTTCGCAAGATGGGGAAGACTTCACTCGTCTATCAACTTCGAGATCAGAAGCTTCGTGATGAGGCTGTTGCGTACATCGACCTCCAAGCTAGCGCTGCGCTCTTGCTTAAGACGTTTGGCCCGATCTACTGGGAGATCGAACGAGAGCTACTTAGCAGGACGATAGTCCGGTGGCCCGGGATTACCCAGCATCTCCGTCTAGCGAAGTTCAACCGATTCAGTGATGTCCCGTTTGCCGAGCCGCGAATCGCGCTGATATTCGCAGAGGATCTTCGTGAAGTTCTGTCCGCGATTGCACAGAGGCGCGCCAACGGTATTCAGCAGGTGGTAATCGTGTTGGACGAGTTGGAACGGATACTGCCAATAAATCAGCAAATATCCGTCGATGGATACGTTGAATTCTTTGCGCTATTACGAGGTTTGGCGCAAACGGAGACATACCGAGGAACCCTCTCGAGTGTCGTGGTGGCGGCAAATGCTCTGATCAGCGAAAAGGCCTCGTGGGAGGGGAAGGAAAATCCTGTATTCGCTCTGTATCAGCCGATTTTTCTCCCGCCGTTTTCTGAGCGGGATACTACAAACATGGTCCAATCGATCGGCCGTGCCATGAGTGTGTATTGGCACGCAAATGCTCTGGGAGCGGTTTTCCACGAACTTGGTGGTCACCCGTTTCTGACTCGCCAATTCTGTAGCAGATTAATAAAAGCCAATCCGAGTCGGCCGCTTTCTGTGCAGCAGCGGATGGTATTGGAGCTCTTGACGAGTTTTGTTCGTGATGAGGCCGACAAGTTTGAGCAGATAATTGAATTGCTCCACACATACTTCCCGGAAGAAGAGGCGGTACTTGAACAAATCGCGCTTGGACAGGGGCCCTTGCCGTTTGATGACTCAAGTATTCGGCACCTAGTCGGATATCAACTGGTTCAGTTTCGACAGGGCGCCCCAGTCTTAAGCCAGAACGCGCTGCGGAGATGGCTGCGGCATCGCGCAGGGTTGGCGCAATGAATCCTTATGCTTGGAACCGGGTTAACACCGACTTGGTGTTCGGTCGGCAGAAGATTCTGGACGAACTTCTCAACGGTCTTCCGTCGGCGCAACCTACGTCATACGCGCTCACCGGCGGCAGGCGCATGGGAAAGACAACTGTCCTGCGATCAGTGGCGCGCGAGCTGAATGAAGGCCGTGAACTCTGGCAGCGGGAGGGATTGCGAGTTATCCCCATCTATATTGACGGGCTTTCATTGGTACGGCCCGTTTCAGCCGAGCTGATTTGGGGCGATATCGCGACGGCTCTGGCAAGAGCAATTAACCAAAATGATCCGACCGGGACATTTGATTTCCTGGACTTCCAAATATTCGCTCGAAATGCAATTGCATCCTTGCCGGATGCGGTTCGGGTGGTTGTCATATTTGACGAGATTGAGCCACTTTTGGTTGAACCTTGGTGTGATGGCTTTTTCGCTAACTGGAGAGCACTACTAAGCAATTCCCCGGGACTCAGCGGATCATTCTCGGCAGTTTTCTCCGGTGCGCGCGAGCTCGTCAAGCTCCGAGAGGATGTTGGTTCGCCGCTGATGGATATTCTTGAGTTTCGAAGCTTACGTAATCTTCGATATGAGGATGTCGTGAAGCTAATGGAGTTGCCTGTCGACACCGTATGGCCCGAGCCTATTCGGAGGCAGGTGTTCAACCTGTCCGGGGGGCAACCGATGTTAGTGCAGTATCTGATGCAGGCCGCATGCGGGCGGGCAAAAGAGACACCGCCAGAGCAGGCGGTGCATGACGCAGCCGCGTCATTCATCGCGACTCGTGGCTGGCAGTTCAGCGACTGGTGGTACAAGTACTGCACTCCGGAATCGCAGAAGGTCTATCTGGCTCTCGTCAGCGCCGGAGCTGGTGGTGCTTCATTGCAAGAACTGGTCCTGCAGTTTGGGGCGCGAGTTGCAAATGAATCACTTGAGGTGCTGCAGCATGTTGGGGTCGTAGTCTCTGCAGATGACGGACTTTCAGCGCAGCCCGCTGGGGCGATGTTCGAGCAGTGGCAGCGGACGTATGGAGTGGTGCAATCTACTGTTGGGCACGACCCCCGCTTGTATGATGCCCTTGCTCAGATCGATGTTGAGTTGGCAATTAAGTACGCTTCGGCATGGAGCATTCTTGAGTCAGAGCACCCGAATTATTCGGGCGCAGTAAGCGAGATGCGAGACACGGTTACGCTTGTTCTTCATGCTCTCGCGCCCGATGCTGCGGTGATGAGCGCGCCAGGATTCACGCTCGAAAAGGGCGTAGATCGACCGACGAGACGACAAAGGGTGAAGTTCATTGTCACCGGGCCTCACTCCGCGGCAACGAAATCTCTGCCAAGCGATATCGAGATGCTAATTGCGCAGGCTGATCAGTTTTCGGTGTTCGTCGGCAGCGCTTATTCGGTCGCATCGGCTCTTACGCATACGACGGCGCCGCGCCAACTGGCATACCAGTCACTTAAGCAGGGCGACAGCATCTTGGCGCAGCTTGTGGCAAGTGTTTAAGTGCCTATCGAGCACCTTGGGGTCAAGCAATAGGTCGTACTGCCGCCCATGGGTGCGCGGTTCAATCCGCGGTTTGATCAAGCAGCGCACACTGTCGGAGAAAGTTGAAACCATCCGTGACGATGGCTGGACGCTCTGGGACATCTAGGGCGCATCTGAATCCATTCGGGACGACTACGCGCAGCAGCGCAACGCATGACGGGTACTTCCTCGACTTGGAAGGCAGCGGCACGATGCGTTCATGCGTCTGCCGTGGAACAAGTCCAAAGAGGTTCAGCTAGACCTGCTCGACGCCGAGCCGGGAGCAGCAGCGTCCCATCAACCGGTAGCGCCTGCGCCGCATGCTGAGGTATCGAGCCAGAGCGCAGCGGCAAAGTCAACTGCTGCAGCCATGCCCAGCGGCGGCGACGGAAGGCCGTTGCTCTTGGCCGTGTCGATGCTCTACGAGGACGCGCACAACCCGCGCACTGAGTTCCCCGCGGCGGCGATTTCCGAACTTGGCGAGGACATCCAACGGCGCGGCATCCTGCAGCCGCTCGTCGTGCATCCTGCCGACAGGGATGGTCGGCACCAGGTTCACTTCGGCGCCAAGCGGCTGCGCGCAGCGATCTGTGCAGGGCTGCATGAGGTTCCGGTCGTCGTCCGAGACCTGCCCGCAGATCGCTATGCTCAGGTCGCCGAGAACCAGAAGCGCCACGGGCTAACCCCGCTCGAAGTGGCCCGGTTCATCCGCGCGCAGGTGGATGCCGGTGACTCGAACGCGGCCATCGCCAGGCAGCTCGGCATGAATCTGACGGCGGTGGCGCACCACCTGTCGCTGCTGGACCTTCCGCCGGTGCTCGACGATGCGCTGAAGTCTGGCCGGTGCACGTCGCCCCGTACGCTGCACGAACTCAGCAAGCTGCACGCCGACCGACCCGACCAGGTTCAAGCTCTGCTGGCCGGGGAGGCAGACATCACGCGCGCATCGGTGTCCGCTATCCGTTCCACGGCCGACGAACCCGTGCCGAACGAGCCCGCCGTGTCGCCACCGGACAAGTTGATCGCCCAAGCGATTGCTGCCTGCGATCGGCTGGAGCGCGCGCTCAGCCGCGTCAAGCTGCCCGATTCGAGCCCGACTGCGGCGCCCGCATTGATCGCCCTGAGGGGACGGGTTGAAGGCATCGCCACGCGCTGGCTGCAGGGGTCTGACCGTCAGACCCCTTCGCAGACCGAACGCTGAATCCATGGGGAGTGGAGTAGAGAGGATGAGAAAAGACAGATGGCAGGATAGGCGGGCCGCCAGTGAATGGATGCCATGCGGCATCGGGCGCGAGGTTTGGTATGCCGGGCGCCTCGCGTGACCGCGTGACGGTCGACCTGCGCGGCATCGGCGATGCTGTCCGCGCTGCTGCAGCTGTTCGTGGCATGGGCATCGCGCAGCTCGTCCGCCGTGCCTTGGTGATGAGCCTCGACCTCCGAGCGACGGCTGCGGTGGTGCTTACGGAGAGGGGGTCTGACGGTCAGACCCCGGACCCGGACCCGGTCCCAGCCCGAGAGACCGCCAAGCTCACGCTGCGACTCACCCGAGCCCACGCCGACGCCCTGATGCTGAACGCCGGCGCGCTCGGCCTCTCCTACGGCGACTACGTCGGGCGGCTCGTGGCAAACACCCCCCTGCCGCAACCTGTTGCCGAGCGCCGGGCCGATCGAGCGGCCCTGCTCGCGTCCAACGACCGCATGGCCGCGCTGTCCACCGATCTCGTCGCGCTCGTCACCCTGCTGCGCCAGGTAAAGGTGGAGCAGGCCAGGCCGTACCGCGACCGACTCGAAACCGCCGACGCCGAAATTCGCCGCCACCTCGATCGGGCCTCGACGCTGATCGACCGCCTGTGAGCAAAGGAGAGCTGCCATGCCCAGCACCATCGATGGCCTGCTCGTGCAATGGGGCGACCGGCTCTTCTACCCGTCGAACCGCATGAAGGCGTCGCGTACGCCGGTGCTGGGCGACGCCGCGATCGGTCAGCGTGCTCAGGTCTTGCGGCAGCGCATCCGCGCGACGGTTGAGCGCCGCGCGCCACAGGTGATGGTCAAGGTCACCGGCGGCGGGCGCGGCATGGGTGCCATCGCGGCGCACCTTCGGTATATCTCCAAGGCAGGGCGGCTGCAGATCGAAGATGACCGCGGCGCGGTGCGCGAGGGCAACGAGGCCCTGCGTGCGATCGTCGATCAATGGCGGCTCGGCGGCACACGCATCCCCGAGGTCAGCGAACGCCGTGAGGCGTTCAACATCATGCTGTCGATGCCGACCGGCACCGATGCTCGCGTGGTGCGCCAGGCGGCGCGCGAGTTCGCCAAGGCCGAACTGGCGAACCATCGCTACGTCATGGTGCTGCACACGCACCAGGCCAACCCGCACGTGCACATCAGCGTGCGCGCGGAGGGGCGCGACGGCAAGCGCCTGAATCCTCGCAAGGAAGTCCTGCACCGCTGGCGCGAGACCTTCGCCGAGAAGCTGCGCGACTGGGGCATCGAGGCCGAGGCCTCGTCTCAGGCCACGAGAGGCGTCACCCGGCGAAGCCTGCGTGGCTGGGAGCGCCAGCCCGGCGCCGCCGCGCGAATTGGCAAGAAGCGGGGCGAGCACAAGACCGGAC
The DNA here is from genome assembly GCA_003265685.1 of Piscinibacter caeni. GTDB lineage: Bacteria > Pseudomonadota > Gammaproteobacteria > Burkholderiales > Burkholderiaceae_C > Piscinibacter > Piscinibacter caeni. The sequence continues at coordinate 9,518 of KZ836132.1, read as the reverse complement.
CGGCAGCCCGGGCCACGCGCTCGGGCGCGCTCAAGGCCTGGGCCGAGATCACCAAGGCGTTGGCGGCGTCGCCGGACCCGGCCGACCGCAAGCTCAGCAAGAGCATCGTCGCCTTCGTGATGCAGACGGAGGTCGCTCAGGCCGTGCAGCGCATGCGCGTCGCGCAACGGCAGACGGAATTGCCCGGCATGGGCATGGACCGCGCTCGGACCGCCCAACGGGTGCCGCCAGAGCGCAGCCGTGGCCCGGACATGAGCCGCTGACCGGGACAAAGGCAATCACGTCCTCGCCGCCGGACGGGCTCGAGGGCAGGCCGCTGGAACAGCCGCCTGCCCGCGAGCCTGAGCGTAGGGCGCGCCTGGCCGCGTCCAGGTTCCGCTTCGCCGGGCCTTGCCCGCCCTGGACCCGCCCCCGCGCGCCGGCGTTCCCACGGGGTTCGGATGCGCGTAGACTGCGCAGAATTCTGCAACTTCCGAGTGGGTCGACCATGGGTATCTCTGCGAGCGATGTGGTGCCGTTCACCCAGGCGCGCGCCACGCTGTCCGACCTGGCCGAGCAGGTCAAGGCTGGTGCCGAGAAGATAATCACGAAGAACGGCGAGAGCTATGTTGCGCTCATCGACGCCGAGCGCCTGGACTACTACCACCGCCTGGAGCGCGAACGCATCCACCTGCTGCTGATCGACGACGCGCGCCGCGGCCTCGCGGACATCGCAGCGGGCCGGACTCAGGATGCCGATGCCGCCATCGCCGCGCTGCAGGCGAAGCGGGCCGGCGCATCGACGGCTGGCGCGAAGGGCAAGGTGAAGACCAGCGGGGCCGCACGCAAACGTGGCTGAGCCCGTCGTCCGTGTCGAACTGACGGCCAGCTTCCTGGAGCGGCTGGAGGCGATCGAGTCCTTCCTGACCGAGGCGGACGCTGGGGCCGCCTACGACCGGCTGCTTGCTGAGCTGCGCGCGACCGTCATCCCCAACCTGCGGCGCTTCCCCCGCATCGGCCGGCGCTATCTCGACCAGCCGCCGCAGTCCGCCGAAGCCCTCGCGCAGCTGGCCGCATTGCCGGCCGGCGCAGCCGACCGCCTGCGCGAGTACCTGCACGGTGACTACCTCATTCTGTACACCGTGGCGACTCCGGGCCACCTGGTGCACCTGCTGTCGATCCGGCACCACCGAGAGCTGTCGTTCCAGTTTTCCCGGCTGTGGGCCGGCCCTACAGGTCACCAGGAGCGCTGACGAGAATGTGCGACCGCCATGACTGAAGCCGACACCTCCCGCGAGTTCGTGACGCCCAAGCTGGTCGAGGCCGGTTGGGGCGCGGCCGAGTCCGTCATCGGCGAGCAGCACAGCTTCACCAACGGCCGGATCATCGTCGCCGGCGGCAAGGTGCGGCGCGGCAAGCAGCGCCGCGCCGACTACCTGCTGTACTACCGGCGCGACTTCCCGTTGGCCGTGGTCGAAGCCAAGGAAGTCGGCCTGCCTGCCGAGACGGGGGTGCAGCAGGCGCGCGAGTACGCAGAGATGCTCGGGTTGAAGTTCGCCTACGCGACCAACGGCCACCGCATCATCGAGATCGACTACACGGCCGGCACCGAGCGCGAGGTCGATCGCTACGCTTCACCGAGCGAGCTGTGGCAGCGGCTCACCGCGGCGACGCGCCTGCCCGAGCCGGCCACGGCCCATCTGATCGAGCCGTTCAACCTCGTGTCGGGCAAGGTGCCGCGCTACTACCAGCAGATCGCGATCCAACGCGTCATCGAAGCCATCCTGCTCGGCCAGCGCCGCGTGCTCGCCACGCTGGCCACGGGCACCGGCAAGACGTGTGTCGCGTTCCAGGTCTGCTGGAAGCTCTGGAACAGCCGCTGGAACCGCACCGGCGAGCACCGCCGCCCCAAGATCCTGTTCCTGGCCGACCGCAACATCCTGGTCGATGATCCGATGGCCAAGATGTTCGCGCCATTCGGCGACGCGCGGCACAAGATCGCCGGCGGCGACGTCAGCCAGAGCCGCGACATGTACTTCGGCATCTACCAGGCGCTGTCGACCAGCACCGAGGATGTCTTCCGCAAGTACCGTCCCGACTTCTTCGACCTGATCGTCATCGACGAGTGCCACCGCGGCTCCAGCCGCGACGAGAGCAGCTGGCGCGCGGTGCTCGACTACTTCGAGCCGGCCGTCAAGTTCGGCATGACGGCCACGCCGCTGCGCGAAGAGTCGCGCGACTCCTACGAATACTTCGGCAATCCGGTCTACACCTACAGCCTACGCCAGGGCATCGAGGACGGCTTTCTGGCCCCGTACCGCGTGCACCGTGTAATTACGACGGTGGATGCCGCGGGCTGGCGCCCCAGCAAGGACGAGCTCGACCGCTACGGCCGCGAGGTGCCCGACGACGAATACCAGACCAAGGACTTCGAGCGCGTCGTCGCCCTGCGCGCCAGAACGCGAGCCATGGCCCGGCACCTCACGGACTTTCTCAAGGGCACCGACCGCTTTGCCAAGACCATCGTCTTCTGCGTGGACCAGGAGCACGCCGCCGAGATGCGGCAGGAGCTGGTCAACCTGAACAGCGACCTGGTCCAGAAGTACCCCGACTACGTGTGCCGCGTCACTGCCGACGAAGGCGCCATAGGCCTCACCCACCTGGCGCACTTCCAGGACGTTGACAAGCCAGCGCCCGTGATCCTGACGACATCGCAGCTGCTGACGACGGGCGTGGATGCCGAGATGGTGAAGAACGTCGTGCTGGCCCGCGTGGTCGGCTCGAAGCCAGAGTTCAAGCAGATCGTCGGCCGTGGCACGCGGCTGAAAGTCGACTACGGCAAGGAGTACTTCAACATCATCGACTTCACCGGCACGGCGACGCGGCACTTCGCCGACCCGGACTTCGACGGCGAGCCGGCCCGCCTGGAAGAGGTGACGGTCGACGAGGCCGGCGAGGTCATCGAGTCGACTCTCGTCGATGTGCCGGGCGTGGCTGAGCCCGAAGCCGACTACAACGCCCAGCTGGAACAAGCTGAGCCCGGTACCGCGGAGATCCTGACCGACCCGCCCGCGGAGCCTCGCAAGTTCTATGTCGACGGTGGCGAGGTCGAGATCATCGGCCACCTCGTCTACGACCTCGACACCGAAGGCAAGAAACTCCAGGTCGTGCGCTACACCGAGTACTCGGGCCGCGCGGTGCGGTCCATGTACCCCACGCGCGACGCACTGCAAACCGCCTGGGCCGACCCCGAAGCCAGGGCCGACGTGCTGCGCGAGCTGACCGAGCGTGGCATCAGCTTCGACGAGTTGGCGGCCAGCAGCGACCAGCCCGACGCCGATCCCTTCGACCTGCTGTGCCACCTGGCCTGGAATGCGCCGCTGCTCACTCGCCGCCAGCGCGCCGAGCGCGCCCGCAAGGCCACGCAGGACCTGTTCGCCCAGTACGGCGACACGGCCCGCGAAGTGCTGTCGCTGCTGCTCGACAAGTACATCGAGCGAGGCATCATCCAGTTCAGCGCGCTGTCCGACCTGATGAAGGTGCAGCCCTTCGACCGCTACGGCTCGCCCTCCGAGATTGCCAGCCGCCACTTTGGCGGCGTGAAGGGCTTAAAGGAAGCCGTGTCGCGGCTGCAGACCGCGATCTACCAATGACCAGAAGAAGATCCTGAATGCCCACCCGAAAGACGAGCCTCGCCAGCGCCGAGAAGAAGACAAAGGCGCCCCGCAAGACCAAGCCCGCGCTGACCACGCGCGAGAACCTGTCGGCGTTGATCGGCACTGCCCGCAAGATCCTCCGCAAGGACAAGGGTCTGAACGGTGATGTCGATCGGCTGCCGCTGCTCACCTGGGTGATGTTCCTGAAGTTCCTCGACGACCTTGAGACGCGCCACGAGGAAGAAGCCGATCTCGACGGCAAGCCGTATCAACCCATCATTGAAGCGCCGTACCGTTGGCGCGACTGGGCGGCGCGCGAAGACGGCATCACCGGCGACGAACTGCTGGCCTTCATCGGCCAGGACTCGGCGGTGCGCGCCGATGGCAGCAAGGGCAAGGGTCTGTTCGCCTACCTGCGCGGCCTGGGTGGCGTGGGCGAGAAGGGCAGCCAACGTGAGGTCGTGGCCAACGTCTTCAAGGGCATCCAGAACCGCATGGTCAGCGGCTACCTGCTGCGCGACATTCTGAACAAGATCAACGGCATCCACTTCAGCGCCAGCGAAGAGATGCATACGCTGTCGCACCTCTACGAGTCGATGCTTCGCGAGATGCGTGACGCGGCCGGCGATGCGGGCGAGTTCTACACGCCGCGCCCCGTGGTCCGCTTCATGGTGCAGGTGATGGACCCGGGGCTGGGCGAGACCGTACTCGATCCGGCCTGCGGCACCGGCGGCTTCCTGGTCGAGGCCTACGACCACATCGCGCCGAAGGTGAAGACAACGGACCAGCGCCGGATGCTTCAGCGAGAGACGCTGTTCGGCCAGGAGGCCAAGCCCTTGCCCTACATGCTGGCGCAGATGAACCTGCTGCTGCACGGGCTGGAAGCACCGCAGATCGCCTATGGCAACACGCTGGACCGCCGCCTCAACGAGATCGGCCACGCGGAGCGCGTGGACCTGATCCTCACCAACCCGCCATTCGGCGGTGAGGAGGAGGCGGGGATCAAGGGCAACTTCCCGCCCAACATGCAGACGGCCGAGACAGCGCTGCTGTTCCTGCAGTACATCATGCGCAAGCTGCGCGTGGCCGGCGCCCTGGTGCCAGGCGGCAAGGCCGCCGTACGCGGCGGCAGGGCGGCCGTGGTGGTGCCCAACGGCACGCTGTTCGGTGACGGCGTCAGCGCCGTCATCAAGGAGGAACTGCTGAAGGAGTTCCGCTTGCACACCGTTGTGCGCCTGCCGCAGGGCGTGTTCGCGCCATACACCGACATTCCGGCAAATCTTCTGTTCTTCGAGCGCGGCGGGCCGACCGACACGATTTGGTTCTACGAGCTGCCGCTGCCCGAGGGACGCAAGAAGTACAGCAAGACCGCGCCGCTGCAGTTCGAAGAGTTCGGCGGTGCGCTGGCTTGGTGGAACGATCGACAGCCCAGCCCGCAGGCCTGGTCGATGGACTTCGCGGCTAGGCGGGGTGCCGCTGTCGAGGCCGCCACGCCGCACTGGCAGAAGGCCGAGGCCGAGCGCGCGGCGGCGCTCGCCCTAGGCAAGCCACTGCGGGAGCTGGAGCAGGTCATCAGCGCTGCGGCCAACGGGGAGAAGTCGGCGCATCAGGAGCGGCTTCGCGAGTTGAAGGCGCAGCAGCAGCGTCATGAGCAAGCCGCCAAGGCTGCGCAGGCTGAAGGCGACGAACTGTACTGGCCGATCTACAACCTGGACATCAAGAACCCCAACGCGAAGGCGGGGCTGGAGCACGCCGAACCGAAGAAGCTGATCGCCTCGATGCGGGGCCACGAGGCCGAAGTCATGCGCCTGTTGGGTGAGATTGAGGAACTGGTGGTGCAAGTCGGTGCCGGCGGGGAGGTCGTTGCGTGACAACGTGGCCTGCAGTCGCACTTGGTGAAGTGCTACATCGCCGAAGCGAACCGGCACACATCGATCCGGACCGCGAGTACCACGAGGTCACCATCAAGCTCTGGGGGCGCGGTGTGGTGAGTCGTGGCAAGGTCCGGGGCGGCGAAGTTGTGTCTGTTCGGAACGTCGTACGGGCTGGCCAGTTGATCCTGTCGAAGATCGACGCAAGGAACGGAGCGATAGGGTTGGTTCCCAGCGAACTGGATGGTGCGATCGTCAGCAACGACTTTCCGTCGTTCGAGGTTCGAGACTCGTCGCGATGCGAGATTGGATTTCTGGGCTGGCTCGCGCGGTCAGCAAAGTTTGTCGAGCTGTGCAAGGCGGCGAGCGAGGGCTCAACCAACCGAGTGCGCATCAGCGAAGAGCGCTTTCTTGGTCAGGAGATCCCGCTGCCTCCGCTCGCCGAGCAGCAAGTTCTCGTCGCCCGACTCGACGCGCTGGCCAAGAAGACGCGGGAAGTCGAGGAGCACCTGGACGCCGCCGAGCGCGATGCCGATCACTTGCTGGCGCTGCGCTTCCGCGACCTGATCGCCGATGCGCCGCGATACTCGATAGCTGAGGTTGCGCCTACCGTTCGCCGGCCTGTCGAGATCGACGTCTCCAAGCGATATAGGGAAGTCGGAGCGCGCTCTTTCGGCAAGGGCCTCTTCGTGAAGCCTGATTTTGATGGTGCCGAGGCGACGTGGCAGAAGCCCGTGTGGGTCAAGTCGGGCGACTTGGTGCTCAGCAACATCAAGGCCTGGGAAGGTGCCATTGCCGTGGCTGGTGACGAACACGACGGCTGCATCGCCTCCCACCGATACATCACCTGCATTCCCGATCCGAACCAGGCTACCGCTGGCTTCCTCGCCTACTACCTGTTGAGCGACGAAGGGTTGGAGCAAGTGGGGTTCGCATCGCCTGGCACGGCGGACCGCAATCGCACTCTGAGCCTTGGCAATCTCTGCAAGATCAAGGTCCCAGTGCCTGAGCTCACTGCGCAAGAGATGTTTGGCCGCCTGCAAGGCGAAGTGACCGCGCTAAAGGCCAAGCACGCCGCCATCCGCGAAGCCAACGCCGCGCTGCTGCCAGCCACCCTGGAGCGAGTCTTTCATACCGAGGCCACTGCATGATCATCACGCCGACCTCGCTGACCATCACCCAGCTCTTCGGATCGACAAACGAGCAGTACGTCATCCCGACCTACCAGCGCCGCTACTCGTGGCACGAGCGGCAGGTGTGGGAGCTGATCGACGACATCCTGCTCATCGACGAAGGCGACACCCACCTGCTGGGCAGCATCGTCTGCCTGGCTGGGCATCACACGGCTGGTTTGAACCGGCTGGAGCTGGTCGACGGCCAGCAGCGACTGACCACGGTGACGATCATCCTGGAGTGCATCCGCCAGCGCCTGGAGCGCGATGGCGAAGCCGACGAAGCCGCCGAAGTCGCTCGGTTGCTCAGCGCCAAACCCCTCGGTGGCAAGGCGCTCCGGAAAGTGGCGCTCGACTCGATCGACTCGGCCGAGTTCGACTGGCTGGTGCAGGGCAACCAGGAGCAGCCGTTCCAGAACCAACAACTGGAGGGTGCCTTCACCATCGTTCGCGGCTGGATCGCGGAGCGCGGCCTTGAGGAACTTGGGGCGTTCCTCTATCGCCTGAAGAACCAGGCCGTGGTGATTCGCCTCGATGTCAGCGAGGCGAAGGACGCGTTCAAGCTGTTCGAGACAATCAACAACCGCGGGCTGAAGCTCAGCCCGACGGACATCATCAAGAACTTCCTGCTGGGCAATGCGGCGCGCTTCGGCGCGGATGCGCTGCAGGAGGCGCGCAACAGCTGGGCGGCCCTGATCGTTCACCTGGACGGCACGAACCCGGACGCGTTCTTCCGCTATTACCTGATGGCGCTGGTCGGCACCCGGATCACGGCATCCGAGGTCGTCGCCAAGTTCAAGAACGTCTTCATGAGCCAGGTGGCCGAGGCAGCGGCCCTGCCGGAGCGCCACCTCTATGCCGATCCCGCCGAGCCAGACGACGAGGAGGGTGAGGAGTCTGCGGCGGACGGTGCGGCGGCCGTGTCGGAATCGGCGCCGGCGCAACTAGTGAGCTTCGTCGACTTCCTGGCCAGGCTCGTACGCTGTGCCAAGGTCTACGGAGAGCTGGTGCTGGTGAAGACGGGTGATGCTCGGATCGATCGCCACCTTCGCAACCTGCGGATGATCAAGGCCGTGCAGACCTACGGGTTCCTGATGCACCTGCGCGTCGGTGGCTGTCCGGACAAGCTTTTCCGCACGGTGCTCAAGCTGACCGAGAACTTCGTTCTGCGACGGCACGTCTGCCGCGAGCGGGCCAACGAAACCGAGGCCCTGTTCGCCCGGCTGTCCGTGATCGACCCGGTGGCACCGATCGACGCAACGCGCGAGGCCTACCGTGCGCTGTGTCCCTCGGACGACAAGTTCCGCGAGGAGTTCGCCGGTACGAGCTTCCCGTCGAACCTGATCGAGCGGGCCAGGTACTGCCTGGAGCGGATCGAAGCGGACCGCCACGGGGCGCACGACGAACTGCAAGTGCTCGGCGCGGCCGACGTACACGTCGAGCACATCATCCCGCAGAAGATCAAGACGAAGAAGGCGAAGGAGGAGTTCGGCGACTGGGTGAGCTACCTCGGCGACAAGGCGGAGTCACAGCATCCGAAGTACGTCGCCCGCATCGGCAATCTGACTCTCTTCGCGGGCGCCCTGAACATCAGTGCGTCGAACAACCCGTTCGGGATGAAGAAGCAGGCCTACAAGGACTCCGGCATCCTGCTGACCAAGGAGCTGGCGTCGATGCCACACTTCAAGTTCAAGAACGTCGACCAGCGGTCCGCGTCGCTGGCCGCCAAGGCGGTTGAGCTGTGGCCCATCCCGTAGGGCCGCTGGCGGAGCCACAGACGGGGCCACCGTGAAGGGTCCGTTTTCGTGAACCCGCGCCAACATTGGTTCGGCGACTGATTGGGAAGTGATGATCGAGCAGATGGGTTGATTGCCGGAGGGCGATGAGCGTCGGATGACGCGAATCGTCCGCAATCCTCGGTGACCCTGCTGAGCCAAACGGCGCCTCGTCGGGCGCCGTTTCGCATTCCAGCCGGGCCTGCGTCTAGGGCGAGGGAATCCTGCCCGGCACGGCCGAGCATGGCACCGTGCGAGCGCGGCGCGCAATCCGGACGTGCAGGCGCGCTGGGAGGCCTCAACCTTGCCCTGCGGACGAGGCCGGCGCATCTGTTGGTGGTGCCCCTCGGAGTGCCGGGGCGCGTTTTCGCGCCTTGACACGGCTACCACCAAACCTACGATCGCGCGAACAGAATCCCGATGTCAGGAGGGAGCCCATGGCTGCAACGGTCATCGTCGAAGACATCGTTGTGGGTGAGGGTGACGGGTTCGTCGACGTGGTCATCCGTCTGACCGAACCAAGCGCCGGGGCGATCACGCTGAACTACCAGACCGCCGGCATCACGGCCGACGGCAAGAACGATTCAAACGGCTTCGACTTCGCCGGCATAACGTCGACAAGCCTGCAGTTCGCGGCTGGTGAGACCGTGAAGACGGTCCGGATCAACCTGTCGCAGTCGCAGGCTGTCGAAGGGCTGGAGCACTTCCGCCTCAACGTGACAGGCATTGTCAGNACCTTCGTGGTGCTGCTGGGCGGCGTGCGAGGCACCGCCAGCAGCTCGACCGTGACGGTGGACTACGCGGTCGGCGGCGGCAGCGCCGCCGCCGGGGCCGACTACAACGCCAGCGCCGACCCGCTCAGCGGCAAACTCGTCTTCGGCGCCGGCGAGACGGTCAAGACCGTCACCGTCGCCCTGGTCGACGACGGCGCAGCCGAAGGACGCGAGCAGTTCCGACTGACGCTGAGCAACGCGCTGAATGCCACCATCACCGACGGCACGGCCGTCGCGGTGATCGGTGCCAGCGACACGTCCAGCACGGCCCCGACGCTGTCGGTGGCCGACA